>CANNIZ010000028.1 GCA_947505245.1 Pseudomonadota bacterium | reverse complement strand
TCCTTGCAGTACCCGGAGCCGCCCATGACCTGCATCGCATAGTCCGCGACCATCTTGCCGACGGGCGCCGCGAACAGCTTCGCGGCGTCGCTGCCGATGCGGTTGCGCTTGTCGGCTCCGACGTCCCTCGCGACGTTGTACACGAGACACTTTGCGGCTTCCATGGCCGCGTAGCCCTCGCCGATGTACCGCTGAATCTGGCCGAACGCGTTGATCGGATCGCCGAACGCCTTTCGCTCCTGGCCGTGGCGCACCATGATCTCCACGCAGCGCTCGGCGATGCCGACGCTCATCGCCGCGAGGGTGAGCCGCTCGATCTCGAGGTTTCGCATCATGTGCGTGACCCCACCACCTTCTTCACCGAGCCGATTGAACGCCGGGACTTCGCAGTCTTCGAAGATGAGCTCCGACATCGTCGAGCCGCGCATGCCGAGCTTGTCGATGTGCGCGGACGTCCGGAAACCGGGGCAGGTGCGGTCCACGATGAACGACGTGACGCGCCCCTCGACCTTCGCGTAAACGATGAACACGAAGCCTTCACAGCCGTTCGTGATGTACGTCTTGGAGCCGTTCATGATGTACCGGTCGCCCTGCCTCACCGCCGTCGTGGTCATGGCGAGGACATCCGTGCCAGCGCCGGCCTCGGTCATGCCCATGCCGCCGATCCATTCGCCGGAGATGGCTTTAGGGAGCCAATGGGAGCGCTGGTCATTGTTGCTGGCGTAGAAGAAGTTGTTCACGAACAGCATCGAGTGGGCGAGGTACGCCAGACAGAAGCCCGGGTCGTACTTCGACAGTTCGTGATGCACAATCACCGCCGCGACCGCGTCCATGCCAGCCCCGCCGTGGTCCTGCGGCACGGTGATCCCCAGCAGGCCCTGCTCACCGAGGCGCCGAAGCAGCGGCACGTTGAGCTCACCCAGCGCATCGTGGCGCGCAGCCTGGGGATCGACCTCCTTTTTTGCGAACTCACGCACCATGGTGCGAAGCATCGCGTGTTCATCGGTCGGGTCGAACAGATCTGCAGACGGCATCGGGCCTCCGTCTGCGGGGTGTAACTTAGCGGACCCACGCGGCCGAAACGCCCGTCCAGCGAACGTCAAGATAACGTTGGAATTCGGGAGGAACAGCGCTCGGATCCGCGAGCGCGACGAGCGCCCATGAACGTGCAGCGGCCTCCCCATCGCTGGCGAGCGCGTCGCGCACGAGGCCCTCGCGCCACGCCACGACCTCGGCGTCGACCGCGCCCGCTGCGCGCTCGGATGCGACGGACCACGCCGCGGCGACGAGATCGGCATCGCTCGCAGCAAAGCGAAGCGGGTCCTCGGCGAGTCCATACGGGATGAACGCGCCGTGGGCGTCATCGCTGGTCGACGACAGTCCCGTCGCGCGCGTGGTCGAGCCTCCCGTGCGCACCGACACCGCCACGGCCGCCGTGCGCTCGACGTGATCGATCGCGTACCGGAACGTGTCCCACCGCGCGACCTCGACGTACGGCTGCAGATCGTCGAGGTGATGTCGCGCTTCGATCAGCTCCCCGTGGGTGCGAGCGAGCGCGGTCTCGCAGCCGTAGACGGCGCGTTGCTGCTCGGCGGCCTGCTGCTCGGCTGCGGCGAGGGCCGCGTTCGCAGCGTCACGGGACGTGCGCGCCGCCGTTTCGATGGTCCGCACTTCGTCGGCGCGGGCGTGGGCCTTCAGGTAGGCCTCCCGCGCGGCCTTGAGCACCTCGGCCACAGGCTCGAGCGGCTGCGAGGCCTCGCGCGCCGCCTCGAACGCCACCTGAGCTGCCCTCAGCGCCTCGAGCGCGGTCGACTCGACCTGCTCGACAGCGACGAGCCGGTCCCCGGCCAGTGAAAGTGCCGACTCGAGAGGCTCGAGTGCCGTTCGCGCGACCTCCACGCCGTGACGGGCGACAGCGAAACCCTCACGCGCCTGCCGCAGCTCGAGCTCGCGATCGAAGACATAGCCCTCGATGCGGCCGACCGCGGCGCGCTGATCGAGGTACGCAGGGTTCGGCACCTGGTCCCACGCCGCAATGTACGGCTGCTCGCCGACGGAGGTCGTCACGACCTCGTCGAAGCGTGGCGACGCGAGCGAGACGTCGATCGCGAGGTCGGGCTGCGCGAAGTCGCCCACGCTCACCGCGTTCGACGCGACGCGCGCGTCGACGGCGCGCTCGATCGCGGCTCGCCCACCCATGTCGCCCGTGACGTCGAGGTCGATCACGAGTCCATAGTCCGCCACCAACGCGCCGCGCAGGCGATCGCGCAGCATCGCGTCTTCCGGACGTCCCGCCAGGCCGACCGCAGCGGCAGTCGCGAGGTACGCCGAGCCGATTCGGCCTGCCTTCTCGCTGGTTAGAGCTTCGCCAACCAGGTCATCGGCCCACCGGGCGCGGAGCTCGGCGCGCCACGGCTCGAGCGACCCGAACTGCGGCTCCTGCTCACCGATGACGTCGAGCCGGGTGACGGCCTCGGCAAAGCGCTCTTGATCCGCAAGTGCGGTGGCCTGCGCGCGAACGGTAGACCGTTCGTCTCGGAGCGCGCGCGCGACCTCCTCGCGGCCGCCGTACCAGCGGGACAACCGCACCGCGAGCCGGTAGGCGTCGTCGGTCTGGCGCGCCGCACCGAACGTGTGGACCCGCGCGAGTCCGATCGCGACGAGGCGATCTTCGAGGATCGCGACCTCGTCGATGCCGGGCTGAAGCGCACGGGCCTCTTCGAGGGCGTCGTGTGCGGCGGCGAGATCGTCTCCCTGCAGCGCAGACCCGGCCGCGTCGAGGTAGTCCGCGACGGCCTTGGCGCGCGCCTCGTCCACAAGCCCCGCGATCACCTCGTTGTGAGGACGGCGGGCCTCGGCTTCCTGGTACTCGCGCAGCGCGCTCGCCCACTCGCCGGAGACAGCGAAGTCATCGCCAGCGTGGAGGTGGCGATTTGCAGCGCACCCGAACAGGGCGAGCGAGAGGATCGGAGCGGTGAAGCGCGACATGGGGTCCCCCGGAACGTGATGCCGGGTGGACGCACGGGGGGCTCGATTCGTCGGTCAACAGGCGTCACCGAGGGTCAGCTGAAGCCTCGGCGGCGAGGAGGCCGTCGACCAACGCGATCGCGCGCGCGAGCCGCTCGTCCCACGGGCCCGTGATCACCTCGAACGGCCGCTCGTGACCGACGAGCGCCTCCTGAAACGTCGCGAACATGGCGTCGCGGCCCTGCGGGAGATCGCGCTGCCCGTCGGGGATCCACGGCACGTCGGGGGCGAGGAGCAGCGTGTGGGCGGGCCTTCGGAGCCGCGCGAGGCGCGTGAGATCGGGATGGACGCGGCCGAGGTAGTGCGCGCTGTACACGGCGGAGACCAGGGCGTCGGTGTCAAAGAACACGACCCGGCGGGCGTCGGCCACCGCAGCCTCCTCGCCAACGGCGTGCGCGTGAGCGATCGCGACCGTGTCGTCGAACGACACCATCGGCTCGCGCCCGGGGTGCAGATCGACCCAGGCGCGCAGGTATTCGGGCGCCCACGTGGTGCCGTAGTGGGCTGCAAGATCGCGGCACAAGGTGGTCTTGCCGGTGCACTCGGGGCCGATCACTGCGACGCGAACGATCACGCGCGCAGCTCACGCGTCCAGCGGACGAGCCCGAGCGTTGCGAGCACGGCAAACGCGGCGTACAGACCAGCGGTGAGCCACAGGTCTTTGACGGCGTAGACCGCGATGTACGCAACGTCGGCGACGATCCAGATCGCCCAGTTCTCGATCTTCTTGCGCGTGAGCAGCCACTGGGCGGCGAGGCTCGCCGCGACCAGCGTCGCGTCGACGTAGGGAAGAGCCGCGTCGGTGTACGTCGTGAGGTACCAGCCCCACACGCCGCTCGCGACCACAGCCAGAAGTGCGAGTCCTACGAGTTCACGCGGCTCGGCGCGCGAGATCGGCAGGACCTCGGCGGCGACCGGGCGCGCCCACCGATACCACCCGTAGAAGCTCATCACGACGTAAACGACCTGGAGCCCCATGTCGGCGTACAGCTTCACCTCGTAGAACACCACCATGTACAGCGCGCAGCTGACGATGCCGATCGGCCACGACGCCACCGACTCGCGCACGGTCAGCGCGACGCAAAGGAACCCCGTGATCACCGCCGCGATCTCGAGCCACGACACGACCGGTGCGCCTCCCGCGCGACGGCTGTATCATCGCGACGCTCCCCTGAGGTACCCGTGAAATCCCTGCATCGAAACGACCTGTTCCAATGGTCGTACTTCGACGAACAGCGTGACATCGACTTTCACTCAGTGCTTTGGGTGCGTCCGGAGGGCAACATCGCGTTCGATCCTCTGCCACTGTCGGACCACGATCTGCGCCACGTGCAGCGACTCGGTGGGGTGGCGTGGGTCGTCTTGACGAACAGCGACCATGAGCGGGCGGCCGCGGGCCTGGTCGCGGCGACAGCGGCGAAGGTCGCAGCCCCTTCCGGCGAACGCGCCACCGTCAAACTGCATGTCGACCGTTGGCTCGGCGACGCCGATGAGGTCGTTCCCGGGCTGGTCGCGTACGCGATGACGGGCAGCAAGACACCGGGTGAGCTGGCGTTCTTCCTGACACCCGAGACGTTGATCACCGGTGACCTGGTGCGCGGCCAGCGCGCGAACGCGCTGAACCTCCTGCCGCCAGCGAAGCTGACCGATCTGAACGCGGCGAAGCACTCCGTGGGCAGGCTGGCGGCGCTGCCGGGGTTGACGACCGTGCTCGTCGGTGATGGTTGGCCATTGTTCTCGGGGGCCTCGCAGCAGCTGACGCAGCTCGCGACGTGACGTTCGCGCTCACCATCGTCGCGGGAATCGTCGGCTACGAAGTGCTTCGAGCCTTCCTGGTCGGGGCTGCGCGTCGCTCCATGCGCGCCGGTGCGTCCCGCTTCGTGAGGCAGAACCGCGTCCAGCTCGAGCTTGCGCGGTTCGTGGATCGCATCTGGATGCGCGAGCGGATTGCGTCCGACAAGATCGTCGAGCTCGAGCTGCTCGCCACCGCGCGCCGCACCGGTCGACCCGTGCACGAGCTTCGCGACCGGGTGGATCGCTACGTCGAGGAGATCGCCCCCGACTTCTCGATGGCCAGCTACTACCAATTCGGCGCCGGGATCTCGCGGCGGTTCGTCGAGTTCTGCTTCGAGATGGTCGTCGATCAGCAGGCGTTCGACGCGCAGATGGCGAAGCTGCCCGCCAACGCCGTGCGCGTCTACGTGTTCAACCACCGCAGCAACTTCGACCCGGTCGTGATCGCGTTTGGCCTCGTTCAGAAGGTGGCCGTCAGCTACGCGGTCGGCGAGTGGGCGCTGGTGTGGCCTCTGTCGTCGCTGTTCCGCAGCTTCGGAGGCTACTTCGTCCGGCGCGGCGAGAAGGACCCGCTCTACCACATCGTGCTCGAGCGCTTCATCCAGCTCCTCGCAGGGCAGGGAGCGGTCACGGGCTTCTTCCCGGAGGGCGGCCTCACGCGCGACGGCGCGCTGCGCCGGCCCCGCAGTGGACTCCTCGAATACATCGTCAAGCTTCGCATCGAGCACCCCGAAAAAGACATCGTGTTCGTGCCGGTCGGGCTGAACTATGACCGCGTGCTCGAAGATCGGTGGCTGGTCGCGGACGCCGCTGGACACGCACCAAAGCGCCTGATCGTACGGCTGCTCAACCTGATCGCGCTGATCGCCTGGCTGCCGGTGCTGATCAGCGCGAACCTCGCGCGCTACTTTACGTGGGCCCCCCCTAAATTCGGGTACGCCGCCCTGGCGTTCGGCGAGCCGTTGACGCTGTCTTCGTGGCCCGGCGGATCGGACATACACGAGCTCCCCGACGACCAGCGGAAAGAGGCGGTGCGCCTGCTCGCGCGAGAGCTGCTGTACAAGCGCGTCGGACACGCGATCCCCGTCGTTCCAGTCGCGATCACCTGCACGGCCCTGCTCGAGCCAGGCGGCGGCGGGTTTTCTGACGTCGTCAAGCGCATCAAGGTCGTGACCGAGCGCTTCCGGGCAGCGAGTGCACCGCTCGCTTTCGGGCCCCAGTTTGCCGGCATCGAAGAGCGTCGCAAACAAAAGCAGCAGAGCCAGATCCCCGAACTCGACGAGAACATCGATGACGCCGACGAAGCCGAGCTCATCCTGATGCTGTCGCTCGCACAGCTGCAGAGGCGCCGCGTGGTGCGTTGGCATCCCAAGGACCGTCGAATCACCGTGATCGAGACCGCAGTGGCGCAGTATTACGCCAACAGCGCGCGCCATCACCTGGATCCGACCTGGTTCGATGCGCGCGACGCGACGAGCGAGGAGCCGAAAGGTTAGACCCTCGACTTCTGCGGAGTCGACCATGCCGTATGCCCCCTCCCCTCGCTGGGACCTCGAGACCATCTTCGCCGGCGGCCCCCACGGCGCGCCGTTCCGAGCCGAGTTCGCAGCCGTCAAACAGGCGATCGAGGGCCTGATCCCGCGCACAGAAGACATCTCCACCAACGATCTGGACGAGATCCGCGCGCTCCTGAACGAGATCCAGCTCCTCGGCGAGCGCCTCGGCGAGCTGCGCACGTACGCGTCGTGCAACTTCGCGGCCGACACGACCAGCGCCGACGCCCGCGAGGCCGACGTCCTGACCGCCGAGCTGGTCAATCGCTTGAACCGCGCGGACGTCCCGATTCAGTCGCTGCTCGCAGACGTCGATGACGCGTCGTTCGCGGCCCTCCTTGCAGACCCCTCGATGGACGAGATGGCTCCCCTGCTGCGCCATCGGCGAGAAGGAGCGAAACGCCTGACGCTTCGGCCAAAGGCGATGCAGGCGCTGCTCAACGACCTGGAGCGCGAGGCGCTCCACGGCTGGGGCCAGCTGTACGACAACCTGTCGGGCACGCTGGAGGTCGAGCTCGCCCTGCCCGGCGAAGCCCCCAAGAAGGTCGGGATCGCCGTCGTGAACGGCATGCGCGGGCACGCCGACGAAGCCGTACGCAAGGCAGCGTACGACGGCGCCGCCAAGGCATGGTCCGGCGCCGCAGACACCTGCGCGATGGCGCTCACCCACATCACGGGCGCGCGGCAGACGCGGTTTGATCGGCTCGGCGTGGACGAACTCGCCTGCACGTTGCACGACAACCGCGTGGATCGCGGCATCCTCGACGCGATGTGGATCGCCGCCGATCACGCCCGGCCAAAGCTCACCGCGTACCTGGCGCGCAAGGCGAAGCTGCTCGGCAAGCCGAAGCTCGACGCCTGGGACACACTCGCGCCGATGCCCGACGCGGACAAGACGATCTCCTGGGAGCAGGCTCAGGACGTGGTGGTCGAGGCGTTTGACGGCATCGACCCGGACATGGGTGCGTTCGCGCGCGAGGCCCTCCGCAAGCGGTGGATCGACGCGGAGTCGCGCCCGGGGCGCATGCCGGGCGGGTTCTGCGCGCCGGTGCCGCGCAGCAAGCAGAGCCGCATCTTCCTGACGTTCACGAACACGGTCGACACCATGCTCACACTCGCGCACGAGCTCGGGCACAGCTTCCATGACGAGGTGCTGTTCCAGAACCCGATCGCGCGTCGCGAGGTCACGTCGGCGCTCGCCGAGACGGCGTCCACGTTCGCCGAGGCCGTCGTCCGGGACGCAGCGATCGCGAACGCGCCCGACGCGGCCGCGCGCGTTCAGCTGCTCGACCAGGATCTGCAGGCCGGCGTCGCGTTCCTGATGAACATCCCCGCGCGGTTCCAGTTCGAGCAGAAGCTGTTCCAGCTGCGGCGCCAGGGTCCGTTCCGCGCGGATCAGCTCCGCGCCGAGATGGTTGACTGCCTCAAGGTCACCCACGCCGACGCGCTGAACACATACGACGACCTGTTCTGGGCGTCGAAGCTGCACTTCTACATCAGCAGCTTCGGCTTCTACAACTGGTCGTATACGTTCGGCTACCTGTTCTCGGCAAGCGTCTACCAGCGCGCGCGCGAGGAGGGCCCCGCGTTCCGCGCGACCTACCGGAAGCTGCTCGCCCGCACGGGCTGGGACGATACGCGAGCGATCGGCCGCGACGTCCTCGGCGAGGACCTCGGTGATCCCGCGTTCTGGATCCGCGCCACGAAGCCGCTCACGAAGGGCGTGGACGAGTTCCTCGCGACCACCGCTACCTGACCGGGCCCTTCGCCTTCCACTCGGTCCACCACTTCTTCCAGTCCTCTTCGACCGCGGGCCCGCGCATCTCGAAGTCGATTCCACCCGGCATGAAACCATACGTGTCGTGAGGCCGCTCCTTTTCGATTCGCCCGTCCAGACGCGGCGCCATTCGCGTGAGCGCCTCGGACGCGAACACGCCGACCGGCATGCCGATCGGGTCGGCGTCGCTCGTCAGCTTGTCGAGGTCGTCGAGGTGATCGATCACGGCGTCCACGAGCGGCAACACCCCGAGCTCGGCGACCGCGTCGATCACCGCGATCTTCTCGGCAGCGGTTCCGAAATCGAGCACCGCCTTCAGCGGTCCGACGGCGGCGAGATCGTGGATCGTGAACAGATCGATCACGCCCTGCTTGTTGACGCCCACGGGACGGGACGGCACGGCGGGCGGCGCGAGGGAGCTGTGCCCTGCCGTATTGGCGGCCCGTAGCTTGATCGCGTCTGCGAGATCCGCCGGCTGCACCGCCTCCCGGTCGCGAGCGAACAGGAACGGCACGCCCATGTCCGCCTCGCGCAGCAGCCAGACGGCGTCGCGCCCGACGACCTGATCGCCGGTACCAGTGAGGTCCTCGGTCGCGAGGGAGAGCGCGCTCGCACGGTAGAAACAAGCCTTGTCGCCCATGAAGTCGCCGAACAACACGGCCGTGACCTTCACGCACACGACCGGCATCACCGCGCCCGGCAGCATGACCTTGAAGTCCGCCTGCCGCGCCAGATCCCACACGCGCTTGCGATCGCCCGGACCCGCCGACGTGGCCGCTCCACGCACGACAAGCGTCGCCTCCGGGAGCACGAGGGACCCGACGTCACCGTCGTCTTGAGCGAACGCGAGCGAAAACAGCAACGACCACAAAGATCCCTCCGGTGTCACAACCCGGGATCGTAGTCGATCGTTCCGTCTTCAGCTGCGGCGGGACGACGCGGCCCAGGCGTACAACCGCTCGTACAGCGCGCCCGCACGGTCCCAGGAGAAATCCTGGCTCATGCCGCGGCGCTGCATGCGACGCCACGACTCGGGGAAACGGCCCCAGGTGACGAGCGCGAAGCCGATCGCGTCCCGGAACGCGCCCGCGTCATGCGGCGAGAACGCCCACCCGGTGCCGACCTCGCGATCGGGGTCGAACGACTGAACCGTGTCTGCCAGGCCGCCGGTGCGGTGAACGACGGGAACGGTGCCATAGCGAAGCGAGTACATCTGGTTCAGCCCACACGGCTCGAACCGCGACGGCATCAGGAAGATGTCCGAGCCGGCCTCGATCTTGTGCGCGAGCGACTCGTCGAAGCCATACCAGCCGCGCGCCTGGCGCGGCCAGCGGCGCTCCGTCTCCCGGAAGAACGCCTTGTACTTCTCGGAGCCGCTGCCGAGCATGACGAGCTGCGCGCCCTGGGCCATCAACCACGGCGTGATCGCCTCGACGAGATCGATGCCCTTCTGGTGGTCGAGGCGCGCGATCATGCTGACCAACGGCACCTTCCCCTCGACGGGCAGGCCGAGCGACCGCTGCAACTCGAGCTTGCACTTCAGCTTGCCGGAAAGATCGTCGACGTCGAAGTTCGCTGGCAGGTGCTTGTCGGTCTTCGGGTCCCACGCATCGTCAACGCCGTTGAGGATGCCGACGAGCTGCTCGCGACGCCCTGCAAGGAGATGCTCGAGCCCGAAGCCATGCGTGCGCGTGATCTCGCGCGCGTACGTCGGCGACACGGTCACGAGGCGATCCGCCGACACGATCCCCGCCTTGAGCGGGTTGACGTACCCGTGCATGTCCAACACCGGCCAGAAACGCAGAGGCAGGTCGAGACCGGCGAACGAATCGCTCGGCGCGGTGCCGTGGTGCGAGCAATTGTGCAGCCCGTGCACGGTGGCGGCATGCGTGAACCGGCCCATCTGCCGCCACGCCTCCAGGTACGACGGCAGCAGCGCCGTGTGCCAGTCGTTGCTGTGAAACACGGTGTCATCGGCGAGCGGCCCGCCAACGAGGGGCAACCGCGCGGCGACGTCGATCGCGGCGCGCGTGAGCAGCGCGTAGCGGAACAGGTTGTCCGGGTAGCTTCCCCTGGAATCACCGTAGATGCCGCCGCGGGTGAAGCACGGGTTGTCGACGAACACCCAAACGACGCCGTCGCTCTCGAGCGCGTGGTACCGGACCTCGTGGTCGACGCCAAACAGGTGAAAGCGCGCCCGCAGGCCGGTGTCCTTCGCCCCGGGGATCTCCTTGTACCGCGGCGATACGGCGACCACGCGATGACCGCGTTTGGCGAGCGCCTTCGGCAGCGCGGACGCGACGTCACCGAGCCCTCCTGTCTTCGACCAGGGACCCGTCTCGGCCGCTACGTGCAGGACGTCCATCCACCCTCCGGGCGCGATGCTACCCTCTGGCGGTGGGAATCACAGCAGAGGGGGCAGACGATACCCAAAGCGGACGAGCATGTTCGCGGAGCCGCTAAAGTCCGATGGCACGGCCCAATCGAGCGCGTCCGCGATTCGAACGATCGTCGAGAACATCGCCACCACGTAAGCGAGGTCGCGAATCGCCGCACTCGACAGCCCGGCGGCGCGCGCGGCGGCGAGGTCCACACGGGTCAGGTCATCGGGGTGGCGACTGATTCGCTCGACCAGGACAAGCCCCGCTCGAAGACGGGGCGGCACGTCGGCCGCGCGCCAGTCGTCGAGGACAGCGGAAGTCACGACATCACCGAGGAGGACCGACGCGACCGCGCCGTGGGCACCCCTTCAAAACTCGCAGTCCGAAAGCCTCGCAGTCAGCGCGGCGAACAGCTCGCGCTCTCCGGGTGACCACTCGGACGGGCCCCGCATCACGTCCTGCAGCAGATCGGAGTACGGCCGGCCCCAAAACGACGGGCGGTAGTGCAGCGTCTTCAATACGTCGGGAGGCTCGTTCCCGGAAGAATAGCGCACGAACTTCAAGAAGGCTCGATTGGCGAAGGGCTGACCCGTCGCGACGATCGGGAGCCTCATGACGCGTCGTCCAGCAGGGACAACACCACATCCAACCGCCGGAAACCGGCGCCCGTCGCGGCGGCGACGGTCAGTTCGAAGATCCGGTCGTCGGAGAACCCGGCCGCGCGCAACGCCTCGACGTCCTGATCGGCGACCTCGGTCGCCTGCCGGTAAACCTTCGCCACGTAGGCCCCGACGGGCCCCTCCCCGACGCCGCGCGACGCCGCTTCGCGGTCAGCTGCCGTGGCGGCTCCCGGTCCGCTCAGCACACATTCGCGGAGGTGATCGGCCTTTGCGCGTTTGGTATCGGTCATGCCCCACCCCGGCGGCCAACGACCCGGCCGACGTGAACTTACGCGCGTCGATCATGGAGAACCGAGCGCGACGGGAGGTTGATAGCGGTTCGCGAGGATCCACGCCGCGTGTTTGGTCACCACCGGGGACTTCGGCGTGCGGCGGTCCGGGGCCGGCAGCATCGCGATGATCGACGCCGACTCGACAGGCTCGAGCTCAGACGCGGGTCTTCCGTACCAATGGTGGGCCGCGGCTTCGATGCCGAACGTGCACGGGCCCATCTCGGCGACGTTCAGGTACACCTCCAGGATCCGGTCCTTGGGCACCAACAGCTCCAGCCATACGGTGAACCACGCCTCGAGCCCCTTTCGGACCCAGTTGCGTCCCTGCCAGAGGAACGCGTTCCGAGACACCTGCTGGCTGATCGTGCTACCGCCGCGGAGCGGATGACCCGTCTTCTTGCCGTACGCGCTCCAGGCCTTCTCGATCGCGTCCCAATCAAAGCCATCGTGTGTGAAGAATTTCTGGTCTTCGCTCGTGAGCGCCGCCCGCACGGCGTGGCGTGGCATCTGTTCGATCGCGATCGGACGGTAGTCCGGCAGGTGAGCGCCGCAGGTCTCCACCATCGTGGACGTCCACCAGGGGTCCATCGCGTTGAGCCACAAGCTCTCACCGACGGGAAGCCACACCACGGCGGCCACCATCGTGGCGACCAGGCCCGCGGCTCGCCTTTGCGTCACGGACCCCTTCAGGACAGCGCCCCTCGGACGAGCCAGGGTTCGGCGGAGAGCTGGAACCTGCCTCGTTCGGCCGCCGCGAGGAGGACCGGCGCGAGCAGGGCCGAGCCGATGCGGGACGCCGTGCGGGCGGCCCACGACGCGAGGTTCGGCACCGGGCAACACAGCACGCCCTCGATCACATAGGCGTCTTCGGCGCGGTAGACGGGGCGAGACTCTTGGATGCAGCCCCCTTCGTCGACGGACAGGTCGAGCCAGACAGCACCGTGATGCCCCTGCATCGCGGACAGCACCTTCGGAGGTGGGCCATCGGGCAGCCGAACCGCGCCGATCAACACGTCCGCCCAGGCGGCTGCGTCGGCGATCTCCGACGGGCCGGCGAGCATCGTCTGGACACGCCGCAGGCCTTCGCGCTCCACCGCCTCGAGCGCGCTGAGCGACCGGTCGAATACGAGAACCGTCGCACCAGCGCCCGAAAACGCGCGCGTCGCGGCGCGACCGAGGTGCCCTGCTCCCACAACCACGACGTCCACCGGCGGCACGCCGGCGACCCCGCCGAGCAACACCCCGCGATGGCGCAGCAGCAGTTCAGCTGCGAGTTGGGCACAAACCACGCCAGCGACCTCGGCCATGCGCTCGCGAAACGGGTGGTGCCCGTCATCGGTCTGCGCGCGCTCGAGGCCGACGACGTTCGCTCCGCGGGCGACGGCCGCCTCGACGAACGGAGCGTCTTCGTTGACGTGGAACATCCCCATCAACGTGGAGCCCGCGCGAACCACGGCGCACTCCGCCGGTTCGGGGCGGGCCACCGACAACACGAGATCCGACTCGCCGAGCAGCTGTTCGCGGCTGGCGGTGATCGACGCGCCCTCAGCGGCGTAATCGGCGTCTTCAAAGCCGGCAGCGCGACCGACCCCACTCTCCACGATCACGCGAACGCCGCCATGATCGAGCAAGCCAGCCTGCCGAGGCGTGACCAACACGCGCCCCTCGGACATGCCCTTCGGCGGACCCAAAATGCCAACCAGCATGTCTCGCCTCCCCCACGTCAGATTGACACAACACGTTGAACCTCGCCGGGAAACGCCTCCCGCAAGGTTCGTTCGACGCCCAATTTCAACGTCGCATCGGCCGCCGGGCAGCTCTCGCAGGCGCCGATAAGGTGGACGTGGACGACACCGTCCTGGACGTCGACGATCTCGATGTCGCCGCCGTCCGCGTGGATCGCCGGCGCGATTCGATCGGCCACGAGCTGGGCGACGCGACCGTGCAGGCCGTCATGCGCTGAGGCCGCCACCATCTCCGGGAGAGGGTCCCCGCACGCGAGGAAGTGCTCGCGCAGAGCGGCATCTACGGACCTGTCGAGCACAGCCCAGCCGAGCCCAGGCTGCCGCTGTACGCTTACCGCATTGTCGCGAAACAAAACCGCCGAAACGCCAGGGATGGCGAGCACTCGCCGCGCGAGGGGCGGCGCGTCCGACCCCGAAGCGAAGAACCTCGGCTTCCCATGAGCGAGCAGACGATCGACCTCGTACAGGCGGCTCTCGGGGTTGGGCGTCTCCCGCGGCTCGACGCGCAGCGCCAGCGACGCGTAAAACCGCGTGCCGTCGTATTCGAGTACGAGCCCACGCATGGCGTCCCGGCTCGCGGCGTCGATCACCACGCCGAGGGAGGGATCTACGGGCAGATCCGACGCCACCTCGCGCACGACCGGCAAACGTCCACCCGGCATCGGCGTGGTCGAAACGATAACGATCGTGCCGACAGGCAATTGTGCCAGCCGCTTTCTGGCAGAATCGCCGAGGGCGAAGGGTTCGGGCTCCCGGGGCACTACCGGTGGTACCAGCCCAAACGCACGCGCCAGTATCGAAAGCAGACCCATAGCGAACGAGATAACCACGGCATCCGGGAGGGTCGATGCACACCGCGCGAATCGTCCTTTGCGGCGACACCTTCGGTGACCTGCGCGACGACCTCGTGAAGCTCGGGCTCGACGCGCGACTCGACGACGCCCGACGCGGCCCGCGTGACGTGTTGCTCCTCGATCGGCGCGGTGCAGCGCCCTCCCAGTCACCAGCGCGTACCCACGAAACGCCTTGCCTCGCCTGGGTCAACCCCACCGACGTCGGCCCCGGATTTGATCCCGGTGCGTTCGGCGCTGACGACTTCATCGCCGGGCCGCTGTCGGGGACGCTGGTAGCGGCGAGGTGCGCCGTTCTCCTCACGGCACGTGACGCCGATGAACGGCTCGCACTTCTCGCGCGCACCCTGTCCGACGCGATGTGGGATCTCGACGTGGTCACACGAACGATCGTGTGGTCCGACGGCATCACCGCTCAGTTCGGCTATTCGCTACCGCTTGCGAGCGACTACGCCTGGTGGCTCGCGAACGTGCACCCGATGGATCGCTACCGGGTCGAACAGAAGATCACCGGCGTCTTCTCGAGCGGCGATTCCTGGAGTGACGAGTACCGGTTCCGCCATGCCGACGGGCAATACCGCCCCACGCTCGATCGTGGCGTCGTCGTACGTGACGGTGACGGGCGCGCGATTCGAATGGTCGGCGCGATGACGAACATCGGTGAGCGGCGCCTGATGGAGGCGCGACTCGCCCAGGCGGAGCGCATCTCGACGATGGGCACGCTCGCCGCAGGCCTCGCCCACGAGATCAACAACCCGCTCGCCATCGCGACAGGGCATGTCGAGCAGGCAACCACCGCGCTCGAACACGGCGATCTCGTCGCCACGCGCGCCCACCTCGCCTCGGTTCAAAAAGCTTGTGGTCGCGTCTCGGCGATCGTCGCCGATCTCCGGGTCGCAAATCGCCGACCGGACGCCAACAGCGACGCGGTGGACGTCGGAAACGCGATCACCTCGGCGCTCGCCCTCACGCGAAACGAGATTCGCCACCGCGCAAAGCTTGTCCGCACCATCGAGCGCGTGCCGCCGGTCTGCGGGAGCGAGGCGCGGCTCGTTCAGGTGCTCGTCAACCTGCTACTCAACGCGGCGCAGGCGATCCCGGAAGGTGACGCCGCCCGGAACGAGATCCACCTTGGCGTGCGGGAGGTGGGTTCGGACATCGTCATCGAGGTGGGCGACACCGGCATCGGCATGGAGCCAGAAGACGCAGCCAATGCGTTCGAACCGTTCTTCGCGCGGCGCGAAAGTAGAACCGGCATCGGCCTCACGATTTGCCGTGACATCATTCGAGGGATGAGCGGCGAGATCGCACTCGACAGCACCCCGCGTCAAGGCACGGTCGTTCGACTGCGCCTGCCCAAGGCGCCTGCGAATCGAACGCCCCCGTCACTGCCACCAACCGTCGACACTCAGGCGACTGCACTCACGGTGATGCTGATCGACGACGAGCCCGATCTGCGGATGGTGATGGTGTCCGGTCTCGCCCAACACCGCGTCGTGTCCTGTGCCAGCGCTACCGAGGCCCTCGAGATTCTCGCCAACGGCGCGCGGTTTGACGCGATCCTCTGTGACGTGATGATGCCCGACGTCACCGGCATGGATTTCTACGAACAGGTCTCAGCGCTCGACGCCAACCAGGCCGCTCGTATGGGCTTCGTCACCGGCGGCGCGTTTACGCCTCGCGCACAGGCGTTCGTCGATGCCCGCCCCGCGCGGATCCTCGAGAAGCCATTTCGCCTTCGAGACCTCGCAGCGCTGGTCCAACGCCTGTCGCAGCGTCACTCCACGTAGCCCAGCGACCTGAGCCGCTCCACGTCCGCGTCGTCGCCTGGCACGGCGACCGACGACGCTCGAATGGCGGCCTCCTCCCGGCCCGCGGGAACCGCAATGGGCGACAATTCACCGGGATCGACGGACAGGTCGAAGTACTCGGCCGGTTCGTGCTTGCGTGCGACGACCTTCTCGGCGCTGAACCGGATCGCCGCCGTCGGCACCGTATGTCTGCCGATCGCACCGGCAGGAGGCCGGCGGTTCTGCTGCCCCGGCGTGTACGCGAGCACCTCGTCGTCCGCCGACGCGAGATCCACAGCCGGTCCGCCGGTCGCAGCGTCGAGGATCCGCGCCACGCGCGTGGTGGCGACGAGGCCCGAAACCCGCACGCCGTCCCCGCGCCCGGGCCACCGCACGATCATCGGCACGTGGAGGGCGGGGTCGTGCAGGAGCGCGCCATGGTTGAACCAATAGCCGTGCTCACCGAGCGCCTCCCCGTGGTCACCGACGACGACGACGATCGCGTCCGTCGGCAGTGCGTCCACGAGCTTGCCTACCCGCGCGTCCACGGTGGCGATCTCGGCCGAATAGAGCAGGCGTCCCTCGTCTGCGTGAGCGCCTTCGACGTCCCCGAGATCGCCCGCGCGCCGGGCGGCCTCGTCGGCCGCTCGCGCGCCTTCGAGCAACGCGGGTGAGGGAGCGTGCGCGAGGTCCGGAGCGTACGGTACGTGGGGATCATACAGATGCACCCACAGGAACGCGGGGGCCGCTCCCGACGCGAGCCACGTCAGGGCGCGCTCGACAGAGCGGTCGCCGCTCCGCTCGACCGGACCCATACGACCGAGCGGGTGCAGCACCGGTACGAACGCGAGCCGCTGCGCCACGGTCCACGCGTCGTCGTAGTGCGAAAAGCCGTCGTCCAGACCTGTCTCTCTCGACAGGACGCGCGCGGAAACGAACGCGCCGGTCCGATAGCCGCGCGCGGCGATCGTCGCCGCGACCGTCGCGACGTCGATGTGTCCCCCGTTGCCGCGCAGGCCGTGTTCGGGCACCGCGAGGCCGGACAACAGACACGCGTGGGACGGCGCCGTGAGCGGCGCGCACGCGAACGCACGTTCGTACACGAGCCCGCGGTCAGCGAGTTGATCGAGGTTCGGCGTGCTCGCCGAACCGCCGAGCGCGCCGAGGTGGTCGGCGCGAAAGGTATCCAGCGTCACGAGCACCACCGACGGGCCGTGCGCACCCGCGGTCTCAGCGACGCGGCGGAGGTGTGGGACAGCCGGCAGCCAAACGATCCCGAGCAGCGTGACCGCGGGAAGCAGCGCCAGCACCACGCCACCACGTCCCGGACGTCGCAGGGCGCGCCACGACCAGGCTCCTCCGAGCGCGACGTGCAGGCAAAAAACGGCCAGCGGCGCCAGGCGTTCGACCCCCAGGGCGACCGGCCCGTCACCGACGAGCACCACGCCCGCTGCGACGGCGCCGAGCAGCGCCCACGCGGCACCTACAAGCGGCGTCACGAGGGACCCGCGGCTGGACGCCGCGATGAATGCGGACTCGCGTTCGGAAGATGCCACGACGTGTTGTTACCATGGTCGACGTGGAACCCGCCTCCCATCGCGAGCGACCGCACGTCCCGTGGCTGCGCATGCTCGGCCTCGCAGCCGCGTGCACGGCGGTGATGCAGGGTCTTTGGGCGATCGGCGCGCTCGACCGGGGCGAGACGCTGCAGACCGACGCGTGGCACGCGATCCTCGGTCACGTCGGGCACGAACGCGACGACGTCCTCATGATCCGGGTCGACGACGCGACGCTCGCACACCCGTGTTGTGACGATCCGTTCGTTTTCTGGGCGCCCGTGTTCGCCAAGGCGATCGACACGCTCCGGGCCGAGGGCGCGTCGGTGATCGGCATCGACTTCCTCCTGAAGGCGTCAGCGGAGCAGTGGCTCGCGACCAACGGCTTCGACGACGCGAGCCGCACGTGGGACGCGCCGATGTCGGCCGCGCTGCTGCAAGGCGACGTCGTGCTCGTCGGCTCCACCGTGCGCACCGCGCAGGGCACCGTATATGACCTGCCGATGGGGCCGTACGCCGCGCTGCTCCAGCCGAATCCACGCGAGTCGATCGGCATCGACAACCTCGTGCTCGACAACGACTCCGTCGTCCGCCGCTTCGAGCCGTGTCCGATCGTTGGTGGGGAGCGCCCGCTGGTCACGTTCGCCCTCGCGTTGGTGCTCCGCCACGAGCATCTCCCGTTCGACGCCGCCGGGTGGGACCTCGGCGGACGCCGCGTCACGTGTGCGGACGTGGGGGCGCCGATCACCTGGGATGGACCGTCGCGCACGCACAGCGGACTGCCGCTATGGAAGCTCGTCACCGGGCAGCTCACCGCGGACGAGAAGGCCGAAATCAAGGGACGAATCGCGATCATCGGCGCTGATCACGCTGGCACCACCGACGTGTTCGCTACGCCGTTCACCCCCTACGAAGGCGGTTGGCGCATGCCGGGCGCCGAGGTACACGCGAACATCGTCCACTCGCTGCTCGGCACGCGACACGTGCGCGCGATGGGGCCCTGGGGGCGGATGCTCGCGTTCTTCGCCGCGTGCGGTGGCCTTTCGATCGCGATGTCGAAGCTCTCGTTCCGGAAGAGCCTCGCCGCGCTGTTCGTCTACGAGCTCGTCCTCCCACCGCTCGGCTTCGCGCTGTTCGCCAACGCCGCCGTGCTCGTGCCCGCCACCAGCCTCGCCATCGCTGGGCTGCTCGTCGCGGGCGGCGCGTTCGGCCTCCGGTTCCGCCGCGAGGAGCGCGAGCGCCGCTTCTTGCGCAGCGTGTTCGCTCGGTACGTCTCTGACGCGGTCGTCGAGGACATCCTGTCGTCGCCCCAGGGCCTCGGGCTCGGAGGCGCGCGGCGCGAACTCACCGTGCTGTTCAGCGACATCCAAGGTTTTACGACGATGTCCGAGCGCCTCGCACCGGAGGAGGTGGTCGAGATGCTGAACGAGTACTTCGGCCGCGTCTGCAGGCCGATCCTCGACCACGGCGGGGTCGTCGACAAATTCATCGGTGACGCCGTCATGGCCGTGTTCGGCGCGCCCGTGCCCCACGACGATCACGCGCGAAGGGCCGTCCAAGCAGCGCTCGACATGTCCAAGGCGGTCGACGAGTTCCGTGGGTGGATGGAGGTGCGCTTCAAGGGGCGCGACCTCCCCCAATTCGACGTTGGGATCGGCGTGCATACGGGCCCCGCCGTGGCGGGAAATGTCGGCTTTGAACGCCGGACCGAGTATACCGTCATCGGCGACACGGTGAACGTCGCTTCGCGCGTCGAGGGACTTACGCGAAAGGTCGGGTGTCGCATCCTCGTTACGAGACAGGTCGTCGACGCGATCGGTCCGTCGCTGCGCGTGGGGCGCGAGGCGGAGCTTCCAGTGAAGGGAAGAGATCGCGTCGTCTCGGTCTTCGAGGTACTCGACCTCGAAGGAGTCATCGATGCGGTTCCTGCTCCTCGCCCTCCTGGCAGCCCTCCCCGTCCTGGTCCCTGAGACCGCCGTCGCAGGCCCACCAGCCGCGTCCTCGCCGGTGCCCGCCGACGCCGGGCTCGCGGTCGCTGTCAGCGGCACCGTCACGTACAAGGGCGCCTCGGCCACCACGTCTGCGCCGGTGTCGCCGTACATGAAGCTGCGCGTCGGGGATCTCGTCGACGTGCCGCCCGGCGGCCACCTGGAGATCCTTTATTTCGGCAGCGGACGCCGTGAAGGGTGGGACGGGAAGGCGTCGCTCGTCGTCGGCACCGAGAAGGGCGACGCGAAACTCGGCGAGGCAAAGACTCAGGACCAGGGTCCCGCGGTCGGTCGCAGCCTCGAGAACCTGCCGATCATGCTGCGCCAGGCCGAGACCTACCAGGCCGGCCAGACGCTCGTTCGCGGCGGAAGCTCCACCGTCACGCCCGTGCCCCTCGACGCCGTCGAGCAGGCCCAGGTGACCGAGGCATGGACCACCTACGAGGTCCTGCGCACCAACGCCAAGGCCGACGACGTGTTCCCCGAGATGTACCTCGTGTCCGTCCTGCTGCCGCTCGGCCTGGACGCGGAGTCCGAAGGCGCGCTGGAGAAGGCGGTGGCCAAGTGCCCGACCTGCCAGGAGCCGCGCGCGCTGCTCGACTGGATCAAGGCGCGGCGGCAGCGCTGACGCCGACGGGTTACCGGGCGTCGCAAGGATCCGACCATGTACGACGACGTCCGCATCGCCCTCAAGCCTCTCGCCGAGCGCATCGAAGCGCTCCGGGGGCATCTTTGACATCCCGACAAAGCAGCTTCGCGTAGACGATCTCGATCGCCAGGCGGCGATGCCGGAATTCTGGATCGACTCTGCGCGCGCCCAGAAGGTCCTGAAGGAAAAAGGTGGCCTCGAACGAACGCTGCGCGACTACAAGTCGCTTGTCGAGAAGGTCGAAGAAGCCGAGACGCTGATCGAACTGGCCCAGGAAGCCAACGACAGCGAGACCGCTCAGGAAGCCCAGAAGATCGTCGACCAGATGGACAACGACGTGAAGTCGCTTGAGACCCGGCGGCTGCTCTCGCAAGAGCAGGATTCGTTGGGGGCGATCGTCGAGATCAATTCCGGAATGGGCGGGACGGACGCGCAGGACTGGGCCGAGATGCTGATGCGGATGTACCTGCATTGGGCCAAGGACCAGGGCTATGCCGTCGAGCTGCTCGATCAACAGGACGCGCAGGACGCGGGCATAAGGTCAGCGTCGTTTGCGATCCGCGGCCCCTATGCGTACGGCTACATGCAGGCGGAGTCGGGCGTTCACCGGCTGGTCCGGATCAGCCCGTTCGACGCGAACGCTCGTCGCCAGACGGCTTTTGCGGCGGTGATGGCCTACCCCGAGGTCGACGACGAGATCGAGATCAACATCAACCCGGCCGACATCGAGATGCAGACGATGCGAGCCTCGGGCGCTGGCGGGCAGCACGTCAACACCACGGACTCCGCGGTGCGCCTGATCCATCACCCGACGGGCATCGCCGTGTTGTGCCGGGCCGAGCGTAGCCAGCACAAGAACCGCGACAAGGCGATGAAGATGCTTCGCGCCAAGCTGTACCAGCTCGAACTCGACAAGCGAAACGCCGAGAAAGACGCGGTCAACGCGACCAAGAAGAAGATCGACTTCGGCAGCCAGATCCGCAGTTACGTCCTTCAGCCCTACCAGATGGTGAAGGATCTCCGAACCGGCGAGACCACGGGCGACGTCAGTCGGGTGCTGAACGGATCGCTCAACCGATTCATGGAAAGTTGGCTTGCCGCGCGGGCAGATGGCCGACTTGGCCAGGCCGCAGTGGACGACGCAGAATAGACCGGGTACCTTGTCCGCGTCCGCGATTCACCCTTTGGTGTCGCGAACGGACCCCCGGGATTTTCCCAAGGTCGTTTTTTCTGGAGTTTTTATGCGCACCGTTTTGTTCGCCCTCGCGGCGACTTGTGTGTCGTCTTCCGCCTTCGCTGCGACCCCGAACGATTCGTGGACCACCGAAGCCTCCGAAGTCGAGTTCAAAGCTACGGATGCCCAGCTGTTCAAGGGCCAGGGCTACACGATGTGGCTGCCGGACGAGACCAGCACGGTCCGCGTCAAGCTCACCGTCGACACCAACGCGCTTCTGGACCTCTCGCTCCTCGGCGACGCCGCCCTGACCGGCCAGGCGACCGAACTCGAGCACGCGTGGACCGGCCTCACGGACGGCGGAAGCGCGGATCTCGCTGTCCGCACCGACATCCTGTTCGACGCCTACGTCGACTTCGGCTCGTTCATCTGGTCGAACCGCGTTTGGGGACAGTCGTTCGACTGGTCGGGCGCGTCGAACTTCGACTCCCTCCTGATCGCGGGCGGCTCCATGCTCGCCAACGTCGCCATCACGCCGGAAGACTTCGTCGACGTCGGCTTCGAGGTCCCCCTCGACACCGACCTCATGTTCACGTTCGACGGCCGCATCGCGCCTGACTGCTCGACGAACATCAGCGGCACGAACATCGTCACCAACGACCAGTCCATTTCGTTCCAGGGCGAGCAGGCCCTGCTCGAGACGCCGGACACCAACCGCGGCACGATGCCGGTCGACGCCCAATGGCGCGGCACCGCGACGTCCACGTTCAGCCTCAACATCACCCTCGAAGTCGGCGCCTGCTACAGCACGTGGGGCTGCATCTCGTCCGGCGACTTCCTCACCTACCCCTGGCAGCTCGAGCAGGGCGAGGTCAACCTCCTCGCCCAGTCGCACTTCAACCACGCGCTGCCCGCCGTGGACGTGCGCACCACGACGGTCAACCTCGGCGAGATCGAAGTCGGCGACAGCGACTCGATGGACATCACCATCCGCGACCTCGGTGACGTCAAGCTCGTCGGCCAGGTCGACGTGGAAGGCCAGGGCTTCGACGTCGTCAACTCCACGTTCACGGCCATGAAGAACGACGACGCTGTCATCACCGTCGTGTTCGCGCCCGAGGACGAAGGTTCTTCGGTCGGCACGCTCACCATCCACACGAACGACCCCGTCCATCCCGAGATCGTCGTGCCCCTCCGCGGCGAAGGTTTCGTCGTCGAGACGCCGATCGCGGACGACACCGGCGACGACACGAACGGCGAAGTCGGCCTCGAGCCCGGCGCAGAGACGGGCGGCCGATGCGGCTGCTCCAGCCAGCCCACGAACGCGTCCGGTCTGGTCGGACTGCTCGGTCTGGTCGCCCTCCTCGCGCGGCGCGCCCGCCGCTAACGACTGCCCCTACGGGGGCGTCAACAGCAGCTCGATCCCGGCCTCCGCAACGGGGCCGGGTCGGTAATTTCCGCCCTTGATTCGATCGCGCAGCACCGACTCGGCATGCGACATGTCGTCGAGGCGGACCATCCGGGAGCCAGGGACGATGCCGTCGTCCGGAACCACGAGCCCATCGGACGCGAGCCCGTACTGCTTTTCGAGGTAGGTGGACGACGCCTGCAGCACCTGGCCGAACGCAGGCGCGCGGGACGTGGCGAGCGATACGACCGGGACGCCGGCGGGCAGCGGGTGGGCGGTGATGAAGTCGCGCCGCCTGTCGTAGGTGAGGTCCGCGACGGACTTCGGGCTGCCGAGCAGCAACCCTCCCACGACCACGCCAGTGGCGATTCGCATCCCCGGACACGCCTCGACGTCGTCCGCGATCGGCGTCCCTCCGTAGGGCGATTGCATGACGACGACGCCGCGAACCGACGGCACGATGTCCGGATACAGCGCGAGGGCAGCGAGGACGTCGACGCCGCCCTTGCTGTGCCCGACCAGCACGACAGGGCGCTCGTTTCGAGCGTACGAACGCACCACCGCGTCGCGCACGGTCTGCGCGTTGGTCGCCACCGACGCGTCCGTGCCGACCTTCAGGATGCGCACGTGAAGCCCGAGTCGACGAAGGTGCTTCTCGGCCGGGTGGAAATAGCCGGGCATGTGATTGCCGAACAAGCCCTTCACGAGCAGAACCTGATAATCGCGTGCATCTGCTGGCAGACGGCCGCGCGCGACGCGCCTCGGATCGTCCTCCCCTGCCCGCGCAGCCTCGTACAGATGCTTGAACGCCTCGGTGTCATCCTGGGCCGCCGCCGCGGTGGGTTCGCGCAGCAACCACCCGGCGCGGCCCGTAGAGACACCGTGGCAGCCGCGGGGTTCAGAGGTCGCGGGGTCCGAAGCGAGCGCGAGCGCCGTAAGCAGGAACGTGGTCACGTCGTCTCCAAGGGCGCCGCAGAGCGCGCGTTGCACGAGTCTCGCACAAATATTTGCCTGCGCACGAAGCCCCCGGAATCGGGACCTTCCTGGGGGAATGAACGCAGGAACCGCTCGGTCTCCCTTGACCTGAGGCCCGGAAGCGCGCACATTCACGGGCCGCGTCGTCACGGCTTCTATGCTGTGAAGGCGCAAATCGAGGTTTGAACTATGGGTTTCAAGCTCAAGTGTCCCAAATGCGGCAGCCAGGCCTGCGGCATCGAGAGGGACCCACGCGCACACGGCTACCGTGGCGACGTCGTCGATCTGATCTTCTCGTGCCGATGCGGAAAGCAGCTGTTCGGCCCGGCGGCGATTCAGGAGCACGAGCGCCAGAAAGCAGAGTATGAAACCTGGGTCGCGCAACATGGCGCCGAGGTCGAGGCCGAGGAGGTCAAGGAGCGCGAAGAGCGCGAACGCGACGAGAAGCTCCGCGCGGCCATGCTCCGCCAGGCCGCCATGCAGCGAAAGCTCGGTGTCGACCTTCCAAAGATGCGCCAACCGGACGAGGTCTCGCGGTGGCGGGCCGCGCCCGAGCGGGGAAGTCGCGACGAAGAACGAAACCGCCGCGGTTCAAAGGCGGATTCCCGCGCCGCACGCCTCGAGGCCCGGGCCGAAAAATTGGCGCGCGTGAAGGCCGAGGGGGAGTCGCGACGGGAACGCCGAGTCGCCCAAGAAGCCGTGATGGCGACGAAGACGAAGTCGATGGTCGCCAAGTCCGCGCCGCTTGACCTCGGAGACGACGACGACGACGACGACGATTCCGAAGAGGTGGCGCGTCCGACCAAGGGCACCCCACCCGAGGCACCGTCGGAGAAGCCGGCCAAAGGCAAGGCACCCCAGGTCGCCGAAAAGCCAGCAAAGAAGGCCGACGACGAAAAGCCATCCAAAAAGGCCGCGGATGAGAAGCCTTCCAAGAAGGCCGCAGAAGAAAAACCCGCAAAGAAGGCGGTTGACGAAAAGCCGTCCAAAAAGGCCGCGGAAGAAAAACCCGCAAAGAAGGCGGTTGACGACAAGGCGGCAAAGAAGGCCGCTGAGGCTGCAAAATTCGCCGCAGAGGAGAAGGCCGAGAAGGCCGCTGCGAAGAAGGCCGCCGACTTGAAGGCCGAGAAGGCCGCGGCAAAGAAGGCCGCTGATCTGAAGGCCGAAAAGGCAGCAGCCAAGAAGGTCGCCGACCTCAAGGCCGAGAAGGAAGCCAAGGCAGCGGCCGCTGCGAAGGCCGCCAAGAAGGCACCCGCAAAGGCAGAAAAATCAAAGAAGGTCGTCGAGGCCAAGCCCTCGAAGAAGGCCGACAAGAAGGTCGAGAAGGCGCCGGCAAAGAAGTCGAAGGCCAAGGAGCGCGACCCGTCCTTGTGCGCCTGGCACGAGTGCGAAAACACCGTGCGCTCCGGTTCGATGTATTGCTCGCGGGAATGTTCCAACAAGAACGCCCGCTACCGCCATGCGCTTCGCGTAAAGACCGACGCCGAGTGAACGTCGCGTTCTTCCTCACGCCGCTCGCCGAGGTCATCGCGCTCCCAGCGCGGTGCACCGTGCGGCAGGCGCTCGAGCGGATGCAATTCCACCGCTACGCGGCCGTGCCCCTGGTGTCGGACGACGGGGTGTACGTCGGCACCCTCACCGAAGGCGACCTGTTGTGGGCGATGAAGGAGCGCAACCTCTCGTTCAAGAACACCGAGACCGTGTCGCTCGCCGACGTGCCCCGGCGGTTCGAGAACCGCGCCGTAAGTGCGACGACCGACATCCGCGAGCTGCTCGCGCGCGCAGCGGATCAGAACTTCGTGCCGGTGGTGGATAGCCGCGGCGTGTTGATGGGAATCGTCCGCCGAAGCGCGATTATCGGGTACTTCGCGAAGGGGCTGTAGCGCTCATCGCGTCGCGCTCGTCGCGAACGCCCTCCCGACCGACCACGCGGCGAAGGACCATCCGCCCGAGCGCGGTGCCGACGTCGGGCGATATCCGGCCTGCGTACCACAGCGCCCAGGCCTCGGGGAACACCGGCAACACCGCACGATCGCGCACCAGCACACCCGCGATCGCGTCAGCGACCCGCGCAGGGTCGCGCCCGCGCTTGAACAAGGCCTCGACGCTCCGGCGCGGCCCGTCACTCGCAGTCCGCACCCGCGAGTTCGCCACGATGTTCGTGTTGACGAGGCCCGGACACACCGCCGATACGCGGATCCCCTTCTGGCGAAGCTCCGTCCGCAGCGACAGCGACAGCCCGAGCATCGCGTATTTGGTCGCGACGTAGGGGGAGACCGCCGGAGGCGCGAAGTAGGCGAGCATCGACACGACGTTCACGACGTGGCCGCGGCCCGCTTCGATCATCGAGGGAAGCAACGCGTGGAGCAGGTTGACCGGCCCCATCAGGTTCACACCGACGATCCATTGCCAGTCTTCGGTGCTGGTGCGCACGAACGGGCCCGCCACCCCCACACCCGCATTGTTGACGAGCACGTCCGGGGCGCCGTGTTCGAGCACGCGCGTCGCGAAGTTGCGCACGGCGTCAGCGGCCGCGACGTCTACGACCTCGGAGACGATGACGCTCGCTCCAAGTTCGCCGGTGATCGCCGTCAGGGCCGCGGCGTCGATATCGCACAGCGCGAGTCGGTACCCGTCGCGGGCCAGCCGTCGCGCCGTGGCGCCGCCGATGCCCCCGCCGGCGCCCGTCACGACCGCGAGCGGCATCCTACTCCCAACCGTCCTTCTGCTCGATACTCGTCACCCGCGAGTCGTCTACCGTGAGGCGCACCTGCCAGGTCTTGAGGGCCTTGTAGGTCTGATTGCTGCCCTCGACCCACACGAGCGTCTCGCCTTTGGTCGTCTCCTCGAATTTGTACACGAACATCTCGGACCACGACGCCGGGCGGCCAGGCAGCCGGTACCGGTCGGCCGGCTCACCCCACGCGAGGAACACCTCCTCCTGCGTGAAGCCGATCTTCACGTCGCCAGCGAGGATGTCCTTCTGCGTGTCCGCGTCGAGCTTGTACCAGATGTCCCAGTACGACTTTGGTGATCCGTTCTTCTTCAGCCACTCATCGCGCTCCGACCGCGTCTTTAGCTTGAGCCACTCCTTCTCTTCCTTGTCGCCCATGAACACGCGCAACGCGACGAACGCGTCCTTCTCGGCGGGCTCAAGGCGCTTGGTCTTGTCGGCGCGAGCGTCGGACGACACGAGCAGGGCGGCTGCGAACAGCGCTGTGGCGAGCTTCTTCACGATGGACCTCCGAACCTCGCACGGTTAACCCGCCACCGTCGCAGTTGCTGCCGGGAGGTCCTCGATGTGGTCCGTGGTGCTCGTGACGCTGGCGTTCGCAAAGCCTCCGAAGGAACCCGTCAAACCGATCGTTCCCGAGGTGGACGTCGCGACGAAGTGGATGCGCGACAGCGAAGAGTACCGCCTCCTCGCCGAGCAGACGTACCGTCTCGCCCAGGGCGCCGTGCTCGCTGAAGCCGCCGCGCTGCCCGCCGGCGCGAAGTGGGCCGTCGTGATGGACGCCGACGAGACCGCGATCGACAACATCCAGTTCCAGCTCGAGAACGACCTGTTCTCGGACGCGGCGTGGGACGCGTGGGAGCTGCGCGCCGAAGCGAAGACCACGCCGGGCGCGCGCGCGTTCACCGACGCGGTGCACCACGCGGGCGGGACGATCGCGTTCGTCACGAACCGGCACGATCCCGTCTCGTCAAAGATCGTGCTCGAAAAGAACGGCCTGATGGGCGCGACAGACCTCCTGTGCACGGCGCGTCCAGGCGTCGCCGCCACGATCCCGAACGCGGTAGCGCCGCCCAAGTGGATCTCCGAGAAGCGGACGCGCCGCACCGAGATCCGCACCGGCACGGGCGCCTGTTCGTGGGGCGCGCCGGTGCTCGTCCTCGGCTGGTTCGGCGACCAGATGGGCGACTTCCCCGAGGCCGACGAGCTTCCCGCGGATCCGCTGACGCTCTCACCCTGGGGGCGCCAGTACTTCATGCTGCCCAACCCGATGTACGGGAAGTGGGAACGCACGCCGAACCGCATGGTCACCTGGTAGGCGCGTCCTTCACGGGTCGGCACAGCAGCACGTCGTCGCGGTAGGTCCCGTCGTCCATTCGGTACTCTCTTAGCCGCCGGCCCTCCTCGACGAAGCCGAGCGACCGGTACATCGCGATCGCGCGTTCGTTGTCGGCGAACACCGCGAGACCGAGCTTCTCGACGACCGGGCTCGCGACCGCCCACGCGATACACGCCTCCATCAGCGCCTTGCCGACGCCTGCGCCGCGAACGTCCTTCGCGACCATGACCTCGATCTTCGCGGTGTGACGCATGCGGGCGAGCGGCCCGCCCGTCGCGGTGACGAACCCGACGATGCGCGGCCCCTGCAGGGCGATCAGGCACGTGCTGTTGTGGCTCCGCGCGAACTCGCGCAGCTGGCGGATGCGCTGATCGACGCCGCCGAAAAGCTCCCCCGGCAACGTGATGAACCAGGACCGCTCCCCGAGCACCTCGCGGTGCAGCGCGACGATCGCGGGTGCGTCCTCGGCGGTGGCCACGCGGATCTCGGTCATCGGTCCCCCGTTGGCTGGCCATCCTACACAAGGACCGCGGTACGATGGAGAAATGCGCAACCTCGCTCCGCTCGTGCTGCTTCTGGCGTGCCACAAGGACGACACCGACACGTCGATAACGACGGGCGACGGCCTGTTCGACGAGGGCTGTCCGACGCCAGGGGGCGCGTTGGCGCGGGTGATCAGCGTCGACGCGAAGCTGCCCGGCGCAGTGGCCGTCGGCACGCGCGGCGACTTCCTGCTCGCCAACGAACACGCCGCGTTCGTGATCACGCGCCCCGACGCGAACGCGACGTACTGGTACTACGGCGGCGCGCTCGCCGATGCCGTCGCGATGGAAGGGTGCGCACCCACCGCCGATGACGGGCTCGACGAGATCGGCCTCGTGCTCACGTCGCTCGACATCACGAGCCCGAACGAGTCGATCGTGCGCGGGTTTAGGGCCGATCGCGTTGAGGTGCTCGCCGACGGGTCCGACGGCGGCCCCGCGATCGTGCGCGCGACGGGCACCGACGATCAGCACTGGCTCGCCGACGACGAGCTCATCCGCTCGCTCGTGAACGACGGCGGCGGGCGGGCCGCGTCCGCGCCGTGGGGCCTGGACCTGACCGTCGACTACGTGCTCGAGCCCGACAGCCCCGTCGTCCGCATCGACTTCGGGCTCGCGAACCCGAGCACCGACGAGGTGCAGCTCGCCACCGCCGCGCTCGTGTCGTTCGCGCCGGCGTACGACATCCGCGCGTACGCGACGTCGTCCGTCGACCTCGGCTTCTTCGCGATGGACACGGGCATCCCGTACCTGACGGCGACCGGTGGGAGCGGCGCTTACGCGTACGCCGTTGACCACGGAAACCTCGGCCACACCCACCTCGCCGGCATCGACATCTCGATCGACCTCGACCAGGCGATCACCGATCCAATCCACCTGACGCCCGGCGCTTCCGACGCGCGCACGACGTGGTTCGCGGTGAGCGGCGGGGACTCGGCTGCGGCCGACCTGCTCGCACGCGCGCCGGACGTGCTGCCCGACGCGACCGCGAGCGCCGTGACGATCCGCGGGACGGTGAACGACGACGCGGGTCCGGTCGCGGGGGCCACCGTCGAATTGCAGGCCGACGGCGGCGAGGGCTACGGCGCGCTCGATGTCGGCTACACCGACGCGGACGGACGGTTCGCGCTCACCGTACCGCGCATGAGCCCGACCCCGTGGACGTTCCGCGCGGTCGCGCGCGAGCCGGGGCGCGACGAGGCCGCCCCCATCGCGGTCGATCCGGACGGCGGGGACCTCGCGATCACCATGGGCGGTGGTGGGACCGTGTCGCTCGCGATCACCGACGATCTCGGCCCCGTGCCCGCCCGCGTCGTCCTGCGCCGCGACGACGGCAAACGCATCGACCTCTGGACCGCGGGCACGAGCGATGAGCCCGTCCCGCCTGGACACTACACGTGGACCGCGACCCGCGGCTTCGAGTACGAGCCTGTGGCCGGGGCGATCGACGTGCCGCCGGGATCACCGGTCCGGCTCACGGCCACGCTCCAACACGTCGTCGACACCACCGGCTTCGTGTCGCTCGACACCCACGTCCACTCCGCGCACAGCCCCGACAGCCGCATGTTGCCGCAGCTGCAGATGCTCCACGCCGCAGCACACGGCGTCGACGTGGTCGTGCATACCGAGCACGAGGTGATCGCCGATCAGAGCGCAGACATCGCCCTCGCCGGCCTCACGGGGCGCGTCGCGCAGATCTCGGGTGAGGAGGTCACCGCCACGATCCCCGAGCACATGACGATGTTCCCGGCCCAGTCCGACGGCACGCCGCGCGGCGGCCCGGTGCGCTGGTACGGCCTCGACCTGACCGATCTGTTCGCGGCGATGCGCGCACGCAGCGACGGTGGGATCAACATCTTCAACCACCCCGGGTACATGGACCTCGTCGGTTGGGACGTGGTCACCGCCACCCCGACGCTCGACGATCCGACGCGCCTCGGGCTCGCAGCCGACGCGGACCTGTGGTCCTGGGACTTCGACGGCATCGAGGTGATGAACAGCTTCCGGTCCCCGTTCGCGGACGGCAACCACCGGTTCGACCTGTGGCAGAGCCTGCTCAACGCGGGCCACCGCGTCACCGCCACGGGCTGCAGCGACGACCACGGCGGCGACGAGACCGGCTACCCGCGCGTGTACGTGGCTGCGCCCGAAGACCTCGCCCACCTCGACGAGCCCGCGATCGTCGACGCGTTCCGCGGCGGGCGGGCGGTGGTGAGCGGCGGCGCGTTCGCGCGCGTGTCGATCGATGATCAGGGCCCCGGCGCGCTCGTCGCGGCCACCGGCGAGGTCATGCTGCACGTGCACGTCGAGGCGCCCGCAGCCGTCGACGTGACGAAGATCGTGGTGTTCGCGAACTGCGACGAGGTCGCCTCGCTGCCCGCGACCGCGCCAAACGGCGTGGTGAAATTCGACGGCGACGTCGCGCTTGCGATCAGCGGCGACACCCACGTCACGGTCGCCGCGTTCGGTGAAGGCGCCCTCCCGGACGGTCTGCCACAGTTCTCGCCGACGTCCGTCCCGCGCGCGCTCACGAACCCGATCTACCTCGACGCGAACGCGAACGGCGTGTTCGACGCGCCCGGCGGGCGGATCTGCAACTACGACCTGTGACGGGTCAGTTGCACTCCTGAGGGTCCTCGTTCGCCACCACCGTGAGCCCCGGGAGCACCTCGCCGGTCACGTCTTCCGCCTCGATGAACATACAGAACGGCTCGCCGTCGCTCGTGCAGTCCGTACACGAAAGCCCGATCATGCCCACCATCGAGCAGCCGTCGTTCACCGCAGTCACCTCGCGGAAGTCGATCTCGCCCGCGAACGTGCCGTCGACAACCGCGTCGGACGTGAGCCCGCCCGAGATCTCGACGTTGTGGACCGTGATCACGGCCGTCTGTACGGTGAACTCAACGGAGTCCGCGAGGATGTTGAAGTACGGATTCGACGTGAAATCGACCGGCTCGAAGTCGATCGTCGCGAAGCAGGGGTCCTGCTGCCAGCCGCCGTTCGTCGTGGCCTGGCCGGACGCGCCGATCGCGTCGAGCTCGGTGGCCGACACCGCCTCGATGCCGACGAGCACGGCGCCACCGAAGAACTGCTCGATCAGCGCGCCGCCGGACGGCGGCGTCACCCACGTCGCGTTCGTGAGGTCGAGCGCATACGTGTTGCCGGCGAGCTCGTCAGGCGGCGTCGCGTGTTCGATCGCCCCCACCGTGAACGTGCCGTACGACGTCGCGTCGCACAGCGCGACGGAGTAGTCGATGTCTGCGCCCTCGGGGAGCAGATCGGTGGGCGTGAACACCGCCTCCGTCTCACCGAGCGACACAGCGCCGGGGATCGCGCCGTCGGGTCCCGTGACGGTGAACTCGATCTTGCCGGGCTTGCCGTCGAGCGCCACGCGAATCACCGCGTCGCGCGCAACGGGACCTGTGCCGTCCGCGGGGGTGACGGAGAGGATCTCGGGGCACGCACAGCCGGCGAGGAGGGCGAACGGAACGACGTGACGGAGCATGGTGGTTCTCATGGGTTGCAGCGGGAATCGTCGGCGGCGACGTAGGTCTCGTCGAGGCCCGGCATGCCGTAGATATCGATGACGTTGTTCACCAGCGGCGCCTCGTCGGCCGACAGCCACAGGTTCAGGCAGTTCAGCGTGCCGTCCGAGTCACACGCGACGCAGCTGTCGCCGTTGTTCGTCGCGAGCACGCACGCGTCGAGGATCGGGTAGTTCTCCTGGATCTGCCGCGCGTCGATCTGGCCGGTGATGTCGATGCCGACGAGCGCATCCCCGGAGTCACTGAACGCCGCCTGGATGCGCAGGTTCGCGATCGTGAGGTTGCCGCTCGGGATGTACAGATCCGACGGCCCCGCCTGGAAGCTCGGGTTGTCGCTGAAGTCGACGTTGTTGTAGATCATCGGGTCGTAGCAGGCGCCCTGATAGATGTCGCCGGACACGGCGTCCAGGAAGCCGACCGCGCCGACCGCGTCGAGTTCCTGCAGTGCGAGATCGACGTCGAGCACCTCGACCAGCACGTAGTCGAGGCCGAGCAGGCCGCGGAACGCGGATGCCCACGCGGGCTGGACCCAGTCGACGGTGGCGTAGTCGAGCGCGTAGGTTCCGTGCTCGATCGTCTCGTCCACCGGCCCCGCAGTGGTCGTGAAGCCGGTCGTCGAAGGCGCGTCGCAAGCAGACACGCTGAGGGTGTACGCGGTGCTCTCAGCCAACGCCGGGTGACCGATCACCCCGGAGAGGCCGTCCGGCGCGAGCTCCACCGTGACGTCAACCACGCTCGCGTCCGCCGCGACCAGCGACGCCGTGACGTCGTTCGGGTTCAACGCCTCGGAGAACGTCACCGAGAGCTCCTCTTCGACGCCGACCCCGAGCGACCCGTCGAGGGGGATGATCTGTACGACCGTGGCGACGCACGGTCCCTCCGTCGTGTCCGAGTCCACGAACGTGTCGGTCTCGGCGGAGTCGGTGTCGAGACCGGTCTCGTCCGATGCGGGGCTGCACGCGACGACGAGCGCGAGGGAGAACAGTGGGAACAGGGTACGCATCGGCTCCTCCAAACGGACCCCCCACGCTATCCTGAGCCGCCGCCGTCCGCTCACTGCACGCAGAGACCGCCGCCGGTTCGAGGCGCGATCTCGACGCGCAGCGGCGCGTGATCCGAGCCGAGCGCGTCCCCGATCCCAAAGCTCGTCACCGTGAGATCGCGGGACAGGAAAACATGGTCGATACGCGCTGGAGGCAGCGGGAACACGCCGTTCGGCCACGTCGTCCCAAAGCCCGTGCCGATCAGCTCCCAAGCGTCGTCGGCGACGCCGTGCATGTCCCGCGCGAATTTCGACCACGGGCTCGCGTTGAAGTCCCCGGTGATCACAAACGGAACGGCCTCATCCGCCGCGAGCGCGACGAGATCATCGAGCCCCTGCCGCCACAGCGGGAAGTACTCGCTCGTACGCGGCGGCAGCACGTGGACGTTGATCAGGTCGATCTCACCGGCTCCGAACGGGACACGCGCGCGGCTCTGGGTCACACCGCCAAGGTCGAACACCTCGGCGGTGATCGGGTGCCGCGACCAGATCGCGGTGCCGAACGAGTCCTCGCGGACGAGCGACGTCCCGTACGGGTGCGTCGTCGACACGCGGCTCCCCATCCACAGGTAGTCCCACCGCGGCGAGTACTCCTGGAGCACGTACACGTCGGCGTCCCAGGCCTCGAGCTCCGCGAACAGAGGGGCCGGGTTCGGGTGCACCATCAACAGGTTCGCGCTCACGATCGTCATCGAAGGCCCACAGGCCGGCGGCGTCACCCGCGAGCCCCACAGGCCGCTCAGCGCCAGCAGGTGGAGCATCACCACGCTCGACGACGCCGCCGCGAGGCGATGTTCGCGCGCGACGAGCGCCACGACGAGCAGCGCCACGACCGGTACCGCCGCCCAATCCCCGGCCACCTGCAAGGCGCCCTGGGCGAAGGTCGCGTCGGGAAACAGGGCCTGAGCGAGGCCCCAGGTGAAGACCAGCCCCGCGCCGAGCCAGCCCAGCACCACGAGGCCGCGACGCCACCTCGGGGGCGACGGCTCGCTCAACCCTTCACGGCGCCGGCCGTCAATCCCTCGACGAAGTGCCGCTGGAGCGCAAAGAACAGCACCACGACCGGGATCGAAACCAGGATTGACCCCGCCGCGAAGTTGCCCCACTGCGTGCCGTAGTCGTCCACGTACCGCTGCAGCACGACGGGCAGCGTCCACGCGCGCGGGTCCGACAGCAGCGTGTTCGCCAGCACGAATTCGTTCCACGCCGTCATGAACGAGAACAGGAACGTGACCGCGAGGGCTGGCCTCGCGAGCGGCAGGATGATGCGGACGAACGTCTGCAGGCGCGACGCGCCGTCGAGCAACGCGGCCTCTTCGAGCTCGCGCGGGAGCGTGTCGAAGAAGCCCTTGAGCGTGAACGTAGAGAACGGCACCGACGTCGCCGCATACACGAGCACGAGGCCCACGGTCGAGTCGAGCAGCCCGCAGGTGTCGAGCAGCACGTACAGCGGGACCGCGACGACCACGCTCGGGAACATCTGCGTGACGAGGAACGCGTCCATTCCGGCCTCACGGCCCGGGAAGCGGAATCGCGACAACGCGTAGGCGGCGGTGGTCGCGAGGGCGACGCCGACTGCCGCGGTTGCGCACGACACGATGATCGAGTTCAACAGCTGGTGGGCGAACAACCAGCTGCCGTCCGCGGCGACGGTGCCCATCACCGCCCGGAAGTGCTCGCCCGACACGTGCTCCGGGATCGGCGACAGGCCCGACTGGAAGCCCTGGCCCGGCGACACGCTCATCCGCACGACCCACAGGATCGGGTACAGCGTGAGCGCGGTGAACACGATCAACGCCGCGTGAACGACGACCTGCACCGGGACGGACGGGGCCCTCATGGCTTATTCCGGGCGAGCAGCCGCGCCGTGACGCGCGAGTACGCGAGCAGCACGAAGAAGATGATCACCGCGTACGCCGACGCGTAGCCGTACAGGTTGCCTCGCGTAAACGCCCACTTGTAGGCCTGCGACACGAGCAATTCGGTGGCGCCATCGGGCTCGCCGTCCGACACGAGGCGCACGACGATGAACATGTTGAACGTCCACACCGAGCCCATCACCACCGCGGGCAGCAGCGCGGGCGCGAGCAGCGGCCACACCACGTGCCGGAACCGCGTGAAGTAGCCCGCGCCGTCGATCATCGCGGCCTCTTCGAGGTCGCGCGGGATCGCCTGCAGCGCTCCGAGCGTGACCACCATCATGAACGGGAAGCCGAGCCAGGTGTTCGTGGTGAGGTTCGCGGCGAACGCTGCGAAGAACGATCCGAACCAGTCGATCTGCGCGCCCAGGAGCTGGTTCACGGCGCCGTATTGCGCGTCGAACATCGTCCGCCAGATCAGCGCGGTGATGTAGCTCGGCACCGCCCACGGCAGCACGAGCAGCGCGCGAAACGCGGGCCGCAGGCGAATCCACGGCTCGCGCAGCGCGAGCGCGAGCGTCACCCCGAGGGTGACGTGGAGCGCCACGTTCGCCATCGTCCACGCGACCGTGACCCCCAGCGCGTAGAAGAACGACATCGGCGACGTGAGCGGCCAGTCGCGCGAGGTGAGGATGTTGACGAAGTTGTCGAGCCCGACGAACACGTAGTCGCCCTGCCAGGTCGCGAACAAGCTCACGCCTGCGCCGACGAGGAACGGCACGGCGACGAGCACGAACACCGCGATCGTGGCGGGCAGCACCCACAGGTAGTCCGTCGCGTTGGTGCGGATCTGCGCGGTGCGCGAGCCGATCGCGCGCCCCGCCGCGCCGGCGCCCAACAAGCCGAGGAAGGTCGCTACGATCGCGTACGGCAGCGGCGACGCGGGCTCGGGCCGCGGCTTGACGAGCGACTTCCAGTACGCCTGCGCCTCTTGCGCCGCGTTCTCGGGTGACACCGCGCCGCGCAGCACGCGACGCAACGCGCGGTTCTCCGCCTCGAACGCGGTCTGGACATCGGGATCGACCGGCAACGGGACGGCGCTCTCGGCCTGGGCAGCGAGCGTCGCCAACAGGGGATTCGTGAGCGGTACGTCCGCGGCGACGGCCTGAAATCCCTCGTCGCGGCGGATCGCGGCGCCTTCGGGTCCGGCCAGGTACTCGGCGAACGCGAGCGCCTGCCCGTCGTGCCCCGGGCACAACATCGCCGCCTCGACCGTGAGGTACGGGCGCGCTGGCTGGCCCGTGGCCGACACGATCGGCAGCGTGGCCGCCGCGATCGGCCGCGTGCGGTCCGCGACGAACCAGGGGCCGGAGATCACCATCGCGGCGTTGCCATCGTCGTACAGCTGCCCGACGCGGTCCGCGGTGGGGCGCGTGGGCAGGTAGGGGGCCAACGACGCGACGAACCGCAGCGCCTCGGTGGACGGAGCCGAGTCGAGCGCCGCGAGCCCGTCGACGAGCACGCTCCCGCCGAAGCCGTGCAGCCACGCCCCGTGGTAGTACGCGGTGGACGCCTCGTACGCGAGGCCGTACTTGCCGGGACCCGTATGGTCCGCGGCGAGCGCGAGCATCTCGTCGGTCGTGCGCGGCGGGACCTTGATCACCGCCGGGTCGTACAGCAGCACCGGGCTCTTGAACGCGAGCGGCTCGCCCCACACCTTTCCGTTGTACGTGAGCGCCTCGACCGTGAACGGCCGCAGGCCTTCAATCGGCGTGAGCGCCTCGATCACGCCGAGCTTCGACCACTTGCCGATGTTCGCGTGCCCGGTGATCAGGACGTCCGGACCGTTGCCACGGGGCACGGCGGTCTCCACCTTCGAGTCGAAGCCACCCCACGGCACGGCCACGATCTGCACATCCACGCCGCTCTGCTTCTCGAATTGGTCGGCCGCGTCCTGCAGCGCACGCTCCTCCGCGCCGTGGTACGCGTGCCAGACGACGACGCTCATGGAAGCCTTGACCCGGTCGTCGTGTCGAACCGATGCGCGCGGCCGAACGTGAAGCGCACGTCCTCGCCCACGTCGTAGGCGGTCCTCGGGTCCACGCGCGCCACGACACGTTGTTCGCCCCACAGCAGGTGCACGAACGCTTCGTCGCCGAGCGCCTCGATGATCTCGACCTTCGCGGTCATCGGCGCGCCGGCCTCGATTCGCACGTCGTTCGGGCGCACGCCGAGCGTGTACTTCCCGTCAGCGGGCACGGGAACGTCGACATCGACGCCCTGGACGCGGGTGTGCGCGCCGTGGCCCTGGGCCTCCCACAGGTTCATCTGCGGCGAGCCGATGAATTTCGCGACGAACAGGTTCGCAGGCGTCTCGTACACGTCGCGCGGCGAGCCCACCTGCTGAACGACGCCGCCGTCCAGCAGCACCATCCGATCGCCGAGCGTCATCGCTTCGACCTGATCGTGCGTGACGTGGACGAACGTGCCGCGGAGGCGCTTGTGCAGGCGCTTCAGCTCCAAACGCATGTGGTGGCGCAGCGACGCGTCGAGGTTGGAAAGCGGCTCGTCGAACAGGAACACCGCGGGGCGGCGCACGATCGCGCGCCCCATCGCGACGCGCTGGCGCTGGCCCCCCGACAGCTGCGCCGGCAGGCGATCGAGCAAGTGCGCGATGTCGAGCAGATCGGCCGCATCTTTGACGGCGGCGTCGATCTCTGCGCGCGGACGCGACCGGATCTCCAGCGCGAACGCGAGGTTCCTCGCGACCGTCATGTGCGGGTACAGCGCGTAGCTCTGAAACACCATCGCTACGTCGCGGTCGCGCGGCGACACGTCGGTCACGTCGCGATCTCCGATGTGAACGCGACCCTCGCTCACCTCTTCGAGGCCAGCGATGCACCGAAGCAGCGTGGACTTCCCGCACCCGGAGCGGCCGAGCAACACGATGTACTCGCCGTCCGCCACGTCGAGGTCTACGCGATCGAGCACCCGGGTCGCACCGAACCGCTTCTGAACTGCGTCCAATCGGATTCGGGCCACCCGGTCACTCCCGCTTCTGGCACAGGTTCCACGTCGACGAACACTCGACCACCACGACCTGCCCGGGCTTGAGGTCCACCTCGAAGGCGACCTTGGATTCCTGCCCGGCGAACTTCGCGCGCACGTCGTACTTTCCCGCCGGTACATCTTCTTTCACGACGGGCGTGCCAAGCAGGCCGTGGACGTACAGATCCGACTTCACATCACCGATCAAGCGAACCCGCCCGAACCCCTGGACCGGGGGCCGGTCCTTGGGGGCGAACAGGCCGAGCCCCGGATCCGTGACCGCCGCGGTCGGGCCCGGAGGCTTCTCAGGAACCAGCGGCGGCCGTTTGTCGGGGTCGATCCTTACACCGGGAGTGGACGGAGGAGCATCGGTCTCCTTCGGCACGTCTGGCGGGGGAAGGATCTCGACGAGCGGCGCCCACGCGTGTTGCGTGATTCCGAGCACCGCCCCGTCATCGCCGTGGTTTCCCGCCACCTTTGTCGTGGGGTCTTGCAAGTAGCCGAACAGCCCGATGCCGGAGAGACCGACCAGCACGGCGAGCGCCACGACCACGAAGCCGAGCGAGCGGCGCGTCGCGGTGGCCGCACGGTCGGCTGCCGTGCCTGGCGACTCGAGGCGCTGCGGCCGCGGGACCGTGCGCGCGTTGGAATCGACCGGCATGCTCGGCGTCTCTTTCGCGAGATCGTCCGCCGTCGCCTCGCCCACCGGCGCCGGTTCGCGGGCGGGCCCGTTCCCGCCGAGAGCGGGGTTCGGAAACACCTCGCCTGAATACGCGTTCTCGGCGGTTGCAGGGGATCGTACGGGGAGCCCGGTTGGCATCGGCGTGTGCAGGCCGACGGTGGGTTCGGCGCGCGGCGCCGGAGCGACGTCCACGTCGGTGGAGCCCGGGTTCCAGGTGGGGCGCACCTCGACCGGCTCAAAGCCCGACAGCACCGCGACGATCGCCTGGCAGCTCTGGAGGCGAACGTCACGATCGATCTCGAGGCAGCGCCGGATCGCGTTGTCGAACCGATCGGGGAGGTCCGGGACGTGCGTACGCGGCGGATCGTACTTGCCGCTCGCCACCGCGTTCAGGATCATGAGGACGTCGGTGCCGTCAAACGGACGAACCCCGCAGATGAGCTCGTACAGCAGGCATCCGAGCGAAAACACGTCCGCCCGTTGATCGACGCTCTTCGCGTCCCGGATCTGCTCGGGCGCCATGTAGTGAGGCGTCCCCATCGCGATGTTCGTGCGCGTCTTCTTCTCGAAGTCGTCGCCCGCCAGCACCTTGGCGATCCCGAAGTCCGTGACCTTCGGGATGAAGCCCTGTGACGGATCCGTCGCGGAGCGCGGTGCGAGCAACACGTTGGACGGCTTCAGGTCCCGGTGCACCATGCCGTGCGCGTGCGCCTCTCCGACGCCTGCGCAGATCCCTCGGAACAGCTCCTCGGCGACGTCGAGCGGCGGCGTGCGCTCGTCGAGCCACGCCTCGAGCGTGGGCCCCTCGACGTACTCCATCAGCAGCGCGGGGGAGCCGCCCAGTTCGAGCACGTCCGTGACCGAAACGACGTTCGCGTGACGGATCACCGCCTGCGCGCGTCCTTCAGCGAGCAGGCGCTCTCGAATGTTCGGCTTTGGGACTGTTAGGATCTTGAGCGCATGTAGGGAACCAAGTGCGTTATGCCGCACCCGATACACCACCGCCATACCGCCCTGGCCGATCACGGCCTCTACGGTGTAGCGCTCGACGGTCTGTCCCGGCGTCAACATCGTGGCCATCCTAGCAGGATGCGCCCGAATCCGGAACCGTCAGTACTGGAAGCCTGCGCCCACCACGTATCGTACGCCTGCGACCTGCACGGTTCCGCCCGACGGAAGTGGCACGTCCGTCACGATCACGCGCCCGACGAGGATCGTGATCTGTTGGCCCACATTCCAATCGCTCCAGGCCAACAGGGGCGTCAGGAACGAGCCGTCGTCCGCCACGACGCAGGTGAGCCGCTCCACCGGATCACCGAGGACATCGTACCGCGTCATGTCGATGACGACGAAGTCGCCACCGCCGGTTGTGGACCAGGTGACAGGCTGGAACAGCTGGAAGATGTCCGGGCCATTGCTGCCGTTGATGGCCGGCTGGGAGACCGAGAACGGGTCGGGCGTACGTACGAACCCGGGTACGTCCAGAGCGGGCCACTCGCCAGGCGTACCCTCCGCTTCGAGGCGCCAAAGGCCGTTGGTCCACACGCCCGCGCCGAAGTCAGGGTTCTCCCACTGCCCGCCCGAGAACGTGAAGTCCATCCGGCGCCCCGTCGCGGTCGTGAGCGCGAGGGACTGGCCGAACGCGTCGTACGCCTCAACGTCGATCGAAGGCTGGTAGTCGAGCACGCACTCGTCGCTGACGCCGCCCGGCCCATAAAGGGCCGTGGCCGCCATGTTCGACGAACGAAGGAAGCTCAGGAACGCGCTCCCGCTGTCGACCGGATCCTCGATCCAGTAAGAACCGACGTAGTCGTACCAGGCGACCTCACCGATAGCGCTCGTGTACCCGGTCGCGTCATCCCACCGGAAGAAGCCGTCGGTGGCGACCCCGCTTCCTTCGCTGGACTCGACGGTGACGTCGTAGAAGCCTTCGTCGCCGCTCGGGACGACGGCCGTGATCTCGTCGGACGTCGCGTCGATCACGTCGGCCATGGCGCCACCGACGCGCACCTCGGGCTCCGGTCCGAACGGCCCGCCCGTGATCGTGATGTCGTCGCTCGCGATGCCCTGGTTCGGCGGCGAGACGATCACGGGAACGTCGACGTCGACGTCCGCGTCGACGTCCGCGTCGACGTCTGCGTCACCATCGATCACGGCGGCGATCTCGCTGCCGGAGAGCCAGCAGCCCCCGAGCAACACGAACAACCATGGCGCTACAACCCGACCCATCGACCTCACCATCGCCTGGAATAACCGAGCCCGCTCGGAATTCCGCCGCTGTCAGACACAAGGAACAAGCCCGCCCCCGCGCCCACCACGCCCAGGCCGACGAGCCCGTAACTTGCGAGGTACCCAAGCCGGATGCGGTTGGCCTCCCCGCGGATCGCCTCTTCCCGCGCATACGCGTAGCAGGAGTCGCCGAACGCGCAGTCGCCGTATTGGAGCGCGTCGAACGGATCGGCGCGAAACGCGCTCTCCTGCGCCGAAGACCAGACGAGGAGGCCCGCACCGCCCGCCGCGAGCGCCGTTCCTCCGCCGATGAACGCGACCCGACCCTTGTGCGAATCGGGCTGCGGGCCCACGTCGGGCGGCCCGATCACCGCGGAGCCCTGCACCTCGTAGGTCTGCTTTACGTCCACGACCTGCGAGTGCAGGCCGTCCGGATCGGTCCACTGCACGAGGTGCTCACCCGGCACGATCGCCAACGGATCGGACCCGTGCAACAGCCGACCGTCTACCCACGCCTGCTCCACGCGAACGGCGCTGATCTGCCCGCTGCGCGCGAGCCTGGCGACCCAGGTCGCGGTCAGTTCTGCGAGCTCGGGCCCGTAGTTGGCGGGCGGTACGCTGTCCGGATCGATGGTTACCGCGCGGATCGTCGCGTACACGGCGTCTTCCCGATTCGCCTGGGACAGCGCCACGAGGCCATCGAGGCGGAACATCTCGAGCAGCGACTCCGTGGGCACAACCGCCGGCTGGCACGCGAGCACCTCGCGGCCCTGGTGCAACACCTTGTCGGCGTTCGCCAGCTCGGCGTCATCAAAAGACGCCCACGCCGACGCGATCAGCACGCCGAGCGCAGGGCAATCGCCCTCCGGCTCGTCGGCCATGGCCGCGCCGATCAACCCGAGCAACATCCCGCCTCCGCTCCCGTTGTAGCCTGGACGAATACGCCGCGCGAAGTGTAGGAGGCTAGCGGACGCTTGAGCAAAGGGAAGCGGATGGGTCATCGCGCTGTTGATCGTTTGGCGAGGTCATGGACTATGATGGACCCACCGGCGCGCGCACGTGCGCCGGAGCGGGCCCCCGCTCTCCTCGCGGAGGTGATTCTGTGATCATCACGTTGTTTAGCTATCTTTTGACTTGTTCAGCCGCGCTTGCCGCCGACGATACCGACCCCTCCGACGCGACCGCTGCGGCTGCGACCGATACGGCCGCGCAAGCCGAATACATTCGGCTGTCCCAGGAACTCGAGAAGCTGGCGACGCGCAACGCGTGGCCCGGCGTGGTGCGCACGTACGACGCGCTCATCGCCACGAAGGTGCCGCCGAAGTTCGAAGACCACCTGTTCGGCGCCCACGGCGCGCGAGCGGTCGGCGACATCACGTCCGTCCGGCAGCGGCTGCTGCTCGCGAACGACCTGCGTGAAGATCGCGAGGTCATCGACTGGTTGTGGGAGATCGACTCCACCTATGGTCAGGTCTTCCTCGCGTGCGACCCGGGCAAGGGCGAGCTCAAGGCCGAGTCCATGCCGTTTGATCCCGATCAATCACACGCGGTCAGCTTTGCGGCGGCGAAGGTCGTCGAGACCGGCATATTCGAGGGCTACCTGCCGCAAGGCAAGTACTACTTCTCGGACATGGAAGTAAAGGTGCAGCCCCGCATCCAGGGTACACGCATCGATCTGCGCACAGCGGACAGCGGCAAGCCTCCGAAGCACAAGAAGAAGGACAAGTAGTCTGCTACAATGATCACCGAGGCCGCATCGGTGTATCCGCGCAACTTCGGTAATTACGTCCTGCTCGAACGCATCGGTGCGGGCGGCATGTCCGAGATCGACCTCGCGCGACGCGTGGTGGAAGACTCCACCTTCATGCGCTTCCTGGTCATCAAGCGCATCAAGGCCGAGCGCTCCGAAGACGAAGCGTTCGTCCGCATGTTCAAGGACGAAGCCAGGATCTCGGCCGAGCTTCACCACACGAACATCGCCCAGGTCTACGACTTCGGCAAGATCGACGACGAGTTCTACCTCGTGCTCGAGTATGTGCCGGGCGTGGATGTCCGTCGGATCTTGAACGTGACGCGGGATCGCGGCGAGACGGTTCCGCTGCGCATCACGCTCCGAATCATCTGCGATCTGCTCTCCGGGCTGCACTTCGCGCACACCCGCGTCGACACGTTCGGGAAGCCGATGAACGTGGTGCACCGCGACGTGAACCCGCGAAACATCATGGTGAGCCTGCGCGGCGACGTGAAGCTCATCGACTTTGGCGTCGCCAAGGCCACGGACCGGCTCGAGCGAACCCAAACGGACCACGTGAAGGGCAAGTTCGCGTACATGGCGCCTGAGCAGGTGTCGGCCAAGGAGATCGACGGGCGCGTGGACGTGTTCGCTGCAGCGCTCACGTTCCACGAGATGATCGCCGGCGTGGGGCCGTTCTACGGGCTGAACCAGGTGCAGATCATGCACCGCCTCATGGCCGGGCAGGTGCCCGACCTCCCCGCGCACCACGACCTCGCCGACATGACCGCGCTACGCCGCGTGCACCGCAAGGCGCTCGCGCAGAAGCCCGAAGACCGCTACCCGACCGCCGAGGCGTACCGCAAGGACCTCGAGCGCGTTGCGGAGCGCATCGGCGGCCTCGCGACGCAGGCCGAGCTCGCGGCCTACCTCCAGGTCATCGAACCGGAGTTCGACCAGCGCCTGCGCGACCGCGTCGCGATGTTCTCGGGGCCGATCGAGACGCTCCCGACGACGATGGAGCTGCCGGGCGTGCAGCTTGGCGGGCACGAGGGATCTGGCTCGATGTCGAAGGCCAGCCAGGCCACCTACACGAACATCACGGCGCGGCAGGCCGGCGTCGCTGCGATGGGCGGAATGGCCGCAGTGGCGATGGCCGGCGGCGTGCTCCTCGTCCTGCTGCTCGCTGTGGCTGGCGCCGCGGTCGCCTGGAAGTACGAGTACATCGGCTCCGCCACCGCCCAACCGGTCGATGAAGGCGAGGCGAGCCTGCGGGCGCTCGGGCCAACGTCGCAGCCGACGCCGCCCGACCCGACGGTCCCCGTCGACGCAGCGTTGCCACCAACGCCCGAGCCGACCGTCCACCCGGCGCCGGGAATCGCAGCCCCCGTCAAGCCCGTCGCGCCCGTCGGCACCGCATCCACCGACGCGGCGCCGCTGCCGACGCCCTCCGAGACTTCAGGCACCGCGGCGGACACGACCACGCCTGGTACCGCCGCCGTGCAGCCTGTCACCGTAGAAGTCGCAGCCCCGCTGGCCCTCCCTCCCGACGCCGCCGCGTTCGTGTCGCCGGGTACGATTCAGGTCGCCTCCGCTGAGAAGGGGCGCGCGATCTTCGTAAACGGGAAGGCGACGGGCTTCGTCACGCCCGCGAAGGTCCCCTGGCCCCCGGGCACGATCGAAGTCCGCGTCGAGGGGTACGCGCCAAAGACGACGCTAATTCGCTCCAAGCAGATCGAGATGGTGACGTTCCAATGACCCTGCTCGCACTGGTCTGGCTTACCGTAGACGCCTTCGCCCGCGCGCGCGTGGTGGTCGTTCAGTCCGACGACATGGGGCCCTACACCGACCCCGTCCCCGCGTTCCTCGAGGCCGTCGGCGAGCCCGCCCTGGTCGTGAACCTCCACGGACGGCGCAGCGAAGCCGACGCGCTGATCGAGCGACTACGACGCGAACAGGAGCCGCGCGTTGTGTTCTGCCTCGGTGCAAAGGCCGCCTACGCCGTGCGCGAGGCTTTGCCCGGGGTTCCGCTGGTCTACACTTCGGTCGTGGAGCCCGATCGCTACGGCATCGGCGACGCGCGCGCCTGGGGCATCGCGGCCACCGCCGACCCGATCACGTTCCTCTCGCAAGCCCAGGCGTTCTTTCCGGACGTGAAGCGCATCGGCTGGATTCAGGGCCCGACCGTGTCCGACTTCCGCATCGCCGAGCTCCGGGGAGCCGCCGAAGCGGTCGGCGTGGAGCTCGTGATCGAGTCCGCGACGGGACCGAAGCAGGTCCGAAAGGTGCTCGACAGCCTCGCTCCCCGCGTAGACGCCGTGTGGGTGCCGCCCGACCGCGACGTGTTGACAGCCGAGACGTTCCGGATGTTGACCGACGAGTCGCGCCGCCGAAAGCTGCCCCTCCTCGTGCCGACGGACAACATGGTGCGCGCCGGGGGCCTGTTCGCCGTCGTCCCAGACCCGGTCGGCGTCGGTCAGGACGCTGCACGCGCGGCCATCGCCATTCTGGAAGATCGATCTCCCGGCGACCACACCGTCTACCCCGCGCAGCTTCGAGTCGCGCTCAACCTCCAGACGCTCGATCTCGCGCAGATCCCGTTCGACAAGCTGATGCTGGACTTCGTGGACGTGCCTGTTCGCTGAGCCGGACGTCGGCTCACATCAACGGCAGGCGCCCTCGATCAGCGCGTCGGACTCAAAGTTGTAGCACCACCGGTTCTCGACGCTGGCGGTGACGTCGACCGCGAACGTGTGCTGCTCGTCGCCGAGCGTGACCTCGACCGCGTGCCGGCCGGCGGTGAGGCCGACCTTGAGCGGCGTGGCGCCGGGCACCACCTTGCCGTCGATCTTCACGCGCGCCGTGGGGGGCGTGGACAGGAGCTTCACGGTGACAGCCTCCGCGACCAACGCCGGCGCCGTTACCGGCGGGACGACCGTTGGACGAACCACCGTCGGCGTCGGGTCGGGGCGAGCAACTCCGTCTGTCGAGCGCACGATCGGCGGCTTCACGGACATGTCGATCGTCGGCGCCACGGGCGTCCCGTCTGGAGTGGGTACGATGACGGGCACGGTCGGCACGACCATCGGCGCGACCACCACCGTGGCGACCTCGTGGGTTGCGGGCACGGAGAGGCCGACGGAAGGCTCGACCGCGGTGTTGCGCGTCGTAACCGGACTCGACACCTGAACGATCACGATCGCGAGGGCCGCGATGATCCCGCCGACCAGAACGAGCGCGGACAGGAGGGCGATCGACCCCGCAAACAACGCCCAGATCGGCAACGAAGACCGCGCCGGGGCATCTTCGCTCGAGACGAGCGGCTCGCCGCCGCCGAGCGTAGCGTCGGGGCCCACGTCGCTATGCAGCGACCGCGTCGTGGCTGCAGGGACCTTTTCGCGGGCGCGGGCGAGCGAGACCTCGCTCGAATCAAGCGCCTTGTGCGCACCGGAAGGCGCCTCTTCGGTCGACGTCTCCACGCCGAGCCCACCGCCCGAACCGAGGCTGCGTGCGGGCGCGGCGACGCTGCGATCGGGCGCGGGAGGAGGCGTCGAACCGTCGTCCTGGCGGGCCGCGAGCGGCAACGTCTCTGGCGGGGCCTGCCGATCCGGAGGCGGGATGTTGAGGCGCGGCGAGCCCGCTGGCACCGGCGTCGCAGCCGCGTCCCACACGCGTCGCCCCTGCAGGACGTCGAGCAGGGTCACGCAGTCAGGGATCCGGACGTTGGGATCGAGCGCGAGGGCGCCGCGGATCGCGATGTCGAACCGCTCGGGGAGGTCCGGGACGGCGACGCGCGGCGGAACGTACTCGCCGGCGATGATGGCGTTGTAGATCGAGAGCGCGTCATCACCGGGGAACGTGCGTTCGCCCGTGACAAGCTCGTACAGGATGCAACCGAGCGAGAACACGTCCGCGCGCTGGTCGACGTTGCGCGCGTCACGGATCTGCTCCGGGGACATGTAGTGCGGCGTCCCCATCGCGATTCCGCTGCGCGTGCTGCCCGTCCCCTCGCCTTCACCGTTGAGGACCTTGGCGAGCCCGAAGTCCGTCACCTTCGGGACGAAGCCGTCGGCGGTGCGCGCCAGCAGGACGTTGGCGGGCTTGATGTCCCGGTGGACGAGCCCGTGGCTGTGTGCGTGCCGAACGCCCGCGAGCACGCCCTGAAACAGCACTTCCGCGTCGAGCACGGTCAGGCGATAGCGCCGAAGCGCGTCCTCCAGCGAGGGACCTTCGATGTACTCGAGCAACAGCCCCGGCGAACCGTCAATATCAAGGACGTCGTTGACCGCCACGACGTTAAGGTGCTTCAGCGCCGCCTGGACGCGCCCCTCGCGGAACATGCGCTCCTTGATGGCGGAAGACGTGACGGAGAGCACCTTCAGGGCGTGTAGCGTCTTCAGCTGCCGATGCCGGACGCGATAAACGACGGCTGTCCCGCCGGTGCCGATAATCGACTCCACGACGTAACGATCGATCGTATGACCAGGCGCTAACAACGGAAGAACGGACCTCCGAACACAGCCACGATACCGTCCATCATGCCACGCGGCCACCTCCGGAGCGACGCAATGACACCGGGCTCAATCCTTGGTTCGCTCCTTGCCCCGTCAGTGACGCTCTCATCGGCGTTCATAGGCGCCCTCGCCGCGTTCCTTGGAGCGGGCATCCCAGGCGTATCCCTGGCGCATTTTGGAGCGGGCGAGCTCGCCGCGGACGGAGGCGTGCGCTGGGGGACGGTCGTTGGAGGTGGGGTGGCGTTCATCGCTGGGGTCGCGGTGCTCGTGCTGCTCCGCGCGGTGGACGCCCCGCGCGCCCTGTTCTTCCGGACGGCCGCCTGGACGGGCGTAGGAGCGGTCGCAGGCCCCGTCGCGATCGGTGCCGGCGCGTGGGTGGGCGCCGCAGCGGGCGCCGGCGGTGAAGGCCACCTGGCGCGCGTGTTCGCCGCCCTTCCTGTGACCTGGCCCGTCGCGGTCTGCCTGCTGTTGCTCGCCGCGGCGATCGGCCTCATGGGCACCTCAGCGCCGGTCGACGGAGCATCCTAAGGACAGAACGGACCCGCCTGACGGATGCCGTTGTTGCTCTCCGAGCACTCGGGGAACGTTCCGCCGCCGTTGCCGCCATCGTCGACGAACAGCCACAACGCGTCGGCGTTGGCGAGTTCGGTCGGGGGAATGTCGAACTCGAGCGGCTCACCCGAACGGCCGCTGGCGACACCCTGTTCCGTGCGCACCGTCGCGAGCGCGCGTCGCGCGCCGTCTTCCTCGACGTACAGCGTGACCGGAACGCCGGCGGGAAGATCGCTCGGCGACGCGTTCAGCACGCGGCCGACGATGTGGAACGCGCCGGCGTCGCAGTCGTCTGCGCACATGCCGAGGAACTCCGGCAGGAGATCGTCCTGCAGCGGCGCGCTCGGATCGCGGTCCACCGCGGAATGCCACGAATTGAAGCGCTCGAAGTTCGGCGTGGTGTCGATCGGGACGGTGAGGTCGTCGTAGATGTTCGTGATGCTGTACTGGTGCTGGTTCAGCACGGAGCGCGCAGGCGCCCAGGAATTCGACGCGTCGCGAAACACGGTGAGCGCCGTGCCTCCCCCGGCCCCTACGTTCGCGACGAGGATGTCCGCGTGCCCATCGGCGTCGACGTCGGCGATCGTCGGGTAGTCGAACAGCGTGTTGCTGCTGTGCTCACCGCTCCAGAACTTGAGCGCGCCCGTCTTGCCGTCCAGCGCGACGAGCTGCATCTCGTCGATGTAGACGACCTCGACGGCGCCATCACCCTCGAAGTCGAAGAACGACGCGCCCGTAGCCCCGCTCATGTCGGTGATCACGTGGTTCTTGCCGAGATCGTGGACGCGCCACAACACCGTCCCGTTGCTGTGGAGCGCGACGAGCTCGCTGCCTGCGGCGGTGACGATCTCGGGGATGCCATCACCGTCGATGTCTTCGATGCCGGCGGGCGCCGCGATGTTCCCGTCAGACTCGCCGTCCCCGTCGTAGTCCTGCTCGCCGATCTTGACGGGGCCCCACAGCAACGAGCCGTCGGTGTCGCGCGCGTAGACCGAGCTTCCGGTGATCGCGATGAATTCACCCTCGGCGTCCGGGTCGAGGTTGGCGACGCTGATCATGCCGTCCTGCGCGGTTGCATCGTGCCATATCGCCGTCCCGTCGGGGCCGTAGATCGCGTCACCGACGATGACCTCCATCGTGCCGTCGAGATCGAGGTCGGCGACCGCAGACACCGACGCCTCGCAGACCGTCCCGTTCCCGAGGTGCGTGATCCCGTAGCTGCCATGGCCGTTTTCACCGACGCCGCGAACGCTGCCATCCCAGTTGAAGATCACCCGCCCGGCGACGATCTCCGGGGCGCCGTCGCCGTCCATGTCGGCGATCGAAGGCGACGTCGACTGGTCAAAGTCGAGGCCCTTGAAGCCAACCGACTCCCACAATTCGGTTCCTTCGTTGTCCCACGCGACCAGGCGGTAGTCCCCTTTTGAGGCGTCGAACTGCGGGTGGCTGGCGACCGTACGAATGCCCACGATCTCCGGAAAGCCGTCTCCATCGAGGTCGCCCACCGCGGGTGCGGACCCCGAGCCGATCTCCGCGTCGGGCACGTCCCACGCTGGCGAGCCATCGCCGTGCAGCACCACGAGGCGGCCCGTGAGGCCGAACGGATCAAGCATGTTGATGGCCTTGTCCTCCATCACCACGATGACCTCGGGCAGCCCGTCTGCGTCGAGGTCGGCGACGATCGGCTGGGCGTGTGACGAGAGGTTGTCTCCAGCGTCCCAGGCGATCACCGGCTCGAAGCCGCCGATCTTGAAGTCGCACTCGTCCGTGACGCCTACGTCGCGATCGTCCGTGACGGCGTCCTCACACTGGAGATCGTCCCACGCCTGGGTGTAGTCCGTGTCGTCCGTCGTGTTCGTGTCGTTCGTCTGGGCGTGTTTGCCGAAGTCAAACTCCATGCACCCCGCCGCAGACACGACCACCGGCGCCAACAAAGCGAGCCGAAGCACAAAGGGACGCATGAGGACCTCCGAACGGTGCCATCGAGATACCCGAACGCGCAGCGACCCGCGACCGCGGGCTGTTACAGGTTGTGTCAAGAGACGGTGGAGGCCCGATGGAACGAATCGACGAGGTGGAGGTCAAGCTCTCGTACCTCGAACGCCACATCCTCGACCTGGACGGCGTCGTCCGAGGGCTCGCGGACGAGGTTCACCGGCTCAAGGCCGAGCTCGCGGAGCTCCAGGACGCCGGCTCGGAGACGTCGGGGAACGAGAAGCCGCCTCATTACTAGACGCAGCTCCGGACCGAATCACCCGAGCTGGCGGAAGATGCCCACCGCGACGCCGACGACCTCGCAGTCTCCTGACGCCTCGTCCACGTAGATCGGCTGCATCGTAGCGTTGGCAGGCTGCAGGCGGAGCCGCTTTCCTTCCCGGTACAGGCGCTTGACGGTGGCCTCGCCGTCCACCAGGACGACCGTGATCTCGCCGTTTCGGGCCTGCTTCTGCTGCCGGACGAACAGCACGTCACCGTCGTGGATGCCGTCGTCGATCATCGACTGGCCGGTGACCTTGAGCGCGAACACGTTGCCCCCGGGCGGCAAAAGTGCCGCATCGACGCGGATGGTGCGCTCGTAATTCTCTTCGGCGAGCAGCGGCTGACCGGCTGCTACGCGCCCGAGCAACGGGACGCCGACCGTGGCCTGGTCTTCTGCGAAGCCGGTGGCACGCGTCGTCGGCACGAGTGACCGCGGGGACCCGGCCACGGCGCCGCGCTGCAGGTAGCCCTTGCGGATCAACGCCTTCACGTGGTCCGACACGCCGTTCGTCGAGGAGATCTGGAGGGCGGCGCCGATTTCACGGTAGGTGGGGGCGACTCCGCGTTGATCGATGGCCGAGACCATGAAGTCGAGGATCTCGCGCTGGCGGGGAGATAGGTCGTCCATGGACGCTCCTGTACGGTCGTTCGGGTGAACGAGTGTACAGTACCCGACCGGGATCGCCGGGTCAAGCAGGTTTGCCGGGACGGGATGGTCGCGCTAGACGGGCCACCCCGGAGGCCGCGTGGAGACCTCGCTCCCCGCACCGAACAGCCGTGTATTGTCGCCCGCTTGCGGTGACTGGACGAGCCCGCTCGTGCAGCCGGAGCGCGCGCGCCTCGTGGCGATCACGCGCGACCTCCCCGGCCTCCCGTCGCCCCGCGCCCACCTCGGCGCGGCCCTTGCGCTCCTGGTGGCCCACGCGTACGGCACCCGGCGCTGGCTCGGAGGCACGCGCGCGGCGGTAGCGGTGGTCGAGGCGATCGACCGCCGCATCCACATCGACGCAGCGACGACCGCCGTCACCTGGGTGCGCGAGGACGCCTCGCACCTGCGCCGCGTGTGGGAGGCCGTGTTTCGGAATGAGCCCGCCCTGCTCGAGCGCGTGCTCGATCGCATGATCGGCACGGAGCCTTTCGGCGACCATCCGGTCCCAGAGGCCGTCCTGTTCCTTCGCGGCGCGGTCGCGGCTGGCGTCCTCGCGGGCGCCGTGGACGACGCGATCCACGCCTCGCTCGACGAGCTCGCGAGCGGGCTCGGCCTGTGCCTCGAGGCCGCGTACGGCACCCTGCCAGACGAGCGGGAGCGCGGGTTGGCGATCGCCCGCGCCGCGCTCGCGAGGCTGCCCGACGGCCTGCTGGTCGAGCGCGTTTCGGACCTGCTGGAGCACCTTCCCCTCCACCTCGAGGACACCCGAGCGTTCCGCGGCTACGCGCCCAGGCCCGTGCCCAGGCCCGCGTCCACACCGGATGACGCGCTGTCGGCCGCGATGGTTGACGTGTTCGGCGCACCGAGCGCGCCGCTGCTACGCGCGTCGACGTGGCTGATCGGTCAGGGGGGCAAGCGCGTGCGGCCCACGATGGTGTTGTACGCGGCCCTCGCGTGTGGCGGGAACGCGGCCGACGCGCAGCTGCCCGGGGCGCTGCTCGAGTGGCTGCATCAGGCCTCCCTCGTGATCGACGACGTCCTCGACGAGGCGCGGATCCGCCGCGGCCAGCCAACGCTGCACCACGCCACGGACGTGCCGTTTGCAGCGATGGTCGCGGCGTATGCGCTCGCGCGCGTCGCCATCACTTCGCGCAGGCTCAAGCCCGCGCTTCGCCTCGCGCTCCATGACGCCGCGACGACGCTCGCCGAGGGGCAACGCGCGGAGCTCGCGCACACCGCCGACGATCAGCTCCCGGTCTCGGTCTACTACCGCGTGATCGAAGCGAAGACCGCGCGCCTGTTCGCGTGTGCAGCAGCCCTCGGCGCCCGCTGCGCGAACGCCAAGGACCCCACGGTTCACGCGCTCTCCCGCTACGGGCGCGAAGCCGGGCTCGCGTTTCAGATCGTCGACGACGTGCTCGACTTCTTCGGCGACGAACACGACCTCGGGAAGAGGCCCGGCACCGATCTCCGCGCCGGCAAGGTGACGCTGCCGATCCTGCTGCTCCGGGACCACCTGGACACGAACGGCCGCGAGACGCTCGCCGCTGTGCTGCGAAGCGATCCAGAGGCCCGCAGGGCCGCGTTTCCCTGGGTGTTGCAGCGAATGCAGGCGCTCGGCATCGAGGCCGACTGCCTCTCACGCGCGCGCGTCCACCGCGATCGAGCGGTGATGGCCCTCGAGGCGCTGCCGGCCAGCCCCGAGCGCGACGCGCTGGTGGCGCTCGCCGACAAGCTCGTCGCGAGGCGTCGATGAAGCGCGCGCCGCTCGACATCGCCAAGCGTGTTGGCCTGTGGCTGCTCGCCGGGCTCACGATGTTGTCGGGCTACGGCCTCACGAAGCTGCACCCCTAC
>CANNIZ010000027.1 GCA_947505245.1 Pseudomonadota bacterium | reverse complement strand
GCCCAGCGCGTCCATGATCTCGACCATTGCAGACATCGGCCGCCCCCAAGGCAGTATGATCCGCCGTGAACGCCGGGACCAGCCTGTTGAGGTGCGTGCGCGAAAAGCTCAGCTTCGCCGATCTTAAACGCGCTAAGTGAGCGGCATTGCGGCTAATCCGCGATCACGACCTCGAGCGCGACATCGAATGGCGAACCCGAGGGGTTGACCAGGACGCCAAGCACCCTGCCGCCCAGGAATTTCGTCGCGATCAGCTCCGGTGTCGTCTCCCATGCCGTCTGTCCATCCGTAACTGCCATCGTCGTCAAGCCCGGTTGCCCCACGGTGACCAGCGCGCCTCCGTCGATTCTTGCGATGGTCGCTCGGCCGCCGGCGGTGGTATCCGGGAAACCCACGTAGGCCCTGCCGTCAGCCACGTTCAAGCGAATGCCCCCGGTCGTCGGTACCGGGATCTCGGCCTTGGTGAAGGTGGTCGCAGTCTCCGGCGTCAGCACGACGACCTGCTGCAGCGCCTCATCGACGTAGAAGAACTGCGGAACGTCCTGGGCGACGGTGAACCCGATCTGTTCCGTTCCGTACTCGTTGAGCCCGCAAACGTCGGCCTGGCGGGCGACCTCGGACCACGATCCAGCCGAACCCCCGTCCCGTTTCACCAGCACGAGCTCGGTCTTCAGCAGGTATTCTGCGTGCGTTCCGTACTCGATCTCGCAGTAGGCGACGTACGACGTCGCGGCGGGGTCGCCCGCGAAGATCGCGTTCCTCGCCATGACTTGTGGATTCGTCCAAATGGCCACGTCCGCTTCGGGCGTAGCCGTCGTCCCCGCGACGCGATTGAGCCCGACACCCCCCACCTTTTGATAGGGAATGTAGAACGTGCCTTCGACCACCGTGTGGCGTTGCAGCCCGATCAGCGACATCTCGCCGAAAAAGTAGTTCCAGACCGACGGGTCGATCCAGGTGGCGTTGATCGACTCGTCGTAGACGTGGAGCGCACCGTTGAGGTTGGCCGTGAAGTTGGGCTGCTCCACGCGGACGCCGGACAGGGAGAAGTACTCGCCGCCGACGATGCCGGTCACGTCGGAGATCAACGGATCGGATGTCCACGTTTGATCCTTGAGGATGCCCATATCTACGCGCGTTATCGGATCCATCTGCGACAGCGTCACGCTGTCGAAGATCACCTTCACGCTTCCGTCTGGCAACAGCGCCAGGTCGCGGAGCTGGAGAGTGGCCTTGTTGTCGATGCCGAGTATTCCAGCGGGGAGCGGCAGGTATCCGAGCGACGTCCAGCCCGAGTCAGGCGCGACCATCGACTCTTTCTGCGGGGCGGCCGTGTCGAGCACGACGGTGTCCTCGCTGGAGCCGAGGTTGAACAGCTCGCAGCCGGCGAGCGTCGAGGACGCAACAAGGGGCATCACGACGAGGAAAACGCGGTACATCATGATCTCACCTAATGGATCGTGCATCGGAGAACGCGCTTCGGTCGGCCACCGAGCACCAATTGTGAACTCACTCGTGGAGCGACCAGACGTCCTTGCCCTCCCAGCTGTACCAGGCGGCTCCTGCGTCGGCGGGGTTGCCCCACACGAGGTTGCCCTCGACCTGGTACCGCTCGAACCCGTCGTCGTCGGGGCCCGTCGCCTTGTTGATCGTGACGCGACCCGCGCTCAACACGGCGGGGTCCAACACCACCGCGTCGTTGCCGAACCACAGCGCGAGGTCGGGGTCCCAGTCCGAGGCGCCCATCCACCCCTGTTCGTCCTGCAACCAGCCGGCTTCCCCGTCCATCGTCTGCTCGATGCGCGCGTAGGACGAGCCCACCTCGACGGTGTCGAACCACGCGAACAGCAGCACAGGAAACGGGGCGCCGAACACGATCAACGTGCCGGCGTCCGGAAGCGTCGCCAGCGACGGCTCCGCGAGGGACGCCGCGAGCGCCTCCCGGGTGATCATGTAGGCGCCGCCCTCATCACACGGATCGTGGCCCTCGCCGAACGCGCCGCCAAACGCGGCCTCGTGCGAGGGAGCGTTGGCCTTTACCGTGCTGCACTTGCCGCAGCCGGCGAGCGCCGCGACCGCGATCAGGCTGGCGCAGCGGATCGCCGGTGCCACTACGGCATCGCGGCGACGCTGGAGTAGACGCGCTTCGTGCCGTCGTCGGAGTCAAGGGTGAGCTCGTCGCCGGTGAACTTGGCGATCGGATTCCCGAACGACATGCCCGTGTACAGGCCCTCCGGGTCGTAGCTGACCGTCCACACGATCTCCCAGCCGTCGCCCTCGGCGACCTGGAACGTGCCGCTCTGGACGTTCACCGGCGTCGTTCCTTCCGGGTACACGTAGATGTGGTACACGTCGGAGAGCCCGGCGAGCACGGGATCGGTCGCGTCAGAGGGCGCAAAATCGAGCACGCCGATGTTGCCTTCCTCTGCCGGGCGCGCCCACAGGCCGTACAGCTCGGACGGTTCGGGATGGGCGCCACCACAGGCGGTGAGCGCAGCGAGCATGAACGCGGGAACCAGAATGTGTCGAATGGGTGCCTCCGAGGCGGGAAATGTATCAGAAGGCTACGGCCGCAGCAATACCGAGCCGGCGAACGCTGATCCCGAGGCCGCGGCCACCTGCCGTCGCGCCTCACGAGCTGCAGTAGACGAAGCGGTCGTCGGCGTCCCAGCGGTGTTCAGCGTCGGCCCGGTACCCGCGAAGCCAGAGCGTGCCGCCGAGGCGCCGCAAGTAGAACCCCTTCGGGAACTCGTCATCCGCGGAGAGCGGAGCCGACGCGATCGTCAACGACCCGGCGGGGGCCCGACCGGACGCGCCCGGCGGGGTCGCAGCCACCTCCGGCTGGTCCAGGTACTGCAGCCGCAGGTGCGGCCCAAGGTGGGCAGGGCCCGGGAAGAGTCCGAGCGCCTGCGCTGCAAGGGAGACCTGCGGCATTCGCGCACCATCCGGAAAGCCGAGGTCGCGAACGGCCAACAGCACGATCGCGTGCGTATGAATCGCCGGGCGCGTCTCGAACGCGGGGCTCGACAGCAGCCTGAGCCCGAGTGCGTTCAGCTCCACCCCGGCCGCGCGAAGTTCATGAAGCAGCTCGGGACCGGTCCGACCGCCGACCTGAACGATGCGGATCAATGCTTCCACCGCGTCTGCAGCGCATCGAGGCCGCGCTCCAGGTCGAGCAGCGGCTGCTTTCCGACTGCGCGGGCCCACTCCGCGCGGATCTCCTCGCCGATCATCGACGCGACGGCCATCGCGGCCGCTCCGCGCGGTGTGAGGCGGACCATCCACACGCGGGCGTCGTCGGGCGAGCGCTCGCGCGCGACGTAGCCCGCCTTCTCGAGCCCGGAGACGAGCTCGGCCATCGACTGCTTCGCGACCCCCGACCGCGTCGCGAGGTCGCTCACGGAGGCGCCCCCGCGCACGTGCTCGAACACCTTGCCGTGGGCGGCGCGGATGCCGGGAAATCCTCGCTCCGTGAGCCGCTCGGACACCACCGCGTTCACCCGCACGGCGAGCGCGTCGACGACCTCGAAGATCGACCGGATTTCGGACATGCGGCGTGATATCCGTCAGGGGCGCACCCGTCATCGCGACGACCGCGCGGAGGCCTCGTGGACGACGTGGTGTGGGTAGACGTCGGAGACGGCGACGAGGCCGCGCTCACCCACCACGCCGGCCCCGGCGAGCCCGTCGTGTTGTGCCATGGCATCTCGTCAAACGCGCGGTTCTGGGATCTCGCCCCCGATCGCAGCCTGGCGGACTGGCTCGTCGCGCAGGGCTACGACGTGTGGAACCTCGATCTTCGCGGCCACGGCGTGGCCGAGCGCGGGTCGGACGGCAAGCGCCAGAAGGCGGGCTGGACGGTAGACGACTACGGCAACGGCGATCTGCCCGCGGTGTTCGACACCGTGCTGCACGCGACCGGCGCGGCGAAGCTGCACTACGTCGGCCACAGCATGGGCGGCATGGTCCTCGCCGTATACCTCGCGAGTCACGCCGCTCCCCCCCTCGCGAGCGCGGTCATCGCCGGTTCCCCGCTCGACTTCCGCGACCCGGATCCGATGTGGTGGGGGCTGCTTCACGGCGCGCCATACGTGACGCTGCCCGGCTTTCTGCCGACGCCCTTCGCCGCCCGCCTGCTCGGCGCCCTGGGTGAGCGAGCTCCGCTCGACGCGGACGAGTTCCTGTACGACCGCGACAACGTCGCGGACAAGGCGATGCGGCGGACCATGCTCCACACGGTCGTGTCCCCCGTGTCCCGCGGCGAGATCAAGCAGTTCGGGCTCGCCAAACACGGGGAATTCGTGTCCGTCGACGGCTCGGTGAAGTACCGCGAGGCCCTGGACGACGTGCAGGTTCCGATGCGGTTCCTGGCTGGCCGCGCCGACCGCGTCGTCACGCCCGACCGGGTGTGGGGCTACTACGAGGCCGTCGGAACGTCCGAGAAGGACTTCATCGTCGTCGGCGACGCGAACGGCGAGGTCGCTGACTACGGGCACCTCGACTTCGGCGACGGCGATCGCGCGGCCACCGAGGTGTACCCGCTCGTCGGCGAGTGGCTCGGCGCCCACGCAGCGCACTGACGGGGGTGGTGTGAACCGACGCGTCGGAATCGCTGTCGCCCTCGCGCTGCTGTACGTGTTGTGGGGCTCGACCTACCTTGCAATCCGCGTGTCGCTCGAGGCGTTCCCGCCGCTCCTGATGGCCGGTGTGCGGTTCTTGATCGCCGGCGGCGCGCTGTACACGTGGGGGCGCAGGTCCGGGGGAGCCGCGGCCACCGCGCGCCACTGGCTCCAGGCGACCGGGCTCGGCGCGCTGTTCTTCGTCGGCGGCAACGGCGGGGTCGTCTGGGCGGAGACGCGCGTGCCGTCGGGCGTCGCAGCCCTGCTCATCGCGATGGTTCCGATGTGGATCGCCGCGATCGAAGCCGTGGTGTTCGGCCTGCGACCCACCGCGGGACGCGCCGTGGGGCTTGTCGTCGGTCTGGTCGGCGTCGCGTTGATCGTCGGGCCGGGCGATGACGGTGGGCGGGTCGATCCGTTCGGGGCGTTGGCCCTGGTCGGTTCGGCGCTGGCCTGGGCGACGGGCACGCTCCTGAGCCGAAAGGTAGACCTGCCCGGGGACGCGATCGCCGCGAGCGGCATGCAGATGCTCGGCGGGGGCGTGCTGCTGACCATCCTCGGGCTCCTGGCCGGCGAGCACCACGCCACGGTCGTGCTGACCGCGCGCTCGGTCAGCGCGTTCCTCTGGCTCATGATCGCCGGCTCGCTCGTGGGCTTCACGCTCTACCAGTGGCTGCTCCGCGTCAGCACGCCCGCGATCGCCTCGACCTACGCGTACGTGAACCCCGCCGTCGCCGTCCTTCTCGGCGCGGTGTTCGCCGACGAGGTCGTCAGCCCGCGCCTCGGAGTCGCTGGATTGCTGATCACCGTGGCCGTCGCGCTAATTTCTATTTTCCGAGCGCCACTTTCGCCAAGCGCCGCTACCGCCAGCGCTGGATCGGAAGCTCGAACAGAAACCGACGGTGCCGTTCGACCTGCTCCGCCGTAAGACCCACCATTGCGGCTGCGAGCCCTTCGTCGCTGATCACGGCTCCGCTGGGGTCCCACGGCTTGGGCGGGGCGGCGCCTGGCTCGGCGTGGCGCGTGGTCGCTTCCACCATCCGCAGGTATAGCGGGTACGGGTCGTCCTTTCCGAGCCGCTCGCCGAGCTTTTTGGCAGGCCGACGCCGACTGTTCTGGCTCATGCGCCGATCGAGCTCCGCGAGCGCGAGCGCGTAGAACATCCCGCGCAACACGACGTCGCGCGGGGCACTCACCTCTCTCAGCGCGCGATCTTCGAGGCGGATCACAGCGACCGACCGGATCTCGTTCTCGCGGCGTCCCCCGGCGAAGCGGCCGACGAGAAACGCGCGCAGCACGAGGAGCCGTGGGAGCGCGTCGTCGTCGAGCGGCTCGCCCGCCTCGGGTGCAGCCTTCCGGCGCCGCACCACGAACCCCGCCACCACCGCCGCCGTCGCGAGCGCTCCCAGCGCAGTGATCACCACGATCGCGACAGCGATCGCAGTGAACACCAGCAGGGGGAGCGCCGACGTCACGCCAGCACCTCAGTACTTGGGGAATCGCGTCAGACGAACCGCAAGGCTGCGGTCCAGGTAGAGGCGCGTGTTGATGGCCCAGCCGCTCGCTTCGAGCAGGGTCGCGAGGTCGCGACGACGCAGGCGGAACCAGGTCGCGAGCGACACGGGGATGGCGTAGATCAGGAACGGGACGAGCACCACGCCCGCGATGACCAGCAGCAGCGCGAACGGGTACGACACCGCCGCGATCACCGACGCGCTCGCCGCGGTTGCACCGCCGACGAAGCCGCTGTCCGGCGGGCCCGAGGCGGCCGCCATCGCCTGCAGCGTGGACCCGGCGATATCACCGATGCCCGCGCTCACCGTCGCGGTGGCGCTGAACAGCTGGGAGAGCGCGGACGTAACGAACGCACCGATCGCGCCGAGCGCGATGCCAGCGCCCGCGACCAACACCGGGAGGCCGCCCAGCGGAGAGGCCGCAGGGGCGGCTGGCTTCGCCGCGGGAGCCGCCGGAGGGGGCGGAACGTCCGTGAGCGGCGGAACGGGTGCCTTCGCCGCCTCACCCGCGGCGAGCGCGGCGGTGGGGGCTGATGCAGCCTTGTCGGCCGCGGACGTCGCGGTCGACGTCACCGTCGACGACATCGCGTCCGTCTGGGCCGCCGACGCCTTGTCGAGGGCGCCCTGGATGCTCTCCCCGACCTTGCGGAACGGCGACCACAAGGCCTCGGAGATCGAGATCGGGTTCGCGATCATCTTGCGGATCTGCGCGTGCCGCTCCTTGCCGCTCACGTCGAAGAACACGCCCCACATGCCGTCGACGAGGTGCATACGCTCGCCCGCCGTGACGGGCACCATGTACTCCTCATCGAGCACGCCGCCCTTGTCACCGACCTTCACGAACATCGTGAACAGCGGGCTCATCGCGGCGAACCGCTCGGCGCGCGGAACGTCGGTGACCTTGAGCGCGAGGTCGAACACCCGACCGTCGATCACGAGCGTGCCGTGCTCCATCCAGCACCGCGCCTTGGTGTCGAACAGGTCGGGCAACGTGACCATCGAGTTCGCGAGCGGCAACAACCACGCCTGGTACAGCAGCGCCTTCTCGACGAGCTTGATGCCGTCGAGCGCCAGCGCGGCCGCGTCGGACTTCGTCAGCAGGTCGCGCGTCTTCGTCGTGAGGCTCACCTCGGCGAGGTGGGCGCGGAGCACGTCGTTGCCGCGGTCCCCCGCCTTGGTCGCAGGCTTCTTCGCGAGCCAGGCGGCGTAACCGGCCACCTTGCCGGCCACTGAGGCCGCCAGGGCGCGATCGACCCGCGCCGTGTCCAGCCCGAGGCCCCGCGCCGCGCCGACCCACGCCTCCACCCGAGCGCGCCACGCCGGGTTGAGGGCTGTGTGCACCTCGAGCACGCCGTCGGCCCGAGGCCGCGCCAGCGGAGCCCGCTCCAGGAGCGCGGTCGCGACTGCAGGGTCGAGCAGGTCCGTGCCCGCGGTGTCGATCCAGGCGCGCTTCGCGAGGTCGGCGTCGAGGTTGATCGCGTCGGAGAGTAGGAAGTACTGCTCGAGCTTGGCAGCGACAGCGTTGTGCGCGTCGAGCGCGCCGGCGACGTTCTCGACGGGCAGGTCGGCCCAGGCGAGCCAGTCCTTGCCCTGAGCGAGGAACGCGTCGAGGAGCGCGGACGTCACGGCGTTACCGCCGGCCGGATGCGGTTCACCGCCCGTTACCTCCACGACGTGGTCGAGGAACGACTTAAGCGCCGCGTCGTCTCCTGCGGCCGCCGCAAGCACCTTCCCGGCCGAGGACAGGCCCTTGGCCTCCTCTTCGGCGCGGATCCGGCGCACGAGGTCGAGCGGGATCTCCGTTCCGTCCTGCGTCCCCGCGGTGGCCAGCAGCCGACGCGCGGCGTCGCGCACGAGCGCCGCATCGCCACCGTCCGCGAGCGACGCGAGCGCCAGCGTCGTCACGCCGCCCTTCACCGCGGAGGTGTCCTTCAGCAGCCCGAGCAGCCACTTCACGGCGGCACGGACGTCGTCGGAGCGGATGCGGCCATCGGCGTCCGTGTCGACGAGCGCGAGGAAGCCCTTGTCCAGGCGGAGGGTATCGATGGTGGCCGCGGTCGCCACCCAAAGCGCGTCGGACAGGTCGCCGATCTCGGCGAGATCCGCCGGTGTAGTCACGACGGCCTGCGACGAACGGCCCAGCTTTTGGAATTTGAGTGGCATAGTGTCCTCCAGAGCGCCGGACGTAAACGTCACCACGGCCCCTGTCGATTCGGAGAGACTCTAATCCCTGTTCTATGGCCCCTGCTTTTCGCCTGCGCCCGCGCGCCCGAGACCGGGCCCGTCGACACAGAGCCGCCCGACACCGCCGTAGAAACCGACGCGATCGGGGACTACCGAGGCGTCGTGGTGTACTGGACGCTCGACACGCTCGGCGCGCGGGCGGCCGACGAAGCCGGTTTTTGCGAAGCCACCCGCGCGATCCTCGCCGAACATGGCCGCGACCTCGCGTGCGTGGAAGGCGGCGTTTCCCCATCGTCGTGGACGGCCCCCGCCCACACCCGATTGCTCTGGCCCGAACACGCGGAGGCACCGCTCTCGGCCCGCACCTCCCCCCAGTGCGGCAGCGAGAACGCCCTCGCTCGCATCGCCCACCACAACGGCGGCGCGTATGTCTTCGGCGCCGACAACGCCACGCTCGGCCCCGGCACGGTGTGGCAGTGTGACGCCGAGCATTCCGCGTTCATGCAGGGCGCTGACGTCGCGTTCGGCGAGGGAGTCAACGGGAGCGGCCTCGCGTGGACGCCGACGCCCGAGAGCGACCGTGCAGTTCATTTCGCGCTGGACGACCTCGAGCAGCGGCTGTTCGACGGCGAGAACCTCGAGTTGTTCCTGAACTCGTTCGAGGTCGGTGGTCACACCCCACCGCGCTGCGCGGACAGCGTGTACGCGCCCGGCTGCGACGCGATGTGGCAGTACGCGGTCCACGCACGCCTCGTGCAGGCAAACGACGATCGCCGCACCGCCTGGCTTTCGCGGCCGATGCTGCTCGACCTCGAGGCGGCGCTGATCGAGTCGTTCCAGAACGACCCCCTCCCAGCCCGGGCGATGTTGTGGGGGTCGATGCGGGACGCCATCGCGACGACGCGCGCCGAGATGTTCGAAGACCGGCTCGAACGGCTGCTCGACGCGGTGGACGCGGCGGGTCGCGAAGACGATCTCGTGCTGGTGATCCTCGGCGATCACGGCGAGACCCCCGGTCAGGTGCCGACGAACGGCAGGTTCAACCCGAGCCACGGCGGCCAGCCGAACGAGTGGACCGCGCTCGTGCCGGTGTACGTGTCGCCCGCGTCCCTGGCCGATGAGTGGCGCGCGGCCGGGCTGATCAGCGAAAACGGTGAGTGGTGGTCGACCGGGAACCTCGCGCGCGGGCTCGTCGCGCACGCGGGGGTCGACGAGCCGGCCGATTGGCCTCCGATCGAGCCGCTCGGGCAGGCGAGCTCGTGGGCGTGCAACGACTTCCGCGACCCGTCCGTGGGCGCCGCCGGCATCCACGTGATCGGCGACCACGCCGCGCGCTGCCAGAACGCAGTTTGCGAGACGAACACGTTCGCGTGGCCCGCCGACCTGACCTACCTCCCGACGCCGCTCGCCGAGACTCCCGCCGACCTCACCCCGTGGATCGGCCCCGCGAACCCGTTCTTCCTGAAGTGCGCCGTCGCGCCGCCGCCATGAGCAACACAACCAACGCGCCCGGCGACGCACCTGCCGCTGTCGAGCAGCCTCCGCGCGCGATCGGCTGCGGGTGCACGTCGACCGTCACCGTCACCGTCGCGGAGCGCACCGGGACGCCGTCATCCGCGACGACGACGACGAAATCGTCCGAACCGACGTAGCTCTCCGGCGCCGTGTACGCGATCACGCCGTCCGTATCGATGCGAACGGCCCCGAGCGGCGGCGACGGGATCGTGAACGAGTGCCCCTGGCCGACGTCCGGATCGTTCGGAGACACCGTCGCGGTCGCGGTGTCGCCGGCATACACGACGATCCCGTCGGCGGTCGGCTCCGGCGGCGCGTTCCAGCCTTCACAGGCGGGCCGCGGCAACGCGAGCCCCGACGTCGACTCGATCCACTCCGCGATCGCGTCGACGCGAACGTAGATGCCGCCGTCCCCGCAAACGTGTTCGGAGGGCTGGGCCGCGCGCGACGTGACCCCGAGCAACCACGGCCCGTCGACGCGCTCGAGGAACAGCGGCCCTCCCGAGTCGCCGTTGCACGAGTCGATCCCCTCCCCGCCCGCGATCACCTCGCCCCCGGGGCTCACGGCCGCGTTGCAGCCGCGCGCGACGTCGCCGCAGTCCGCGTCCTGAATCGTCGTGTGCGCCTCGCGCAGCACCGTCTCGTACTCGGTGCCCGCGCCGTTGATCGCCCCGTACCCGGCGAGCGTGACCGGGGCGCCGTCGACGACCTCGTCGACCACGCAGTCCCGCACGAGCAGGCGGGGCGTCGCGGCCGCCGCGTGTTCGAGCACGAGCACGCCGACATCGAAGGTGTGGATCGGGTCGTCGTGCCCCCACGAGTCCACCACCGCGATGCGCTCGCCGTCCACGTCGTAGTCGTGCGCGCCGATGATGGCGGTCCGGGCTCCGTTCACGCAGTGCCCCGCGGTGAGCACGAGCGTCGGGGCCACCAGCGTGCCCGTGCAACCCGTCCCCCAGGGGTACTCGACGGCTACGACGTCCGGCCAGGCGCCCTCGTCCGCGACATCCCCTCCAACGATTCCCGGCATGTCAGACGAACGCGACGTACGCGATCAACATCCCCACCACGATCCCCGCGGCGATGCCCGCGACCCCGTACCAAACCGGCGGGAAGTCCTCCGCTTCCGGCGGCGCCATGTCCACCTTCATCGGAAGGTCGCGCGTCACCGCCTTGGTGGCGGTCTGCGTCACGTGTCGCTGCACGGGCTGGGCGTCCGGGGGCCGGTTCGCGAGCATCAGCGGCAAACGCTTCGGGGCCCCTCCGGACAGGCGCTCCATGACGAGGTCGACGAACACGCCGTCCGCCTCCAGGCGCGTCTCCAGGATGTGCACGGGCCGCATCAACACGAAGTCGCGCGGTTGAAACGCGACCTCGACCCGCTCCCCGGCTGGGAGCGCCAGGAAGCGCTTGGTCATCGCAGCGTTCAGCTCAGCGGCGCCCGAGTCCAACAGGCCGAACGCGATGTTGCCAGCGAGGAGGCTCACGTGCTGCGCGACGAGGTCTTCGTCGGAGGACGGAGCCCCGGTTGTCGCGACGAGCACGATGCTTTCGAGGTTTCCCGCGAGGTTGTCGCGCAGCCGCGATGCCACGTCCAGCAGGAGCGCGTCGTGGGTCTCTACGACCCCCTGCGCGGTGCGCGCGTTCGACGGGATGATCGGTGCGCTGGGCAGGCCAAGGTTGGCGACCACCGCTTCTGGAGAGCGCGCGGTGAGGTGGTCGCGGTGGTTGACCTCGACGACCAACGGGGTGCGGTCGAGCGGCCGTCCGTAGCCCAGCAGACGGTCCGCCACGTCATCGAGCGTCGACTTGTTCGCGGAGGCCCGCTCGGGCCGCGCGTCCAGCACCAGCAACACCCCGTCGAGCTCGCGCAACACGAGGTCGCGGTGCACCGGCGAGCCGATGCGGCCAGGCAGCGAGTACACCCGCACGCGCAGGTCGAAGCCCGGCACACACGAACGAGGCGCATCGTATTCGAAGACGAACGAGGTCTCTTCGGGCTCCAACCCGAACGAGAAGATCTCGCCCTTGTACCGGGACGTGATCCGCCCGTGCAGCGCCCGAAGGCTGGTGTTCGAGCCCGCGCCGTCGGCGCCGACGATCACCAGCTTTGCGACGATCTGTCGCTTGTCGAAAGAGATCAGCGCCAACTGCGAACCTCGGGGCCCTGGACTATAGCCTGCTCCGACGTCGCCCGACGGGTTACCCGGGACGGCCGCGCTCGGAGGGAACGTGCATCCGTTGATCCCCTGGTTTCGCCAGCCTGTCCTGCACATCCCCGTGCCCGCCGTCATCGGTGAGGCCGTCGCCAGCGTGCTCGGCTGGTCAAAGCCGCTCACCGAGATCCCGATTCACGCGTTCGGCGTCCTCGTCGCGCTTGGCTTCATGCTCGGCGCCCGCGTCGCGATGGACCGCGCGAAGCGCATCGGGCTGGACCCCGAGAAGATCAACCAGGTCGTCGGCTGGCTCGTCGCCGGCACGTTCATCGGCGGTCACGTCGGCTACGGGCTGATGTACGCGCCGGCTGAGTTCCTCGCGCACCCCGCCCTGTTCCTGCGCCTGTGGGACGGCTTGTCGTCGTGGGGCGGCTTCCTCGCGTGCGGACCGCTGCTCTACATCTTCTTCAAGAAGGAGAACCTGCCCGTCTGGCCGTACGTCGACTGCCTGTCGATCGGGCTCGGACTCGGCTGGTTCCTCGGACGTATGGGCTGCTTTTCCGCCCACGATCACCCGGGTCCACCGACAAACTTCTACCTCGGTGTGTACGGCATCTGCCCGCCTGGGAACAACAAGCTCGCGGACATCGCGTGCCACGACATGGGACTGTACGAGGCGCTGTGGTCGCTCGGCGCGTTCGGCGTCATGCTGCTGCTCGACCGCAAGGCCCGCGTGCCGGGCTTCTACCCGCTGTTCCTCACGCTCGCGTACACGCCCACGCGGTTCCTGATGGACTCGCTGCGCCCGGCGGACACCGACGCCCACTACTACGGCTTCACGCCCGCGCAGTTCTGGTGCGTGATCGTGTTCTTCGGCGCCGCCGCGATGATGCGGAACCGCCTCAAGTCGGGCGACGCGCCGGTGTGGGCCCCGCCGGGCACGGTCGTCCCGGACGCCAAGGCGAAGGCATGATCCCGATCGAGCTGCTCGACCTGCCCCACGTCGAGGCCAAACGGCTAGCTGCCACCGGCGTCCCCGTGTTCCTCACCGTGAACCCGGTCGAGTACCACGGCCCGCACCTCTCGCTGCACAACGATCGCCTCGTGTCCCGCGGGCTCGCGCGCGATCTGCACGCCCGCCTCATCGCCCGCGGCGGGGAGGCCGCGACCTGGCCGCTCGTGTTCGCGTCAGACCTCGAGGTGGGCGTGGAGCCCTGTCCAGGCCCGGGGTCGCGCCAGCTTTCCTACGCCGTCGTGCGCGACGTGGTGCGCGAGACCTGCCGCGCCCTCGCCGAGCTCGGCGTCCAGCGCGTCGTCATCCTCACGTTCCACGGCGCCCCGCTGCACAACCTCGCGATCGAGGCGGGGCTCGCGGTGCTCCGGAAGGCCGGCGTGCGCGCCGTCGCCCCGTTCAACCTCGTGATGCAGGAGCAGCTCACGCTCGACCCGTCCGAGTTCAAGGACGCGGTCAAGCACCTCGACGAGCCGCTTCGTACGCAGATCCTCGAGGGCCTCCGTTACGACTTCCACGCCGGGTTCTTCGAGACCTCGGTCACGCTGCACTATGCGCCGCAGGCCGTATCGCCGATCTACAAGGAACTGCCGCCCTGCCCGGCGTTCGGCGACGACCGCGTCACCGCCGGCATCCACCGCGTCATGCCCGCGGGCGTGTTCGCCACCGAGGTCCGCTTCGTGTCCCGCGCGATGGGCTGGATGAACCTGCGCCCGTTCAACGCCTACACGAGCCACCCCGCCCTCGCCACACCCGAAGCCGGCGCCGTGTTCGCCGAGTCCATGCTCGACAAGTTCGAAGCGCCCACGGTCGCCTCGCTGCTCGGGAGCGGCGTCGGAACGCAGCCGATCATGCCGTGGCTGCGGTTCCTTTCGCTCGGTGGTCGCGTCGCAAAAGCGCCCCACATCCCGCTCGACCAGATGCGCCTGTAGCGTTAAACGGCGCGCCATCTCGAAACGGGGAGCGGACACATGGGCGCGTGGGGTTCGGGCAGCTTCGACAACGACACCGCGATGGACTGGGTGACCACGTTCCTGCGCGAAGGCCCTGACGCCGTGCGCGACGCGTTCGACGCCGTCACCGACGAATACCTCGACGCCGACGTCGGCTGCTGCGTGATCGCCGCCGCCGAGTCGCTCGCCGCCGCCCGCGGAAAGCCGGTCAAGAACCTCCCGGACGGCATCAAGAACAACTTGGACGACCTCGCGGACGAGATCAAGGACAAGGAGCTGCTCGCCAAGGCGCGCAAGTGCGTCGCCGACGTGCGCGAGCGCGACGAGCTTCGCGAGCTGTGGAACGACGCGGACCCCAAGGAATGGCTGGCCGGCGTGGACGATCTGCTCAAACGGCTGAAGTAGCAGAACCCGAGCCGTGATAGAACCCCGACGCGGCAGACGCCGCCTCGGAGGTGCTCATGGCCCGCATCCACAACTTCTCGGCCGGTCCCGGCGTGTTGCCCGAAGAGGTCCTGCGCGAGGCCCAGGAGGCCCTGTGGGACTTCCAGGGCACCGGGGTGGGCGTCATGGAGTGCAGCCACCGCACCAAGACGTACGAGGCGGTCGTCGAGAGCGCGCGCCAGCGCCTGTCCAAGCTGCTCGGCCTGAACAAGGACCAGCACGTGCTGTTCCTGCCGGGCGGCGCGTCCACGCAGTTCTTCCAGGTGCCGGCGAGCCTGCTGAAAGGCGGCACCGCGGCGTACCTGGAGACCGGGTACTGGGCCGAGCGCGCCGAGAAGGAGGCCAAGCGCTACGGCACCGTGCGCGTCGTGTGGTCGAGCAAGGCCACCGCCTACGATCACGTGCCTCGCCCCGGCGCGTGGAGCCTGCCGCCCGACGCGGCGTACCTGCACTACACGAGCAACAACACCATCTACGGCACGCAGTTCGACTACGTCCCCGAGGTCTCGGGCGACGCGCTGCTCGTTTGCGACGCCTCGTCGGACATCCTGTCGCGCCCGGTGGACGGGTCGAAGTTCGACATCCTGTACGCCGGCGCGCAGAAGAACCTCGGCCCCTCGGGCGTCACGGTCGTGGTGATCAGCCAGAAGGCGCTGGATCGCTGCACCAAAGACCTGCCCACGATGCTGCAGTACGACGTGCACCGCGAGAACGGCAGCATGTACAACACGCCGAACACGTGGGGCATCTACTTCATCGAGCGCGTGTGCGCGTGGATCGAGCGCCAGGGCGGCGTCGCGGCGATCGGCGAGGCCAACGCGCGCAAGGCCGGCAAGGTGTACGCGGCGATCGACGGCTCCGGAGGCTTCTACACGGGCACGGTCCGCGCGGACTCGCGGTCGCACATGAACCTGACGTGGCGCACGCCGACCGAAGACAAGGACACCGCCTTCCACAAGGAAGCCGACAAGGCCCACATGACGGGGCTCAAGGGCCACCGCGCGGTGGGCGGCCTGCGCGCGAGCCTGTACAACGCGCAGAACGAGCCGGCCGTGGACGCGCTCGTGTCGTTCATGGGTGACTTCGCGAAGCGGAACGGGTGACGGACGACGTGGCCGCCCGCGACCCCCTCGCTGCCCTGATCGCGTTCAACCGCGCGTTCATCGGCCCCGATCGGCCGCTCACTGACGTGCGTCTCAAGCTCGACCGGCTCGCGGAGACGCCGCTCGGCTACCTGCGCGGCACGTTCCACGCATTCGTCGCGGACTGGCGGCCGGCCGACGACGCCCTCGGCGACCTGCATCCCCAGCCGATCGTCGGCGACCTCCACCTTGAAAACTTCGGCGCGTACCAGACGAGCGACGGCGCGGTCGTGTTCGGGATCAACGACTTCGACGACGCGGGGCCGGGCTCCCCGGGGTTCGACCTCGCGCGCCTCGCCACCTCGCTGGTGCTCGCCGGCGACCCCAGCTTCAAGCGCGCGATCGGCCGCGTCCAGGACCTCGTCACGGGCTGGCTGGCCGGCGCGCGAAACGCAGACGCCCCGCGTCCAGAGGCTCGCGTCGCGCGCAAGCTCGTGGCCAAGGCCGAGAGCACCTCACGCTCCGAGTGGCTGGCGCGCCGGGTCAAAGACGTGCGCGGCGAGCGCCAGTTCCTTCGCTCCGTGGCGTACCGGGCCGTCGAAGACGACTCCCGCGCCTCGGTGATCGCGGCCCTCGGCAAGTGGGCGAAGACCTGCGAGGACAGGCCCGAAGGCGCCGCTCCGTGGCCGCACGCGCTCGACGTCGCGGCGCGCACGGCCGGAACCGGCAGCCTCGGCCGGCACCGGTGGGCCGTGCTCGTCGCGGGACGGGGCGGAAAGCGCGGCAAAGAGCTGCTGCTCGAGCTCAAGGAGGCGCGCTCCTCCCCGCTCGCCCCGAGCGATCGCAGGCCTGCCGCGCGCATCGTGGCCTCCCAGCAGCGTCTCCAGGGCACGAGCCCCAAGTTCCTCGGCGTCGCGCGCGTAGGAGACGTGCCCTGCGTCGTTCGCGAGCTGCAGCCCACCCAGGCCAAGGTGCAGGTCGAAAAGCTCGACGTCGCCGACCTCGACGAGCTTGCGTCCACCCTCGGCTTCGTCACCGGGCAGGCGCACCACCGCGCGCACCCCGCCCTCGCCGCCGCGCTCGACGGGCGTGAGCGCGCTGTCCTACGCCGCACCGTCGCGCTCGCGCTCCACTTCGCCGAAGCCACGATCGCCGATCACACCCACTTCGTCGCCCACCGCGACGAGGTCGCCAAAGCCCTCGGCGTGTAATCGCCTACTCGACGTCGAGGCTCACGCGGTCCGCCGCGACGCTGCCGTCCGTCGTCCCGATCACCGGGATCTCCCCGCCGAACGCGAGCGTGAGCTCGAACGTCTCGGGGTCGATCGAGCCCGTCGCCTCGTAAGGCACCGTCGTGAGCATCAGGTCGAGCTCGGCCGTACCCGTCAGCGCGCCGTCGTCGTTCACGAGGTCGAACACGTACGAAGCCGGCACGTCGAACCCGTTCAGCGCGAGCACGCAGTCCGCGCCGCCCGTCGCGGTCTCTCCGAGCAGATCGACCACCATCGTCGCCGCACCCGAGCAGGTCACGGTGATCGGGGTGTTCTGGTACTGCGTGTGCACCGCGCTCGAGAACAGGCCCGCGTACGTGCCCGCCCACTTCGACTGCAGGCGCACGCCGCCGATCGTGTGCGCGACACGGTCTCCGTTCGGCAGCGACGCCTCGGCCGTGATGTCGTGCATCCCCGGCGCGAGCGTCTCGTCCAAGAACGTCGCCCCCGTCGGCAGCCACGCCGCGTCCGCCGACGAGCTCCACGCGATGTCGTCGTACGGCATCACCACGCCGTCGGCGCCGCGAACCTCGGCGGTGAACGTGTGCGCCTCCTCGATCAGCAGCAGGTCGCCTGAGCCCGGCTCGGTGATGCGCAGGTCCGCGCCGTCATACGCAGCGAACGGGTCCGAGTCCGTCTCGCCGTCGGAGAGCACGGCGCCGCCGGTGCAGCCGACGAGCGCGACCAACGGGAACACCAAAGACAGACGCGACATCGGCACCTCGGGCCTCCCGAATAGCACCGATCGCGACCGATCCGCTACGTCGGCGTCACCGTCGGACCCGACTTCATCCGCGACGCGTACGCCTTCACGACCAGGAACCCGCCGCCGATCAGCACGGCGAGCCCGACGAACCAGATCATGTCGTGCTTCAGGACCTGCGCGAGCGCGGCCGGGTCCTGCAGAAGATCCGGCCGCTTTCCGATCGTCTCGGCACCCACCCACGCGAGCACGGTCGTCCACAAGAACGAGCCCGCGAACGTGGTCCCCGCGAATTGGGCGAACGGCACCCGCACGAGGCCCGCAGGGAACCCGATCAGATGCCGCAACACCGGCAGCAGCCGCGCGAAGAACACGCCGATCAGCGCGTAGTCCCCGAGCCAGCGCTCCGCCAACTCGAGCTTGTCCGGCGGCAACAGGAAGTACCGCCCGTACTTCAACACGAACGCCCGGCCCACCGTCGCTGTGAACGCGTAGCAGAGCGACGACCCGAGCGTCGACCCCAACGCGCCCATCAACACGATGCCCCAGAACGAAAACTTGCCCTGGGCCGCCCAGTAGGCCGCCGGCGGGATGATCACCTCCGACGGGATGGGCACGATCGTGCTCTCCAACGCCATCAGCGCGAACACCCCGAGGTAGCCCCAGTCGGCCACCCGCTCGAACCACAGCTTGATCAACGCGTGCATCACAGCAGGTAGCCCGCAAGGCGACGCCGCGCCGTGGTGCACGTCACTCTCGCGACTACGTCGCTGCGAGTGACGTCGCGCTGCCGGAGCTTCGCGAGCGAAGTCCAAAGGTTGAGGGCCGGGCACCCCGTGGCCCTGAGTGCAACATCACCGTTGCTTCGTTTCCGACCTGGCGGGGTTCACGCACACCCAGCCCACGGACCCGACCCTCAACACCCCTTTACGCGCTCGTCCGCGATCCGGCAAGGCCTTTGATTCCCGCCCGGCTGCGCCGGGCTCCCCACCCCTTGGCCCCTTCGGGGCGCGTCCCCGGGTGGGACGCTTCATTCACGCGTTTCCGTGGCCCACCCGCGCGGGGTGAGCCAGCCCCCTTGAGTTTCGCGATCCGCGGAGCCAGCCCGGTCGAGCTTCGTTTTGGGTACGGCAGCCCGACCACAGTCAGCCATAACCGGCGTTCGGCCGTAGCCCCGCCCCGCCGACCGCGCAAAAAGCGAAACTCGAACCCGCTCGCTCGCGCCTCAGCGAACTTCAGCCGGGCTGGCTCGCCGCCCCGGTGACGGACGTCTGACGAACGTCGGCCAAGACGTCCGTCAGTCAAACGGGCGAACGCCGATAATCGTTGGCTCGCAAGCTGCACCGTCGACGCGCATGTTTCACCTCGTCGCCCGCGCGGCCAAGGGCCGCCTTCTGTTCTCCGACGCCCGCGAGGCCACCGCGCTGTGGTCGATCCTCGCGGATCACTTTCCCGAGCTGATCGCCGCCACGCTCATGCCCGATCACGTGCACCTGCTCGTGCCTGGCGCGCCCGGCCTTCGACTCGGGCACGCGATGAGCACGTACACGCGCTGGTTCGAGCATCACCGTCGCGCGCGGCGCGTGTCGCTGTGGACCGCGCATCCAGCTCCCGAGCTCGTCCCCGACGACTCGCACGCGCGCCGCACGGTCCGGTACGTGCTGCTCAACCCGTGTCGAGCAGGTCTGGTGGCCGATCCCCTCGCCTGGCCGTGGAGCACCCACCGCGATCGCGTCGGCTTCGCCGCCGCGCCCGTCGGTCCGGTCGAGGCGCACCGCGCGCGCTTTCATGCCTACGTTTCGGGCGACCCATCGGTCGCCGTCGGCGGGACGCCGCTCCCGCAGCTCCAACACCGCGCGTTCGCCCTCGACGACGTCGCCGCGGCCGTGGTCGCCGTGTTCCGCGCCGCGCCCGAAGCGCTGATTACCCGCCATCTAGCACGAGCCGCGCTCGTCCGCGCGTCCTGGGTCCACGGAAACCACGACGCGGGCGAGCTCGCCGACGCCACCGGGGTCACTCGGCGTCGCGTCGAACAGCTCGTCAAGCACCTGCCGAACCGCGGCTCAGAGCTCGCTGATCCCGCGCTGGCGGCCGTCGTCGCCGCCACCGGGGACGCGCGGTTCTACGGCTGGCCGCGCCTCAGCGCCGCTTCGGGCTGGCGGCGGTACGCGGGGCGAGCCAGCCCCCTCGAAGTTCGCGATCCCTGGAGCCAGCCCCGTCGAACTTCGCTCTCGCCTCCGTGGGAGGACGACGCTCATCCATAACTGGCGTTCGCTCGTTCCGGCTGGACGCCGCCGGGAGCCGGAGTCGGAAAAAACGAAACTCGAGCCAGCTGGCTCAGCCGATCGCGAACTTCAGACCGGCTGGCTCGGCCATCCTTGCACGTCGAGCCACACCAGGCGGCTCAAGACGAAGGAAAGTGGCGGAGAGTGGGGGATTCGAACCCCCGATATCTTTCGATATACATGATTTCCAATCATGCACCTTCGACCACTCGGTCAACTCTCCGGTGCGTTCGATCCCGGCGACAAACCCGGCTCCAGGGCCGGGACCCTGGCGGGGACCGGGGCAGAGCCCCGGCGGGGTCTGGGGCAGAGCCCCCAGCGGGGCTTCAGGGGCAGAGCCCCTGACCTGGCGCTACGCGCCCGATAAAAAAGATCCGCAAGCCATGCGCGCAGCGAGCCTGCGAGCGTAGCAAGAAAGAAACGGAGAAGGTGGGATTCGAACCCACGTTAGAGGAACCTCTAAACCAGATTTCGAATCTGGCGCCTTCAACCACTCGGCCACCTCTCCTTGGACTTTCTGAGTTCGTGGAAGAACCGCTTCAACCGCTCCGCACAGGCCTCCTCTTCGACTCCCCGGACGACTTCGAACCTGTGGTTCAGCCCGGGAAACGAGGAGAGATCCGCGAGGGTGCCGACAAAGCCGCCCTTGGGGTCGGCGCAGCCGTACACGCAGCGCAGGATCCGCGCCTGCACCATCGCTCCAGCGCACATCGGGCAGGGTTCGAGCGTAACGTAGACTGTACAGCCTTCGAGACGCCAGCTCCCCAGCACCTGAGCGGCGCGACGAATCGCGATAAGCTCGGCGTGAGCGGTGGGATCATTCCACGACTCGCGCAGGTTGTATCCGGATGCGATGACCGCTCCGTCCTTCACCACCACCGCACCGACCGGCACCTCACCCCGCGCAGCAGCGCGATCGGCGAGTTCCAGAGCGGCTTGGATGTACGGCGAATGTTCAGACGACATCGACCGGGACCTGCGCTAGCATTGCAAAGAACACACCCGCCCGGCGGGCGACTCGTGCCACATGACCCGCCATCCCCGGGGTGTCAAACGCTCGCTGCACTCCTCCTCGCTTGCTCGCCGGAACTGCCGGATCGACCGCTGACAGTTCTAGCCCGCCAAGACGACGGAACCTACGCCCTCTCCGCGCGTGACCTCCCCACGTTGACGGATCCCGTCCAGCTGGAGGGCGACCTCGTGCACGGCTGGGCCGGCGGCACGCTGAAGATCGACGGCTACCGCCACGGCGGCAGGCTGCGGATCGACGCCGCTGAGGCGCCCGACGGCTCGCTCGTCGCGCTCGACGAAGACGGGCTCGTGTTGTGGTCGTTCGCCGCCCACCTCGGCGACGCGGTGCAGCAGCTCGACGATCGCGGCTACGACGTGTCCCCGATCTTCCCGGTGAACGTCGCGTTCTCGCCCGCGTCGTTCATGGACTTCGCCGCGGTCGAAAACGCCGCGTACGTGCTCGGGCAGCGCACGTTCATCCTGTTCCCCGACGCGCTCGACAACGTCCCGTTGGCGGCAAACGCGGGCGTCGTGCGCCACGAATTCGGACACGCGTGGTTCGAGTTGCTCGCGAGCGGCGAGTCGGGCGGCGAGATCCCCTGGCTCAGCGCGTCCGCCGACGGAGCCCTCGCGATCCGATCGCTGAACGAAGGCTTCGCCGATACCGTCGCGGGGCTGCTCCTCGACGATCCTCGGTTCATCGACCCGTCGCTCGTGCTCCCCGAGCGCGATCTCACGCAAGACTCGATCTCCACGGGTCTTTACCCCAACGCAGGCGACGATCCGCTCGCCAGCCTGACCTACGACCCGTACCGGCTCGGATCCGTGTATGCGGCGTTCGCCTGGGATGTTCGCGAGGCGACCGACCCGGACGCGGCGCTCGCTCTCGCCGTGGGCGCCGCCCAGGCGTGGGGCGACGACGCGGTCTGGGAAGATTCGGATCGCTACGTGCTGCACTTCATCGACCTCGCCGACGGCGACGCGCGCGACGCGGCCTGCGCCTCCGCCGCGATCCGATTTCCGCACCTCGACTCCCCGGACTGCCCGTGATCTGGCTCGTGAGCGCCGCGTTGGCGGCCGAACCTCTGGACGCGAGCGTCGGCGCGGGCGTCGACCTTTCCGCGCTGCGCGGCTCGGCCCGGCACGACGTCGCCGCCGGGTTCCGCCTGTGGGGCACCGTGTCTCCGCAGCCTTGGAGCGCCACGTTCGAGGTCGCGGTCATCCCCCACGCCGATCACAGCGGCCTGTACACGTACCGCACGCTCGACGTCGACGTGTCAGCGATCGCCGAGATCGTCGCGGCACCCCACGCCACCGCGTTCCGCGCCGGGCTCGGTCCCGCGCTGGTCGTCCGCACCACCACGTTCGTTTCCGACGCGACGAAGGTGGCCAACATCGGCGTCGAAGGTGGCCTTCGTGCGCGCGTGGCGCTCGACGGGCCGCTCGGGAAACACCTCGCGTGGTCGTGGCACATGGGCAGCACCGCGCACGTGTCGGGCGTCGACTGGGACGTCGGCCTCGGCCTGGGGGTGGCGCTATGACGCGCGCGGCGGTCGTCGCGCTGCTGCTCCTGACGAGCACGGCGTGCAGCACGCTCTCCACGCTGCACGGCGCCGAGCCCCTCGCGAAGGGCAAACACGAATTCGCGGTCGGTGTGTCCCTGCAGACCGCGAGCAACTCGTTCTCCTACGTGGGCGTCCCCATCCCGCAGCTCGAATTCGCAGGTCGCTGGGGGCTCGGGCAGGACGTGGACTTCGGCTTCCGCGCCTGGCTGCTCGGGGCGGGCTTCGACACCCGCTACCGGTTCTGGCATGACGAGCGCCACCACCTCGCTGTCGCGCCTGCGATCGGGGGCTTCTACATCCCGAGCGTGGGTGGCAGCGTCGAGTTCCACGCGCCGGTGCTCGGTCAGGTCGACCTCGCGCGGTGGGCGAAGCTGTCGGGGGGCCCCCGCGTCGTGCTGCGCGATCAGATCAACCCCGTTTCCATGCCCGGTGGCGAGAAGGGCAGCATCGCCCGCATCGACGTGTTCGCTGGTGGCGGCGCGCGCCTCGAGCTGGCGATGGGGCGGCGCGCCTGGATCGGTTTCTCGACAGACTTCTACGCCCAGCCCGCGCGTCACGCGATTCCCGGCTGGTCCCTCGGCCTCGACTTCGCGTTTCGCAAACCCGACAAAGCACCGGCACCCAACCCGTAGCTGCGACGCCCGCCCATGCGCGGAACAGCCGGTCCCCGTTCGGTGTCTATAGGGACAATGTCGCGTGGTATTCTCCACGGCTCGGAGGTCGACATGCGTGGGGTCGCGATGTTGCTCGGGTTGCTTGCCGCCGGTTCCGCCAGCGCCGGCGAGATCAAGCTCGCAGCCGCCGATGGCACCGCTCTGCACGCGGTCGAATACGGTTCCGGCGCCAACGGCGTCGTCCTGATCCACGACAAAGGCCGCTCCGCGACGGACTTTTCGTGGTACAGCGAAAAGCTCGCGAGCGCGGGCTTCCACGTCGTCGCGGTGGATCTTCGCGGACATGGCGGCAGCAAGCCGCCCGACGTGCTCACCGACTTGGACTACCCGAAGATGACCGGCGATGTCGCCGCCGCCGTCGCGTACCTGAAGTCCAAGGGCGCCACGAAGGTGGCGTTGATCGGCGACAAGCTCGGCGCAAACCTCGCGATCGTCGAGGCGGCTGACGACCTCACCGTCACGAACGTGATCGCGTTGTCGGCGGGCCTGAACGTCGCCGGGGTGACGGTGTCGACCGCGATCGAAAAGTATGGCACGCGGCCCCTGCTGCTCGTGGCGAGCGCGGAAGACGCGTACGCCACGCGCACCGCGGGCCTGCTCGAAGAGAAGGCGCTCGGCGAAAAACACTTCGAGATCCTCGAGAACGCCGGTTCGGGCATCAAGATGCTCAACAAGACGCCGAGCCTCGAGCCGGTCATGTTGTCGTGGCTGAACGGCACCTACTTCCAAAAACCCGGCGCGAAACCCGACGGCACCACGCCCACCGTCGGCATCGAGACCCAGGGCATCCAAACCACCGGCGCCAAATACGGCGATGCCCCGCCGCCCGAGAAGCCAAAGGGACCGGTCGACCTCGACGAGTAGTCAGGGCGTCCGCACGCCGACGGCGGGGCCACCAGCGGTGGCTGCGATGCCGATGACGCCAACGAGGCCAACCCCAAGCCCGACGATCAGCGCCTGGCGCCGCGGTTTTTCGCGAGGGTCGCGCGCGACGAGGGCGCCGTCGACCGTCGCGATCGCGTCCGGCCGCACCATGACCGCGTAAAACGCGTCGGCGCAGCCGTTCGCAGACAGCACGAACGTGTGTTTTCCAGCGGGTAACGCCTCGAACCGCGCCTCCCCGACCACGGCCAGCGGACGCCCATCGAGCAGCGCGCGGGCATCTTCGGGCGCGCCCGTCACCACCAGCGTGCCCCGCCCGAAGAACAGTCGATCGAGCAGGCCCGCGTCGAGGTCCCCGTCGAACGACGCGAGGTCGCGACGCTCGGTCGCGGTCGCGACGTCGAGCACGCGCAACCCGATGGTCGAGGGATCGACCCGTTCGACGAACACGATCTGATCGAGGCCCTTCGCCGCGGCCGTCGCGACACAGTCGTCACAGGTCGCGACGACATGGTACCGCCCCGACGCGACGAGGTGGTCCCGCACGAGGGCCGCGAGGGCCTCTCCCGCAGCACCGTCCTCGGCCACGGGCAGCACCGCCGCGTGCACGGGCGGCTGCGCGGCGGCCACCGACGGCAGCCACGCACCCATGAGCAGCGCGCGATACTCCCGACGCATGGACCTCCAGCCGCCCGCTCTCGTAACTGCCATCGCGAACGACTGCCGCGCCCGCGGCGGCCGCGCCCTCCTCGTCGGCGGCGGCGTACGCGACGCGCTGCTCGGGAGGCAGGTCGCCGACTGGGATCTGGAAGTGTACGGGCTCTCCGAAGATGCGCTTCGCGAGGTGCTCGGTCGCCACGGGCGCGTCGACCTCGTCGGCAAGAGCTTCGGCGTGTTCAAGCTCCAGCGCGGCCCGCTCGTGCTCGACGTCTCGATCCCGCGGCGCGACAGCAAGGTCGGCGCCGGTCACCGCGGCATCGCCGTCCAGGGCGACCCCGAGATGGACGTCGTCGAGGCCGCCCGCCGCCGCGACCTGACCATCAATGCGATCCTCGTCGATCCGCTCACGCACGAGGTCATCGACCCCTACCACGGCGCCGCCGACGTCGAGGCCCGCGTGCTCCGCGCGGTCGACCGCACAACGTTCCTCGAAGATCCCCTACGCGCCTTGCGCGTCGTGCAATTCGCGGCCCGCCTCGACTTCGACACCGCGCCCGACCTGATCGATCTCTGCCGCGAGGCGGCCCTCGACGAGCTTCCCGCGGAGCGGATCTCCGGTGAGTGGCAGAAGCTCTTGCTCAAAGGTGTCCGCCCGTCCCGCGGCCTCGAGGTCGCGCGCGCGAGCGGCATCCTCGCCCGCGTGTTCCCAACGGTCGTCGATGATCCCGATTCGGACGCTCGACTCGACCGACTCGTGTCCGTACGGAACGCGCTCGAGCCGGAGGGCCGGCGCCTCGCGCTGATGCTCGCCGCCTGGTTCGACCACACCCCCGCGGCCGGCATCACCGCTGCGATGGATCGCCTGTGGCTGCACAAGTGGAACGGCTACGCGCTGCGCGACAAGGTGCTCGCAGCGGTCGCCCACCGCGACGCGCCGGCCGCGACCGACACCGACCTCCGCCGACTCGCGGTGCGCGCCGAGCCCGCGCTCGTGCTTGCGATCCGCGACGAACCCGCGGCGCTCGCCCGCGCGACGCTCCTCGGCGTCGCCACGGACAAGGCCGCGCCCCTGCTCCAGGGACGCCACCTCGGCGCCCTCGGCGTGAAGCCTGGACCCGCCATGGGCAAGCTCCTCGACGCGGTCTACGAGGCGCAGCTCGACGGCCTGGTCACCACGCCCGACGAGGCGTCCCTGGCCGCGAAGCGGCTGCTCGCCTGACTCCGCGAAGCGGCTTCTGACGTGATTACTGGTCCGCGGTAGGCGAGACGCTCGGGTCGCCGCAGAAGCAGGTCTCGACGAGGCAGTTCTTCAGCGACGCCTCTTCGACGCAGAAGTCGGGAAGCGGCTTGTCGCCGATGCCACAGAACGACTTCTCGAAGTCTTCCGAGCCCGCGATCGGGTCGCCCACCGTGATGGAGCCGTCTTCGCCGATGACGGTGGTGGAGATGTCGTTCGCCTCGCCGAGGATGACGCACTCGTCGGGCACCGCGCCAGCGCCGGAGTCCTTCAACGCGCGGCAGGTGCCGTTCGCGAGGAGAAGCCCAAAGCCGAGCCGATCATCGTCGAGCGGCGTGCTGAACGACTCCATCAGGACGGTGTAGGAGACGCCCGGCTGAGTGGCTTGCAGCGTGCAGTATTCCGGCGCGCCGCGACCGAAGTGGCCGCCCGTGCTGGTCTGGTAGCTCGCGAGCACGCACTCGTTGAGGGTGACAGGCACGGCGTTCCCGAGGCTGTCTTCGTACTGGATCGCGAAGTTGCCGACGCTCTCTCCGGGGGAGCCCGTGTAGTACACCGAGTAGCCCGCGAACAGGTCGAGGTCGCCGTCGTCGAAGTTGTTGTCGGGGTACCGGAAGCCGGGGCTCCCGCCAACAATCGCGATGGACTGGCTCCACGAGACGAGCTCCGGATCGACCCAGACACACACAGGGCCGCCGGTTCCGCGGAACGCGAACGTCACGCCGCCGGTCTCGGCCGAGCCCGTGGCCCCGACCTCACCGTAGATGACCGCGTCCGCTGCCTGGCCTGCGGCCACATCGGCCGGCACGATCGTGCCGAGGTCCAGCACGCCTGGTACCTCGGACGGGTTCGCGAACAACCAGTCGCCGGAGTAGTCGCACGCGGCGAGCGGAGCGAACAGCAACACAAGCGAAAAACGGCTCATTGGGTCACCAACTGGTCGAGCAGGATGGTCGCTTCGTCATCGGGCGACCCGTACACGAAGCCGGCCGACGAAACGAAGTCTCCCGCTCCGATGTAGGTCGACGGGAAGTTGAGGAGGTCGCGCTGCGCGCGGCCCGCGTAGAAGTCCAGGTTGTACTCCGTCTCCTGGTAGCCGTCGTTCGGATCACAGGTGGTGAACTGGTTGTTCAGTTCGGACGGCGCGTCCATCCAACCCCACAGCGTGAAACCCGTGCCGGTTTCGACGTTTTCGAAGTATTCCTGCTGATAGATCGTGAAGTCCGCCTTCCAGGTGCCGTCGTTCTGCTGCACGAAGTCGAGGTCCTTCGCGTCGAGCACGCCGTCATCGTTCTTGTCTTTCGTTGCAGTGAGCCGGATCTCCTCCTCGCCCACGTAGCGAAGCTGGTCGTAGCAGGCCTGCGCGATGTAGTCGCCGTCGACCACCGGGTCCCCGTGAGCGTCCACGATCGGGATCTCGAGGGTGTCGTTGAACCAGGTGACCATCTTGTCGAAGTCGACGTACCGCCCGGAGACGACCTTGCACTTCAGGAATTCGATGCAGGGGAACCGGATGTCGCCGAGGCTGGTGCCACCGTAGGGGTAGGCATCACCGGGGATGCCGGCCTGGAACACGGGGCCGATCTCGGGGTGGGTGTACGGAAGGATCCCCACCTTTACCGAGGGATACAGGCCCAGGTAGACGGGGCCGATGAGGGCCGCGTCAACGACCGGGTCGGGGATGTCCGAGAACACGCGGGTGGCGGCCTCAGCCGGCAACACGACCTCGCCGTGCAGGTCGGTGGTGGTGAAACCTTCGTGGTTGCCACCACAGCCGACCGAGGCGAGCGGCAGCGCGAGGGCGGCGAGCCCGAAAAGACTAAAACGCATAGCGAACCCCAAGCTGAGCGCTGAGCGGATCCTGACGGTAGGAGATGAGCAGGCGGTTTTCGGCCGCGATGTAGTACGTGTCCGCCCACTGGGGGGCCTGCAGGTTGAGCACGTTGTACACCTGCGCTTCGAGGGTGACCTTCCCCTTGCGAACGTCGATGTCCTGCTGGAACGTGAGCGACAGGTCCCACCAGCCCGGCAGGCGCCCGTACGTGGCGCGGTCGCGGATGCGGATGCCGTACCCCAAGTCCTCTTCCGAGTAGTACCACCGCTCGAACGGGACACCCGAGTTGTACGTCATGGACGCCCCGACGGTCTGCTTCCACGGGTCGGTCGGGAGGTCCCAATAGGCCCAGCCCTTGACCTGGTGGCGGATGTCGCTGTCGATCAGCGGACCGTTGTTGTACTGGGTCTGCGGATCGTTCGCGAACGAGCCTGACAGCGCTCCGCGCGACGTACCCGTCGACAGCGCGTAGGTGTACGTGACGCGCCCGGCCCAGCGTCGCGACGTCGCCTTCTGGAGCGAGAAGTCCAGCTGCGTGTAGTCGCGCAGCGCCGCCGTCGGGGTGCGCATGCGGTAGATGTTCCGCAACGTGTCGCCGTTACGGGCGCCGATCACGGACGAGCCGTCTTCGTCGTAGGTGACGTTCGTCTCGTCGTACTCGTAGAGTTCGCGCGTCGCCTTGTGGGTGGCGTTCACGCTCACCGCCACGTCTTCCACGAGCTCACGCTGCGCCATGACGAGGAACTCGTCGGTGTACGGCGTGCGCAGCTTCGGGTTCACCGTGTTCAGGTTGCCCGGCTGCGAGCTGTCGTACAACGTGCCAGCGTTGCCGATGAAGCCGCCGCCTTCGCCGTCATCCCAGGGCTGCCCGAGGAACAGCTTGTAGCCGGTGCCGCTCGTCTTGCTCGAGAAGCTCGCGACGTCCAGGCGACCGGTGTCATTGAACCGGCCCCAACCACCCGCGATCTTGCTCTTTCCATCGCCGAACGGGTCCCACGCTGCGAACGCGCGCGGCCCGACTCGGACCATGTCCACGACGGGCTCGTTCACGTCGTTACGCATCACGGCGCTGTCGATGCGGGCGCCGTACTTGACCGTGACGTTCGGGTGCGGCTGCCACGCGTCCTGCGCGAACGCGTTCCACTGAGCGCCCGTGGTGCGGAACTTCGTCGGGCCGCTGTACTCGACCCAGTAGTAGTTCATGATCGACTGGGGATCGTACGACTGCTGGTTCAGGTCGTAGTAGATCGTGTTCCCGTTGACGCCGGTGATCTGGTCCCACACGACCTGGTTGGCGCTCACGCCGAACTTCATGTCGTGGGAGCCGCCGAGCGGATCTTTGACCCCGAGCACCGACAGCTTCGAGCTCGCCTCGTAGCGAAACCGGTCGTCGAAGTAGAACTGCGGGTAGTTGACGGAGTCGTACGCGCCGCCGATGCCGAACCGGCCGGGCGTCTCCCAGTCCATGGCGTTCTCTTCTTCGCCGGGCTCACACGGGTGGTACCCGAGGTCGCGATCGTGGGTGCACGGCACGCCGTTCACTTCGATGAACGACTTCTGGTACGTGACGGACGTGTCGAGCGTGGCGGTGGGCGACAGGAACCACTGCCACCGGCCGAGGGCCATGCCGCCGCCCTGCACCTGGCGACCCTGGGCCTCGGGCTTGATGCGCAGGCTTCCCTGCTCGGTGTTGTCGATCGTCGTCGGGTCGCTCTGGCCCGTGAACGTGAGCCGGTGATCGGACGACGGCTGCACCGTGAACTTTGCGAACACGTAGTGTCCGTCGAAGTCGCGCGGGAGGTCGATGCCGACGTTGCTCGCCAGCGAGCGCTGGTTCGCGTAGGAGAGCAGGTACCAGGCCTTGTCGCGCACGATCGGACCCGACACCTTCGCGTTCAGCGAGTAGCTCGTGTACGACGAGTCGAAGCCGGTGGGCGCGAGCTGGTAGCCGTCCGCCGAATAGCGGGCGTCCCGCTTCGGGCCCCAGTTCCCGTTTTCGTAGTACAGCGACGTGTCGAACTGGAGGTTGTTGGTGCCGGACTCCGTGACGACGTTCACGACGCCGCCGAGCGACGTGCCGTACTCGGGCTCGTACCCGCCGAGGAGCACTTCGATCTGCTGGATCGCATCGAAGTTGAAGTTCATGGAGAACGTGCCGGTGACCGGATCGGTCACCGTCGCCCCGTCCAGCATGTACGTGTTCTCGTTGTACGCGCCGCCGCCCATGTTCGGGTTGCCGTTGCCGCTGTCAACCACGCCCGCCGTCATGTTGATGGCCGACTGGTAGCTGCGTCCCGCCGGGATCTTCTGCAGGAAGTCCTTGGTGAGGACCTCGCCGCGGGTGACGCTCGTGGTGTCCACCAGCTGGGCCTTGTCGACGACCTCGATGACCTCGACCGCGCCGCCCGACTCCATCGTGATGGAGACCGCCTGTTCGCGGTTCATGATGACCTGCACGCCGGTGACGCTCGCGGTCTTGAAGCCGTCCTTCGTCGCGGTCAACACGTAGATGCCGGGCAGCAGCTCGGAGAACCGCACCTTGCCGGCGTCGTCCGACGTCTTGACCTGTTCGCCACCCATCGTGCCGCTTTCGCCGGCCAGGATGACCTTTACGCCGGGCATCTCGATGCCCTCACCGTCAAGGACGGTGGCCTCGATCGTACCGGTCGTCTGCGCGAACGCGGCGCTCGAAACGAACGCCATCATCAACACCGCGAGGTGCCGAAGAAGCGCCTGGGCGTGAGCGGAGCGGAGATTCTTGGGGAGCAGGATCCGAACCATCGGGGCTTCCTCGGGGGGCACGGTTGGGTGCCAAATAGGACCGCGACCGTTAACACTCCGGACGGACGCGGCCAGCGCTAATGTTCTGTGGACGATGGCCCGGGTCGGAGATAGCGTGCGGGCTGCTTTTGTGGAGGCCTGAACATGCGCGCCATCGTAGCCGCTCTCCTACTGGTAGTCGCCCTGCCCGACGTCGCGAACGCGACTTCCATCGCCCCGCTCACGGTGGAGCAGATGACGGACGCGTCGACGTACATCGTCCGGGGTCGGATCGTTCGCGTTTGGACCGAAGCCGACGCAGACGGCCAGGTGTGGACCCACGCCGAGGTCGCGATCGCGAAGGTGCTCAAGGGCCCGGACGAGCCCGCCTCGCTGATCGTGACGTCGATCGGCGGGACGCTCGGCCTGCAGACCACGCGCGTGGACGGCATGGCGCGGTTTTCGGCAGAGGAGGACACGTTGATGTTCCTCGACGCCATCCACGGCGGGCGCGATCTCACGCCTGTCGGCGCGTTCACTGGCAAATTCACGATCCGCCGGCCGCCTCACGAGGTCCGCTCCATCGCCGTGGCCTACGACGTGAACCCCGACACGCGCTACGACGCTCGCTTTCTTCCCGTTCCGCCGCGCGAACAGTGGCTGTTCGCCGATGACCTCGAGGCCGAAGTGACCGCCCATCTCGTGACCGGCTGGAACGGTCGTCCAATCCCAGGCGTCCCGCTCGACGAGCTCGTGCGCGTGAACGCGCCCGAGCGGAGGATCCACTGATGAACCTCACCCCCTTGCTACGCAAGCTCGCCCCGTTGCTCGCCCTCGCCGCGGTGGCCACGCCCACCCAGGCGTTCGCGTGGAAACACACCTACCAGGTGTGGTGTGACGCCGAAGACATGCCCCTGCAGTACTACGTCTCCGACTACGTCGAAGACAGCGTCACCGAAGGCTACCCGAACACCGCGATCCAGAACGCGTACGACGAGTGGACCACGGACGCTCCCTGCGCCTCGGTCAGCGGCGAATACGCCGGCGTCGGGCAGAACATCGCCTGGCGGAACGACGGAAAGATCAACTTCAGCTTTGACGATCCGGGCGACGACAACGCGGCTGGCGTCCTCGCCGCCACGTTGACCTACCCGCTGAACGGCGGTCGGACGTGCTTCATCCGCGACGGAAGCACGTATTTCAGCGCCACGGACTCCGACATCGTCTACAACGACAACGTCGACTGGGCCACGGAAGAGCAGATCGCGAATACGACCTGCTCGGGCGAGAGCAGTCTGCAGGGCGTTTCCGTCCACGAGATCGGTCACATGTTCGGCATGGGTCACAGCTGTGACCAGGGCGACGCGTGCACGAGCACGGTCCTCCGCGATGCGACGATGTACTGGATCGGCGGTCCGTGCGACAGCGCCCAGTCCACGCTGAACGAGGACGACATCGAGGGGATCACGCGCCTGTACGGCCCGTCGGCCGCGATCACGTGCAACAACGAGATCGATCCCGAAGATCCGGCCACGATCGCTTTCGGCAGCGTGCCGTTCGACCTCCGCTGCAGCGTGGTGTCCGACAACCGCGCTGAGATCGACGAGGCGGCGACGAGCTGGAACTGGGGTGATGGCAACTCAAGCACCGGGCTGGACGTCGAGCACGAATACACGGTCGCGGGCAACTATACGCTCCAGGCCGAAGTCCACGGCACGAACGCGACCTGCGGCGAGTGGTCCAACACGGCGCGCAAGATCGGCTACGTGCGTGCGTGCGACGTACCGCAGCCCGAGTTCACCTACAGCCACGTGAACGGCCTCTCGTACCAGATGCTCAACGAGACGAACGTTTCGGTCTACGGCTGCATCTATGACATCGAGTGGGACATCTTCGAGCCCGGCGGCACCGAGCCGGTCGCGCGCCTGAAGGCGTGGGAGCCCGAGTACACCTTCGATCAGGAAGGCGAGTACCGTGTCGTCCTCAACATCGGTGGGCCAGCGGGCACAGGCGCCGCGGAGCTCACGATGGACGTGCGCAACAGTCGCGGCGAAGGCTACGGCTGCTCGACGGCCGGCTTCGGCGCGGGGGCCTTCGGCCTGGTCGGAATCGCCCTGCTGGTGCGCCGCCGCCGGTGAGTCGCCTTCGTACGGCCCTCCCGGGCCTGCTCGCCCTCCTCACCTCGCTGTCGGCGTGCTCCGTGCCGCGCCCGACCGCCGTTCCTTCGGCGTCCGCGGGCGCGCCGGTGCTGCTGGACAGGGACGTAGCGTTCGCAGAGCTCGAGGTGCCGGCCGACAGCCGGGACGGTCGTAAGCCGCCCGAGACCCTCGCGATCACAGGCCCGTGGGAGCTCGTTTCGGGTGTGGAACACCTGCGCAAGTACCGCGCCGCGCTGCCGATCCGCCCGCGCGCGATGTTCTTCACCAAGCCGCCCGATGGCATGACCGTGACGTCCCCGCGCGGGGAGGTGCGGATCGGCGGCGCGCGATCCCAAGGGTTCACGTTCGACGCGACCTCGATCACCGCCACCGTCGGGCTGGCCGACGACGCCCCGACGGACTGGTCCATCCACTACCCTGCAGCGCTCGCGCGCGAAGCGGCCCTGAACTTCGCGTTTTCGGGTGAACCCTCCAAGGACGCCTTCGTCCGGCAGGGCGTGCAGGTCGCGAACACGTCGATGGAGGGCCTGCTGCTCCCGGCGCCCGCGAGGGCGGCCTGGGACGTCGCGGTGCCCACCTCGGGCGAGCTGTGGTTTCGGGTCGGACTCGTGCCCCCCGAGACGCTCGACGACGTGCCCTCCGACGGGGCCACCACCTCCGTTGAAGTGGACGACGGCGGGAAGACCACCGTCGTTTGGACGCGCACGCTCGCGGCGACTGACCCGTTCGCGGACGTCCACGTCGACCTGTCCCGCTACGCCGGCCGAACCGTGCGCGTGCGCGTGCGTACCGAAGCCGGCGCGTCCACGCGCTTTGACTACGTGTTCTTCGGCGAGCCCGTGATCACCTCGCGCAAGGCCGACCCGAAGCGCGTCGTGTTGGTGTTCGCCGACACCGTGCGCCGCGATCACCTCGGCCTGTACGGCTACACACGCGACACGTCGGTGCCCGTGGACGATTGGGCGAAGGGCGCCGTGGTGTTCGACCAGGCCCGCAGCATCGCGCCGTGGACGCTGCCTGCGGCCCGCGCGATCCTCACCGGCCGCCAGCCCGAAGAGTGGGAGGTCGCGACCACGCTGCAGCGTCGCCTGCGCGACCTCGGCTGGGCGACGGCGGCCTACGAAGCCAACGTCTACCTCTCGTCAAACTTCAACATGCAGCGCGACTTTGGCGTCCACGAAGTGGAGCGCACCTCGGCGGACGTCGAGGTCGACCGCGCGCTCGCCTGGCTCGATGGGCACGAAGGCCGCGACAGCTTCGTCATGGTCCACTTCATGGACACGCACCTGCCCTACAAGGAGCCAGCGGCCTACCGGTATCGCTACACCAAGCCGGGGCAGCCCGGCGAAGAGCTGCTCCCCGACAAGTTCGAGCGAGGTCAGGTCACCAAGCTGAAGACCGCCACGCCGGACGTCCGCCAATACGTCACCGATCGCTACGACCAGAACCTCGCGTTCGAGAACGACGAGATCGGCCGGTTGCTGCGAAACCTTCGCGAAGACGACGTGGTCGTGTACTTCTCCGATCACGGCGAAGAGCTGTGGGACCACAACGGGTTCGAGCACGGGCACACGTTGTACGACGAGCTGTTGCGCGTGCCGCTGGTGATCAAGGCGCCCGGCCTCGCCCCGGGTCGGGTCGCGAGTCCGGTGTCCCTGCTCGACCTCACGCCGACCGTGCTCGATCTGCTCGGGCTTCCAAACGACGGCCTCGACGGTGTGTCGCTCCTGCCCGCGATGAACGTCGAAGCGGGGGCGACCGCCGCGCTGGACGCCCGCGACGTCACGTTCGGGCGTCCGCTGTACGGCAGCGAGCGCTGGGGCGTCCTGCACGCCGGCCAGAAGTACAGCACCACCGATGGGCGCGAGTCGCTGTACGACCTGACGATCGATCCCGGTGAGCGCGAGGACCTGCTGGCGGGCAAGGAAGACGCCGACGGCGTCGCATGGCGGGCCGTGCTCGGGGAAGCGCTCTCCCGCGACGTCGCTGTGGGCTACCGGCTGTTCACCTCGCGCGCGGCGACCAACCCGGCCGATCTCGTCGCGCGGCTGTCGATCCCCGGCGGCATCGCGCGCGCCTGGGTGGGGGCAGATCCCACCGACCAGTCAGCGGCCCGCGTCGAGATCGACGGTGAAGCCGCGGTCGCCACCTGGCTCGCCGGTTACCGCGGCTCGCGCGATGTGTTCGTCGTCCCGAACCGTCCGATCGCGGAGTCGACGCCCGCGCTGACGCTCGCGACGACGAGCGCTGAGGGGAAAGAGGTCGAGCGCAAGGTCCCCGAGAACATGCCCGCGGTCCCGAGCCGCATCCGCGCGCCCATGCTTCGCGGGCCCGTGTCGGCGGGACGCACCCTCGCGCTCGGGTGGGCGATCACGGTGGCGCCCGCCAAGGACGACGCCCCGATCCGCGGCGCCGACGATGAAGTCAAACACGCGCTCGAGGCGCTCGGCTACACGTTCGAAGAGAACTGAGCGCGCCCTCGGAGGGGCGCTCAGGGCAACGTGCCGTCCTTGCGCGACGTCCGCAGCTTCTCGAGACGGAGCTTTGCCTGGCTGTTTCCATCCACCTTGACCGCGCGTTGCCATAGGAGCTCGGCTTCGTCGTACTTCTGCTGTTTGTAACGAAGCTGCCCGAGCCGATAAAACGTGTTGCTGGTCTGCCACGTCTCGAGGTTCGGGTAGGCGAGGTACTGGTTCAGGCTCGCGTCGGCCTCGACGAGCTTGCCGGCGCGCATCTGGGCGACGCCGATGTAGTAGTGGACGAACTGGTTCGTCGGGTCGGTCGCGAGCACGTCGTCGAAGATCGCCAGCGCGGTGTCGTACTTGCGGCTGCTGACGTACGTGCGGCCGGTCGTGAGGTTGTTGATCACGTTGTGGGGGTACCGAGCGCGATTCTTCTCGCACGCCGCGAGCGCCTCGGCGGTTCGGTGCTCCTCGACCCACGCGAACACGAGCGACAACGTCGCGGGGGCCGACATGAACACGCCCTGCTCCTCGACCACCTTCATCGCGGCGATGCCCGCTGCGCGGTGATCCCCGAAGTGCGGGAGCACGCTCGACGACTCGGTGATCACGGTGCGCCAGTAGTCGTAGATCCCGTTCGCAAGCAGAAGATCGGGGAACCCGGGCGCCTCGTCAGCCACGGCCTGAGCGTGATCCATCGCCTCGAACGCGAGCCTTAGACCCGCGAAGTACGACTCCTTTCGCATCGCGTGCATCGACTCGATGCCGGACACCCCGACGAACAGGAACTGCTCGAGCGGGTGCGGGCCCGGCGCGGCGATCGCGACCTCGAGCGTGGCGCGAGAGCGGCGGGACGCGCCTTCCCACTGCTTCTCGAAGCGGTAGTCGTAGTTCTCCAACATCATCGCCTGGTACACGAGGACGTCGGCGAACGCGTCCAGCGCGCGGCCCGGGGCCGCGGTCTCGAGCCGCTGGAAGTGCGCGCGGGTGCCGGCGTAGTCGCGCTCGTACAGCAATTCGAGCCCGTCCCGCAGCGACGCCACGAACGCGGGTTCGAGGCCGAGCGCCTTCGCGCCGACGTAGACGGGCGCGGGGTAGTCGGTGCCGTACACGACGCCGTCAAGGACCGGCACGGCGATGACCGGGAGGTCGTTGATGGGGCCGAGGGCGGCGCCGAACGACGCCTGGGACGCTGCGTCTTCGCCGTCGTCGGCGAACGCCAACCCGACGAGGAGCGCTATCACGCCGTGCCCACCCGACGCGCCTTCGCCTCGACGAGGTCGACGAGGCTCGCTTCGAGCTTGATGCCGTACAGCCGGTTGGCCTCTTGCAGCCCCGTCGGGGACGTGACGTTGATCTCCGTCAAGAAGCCGTCGATCACGTCGATCCCCACGAACACCAGGCCGCGCTCGCGGAGCTTCGGCCCCAAGGCGGAGCAGATCTCGCGTTCGCGCGCCGTGAGCTCACAGGCTTCGACCCGCGCACCCACGTGGATGTTCCCTCGGTGATCGGTGTCCGACGGGACGCGCAGCACACACGCCACAGGCTCGCCTTCGAACAGCAGGATGCGCTTGTCGCCGCGCGTGATGCCGGGCACGTACCGCTGGGCGAGCACGAATTCGCGCCCGTTGGCCGTCATCAGCTCGATCAGCGAGGGGAGGTTCCTGTCGCCGTTCTCGACGACGATGACCCCGCGCCCGCCGTTGCCGTCCCACGGCTTGAGCACCGTCTTTCCAGGCTCGTCCTGGATGAATTGCCGCAGGCGCACCTTGTCTTTTGACAGCAGCACGTGCGGGTGGAACTCCGGGAACCGCATCGCGAACAGCTTCTCGTTCCAGCACTTGAGCCCGATCGGATCGTTGACGACGAGCGTGGTCTTTGGCGCGAGATCGAGGACGTAGGTGGCGAGCACGTACGCCATGTCGAACGGGGGATCCTTGCGCATCCACACCACAGCGAACGCGGAGAGCGGCTCGTCCCCGGGGGCTTCACAGCGAAAGTACGGCGCGTCCGCGTGGACCGTGAGAGGCGTGCACCGCGCGAACGCGACGCCGTCGACGACGAACAGGTCGTCGGGCGTGCAGAACGCGAGCGGGCGCCCGCGATCGGTGCACTCCCGCATGGTCACGAACGTCGAGTCGCCCTGGACGTTGATCGCGTCCAGCGGGTCCATCACGAACAGGTGCCGCATCACGGGACGATCGTGGCCTTCTTCGTGTAGTCCATCTGCGGGAAGCGATCGAGGAGGTAGGCGTTGCCCTCGCTCTGGAGGCGACCCTGGTCAGGTCCACGCCCGCGGGGCGCGCCTTCGCCGTAGCCCTTGTACAGCTTGTCGACGACTTCCATGCCCGACACGACCTCGCCGAACGGCGAGAAGCCCATGCCGTCGAGGTTCGCGTTGTCACCGAAGTTGATGAACACCTGGCCGGTGCGGCTGTCCGGACCCGACGTCGCGAACGTGATCTTGCCGCGGGTGTTGCTCTGCTTGACCGGGTCGTCCGGCATCCTGGCTTCACGCCACTGGTTGTTGACCTCGGGGTACCCGCTGATGCCGAACTGCACCATGAACCCGTCCACCACGCGGAAGTACGCGGCGTCGTCGTAGAACCCGATCTTGACGAGGTTGTAGAAGCGGTCCGCGCCGTTGGGCGCCCAGTCGCGGTGGACCTCCACGATGTACTCGCCTTCACCCGTCTCGAACTTCACCTTGTACGTCGCGGGAGCCGTCTCTTTCGCGAGGGCCGGGGCGGTGAGCGCCGGGTTTGCGCCTGCGGGCAGCTTCCACGGGGCGGGAGCGACCGGGGCGGCCTTGGGTTCGTCGTGCTTGACGGGAGCGGCCGGCGGGGCCGCAGCCACCGCTGGCGTCGATTCCTGGGGGGCGCCACACGCCGCGAGGGCGAGCAGCAGGGAGAGCGTGATCCGATTCATGGGTCCTCCGATCGCTACGGATAGCGCGAATCCATGCTGAACGCCAAGGCTTGGCACCCGAGGACAACGGTGGTTACCCCCGGTCCGACCGGAGGGTCGGATGCCTCTCGCCCGCTTCGAAAAGCTCGATCCCGCCCGGAAGACCCGGCTGTTCACCGCCTCGCGCGCGGAGTTCGCCGCGAAGGGGTTCGACGGCGCTTCGCTCCAGCCGATCCTCGCCGCCGCCGGCGCGTCAAAGGGCGGCTTGTACTATTGGTTCGAGGACAAGACCGACCTGTTCGCGTGGGTCGCCGGCGAGGTGCTCACCACCGTCGCGACCACGATCGCCGAGCCCCCCGCGAAGGGCGACCTGTGGTCGGCCTGGGAGGAACGCACGAAGCGCGTCGTCGCCGCCGCCGCCGCCGATCCCGAGGCGCTCGTGATCGCGCGCAGCGTGGCATCGTTCGGGCCCACGGTCCGCGAAGACGCCCGCTTGGACGCGCTCGTGGAGCGGGCTCGCAAGCCGTATGAAAGCTGGCTTACGGCAGGCACTGCGCGCGGTGCCGTCCGAAAGGACCTCCCCGTCGAGTTGCTCGTCGATCTGGTGCTCGGCGTCGAAGGCTCCGTCGCGGGCTGGCTGCTCCGGGTGGACGAATTGCCCGACAGCGACGACGCGGTCGCGCGCATCGCGCGGCTCGAGACGCGCCTCGTGCAACGGCTCGTGTGCTCATGACCGCTCGCCTCCGGCTCGCTGCCTTCGGCGCGGCAAGCGCGCCTGCGCGCTCCTCACGCCCGCTGGTGCTTCGGAGCGCGGCCTGCTGGCGCTGGATCCGCGCACCGTGGTGCTCTCCATTCTCGCGACTGCGTCGCTGCGAATGGAGTCGCCCTGCCGGCGGGCGCTCAGCAGGCCTTTCGAAGGGGCGAACGCGGGCGTTGCGGGGCTTGCGCTCATGACCTCGGGACTGCTTCTCAGGAACGCGGACGTGTGGGCCCCGGAGCCGCTCGGGACCAACGACGTGCTGATCCTCGGCGGCGTGATCGCGGGGATCGGGAGCTTCGACGCGCCCGCGGGCTGGCCGATCGAGGTCATCGACCTCGCCGGGGCGATCCTGGCGCCCGGGCTGATCGACGCGCACACCCATCTCACCGGCGGCGGCGGCGAGTCCGGGCCCGAGACGAAGGTGCCCGCGGTGCCGTTCAGCGCGTTCACGACGGCTGGCGTCACCACCGCGATCGGCCTGCTCGGCACCGACTGCCGGACGCGCGGAATGGCCGAATTGCTCGCGGGTGCGCGGGCGCTCGAGCGCCTCGGCCTCACCGCGCTGTGCTACACGGGCGGCTACGAGGTGCCTCCGGTCACGCTCACCGGCAGCGCGCGCGGGGACATCGTCCACGTGGACCGCATCGTCGGCATCGGCGAGACCGCGATCTCCGACCACCGCTCGAGCCAGCCGACCTACGACGAGATCGTGCGCCTCGCGTCCGACGCGCACGTCGGCGGGCTGCTCACCGGCAAGGCCGGCGTCCTGCACCTGCACCTCGGGGACGGTGAGCGCGGCCTCGCGTACGTGCGGCGCGCGCTCGCGGAGACCGAGGTCCCGGCCCGGGTGTTCCACCCCACGCACCTGAACCGGAACGCGCGCCTTTGGAGCGAAGCGCTGCACCTGTCGCCCCGCGGGCTCACCCTGGATCTGACGGCGTTTCCGCCCGACCCGGGTGAACCCGACGCCGCCGAGTGCATCGCCGAATACCTGGCCGGCGGGAACGATCCCGAGCGCCTGACGATGAGCTCGGACGGCGGTGGCTGCCTGCCCGTGTTCGACCGCGACGGCGTGATGACGCACATGGACGTCGGCGCGTCGGCGTCGCTGTTGCAGGCGGTGGGGCGCGCGCGGGCGAACGGCGTTTCGTTCATGGGCGCGCTCGCGACGGTGACGAGCAACGTCGCGCGCCTGTTCCGCCTGCACGACCGGGGGCAGATCGCGCCGGGCTCGCGGGCCGATGTGGTGGTGCTCGAGTCCGATCTCCGCGTGCGCACCACGATCGCGAACGGTCGGGTGCTCGTGCGCGACGGTGTGGCCGTCGTCAAGGGTCCGTTCGAGCGCTGACGTCAGGCCGCGGAGGGCGGCAGGGTCACTTCTTCGTGGGAAGGCGCCACTGATCTTCGACCGGGGCGACGGCCGCGATCGAAGGGGGCGGTGCCGATGCGGACGGGGCTGGCGGCGGCGCCGACTGCGGCATCGACCACGCGTCGGCGGCGCGCGGCGCGGCGGGGCCGCCGGCAGCTTCGGCAGCGCTCGCGGCAGCGGGGTCGTAGACGATCGGGCGATCGTCTTTGTCGACGCGGATCATCCGCACGCGGTTGTGCAGGCTCGCACCCGAGCCGAACGTCCACGTCGTGCCGTCCGCGATCTGCTTCGCGAGCGGGTAGCTGTGCTGGTTCGACGGATTCGAGCGCCGCGCGTCGAACGCGTCGAGCCAGTCGATGTCGGGCACGCGGACGGCCGGAACACCTTCACCGGTGTGGTACGTCTGGCCTTCGACGATGCGGATCGTGCGCCAGGGAGCGTCTTCCCAGTTCACCTCGTCCGTCGTCGCGCACAAGGTGATGCGCGTGCCGTAGGGCGCGCCGATCACGATAGACTTGAGCCGATCACCTTCGAGCGTGCCGCGCCGGAAGCCCGACGCGTAGATCTGCGCGATGAACTGGGCGCCGGTGATGTCTACGCCCGCATACCCGAGAATGTCTGCGCGGACGCCGGGGCCGATGACCCACTTGACACCGACCTCTTCGATCGGCTCTGGCACCTCCCCGCGCTTCGTCTCTCGGCCCGGCCCGGACATACCCATGTCGCCTCCGCCGGGACTCTACCAGATCAGCCGCCGCAGGTCCCCGCGTCCGCGTACGTGACGAGCACGACCGCGTGAGGCGGAGGAGGGACGTCGAATACGACAGCGTTCCGAGTCCAGTCGTACGCCCAGCTTTCGACCACGACCCCGTCGACGGTGACGACGAGCGAGCCGTCTGAGGGGGCGCCGGCCGCGAGCGGGAACGACAGCTGCGGGTCGCTCACCTGCGCGACGAGCACGTCCGCGAGCGTGCGCCACGCGAACGCGCGATCGTAGTCGCACACCGACAGGAACAAGCCCGACGTGGCCGACGTCGCCTCGGCATACCCGCGCCCGGCCGACGCGTGCGCGCAGCCGTCCGGTACGTCGCCGGCGATCGCGTGCATCACCGAGGCCGGACGACGCTGCTGGATTTGATCGACGAGGACGTCCCACGGGAGCGCAGACTGGTCGCGCTCGTCGGACACCGTGATCACGGCGGTGAGCGCGTCCCCGCCGAGCAAGTCCTGGTTGCACGCCCCCGGGCGCGCCTGATCAAGCGCATTTCGCGCGAGCGTGAGGCCCGCCTCGGCGAGCCAGCCCTCAGCGCCGTAGTCGCCGTAACCGTAGTTCGTATTCCCGGCGGACACCCGCGCCGCGCCTGCGAACGCCGAGTACAGGCCCGCGCGCTCGGGGCTGAGCACGCCTTCGTTCGCGCAGCCGTCATCTCCCGTGACCACCGCCATGCGCCAATCCACGCCGCTGGCTGCCATCGCGTCGACGAACGCCGGAAACTGCGCCGCCAGCGCGCCGCGCGTCCCGCCCATCGACGCCGTCTCGTCGAGCGTAAGCACGACGTCGACGCCATCGAACGGCCCCTGGACGAAGCGCTCGCTCCGCGGCCCGACGGCCCCCACGTGCACGTGCTGATCGGCGCGGTGAACCGAGAGCACGTCGTCGGCGTACACGTTGATCTGACCGTCGTAGTCGCCGGGATCAGCACCCTCGAACGCGACGGTTACGCTCGCCTGCTGGCCCGCGCCGAGCACCAACGGCAGCGCGGGTCCGTCGACCGTGTAGGCGTCACCGAACCGGTGGTCGATCGAGGTGACCTGCACCGGCACGCCGCCGGTGTTCGTGAGGGTGAGCGTGCGCGTCGCGGGGCACCCCGGCGCGACGGTGAGGTCGACGTCGGCGGGCCACACCGCGAGATGCCCGAGGTCTTGGTCAGGCGCGGCGAGCGCTGTGGCGTCCGACGCGGGCGAAGTCGGCTCCCCGAACCCGTCGCCGACCTGCTCGGGCGGCGAATCGAGCGCGACGAAGCTTGACTCTGTGCAGGCGGCGAGGATGAACCACATGGAGGACACGGTGCCACCTTCGACGCGCGATCGCAAGCCCCGCGGTCGTGTAGGCTTCTCTCGGAGGTACCGTGGATTTTCGAGGCGTCGCGCGGATTCAGATGGGGTCGGCGCTCGGCGGGGGCGTCGTGCTCCTCGTGTGGCCTGCGTTGTTGTTGGCGCCGTTCGGGATCACGCCCACGCCGCACGTGGCGATCGTGGCGCGCATGCTCGGCGGGGTCCTGTTCGCGCTCGGGGCCACGCTCGCCGGGGTGAGCGAGGTCACGGACCGGCCGACGCAGATCCGCGTGTGCGTCGGGAACGCGGTGTGCGACGGCGCCATCGCGACGTTCCTCGCGGTAGACACCGCGCGCGGGGCGATCGGCGTCGCGGGCTGGGCCCTGATGGCCGTGTTCGCCGGCAATTGCCTTTCCTGGCTGGTCGCGCTGCGCGCCGGATCGGTTGGAAAATCCGAACAATGACGTATTGAAACTTCGGCTTATCAAGACGATTGGGTGCCGGTAGGTTGAGCGCGGAGGTTGTCTCATGCGTTCATCATCGGTGTTGATCGTCGCGTTTTCCATGGGTCTGTCCGTCGGCTGCGACACCCCGTCCGCAGCGGAGATCCCCGAGGGGCCCGCGAGCGCCGCGCCCGCGCCGATCGATGCGATCGACACGCTGGGCGTCGCGCTGCCGTCGAGCCTGACCTGTGTGTCGGACCCCCTCGGGGACACCACCGACGTCCTGCGCGTGCAGATCGCCGCGACCGCGGACGGCGGCTCGGTCACGCTCCAGCGCGGGCCGCAGTTCTGGAGCCATGGCGGCGTGTGGACCGAGCCGCGCGCGACGGACGTGCGGGACGTCCAGGTGACGGACGGACGGATCGTGCAGGCCGACGGGATGGGCCTCGACATCGCGCTCACCCTCGACGGTGACGTGCTGCGCGGCACCCTCGTCGACGACCAATGTTACCAGCGCGTCGAGACCTCGCTCACCTGCTGGAACGACCTCGAGCTGTTCGGGTCGCCGTGGGCCGGCGTGCCGGGCGCGCTCGACGCGACCTTCGACTGGTCGACGGGAACCTGCGTCGACGGCGATGGAAACCCCGCGCTGAACGACGTGCCGATCGAGGTGGTGCGCGAGACCGGCCAGGGCGCGTGCGCGGACCTCCGCGGCGAAGCGCTGAACGGCGCCGACTACAGCGGGCCCGACCTCTCCGGCTGGAACCTCGTGGGGGCACGGTTGGACGGGGCCCGGCTGTTCTTCGCGCAGCTCGACTACGCGTCGCTGAACGGCGCGAAGCTCGCCGACCTCGAGTTCGGCTACGCGACGATCACAGGCTCGATCGACGCGAACACCGAGCTGCCCGACGCGTGTGAGACGCAAACGAGCCCGTGGTCGGGCTCCTCGGCGTCCTGCGTCCAGTGATCACCTGGCTGCTCGCGTGTGCGGGTCCACCGACGTACCACGCCGACATCGCGCCGCTCATCGACGCGAGCTGCCTGCCGTGCCACGCGAAGGACGGCGCGAGCGGCCTCCCGTTGGACGACGCCGACGCGGTCCGCGCGTCGCTTCCCGCGATGCTCGCTGCGATGCAATCCGGCCGCATGCCGGCCGGGAACCTCGACCGCAGCGGCGCCTGCGGCTCGTTCACCGGTCCCGGGCCGGTGGACGACCTTGCGATCGAGATGCTCGAAGACTGGTCCGATGAGGGCTCACCCCAGGGCCAAATCGAAGATTCTGAGCCCACGCGAACCGCGATCCATTTCGCACCGGACGAGGCCTTCGCGCTCGGTCCGTTCCGCGACGTCGGGGACCACCGCTGCGTGTTGATCGACGCCGACGCCGACGCGAGCTTCCTGCGCGCGCTCCGCGTCACCGGCGAGCCCGCGAACGCGATCCACCACGCGATGTTGTTCACGCTGCCGTCCGCGTCCGACGTCGCACAGGCGAGAGCGCTCGACGCCCAGGACGCGGCCGAAGGCTGGACGTGTGGGGCGACTCCGAACGTTCCCGGCGCCACCCTCGCGGCGGTGTGGACACCCGGCGACCCGATCGTCGCGTTCCCGGCGGGGACAGGCGTTCCTCTGCCCGGCGGGCCGATGGTCGTGCAGCTGCACCTCGGGACCGACGAAGCGAGCGCTCTCGTCGAGCTCGAACACGCAGCGACCGTCGAGCACGAGCTCGCGTTCTATCCGATCGCCGCCACCCACCTCGCGCTCCCGCCGGGCGAGGACGACGTGACCTGGACCGAGACGGTGCCGCTCGCCACGCCCGATCTGCAGGTGTTTGGCGTGATGCCGCACCTTCACGCGCGAGGGCGTTCGCTGTCGCTGCGCACCGACGACACCTGTCTCGTCGACGCGCCGCGCTGGGACTACCGCTGGCAGGAGCTCGCGTCGTACACGGCGCCCGTGACCTTGCGATCGGCGACGCCGCTCACGCTCTCGTGTGCGTTCTCCACCCTCGACGCGACGGCTCCGACCGTGTGGGGCGAGGGCGCGGACGACGAGATGTGCATGGTGTTCCTGCTCGCTGCGCGCTGAGCGACGCGCAGGGGAAGCGCCCTGCACAAGGCCTGCACAGTCGCCGCGCGAGATCTCCTGCGGCGTGCGACCGGGGGCTGCACAGGGCCGTCCTACCTTGTCGTCATCAGGAGGCGACATGTCCACCACGCTCGATACCCCCATGCCCACGGCCGTGAGCGGCCCCACGTCGACGGAATTCGCACAGGGCTTCATCGGCTTCGTGTTGCTCGCGGCGTGTGCATCGCTCGGCGCCGGGGACGTCTCCGTCGCCACCCGGACCCTCCCGACCGGGTTGCTCGTCGGCGGCGGCGCGCTCGCGCTGACCGGACCGACGCTGATCGCGATGCACCAGTTCCTCGGTTTGAACGCGACGCCCGACGCCCTCGCGGCGAGCCTGCTGCGCGGGTTCGCGACGACCGGGCGCGCCGCGCTCGGATTGTGCCCCGCGATGTTGCTGTTCGCTGCGACGAGCGGCCTGTGGGCCCCGGTCCTGCTGCTCCTCGGCGGGATCGCCGGCGGGCTCGGGTTCCAGTACACCTTCCGCCGCCTCGCGGAAGCGGAGGGCCGCCCTTCTGCCGCGTTCGCGATGCTGATCACCGGGTGGGCTGGGCTCGTCGCGATGATCGCGCTCCGACTCACCATCGACGCCGCGCGCTTCGCGGTTGGAGGCTGACATGCGACCCTCGACGATCTCCCTCGCCGCGACCCTCCTGCGCGACCCCGCGTCGCTCCTCCCCGCCGCCGACGACCGCGAGTCGTTCGCGCACATCACCCCACGCGCCCTGGGGATCGGCGCCGTCGCTGCAGCCCTCGTCGGCGCGACCGTGGGCAGCTACTACGGCGGGCCGCAGATCGTGGCGGCCGCGGTCAAGCTCCCGCTGCTGCTGGGCGCGACCCTGATCGTCGCGCTGCCAGCGGTGAAGACGCTCGCCGAGACCGGCGGCGTCGACGTCCCCTGGCGTCGGCTCGCGCTCGCCGGGGTGCTCGGTGTCGCCCGCACCGCCTTGCTCGGCGCTGCCGCCGGGCCGCTGATGTGGCTGTTCTACTCGCTCGGCCCGAGCTACCGCCTGTCGGTCCTCGCGTTCGTGGCGATGTTGCTCGTCACCGGCGCGCCGGCGCTGATGCTCGTTGGCAAGGCTCTGCCTGCGCGCACCGAAGGCCGCTTCGCGATCGGGCTCGCGTCCGCTGCGGTGCTCGGCCTCGTGCTCGCCCAGACGGGCTTCGTGTTGCGGCCGTTCGTGCACCGCACCGACCGCGAGTTCGCGCTGTTCCGGCCGATGGAAGGGGACTTCGCCGACGCCGTCGGCACGACGACGAAGTCGGTCGTGACGGGGGATCGCGGCCGCTACGAAAGCAGCGACCTCTACCGCGGGGGGGAGTGATGCTCACCGCAATGCTCGTCGCGTTCACATCCCCCGCTCCGCCGCTGTTCCTCGCGCTCGGCGGCGGGTACGCGCTCGCTGGAGGGGCCGTCGCCCTCGGTCTTGTCCGTCGCGGAGAGACGCGCGCCAACGTGCTGTTGTCGCTCGTCACCTGGCCGCTGCTGTTGCCGCTGTTGTGGGACGCGGCTCCGGCGGACGCCTCCGGGCCGCTCACCCGCCGGATCGACGACGCGCTCGACGCGCTCGCAGCGACGCTCGGCGACCCGTCTGCCGGCGAATTGCCCGGTGGTGACGACGTCGGCTTCCTGCGCGAGGCGCTCCACCGCGCCGACTCCCGCGTGGCGCTCGTCGACCGGCTGCTCGACAGCCCCGACGCGGCCTCGGCGCCGGACGCGCAGGCCACGTTACGGACCGCGCGCGCCACCGCGGTGGCCGAGATCGAGGCGGTGATCACCGGCGTGATCGAGCTGCGCCTGCAGGTCGGACTGCTCGCGCTTCACGGCGACACCGGGCCCGTTCGGGAGCGGCTCAGGGAGCTTCGCGGACGGATTGGTGCGTTCGACGAGGTCGCGCGCGCGGTTCCTGCGCTATCCTCGGGGGCATGACCATGGGCCGCGTCCTCCTCGTCGACGACGACAAGAACCTCCGCGAGGTGGTCCGCTACGCGCTCGTCCGCGAGGGCTTCCTCGTCGAAGAGGCGTCCGATGGCGCGTCGGCGCTCCAGCGCGTCGGTGGGTCACCGTTCGATCTGCTGGTGTTGGACGTGATGATGCCCGAAATGGACGGGCTCGAGGTGTGCCGCCGCGTGCGAAAGACCTCGGCTGTGCCGATCCTGTTCCTGTCGAGCCGCGGCGAAGAGCTCGACAAGGTGCTCGGCCTCGAGCTCGGCGGCGACGACTACCTCGCGAAGCCGTTCTCGACACGCGAGCTCACGAGCCGCGTGAAGGCGATCCTCCGCCGCACCCGCCCCGTCGCGGCTCCGGCGCCGAAGGAGGAGGTGCTGCGCGTCGGCGTGCTGGCGCTGGACCCCGCCGAGCACCGCGTCACCGTCGGCGCGACGGAGGTGGTGCTCACCGCCACGGAATTTCGCCTCCTGCGCGCATTCATGACCCGCCCCGGCCGCGTGTACCCGCGCGACGAGCTGATGGAGCTCGCCTACGAAGACGCCCACGTGGTGAGCGAACGCACGCTCGACTCCCACGTCCGCGGCATCCGCTCCAAGCTGCGCGACGCGGGCGTCGACCCGATCGAGACCGTCCATGGCGTCGGGTACCGGATGGCGAGACCCGCGTGAAGCGCCCCGCCCTCGGCGTGCGCGTGTGGCTGGGGCTGACGCACGCGTTCGTGCTGCTCCTGCCGCTCGGGATCCTGATCGTTTCGGGAGGGCTGTTGCAGGACCTGCGCGAGCAGACGCGCAACGACCTGCACAACCAGGCCGCGTTGCTGGCGATCCTCGCTTCGGCCGAGCTCGCCCACGCCCCCGAGGGATCGACGCTCGACGACGTGGGACCGGCGTTGAACCCGCGCCTGATCGAGGCGAAGGAGTCCACCCTCGCAGGCATCCGCGTGGTGGCAGCCGACGGCATCGTCGTCGCCACGAGCGGAGACGAGCTCGGGGAGGACTTCACCGATCGCCCCGAGGTGCGCGCGGCCCTCAAGGGCGCTGAGACCACGACGATTCGCCCGCGCCCACCTCAGTCGCGGCGCCAACCGCTGGCGTCTCCGTCGCGGTCGGCCGACGTGCGCCTGTTCGTCGCCACGCCGGTGATGCGCGGCGACCACGTCGTCGGCGCGGTGATCCTGTCCCGTACACCGCGCGAGGAGACCCAGGCGCTGTACCAGATCGTACCCGCCTGGGGGCCGATCCTCGCCGCGTTCACGACGCTGGTCGTCGCGTGGGCCGTCGGGAGCGCGTCCGCGCGGGAGGTCACGCGCCTCGGCGGGATCGCCGCGCGAATCGGCGCCGGCGAGATTGGAGCGCTCGACCTGCTCGCGCGACCCGAGCGCTCGATCGTACGCGAGGTCGCGTCACTCGCCCAGGCCGTGTCGGCGATGGCCGTGCGGCTCCGCGATCGGCTCCGGTACATCGCGGAGTTCGCGAGCAACGTGAGCCACGAGTTCAAGACGCCGATCACGACGCTGCGCGGCACGGTGGAGCTCCTGCGCGACGACGCCGAGATGCCGGCCGAACAGCGCGCCCGGTTCCTCGACAACGCGCTCGCCGAGCTCGATCGCCTGGACCGCCTCGTCGGTGGACTGCTCGACCTCGCGCGCGCCGAACAGCCCGGCGAGCGGTCGTCGGTGGACCTGCTCGAGCTCGCGAGGCGGGTCGCTCTGCGCCACGGCGTGGTCGCCGACGGGACGCCGGTGCGCGTGCAGGTGGACGCGGCGCAGGTGGAAGCGGCGCTCGACAACCTCGTGAGCAACGCGCTCCGTTATGGCGCGCCGCCGATCGCCGTGACGGTCGGAAGCGACCATGGCCACGCCTGCGTCGACGTGATCGACCACGGCGCGGGCCTGTCGGAGGCGAACCGCGCGCGGGTGTTCGACCGCTTCTTCACGACCGGCCGCGATCGGGGCGGCACCGGGCTCGGGCTCGCGCTCGTGCGCGCGGTCGCCGAGGCCCACGGCGGCGCGGTGGAGCTCACGTCGGAGCCCGGCCTGACCCGATTTCGGCTCGTGTTTCTGCACGCGCCATGAGGTAGGGTCCCCGCTGGAGTGCTGATGTACGACGCGTTCTCCGACAGCGATGCCCCCGCGCTAGCCGCCGCCCCTACCGTCGAGTGGATGCGCGACGATGACGCGCGCCGGTTCATGAATCACAAGCGGGTCGGCTGGATCGGCCTCGGCGTGGCGGTCGGCGGTGTCGTCGGGATCGGCGTGTTCGGGATCGGCACGGGGGCCTGTCTGCAGACCGGCAACCTGTGTGCGGTCCCACTGCTCGGCCTCACCGTGGTGTCCGGGGTCGCCGTGATCGGCGGGGACGTCGCGTTCCACTACGGTGGCATCGCGGCCGCCTACGACGGGCGTCGCCTCGGCCTGAAGGTGTCTCCCGTCACCGGGTGGGTGGGCGTCGGGCTGGTCGGCGCGAGCCTGGCGCTCGGGGCTGCTGTCGATCCAGAATCCCCCCAGGCTGCCCTGGTCAGCAACCTCTCCACCGGCGTCGCGCTCGGTGCGTTGGGCTGCGGCATCGGCCAGCTCGTGATCGACGGACACGCGGGCCGCGCCGGCGGCATCGCGATCGCGCCCCGTCCGGGCGGGCTGTTGATCGCCGGCCGGTTCTGACCTACGGCGCGACGTCGATCGCGCGAATGACCCGCGCATGTACCGACGTAAGCGGCAGGATCGCGCGTCCCTCCAGCACCGCGACGACCTGCGCGACGTCGTCATCCGTCGTCGATCCGCTCACCCGAGCGAGATCGTCCGGAAACCGCTCTTCAGGTTCCGTGAGCCACCACGCGAGCGCGTCGCCCATCGCGATCGCACGGTTGGCCCCGGTGCTCCTCGCGAGGCCGCGCGCCTCGTTCAGCACGCTCCTCGCGGCCAGCGTCCGACGATCGCCGGCGTGCGCGACCGCGAGGCCGAACAGCGCGCGAGCGAGCTGCAGTCCACCGCCGAGCTCGCGCGAAAGCGACGCCGCGCGGCCAAACGCCGCCGTCGCGTCACCGTACCGGGCGAGGTCGAGCAGCGCCCACGCCGCGTTGGTCTCGGCCGTGACCTCCCCGCGCGCCTGGCCGGTCTGGGCGTGAATCGCGACCGCCCTCCGGTAGCGCTGTAGCGCCTCCGTCGCTGAGTCCCGCGCGAGCGCGAGGTTTCCGAGGCACACGTTCCATGCGGCGGCGCGAAGCGGGGCGCCCTCCGGATCGACCTCCTCCGAGCGCCGACAACACTCAGCCGCCTCGTCGAACGCACCCAGACGCGTGAGCACGGACGAGAGGTTCACGAGGGACGCCGCCATCCGTTCGGTGTCGCGAACCTGCTCGGCGGCGCCCAACGCGGCGGTGAACGCGTCGCGCGAAGCCGCTGCGTCACCGCGCACGTCCTCGGCCACGCCGAGCGTGTTGAGCGCCACGGCGCGAAGCTGTCGCCACCCTTCGGTCTCACAGCGCCCCGCGGCGTCGCGCGCGAGCGCGCAGGCTTCGTCGACGGCGCCCCCGTCCGCAAGGATGGCCGCCAGGGTCATCTTGCAGCGCGCAAGCTGAAAGCTCTCCGGGTGGTCCACGAGCGACGTCACGGCGGCCCTGGCGTCCCGCAGCGCAGGCCCGTGGCGTCCCAGCAGGCGCTGGGTCCACGCGAGCGAGCGAGCGAGTGCGGCCTCGACGAGCGGGTCTCCGACGCGTCCCCGCACCGCATCCAGCCGCGAAACGTGACCGTCGAGATCGACGCCGAACGCAGATGACAACGGGTCGAGCGTGAGCGCCGCGCGGGCCGCGTCGAGCATGAGCCCGCGCTGGAGCGCGACCTCGTGCAGCCACTCAAGATCGGTCCGCCAGCGCACGAGCGACGCGAGGTAGTTCCTCGGCACATCCATGGCAGCGGGGCCAGTCAACACGTCCGTGGAGCGCAAACGACAGGTGGCGAGCAGCGCGTAGCCGTCGCTCCCTTCGCTCGCCACGGCGCGCGAGGCCTGGTACACGCGAAACCAGGTCGTACCACGATCCTCGACGCGCGCGAGCAGGCCAAACGCCGCGAGGTTCCCCACCGTCTCGCCCGCTTCCTCCGCGATCACCATCGCCGCGTCGCGCAGCGAAAAGTCGCCACGAAAGCAACACAACTTCAGTAGCGCCCGCTGCAGTTCCGGCCCCAGTCGGGCATGCAGGAGGTGCACACTCGCTGGCGCGGTCCGGAGGGGCGAGTCGACCCGTCGGAGCTCGGTCAAAAGCTCCCCCGCCGACATCGTCCGGGCGAGGTACACCACGGCTTCGATCGCTCCGGGGAGCCCATCGAGCAGACGCACGATGGCGGATGCTGCGGCGGCATCCTCCGGTCCAGAGCCGAACCCCGGCGCGACCGCGCGCGCGCGCGACACCAGCAGCGCCACGGCCTCGTCCTCGCGCATGGAGCCGACCCACACCGAGCGGGCGCCGGTGATCTCGAGGTCACACGACCCGATCGCAACGATGTGGAGCCGCGACGTGACGACGAGCGCGCGCTCGATCGCCGACCGCGTGACGCCGTCGCGGAGCCCCGTCCCATCCAGCACGACGATGTGCGAGGCGTTCGCGTCGAGTCGGCGGATCGCTTCCGTCGCCTCCGTCTCGGTGCGGGCGCGGCAGCCGAGCGCGTTCGCGATCGTCAACGTGCCCTCGGCGCGTGTCTGGAACGCCCCGTCCGCCCACGCCACGCCCGGGTACGGCTTGAGTGCCTGGGCCACAAACCGCGTCTTTCCCGCCCCGGTCGGTCCGCTCACCATCACCGCGCGGGCCGTCTCCACACCCTCGCGGATCCACCCGACCTCGGCCTCCCGGCCACCGAACGAGGTGAGCGACTGCAGGCGCGAGCGCGAGGCGGCGGGCTCGAGACGGTAGCCCACGCCGTGTTCGGTTACCAGCACGTGCGGGCGCCGTCCGTCGTCGCCAAGCTTGCGACGCAGCCTCGACACCACGACGTCGATCGCCCGCGACTTCGCTCGCCCCGCGTCGCCTCCGAGCACCCCCGCGATCTCGGTCCGTGTGACGGCCGATCCCGAACGCGCGGCGAGCAGGCGCACGATCCTGGCCTCGGACGGCGTGAGCGTCTGGGATCCGGCGGTCGTGTACACGAGGCCGTCCTCGAGATCGATCGACGCCGTCTCGAGGACGAATCGGTTTGCGCTCACGGAACCGCTCCTGAGAAAACGCGTGAACTCAACCTACCAGCGGGTCCGGGACCTGCTGCGTTACATATGTAACAACCGTTACCCCGCCCGTCATACGACCATCGTTGTAGGGAGGTGCGGTGAGCGACGAACGCTTGGCGTCCGGTGGCGAGGTCGGTCGCTACGAGATCATCGAACATTTCGCCACGGGCGGCATGGCCGAGGTATACCTCGCAAAACGCACGGGAATCGGCGGCTTTCAGAAGACCGTCATCCTGAAGACGATCCGCCGCTCCGTCCTCGAGGACGAGTCGTTCGTGAAGATGTTCCTCGACGAGGCTCGCATCGCCGGCAGCCTCAACCACTCGAACATCGCGGCCGTTTACGAAGCGGACGAGATCGACGACGTCGCGTTCATCATCATGGAGTTCGTGCCCGGACCCTCTGCGGGGCGGCTGATTCGGCAGGCGGATCGCGACAAGAAGTCGAATCGGCTCGCCGCTGCCCACCTGATCGCCGGCACGGCTCGTGGCCTGCACCACGCCCACAGCTCCACCTGCGGCACCGGGGACCGCGCTGGACTCGTGCACCGCGACGTGAGCCTCGACAACATCCTCGTGTCGACCGACGGGGTCGCGAAGGTCATCGACTTCGGCATCGCCAAGGCCAAGGATCGGCTGTCCCAGACGCAAAACGACGTCGTCAAGGGCAAGCTCGCGTACATGGCGCCCGAGCAGCTCGAGTCCGGCCACGACCTCGACCACCGCGCCGACATCTACTCCCTCGGCGTCTGCCTCTACCGCGCCACCACGGGCCAATTCCCGTTCCCGCAGTCGAGCACGTCCGCGCTGATCAAGGCGCGGATGAAGAACGCATTCACACCGCCCGCCGAGGTCGTACCGGACTTTCCGCCCGCCCTCGCTGCGATCATCCAACGCGCGATGGCGGCCGAGCCGAGCGACCGGTACGGCACGGCGCGCGAGATGGCCGACGCGATCGAGAGCTGGGTTCGCTCGCAGGAGCCCGACTACGACGAGTCGAAGGTGGCGGCCTGGGTGTGGGACGTGTTCCCCGACGACACGGCGTGGCGACCGAAGCGCCGCGTCGAGCGCACCGGCAGCGACCTTCCGCCGACCACCGCCGGCAAGGGAAAGACGCGCGCGACCCGGACCACCTCGACGCGCAGCAGCGCGACGCTCGCCCCGTCCGACACGGGGCAGCACTCGGGGCAGCACATGACGAGCGGTCAGCACATGACGAGCGGTCAGCACATGACCACCCCGATCACCGTCACCACCACCTGGGGCAAGCTCCTCGGGGGCACGGCGGCGGTCGCGGCCGTCGCGGTCTTCGCGATCGTCGTCGTCGCGGGCCTCGCGTTCGCGGTGTGGCCTCGCGCAACGGTCGACGCGGGCCCGACGCCCGACGCCCGGGTAGCCGTGTACCTCGACGAGGCCGAGAAGGCCGGCGCGTCCGGCGACTGGAGCCTCGCGAAGCGGCTGCTCGACGACGCGCGGGCGCTGCCTACCACCGATCCCACCCTGACGGTGCGCGCGTCCAAGCTCACGAACCAGATGGAGCGGGACCAGGACCTCGCCAGCGCCCGTGAGGCGCTGGCCCGCGGCGACCGCGAAGATGCCACCAAACACGCCCGCGCCTTGCTCGACCGCGATCCGAACGACGCCGACGCGACCGCGCTCCTGATCGAGATTCACAAGGGTGATGCGGCCGTGGCGGGCCCGACCGAGCGCGTGTTCTTCGACTCCAACCCCACAGGCGCGACGGTGTTCGTCGACGACGTGCCCGTCGGCCAGACGCCGCTCACCTACGACGTCGCGCTCGGAAAACACGAGGTGTGGCTTCGCAAGGGTGGGTTCAACGCCACAAACAGGCCGATCGACGTCGCGGTCGGCGCGCCGGTCGCCGTCTCGGTGAACCTCGACCCGGTGCGGGTGGCGAGCGCTACGTCGCCGACGAAGCCCGCAAAGGCGGTCCCTACGCCCGTAGCGACGACGACGACTCCAGCCGTCGTGCCTGCGGCCGTCGTGCCTGCGGCCGTCGCAGCGGTGACCCCGCCCGTGGCCGCGACGACGACGCCCGTGGTGACGCCGCCGCCCGTGGTGACGCCGCCGGTGACGACGACGGCACCTGCCACCCCCGCTGCGCCGGTGTTCAACGCGGCGAAGCGCGACGGGCTGCCCGCCCGCGTGCGCGCCCGCAGCATGGACGAGGTCGCCACGACGCTCGCCGCGATCGAGTCGACGTTGATCGCGGCCGGTGTGCCCGCCTCTGCCGCCAGGGGGTCCACCTCGCTCCTCGCCGAGGACCTGCTCGCCCTCGCGAGCCCGGGCTCGACCCTCGACGTGTACCCGCAGGGCGTGTTCGACGCGATCGCCGACGCCTGGAAGCAGAATCTACCCGCAGCCAAACTCAAGTCCGCGGCGCGCCGCGGCAACCACCCCTAGTCCGACGGAGCCCCGTCCATGACCGTGCTATTTTTCCTGTCGTCCCTCGCCCGCGCCCAGGATCCCGCGCCCGCCACGGAACCGGCGCCCCCGACCGAGCCGGCGCCCGCCACATCCGCCGACATGGCCGCCGTGATGGCCCTGCTGCAGCAGCTCGCCGCCCAACAGGCCGCTGCCGCTGCAGCCGCTGCAGCCCCGGCGCCTGTCGCCCCACCGGAGCCCGCTCCCGCCGGCCCCGACGTGCTGCCGCCCGCTGACCCGGCAGTACCCGCCCCCCTAGTCGACGTCGCCACCGAAGACGACGGCTCGTTCGGCAAGACGCTCAACCTGCTCGAGAAGAAGGTGAGCTGGTCCGCGTACGGCGACGTGATCCTCGCCGGCGACGAGGCCGGGCTGACGTTCCAGGCCACACATTTCAACCCGATCCTCGGCGCCCGCATGAGCCAGGATCTCTACTCCGAGATGGAGATCGAGTTCGAGGACAACGGTCTCGTCGTCAAGCTCGAGTACGGGTACATCGACTGGACGCCCTCGCCGGCCATCTCGCTCCGCATCGGCCAGTTCCTCACGCCCATCGGCGAGTTCAACGAGGGGCTCCACCCATCGTTCCGCTGGAGCCAGGTCTCGCGCCCCGACGTGTTCACCGACGTGATGCCCGCCGTGTGGTCCGATGTCGGCGTTCAGGTGTTCGGCGAGGCGAGCTCCGCCGCCGTCGACTTCGACTGGTCCGTGTACGCGAACAACGGCCTCGGCGGCGCGTGGGATCCAGAAGCGGGCAACACGGTGCGGCCGCTGCGCGAGCGACCCGACGCCGACGGGAACGGCCGCATCGCCGACAACAACTTCGACAAGGGCGTCGGTGGACGCGCGCGACTCAAATTTCGACCCGCAGGCGCGCGCGCCATGGTGAGCATGTCCGGCTACACCGGCGCGGTCGAGGATGACGACACTGGTCGCCTCGTGATCCTCGACCTCGCGGGCGATCTCGACGCGCGCTCGGTCGGCGTGCGCTTCGAAGGCGCCCAGACCCTGTACGACGGCGAGGCGTTCGAGCGCGGCCTGTACGTGCAGCTCTGGGGCAAGATCAAAAAAATCACCCCCGCTGCCCGCTTCGACGTCACCCACCGGGCGGTTGGAGACACCTACACCAAGACGGGCGTGGCCCTCAGCGCGCTGTACAGTGTGCGTCCGCACTGGAACCTGCGCGGCGAGTTCTCCGGTTCTCTCACTGGAGAGCTCGCGCCGAAGGGCACCCTGATGGCGGCGTTCTACTTCTAACGGCGCACGCCGCAGGCGAAACGGGCCGTTCGGGGTTATATTATTATAATCTGTACAACGACGGCCTTGTTCCAGCGGAGCACCGATGAGCGACCAACGCTTGGCTTCAGGTGAGGAGGTTGGTCGGTACCAAATCGTCGAGCACTTTGCCACGGGTGGAATGGCCGAGGTCTACCTCGCCACCCGTGCGGGAATCGGCGGGTTCCAGAAGACCGTCATCCTGAAGACGATCCGGCGGTCCGTCCTCGAAGACGAGTCGTTCGTGAAGATGTTCCTCGACGAGGCGCGCATCGCCGGGAGCCTCAACCACTCGAACATCGCCGCCGTGTACGAAGCCGACGAGATCGACGACCTCGCCTACATCATCATGGAGTT
>CANNIZ010000026.1 GCA_947505245.1 Pseudomonadota bacterium | reverse complement strand
GCACCCAGCGTGGGCAGGCGTGGCCGCGCGCGATGGCAGGATGCACGAAGGCTTTGATGGAACCGGATCCCGTGGGATGATTTGGTATGTGGCCGACTTTGTCCGTTCGGCAACGGCGCTGACTCGGCGCACCCAATCGTCAGGCGCGGACGCGCGCGATGGCCGGATGTACCTATGGTTAGATGGAACCGGATCCCGTGGGGCTCACCGGAAAACCGTATTGGTCGGGGGCGGCTCACCCAACGGCAGCCCGACGCGTCGACCTACAACCACCGATTCATCGACTTGATCACCGGGTGATCGACGCCGAGCACCGCGATCGTCGCCTTGCGGGCGGCCTCCATGCGGCCGAGCCCCTCTTCGATCAGCCCGCAGTCCATCTCGAAGCGACCGAGCTCGAAGCGCGCGATGTGCGCGTCGACGTGATCGGCTCCGAACGCGCGCGTGGTGATCAGCAGCGCGTCGGTCATCTCGGTGCGGGCGCCCTCGAAGTCGCCCGTGCGGTGAAGCGCCTGCGCGAGCGAGTGCCTGCACGATCCGACGGGGCCGCTGTGTTCGCCGCACCGCGCGATCCACAACGCGAGCGCTTCGCGGTGGCGCTTCACCGCGTCCGCGGGCCGCCCGAGGTTCCGCTCGACGGTGCCGAGCAGATCGAGCGTGGCCGCGAGGTCCGGGTGACCTTCCTGCTTGCCGCGACGGATCTTCAAGCAGCGCATCAGGTCCGTGCGAGCGGCGTCTTCGAGGCCCGCCGCGTGGCGACAACCGCCGAGGGCGAGCAAAGCGTCCGCCGCCTCGACGGATTCGCGGCCGAACGTGCGCTCGGCGTGGACGAGCGCGCGCGTCGCAGCGGCCATGCCCTCCTCGGCGTGACCGGACGCGCGGCAGGCCTCTGCGAGCGCCACCCCGAGCCACACCTCGGCCTCCGCGGCCGCCCGAAGGACGTCCTGCAGAGGCTCGTCGACAGCGACCAGCCCACGCTGGCGGGAGCGCAGACCCTCGATCGCCTCGGTGAACACCGCCCGAGCCGCGAACGGCTGCCCCTGCGCGAGCAGCGCCTCGCCGTGGGCGAGCGCCACCTCCCACGAGCCGGAGACCGTGGCCTCGGGCCGCTGCTCCGCGATGCGACGCGCCTCGGTCGCTGCCCGCGCGGCCTCGCGGGGCTCTCCGACGCGGCACAGCGCACGCGAAAGGAGCGCCCACAGCTCGGCTTCCTCGTGCTTCTCGGGCGACCCGAGCGCGTTGCGCGCCGCCGCCACCGCGAGCGTCAGCTCCCCGTTGCGCAGGTGCGACCGGATCACATCAGCGGCCACGAACCCATCCGTCCCACGCGCCCGCGTAGATCACCTCGCGTTCGAGGTGAACGCCGTGCGTCGCGAACACGGTGTCCTCGACGTGCTCGATCACGCGACGGATGTCGGTCGCCGTGGCGCCTCCGACGTTCACCACGAAGTTGGCGTGTTTGGTGCTCACCTCTGCTCCGCCGATCGCGAACCCTTTCAGGCCTGACGCCTCGATCAGCCGCCCCGCGGCGTCGCCAGGCGGGTTGCGGAACGTGGAGCCGCACGACGGGAGATCCAGCGGCTGAGTGGCCTTGCGCTTCGCGAGGAACTCGGTGACGCGCGCGTCGCTCGCGACCGCGTCGGCTCCCGTGGGCCGGAACCTGGCGATCGCGACGACAGCACCGTCGGGCAGGTGCGTCGTGCGGTAGCTCATGTTCAGGTCCGAAGGCGTCAACGTGCGCGCCTCGCCGCCCACCGCGACGACCACGTCCACCAGCGTGTCCTTGCACTCGCCGAGCACGCTGCCGGCGTTCATCCGCACCGCGCCACCGACCGTGCCCGGGATCCCCGCCGCCCATTCGAGGCCCGTCCAGCCGTGTTTCTTCGCCCGCGCGAGCAACACGGTCAGGCGCGTTCCCGCGCCGGCCGCGATGTCGCCCTGTTCGAGAGCGACGTCCGCGAGCTCGCGATCGAGCACCACCACGATGCCGCGCACGCCGGCGTCGCTCACGAGCAGGTTGCTCGCCGCTCCGAGCGGAAACAGCGGAACGCCGTGCGCCGCCGCGATCCGTTGAACTGCGCAAAGCTCACCGAGGTCGCCCGCGAACACGAGCGCGTCGGCCGGCCCCCCAACGCGCCAGTACGTGCGCTTGCCGAGCGGGACGTCGGCCTCAAAGCGCAGCCCCGCCTCACCCAGCGCGGACGTGACCATTGACGACAGCCCCACAGGACCTCCGCCGTGCAAGTATGCTCCCGTTCCCGCAGGGACCATGGAGTCGCGGATGTTGGCCATCGGCAGCGGACGAATTGGACTGGCGCTACAGCGGTCGGCGGCCGAGAAAGGCCTTCCGTACCGCCTGATCGAGCGCACGACCGGCTGGGACCTCCTCGAGGAGCCCGCGGGTGAACCCATCCTGGTGCTCACCCGCAACGACGACCTCGCCGCCGTGCTCGATCGCGTACCCACCGAGCGGCTGTCGGACCTGGTGTTCGTCCAGAACGGCGCCATGCGCGAGTTCCTCGCCAGCCGGTACCTGCCGCACGCCACGCGCGGGGTGCTGTTCTTCGCGGTCGCGGACCGTACCTCCGCGATCCAGGTCGGCGCCAACAGCCCCGTCTGCGGACACCACGCGGGCTACGTCTCCCAATGGTTCACGGAGGCCGGCCTCCCGTCCAAAGGCATGGACTGGGCCAGGTTCTCGCTCTACGAGCTCGAGAAGATGATCTGGATCTCCACGTTCGGCGTCCTGGGTGACGCGTACGACAAGGACGTCGGCACCCTCGCGGAGCACCACCCAGGCGAGATCGCCGTGCTGGCCGACGAGCTTCGCACCGTCGGACGCGCCGTGATGGGCGTCGACGTCGAGTTGGACTGGCTCGTGAACCGGATGTGTACATACTCCTCCAAGATCCCGCGGTTCCGTGCGGGCGTGCGGGAGTTCGCGTGGCGCAATGGCTGGTTCGTGAAGAAGGCGACGGAGTGGGGACTTCCACAAGCGCTACACCTCGAGCTGCTGAAGAAGGGCGGCCACTGGCCATCGTGAATTCAGGCAGCGCCACGTGCTGAAGATCGAGGTCGCGCGCACCTGGGGCGCCGTGCCCGCTGCCGAGTGGGACGCGCTCGTGGGCGACAAGAGCCCGTTCCTCGAGCACACGTTCCTCCGCGGCGTCGAAGACTCCGGCGCGGCCGTGCCCGACACCGGCTGGGACCCGCGCCCCGTGCTGGTCCGCGACGACGCCGGCAAGCTCGTCGGCGGCGCGTCGTGCTGGCTGAAGACGCACTCCATGGGCGAGTTCGTGTACGACTTCGGCTGGGCAGACGCCGCACATCGGGCGGGCATCCCGTACTACCCGAAGCTCATCGTGGCGGTCCCGTTCTCTCCGGTCACGGGCGATCGAATCCTCGCGGTCGACGACGCGGCCCGGGAGGCCGTGCTCGCCGGCATCGTCGAGGCCGGAAAGGCCGCGCGCGGCGTCCACGTGCTGTTTCCGAGCGAGTCCGAAGCTGCCTGGCTCGTCAGCCGCGGCCTGTTTCCGCGGATCCAGCACCAGTTCTGGTGGCGCAACCACGACTACACGTCCTGGGAGCACTTCATCGAGGGGTTCGCGAGCAAGGACCGCAACAAGCTCCGGCGCGAGCGAAAGGAGTGCACAAACCTGCGGATCGACTCGTACCTCGGCCCCGATCGCGCAGTGATCGACCAGATGTACGACTTCTACGTGTCGACGACGAGCAAACACAGCTACGGCCACGCGTACCTCACCCGCGAGCTGTTCCGCTGGCTCGGCGACCGCTGGGGCGACCGCCTGCACGTCGTGGTCGCGCGCGACGGCGACACGATCGTCGCGGGGTCCCTCAACGTCCAGAAGGGCGACCGGCTGTACGGCCGCTATTGGGGCTGCAAAGGCGACGAGAAATTCGTCCACTTCGAGGTCTGCTACCACCAGGCGATCGACTGGTGCATCGCGAACGGCCTGAAGGTGTTCGAGCCAGGACACGGCGGGGATCACAAGTTCAAGCGGGGCTTCTTGCCGGAGGTCACGTACTCGGCCCACGCGCTCGCCCACCCAGGCCTGAACAAGGGCCTCGCCGAGTGGTCCAAGCGCGAAGCCGAGGCCGTCCACGCCGACGTCAAGTCGCTCCGGGAGGCGTCGCCGCTCAAGGTCAAGCCTCCGACCTGATTCATCGGCGACCTAAAAGAACGGCGGCGGGTTCCGCTTGAAGAATTCCCACGTGGACGTCTCGCTCTCCGGCCGCGAATACAGCAGGTAAGAGGCCATGAGCCCGCCCTCAAAGACCGCGTAGCAGGCCGGCACGAGCGCGACGCCTACGAGGCAGCCCACCGACAACAGGGAGAGCAGGTTCGCGACCACGATCGCGACGACCGTGATCAACATCGTCACCGGCGCGTTCCGACCGATGTCATAGGCGGCCTTCAGGGCGCCGGGTGGCCACTCTTCGACGACCGAAGCTGCCTGCCCGCCGAGCGTGAACACGCCCACCGACGTGGCGATCAACACCAGCGCGGGGAGCACGAGCCCGAGCACCCCGATCGTCGCGTAGGTGACGGTGCCGGGGAGGTCGCCTGCGAGCGCGTAGGAAGCGGCGATCACCGCCACCACCAGCGGCACCACGATCACCAGGTTGGCGGCAGACGATACGAGCCCGACGAGGAACGTGTACAGCGCGAGGCGCACCGCGGGGGCGACGTGACGGTACACATCCGCGATCGCCACGCTCTCGCCGCGAATGTGCCGCGCGGCGATGGTGCCCAGGCCCGCCCGAAACAGGAAGAAGAACGGCATGCCGGCAAACGAAACGAAGATCTGCAGAAAACTCAGCGCGAGGGCGACCACGAACAACGCCGGCGCGCCGGACCGCTGCCCGTAGATCTGCAGCGCGTTGCTCGCCAGCGCGAACACCATCGGCAACAGCGCGGTGAACGCGAGCGCCCCGCCGGCCGCGAGCGCCACCGACGGAACCTCGGCGACGAAGGCCAAGCCGCTCCGCACCACGACGTCGATCGAATAGGCCTGGTTCGGGTGCACGCCCTCCCCCGCATGCACCGCGAACTCCGGCGCGTCCGTCCCCGTCCAAACGTCGTCGGCGGCCATTCGTCCCCCTCGCACGACTACCCCGCGCGAACCCGGTCCGCCCGGTGTTAGAACGTGCGAGCGGAGGGTGCATGCGCTGGGTTGCCGGTGTGAATCTGGAGGACGAAGAGGCGGGGAACGTCGTCGCAGGTCTGGTCGCGCTCGCCGCGCGGGCCGCCGAGCCCCCCACGGTCGACCTCGTGTACGTCGCGACGCCCGGTGGCGCGCCGTCGTGGATCACCGATCCACTCTCGCGCGAGGCGCTCGCAAAATTCGCAAACGAGTCGCGCGCCACGGATCGCCTGCAATTGGACGCCCTGCACCGCAAGCTCCCCGAGTCCATGCGCGGAGGCTTCTCGATCGAAGAGGGGAAACCCGCCACGGTCCTGGCCGACCAGGCGAAGAACGCCTCGCTCATCGCGCTCGCGGGCCGTCGGCGCGGCGCGCTCGACCGCCTGTTGCTCGGGTCGGTCGCGGCGAAGGTCGCCCGCACCGTCGATGTGCCCGTGCTCGTCATCCCGGGCGGCGCGAACCCGGCCGCTCCCACCGGGCGCGCGCTGTTCGGCGTCAACCTTCGCGCCCAGGACGCCGGCGTCGGGCTCGACGAGGCCGCACGGTGGGCGGATCGCCTCGGGCTCGCGCTCGATCTCGTGCACGTCGATCACGAGCGCCTGCACGTCCCGTACGTGCTCGACCCCGAGGTGCGGCAGCGCCTCGATCAGGAGTGGGAGACGCTTCGCGACCGCGACGTCACCACGCTGCAGGACCTGCTCAGGCGCGTGCCCGCGACCCGGCGCGGAAACCCGCGCGTCGAAGAGGGCGAGCCGTCCGACATGTTGTGCGAGCTGGCCGATGCCTACGATCTCGTCATGGTCGCCACCCACGCGCGCACCGGCATGGAGCGGCTGATGGTGGGCTCGGTCGCCGAGCGCATCATCCCGAAGTGCGCCCGGCCCGTATTGTTGCTGCGCGCCACCGCGTAGCGGCGCGCCTCGCAGCCCCTACTCGAACGCCTGGATGCCCGTGATCCAGCGGCCGAGGATGAGGTTGTGGATGTCGTGCGTGCCTTCATACGTGATGACGGACTCGAGGTTCTGCGAGTGCCGCATGATCGGGTACTCGGAGAGGATGCCGTTGGCACCGTGAATGTCGCGGGCGACGCGCGCGATCTGTAGCGCGATGTCGACGTTGTTCATCTTGGCGAGGCTGATCTGCTCGGGGATGAGCGTCTTCGCGTCCTTCATCCGGCCCAGGCGCCACGCGAGCAGCTGGCCTTTGGTGATCTCGCGGAGCATCCACGCGAGCTTGTTCTGCACGAGCTGGAAGCCCGCGATTGGACGGTTGAACTGGATGCGCGAAAGGCTGTAGTCGCGGCTGCTGTCGTAGCAGGCCATGGCCGCGCCGATCGCCCCCCACGCGATGCCGTAGCGCGCGTTGTTCAGGCACGAGAACGGGCCCTTGAGGCCCTTCACGCCGGGCAACATGTGGCCCTTGGGCACCGCGACGTCCTGGAGCACGAGCTCGCTCGTGATCGACGCGCGCAGGCTGTGCTTGCCCTTCATCTCGGGGGCCGAGAAGCCCGGCATGCCCTTTTCGACGACGAACCCGCGGATCTCTCCGTCGAGCTTGGCCCACACGACGGCCACGTCCGCGACGGTGCCGTTGGTGATCCACATCTTGGCGCCGTTGAGCACGTAGTGATCGCCCTTGTCGACCGCGGTGGTGATCATGCCGCCCGGGTTGCTGCCGAAGTCGGGCTCGGTGAGGCCGAAGCAGCCGATGGCTTCGCCGGACGCGAGGAGCGGGAGCCACTTCTGCTTGATCTCTTCGGTGCCGTAGGCGTGGATCGGGAACATGACGAGGCTGCCCTGCACGCTGCAGAAGCTGCGCACGCCGGAGTCACCGCGCTCGAGCTCCTGACAGATGAGCCCGTACATCACGTTGTTCAGGCCCGCGCAGCCGTAGCCGTGCAGGTTGGCGCCGAGGAAGCCCATCTCGCCCATCTGCTTGACGAGCTCTTTGGGGAACGTTCCGGCCTGGTAGTGACCTTCGATGATGGGGATGACCTTGTCGTCGACCCACGCGCGGACGGAGTCGCGGATCGCCTTCTCCTCGTCAGAGAGGAGGTCGTCGATGCGGTAGAAGTCGACACCTTCGAACTTGCTCATCGGGACTCCAGCAGCTCAGCGAACACGTCGACCGCGACCGCGGCCTCGTCTTCGGTGACGGTAAGGGATGGACAGAAGCGGATGGTGTTGCGGCCGGCACCCAGGATCAACAGGCCCTTCGCGAACGCGTCCATGACGAGCTGATTGCGCAGGTCCGGGTTTCGCGCGCGGGTGGTCTTGTCGAGGACGATCTCGACGCCGATCATCAGCCCGCGGCCACGAACATCGCCGACCATCGGCAGGTGGCCGACCTTCTGCTTCAGCCGCTCGAGCATGAACGCGCCGACCTTCGCGGCGTTCGCGATGTACTCGCGCTCGAGCAATTCGATCGTCTTGAGCGCGGTCGCGCACGCGATCGGGTTGCCGCCGAACGTGGAAGCGTGGGCGCCGGGCGGCCACGACATGACCTTGGACGTGGCGAACATCGCCGACAGCGGCAGACCGGAAGCGATGCCCTTCGCCGACGTGAGGATGTCAGGCTGCACACCGGAGTGTTCACACGCCCACAGCTTGCCGGTGCGGCCCATGCCGGACTGGACCTCGTCGAAGATCAGCAACATGCCGTGCTTGTCGCAAAGCGCGCGCAGGTGCTTCAGGAACGCGTCGGGCGGCAACACGTAGCCGCCTTCCCCCTGAATCGGCTCGACGAAGATGCCCGCGACTTCTTCCGCAGGCAGCACCGTAGCGAACAGATCGTCCAGCGTCGCGATGGCGCGCTTGAGCGCGACCTCAGCGGACCCCTCGCGGTACGCGTCCGGGTAGTACGCGTGGTACACACCGGGGACGAACGGGGCGAACCGCTCCTTCTGGCGCGGCTTGCTCGCCGTGAGCGACAAGGCGCCCATCGTGCGGCCGTGGAACGCGCCGAGGAACGCGATGAAGTTCGGGCGGCCCGTGTACCAGCGGGCGAGCTTCATCGCCGCCTCATTGGCCTCCGTGCCGGAGTTGCCGAAGTACACGCGCACGTCGCCGCCCTTGATGGGGACGCGCTTCGCGAGCTCCCGCGCCAGCGCGCCCTGCACCGGGTAGTAGAAGTCCGTCCCCGACATATGGATCAGGTTCGCGGCCTGGTCCTGGATGACCTTCACGATCTCGGGGTGGCAGTGGCCCGTCGACGTGACCGCGATGCCGGCCGTCATGTCGAGGAACTCGTTCCCGTCGGGGTCGATAATCCAGGCACCCTCGCCCTTTGCGGCGACGAGGGGGTAGTCGCGCGTGTACGACGGCGAGGTCCAGGCTTCCCCTTCCTCGACGATGGCCTTCGCTTTGGGGCCGGGCAGCTCAGTACGGATCAGAGGACGGCGGGCCATCAAGCGCTCCCTGGGGGGACTGCACGCGTAACCGATCCGCGATCACGCGGGCACGACCCTGCGCCAAAACTGCCGCATCGCGCGGTACGCCGAGCCACGGACCTCTGTTTTCGCCGGGCACGGGTTCTGCAAACTCGACCACCACCGCCTCTGCGGGGAGCTCGACATGTGGTTCGCATTTTCATTTGCTTGTACCGAGTATGACTTCGCACAGAGCGTGGACGTCGAGGTCCCGACGTGCGCTCAGGAAGGCGCTCCCGACGGCACCGTTCCGCTGCACCCCGAGTGCGCAGGTGAACCCGAGATCGGCACGTTCACGCCCGTGGTGGAGTGGAAGTGGACGACGAACGCTACGCACCCCGGCTACGAGCAGGTGATGTCGACGCCGGCGGTCGCGAACCTCACCGACGACGACGGCGACGGCGACATCGACGACAGCGACGTTCCCGACGTCGTGTTCACCGCGTTCGCCGGCGGCGCCTACACCTCACCCGGCGCGCTGGTGGCCATCTCCGGAGCCGACGGGCGCCAGCTGTGGAGCGTGATCGACGCGAACGGACACCAGCCCTACTCGTCGTCGGGCGTGTTGGTCGCGGACCTCGACGGGGACGGCGTCCCGAGCGTGGTCGTGAGCGCCGTCGACGGGTTGTTGGCAGTACGCGCGGACGGGACGTTCGAATGGTCGGCGGCGATCCCGACGTCGACGTACGGCAGCCCCGCGGCCGCAGACGTCGACGGTGACAGCATCTCCGAGGTGATCTACGGCGCCTCGATCGTGGACGCACACGGAGCGCCGCGGTTCACCGGCGCGTTGGGCAACGGGGGCGGGGCGTACGGCGCGTTCCTCTCGTTCGGCGCCGACCTCGACGGCGACGGCGAGCAAGAGCTCGTGACGGGCCGCACGGCGTACCGCGCTGACGGGACGGTGCTGTGGGACGACGGCGGCGCAGACGGCCTGCCCGCGATGGCCGACCTCGACCTCGACGGCGACCCCGAGGTGATCCGCGTCGCCGGGGGCCACGTGCTCGCGAACGACGGACTCACGGGCGCGCTCGTGTGGAACGTCGCCCTCGCCGACGGCACCGGCGGCCCGCCGACCGTGGCCGACTTCGACGGTGACGGCGCGCCCGAGATCGGCGTCGCCGGGGCGAGCTTCTACCAGGTGTTCGAGAGCGACGGCAGCGAGCGCTGGCGCGCGCCCGTGTCGGACTTCTCGAGCAACGTCACCGGAAGCAGCGTGTTCGACTTCGAAGGCGACGGTGCGGCCGAGGTCGTGTACGCCGACGAGCACACGCTGTGGGTCTACGATGGCGCCACCGGCGCGGTGGAGATGCAGTACGACGAGCACTCCTCGGGCACGCTGTTCGAGTATCCGCTGATCGTCGACGTCGACCACGACGGGAGCACGGAGATCGTGCTCGCGAGCAACGACTACGCGTACAGCGGAAGCCACGGCATCACCGCGATCGGCGACGCCGCGGACTCCTGGGCGCCCGCGCGACCCGTGTGGAACCAGGGCGCCTACGCGATCACGAACGTGAACGACGACGGGACGGTGCCGGCCGACCCCGAGCAGAGCTGGACCTCGTGGAACAGCTTCCGCGCGGGCAACTCGCAGAGCCCGTCGGGCCTCGCGCAGGCCGATCTAGGTGTTGGGCGCCCGGACGCCTGCACGATCGCGTGTACCGACGACACGATCGACCTGTGGGTGCCTGTGACCAACGACGGCAGCAACCGCGCGTTCGCGTTCGACGTCACGGTCCGCGCGATCCACGGCACCGACCGCGTCGAGATCGGGCGGATCGCGGTCGACGGGCTCGACGCCGGCGCGGTCACAAGCGTGGGCCCGTTCCCGGTGGCCCGCGATGCCTTCGGCGACGGGCTCGTGATCGAGGTCGACGCGGCGGATGTGGTGCGCGAGTGCGACGAGTCGGACAACACGATTCGACTCGATGTCTTCCCGTGCGACGCAGGCTGATCACCGCGCGAGCGACTCCAGCGTCCCCTCGGCCCGGTACCACGCCACGACCGCGAGGTTGAACGACGCGACCGCGTCCACCAGCGTGCGCTCGGCCTCGGCGAGCCGCGCCTGGGCGTCCACCACGGCCGCGTTGTCGGACGCGCCGGTGGCGAACCGATCCTCGGCGAGCACCAATTCGGCGGCCGCCAGCGCGCGCCCGTCGTCCGCGAGGTACACGCCGTCGGCGCGGTCCTGCAGGTCCGCAGCCGCCACAGCGCGCGCGGCCTCGACCGAGCGCCACACCACGTCGCGGTCGGCCTCGGCGCCCCGTTCGCTGGCCCGCGCGCGATCGAGCTCCGAGGCGCGCGCGGTGCCGAGGAACAGCGGCGCGGAGGTGGTGACCCCCACCGACCAGGTCGGCGCAGGCGCATCGAGCGAGGAGCGGTAGAACACGCCGCCCGTGGCGTACACATCGACCGAGGGAACCCACGCCACCGCGGCCGCTTGGCGGACCGAAGTCGTCGCTGCGAGGCCCTCGGTGACGGCCATCACCGACGGGTGGGAGCCGATCGTCGCGGCGCTGGCGGGCAGCTCCGCGAGCGGCACGAGCGGGGTCGCGGGGACAGCGGACACGTCCGCGTCGAGCGGCCGACCGAGCGCCTCCGCGAGCCGCACGCGGGCCTCGGTGCGATCGGTTCGCGCCGCGAGCGCGAGCTGGCGATCCTGCGCGAGCCGGTAGCGCGCGCGGGCCGCGTCGAGCGGGGTGCCGAGCTCGACCGCCACGCGATCCTCGGCGATCGCGAGCAGTCGTTCGCTCCGCGCGATCGCCGCGGCCGCCACGAGGACGGCCTGATCCGCGCGCTGAAGCGCGACGTAGCGCACCGCGACGTCCGCCAACACGGCCTCGCCCACCGCGTCGCGGGTCGCGTCCCCTGCGAGACGCACCGACTTCGCAGCCTCGAGCGACTTCCACCCGCTCGCGTCGAGCAGCGGTGCCGTAGCGCGAACACCTGTGATCACGGTCAGCGCTGGCGACGGCGCCCCGAAACGCGCGTCGGCCCCCTCGTACGCATCGGCCGAAGCGACGACCGACGGCAATACGCCGCTGCGCGCGAGGCCCACCGAGGCTGCCGCGACGTCGGCGTCGGCAGCCGCCCCCGCGATCGTCGGACTGCCCGTCATCGCCTCGCGGAGCGCGTCGGCGAGGGTGAGGTCCTCGGCGCGGGCGTCCGCGGACCACAGCGCGAGCAGCGCGAGCGGCACCAGCGCAGCGACGGGTGCCACCACCCGACGGCCTGCGAGGCGGCTCACCATCGCCCACGCGACCGGCGTCACGTACAGCGAAAGCCCGGTCGAGAGCAGCATGCCGCCGACGACGACGACGCCGAGCGGGGCGCGGCTCGCGCTCGTGAACCCGAGCGCGATCGGCAACGCGCCGCCGATGGTCGCGACCGAGGTCATCAGGATCGGGCGGAACCGCAGCCGGGCAGCACGATCGGCCGCCACCCACGGGTCGAGCGACGGGTCGTGCTCGCGCATCTGGCGCCCGACCTCGACGATCAGGATGCCGTTCTTCGTGATCAGCCCGACGAGCAGGATCAAACCGACCTGGGAGAAGAACGACAGCGTCGTACCGGTCACCCAAAGTGAGAACACCGCGGCCGCGAGCGCGAGCGGCGCTCCGATCAAGATCGCGAGCGGATCGACGAACGAGTCGAATTGCGCGGCCAACACGAGGTAAACGAGCGCAACCGCGAGCAGCAGCACCACCGACAGCGCGGCGTTGCTCTCCGAAAACTCCTTCGACTCGCCGGCGTAGGCGGTGCGAAAGCCGTCCGGGAGCGTATCGTCGGCCATCTTCTGGGCGCGCTCGAGCGCCTCGCCGAGCGTGATGCCGTCCAGGTTCGCGCTGATCGTCGCGCTGGGAGAGCGCTCATAGTGAAAGCGCGACGCGGCGGCGCTGCCTTCGGACGACGCGAGGAGGTTGCCGAGCGTGACCATCTGCCCCGTGCGCGTGCGGATCGACACGTCGAGCAGGTCCTGCGGAGAGGCGCGGAACTCCGGCGCGAGCGACGCGATCACGGGGTACTGCCGCGTGCCCTTCTTGAACTGCGCCACCTCGCGGCCGCCTGCCAGCACCTGCAGCGTGCGCGCGAGCTCTCGGATGGGAACGTCCACCAGCGCGGCCTTGTCGCGATCAGGCACCAGCAACAGCTCGGGCCGCTCGAGCTTGAGGTCCGCGTTCACCGCCGACAACCCGGGGATCTCGCGCAGCCGCTGGGTGAACTTCGGGAGCTCGGCGGCGAGAGCGTTGAAGTCCGCGTTCTGGAGCACGAACTGGAACTGCGAGCCGAACCCCCGGCCGACCGTGGCGGGCTGGATCGGGATGGCGAGGAACGCCGTGACGGCGCCGGTCTCTTTGCGCACGGCGCCGAGGATCTGGGCCTGGGACCGAGCCCGCTCGCTCTTTGGGACGAGCGGAAGGACGAACATGCCGGTGTTCGACGACCCCACCGAGTTGCCCGTGCCGAGCGCGACGCGCGACAACACCGACACGCGCTCCGGCACCGCTGCCATCAGCGCGGGCTCGAGCTCGGCCATGCGCGCGTTCATGTACGCGAAGCTCGTCCCCTCGGGCGCGAGCGTGCGCACGAGCAGCAGGTTTCGATCTTCGATCGGGAAGAACTCGCGCGGCACCTGTGTGTACGACAACCCGCCGATGACCAGCGTCACCAGCGCCGCGAGGAGCGGAAGGATCGGGAACCGCATGCCGACGCCGAGCGTGCGCTCGAAGCCCCAGGTGACGCCGTTGAGCGCGGCGCCGCCGGTGCGGTAGACGATTCCGCCCTTGCCCTCGTGCCGAACCAGCAGGCGGGCACACAACATCGGCGTGAGTGTGAGCGCCACGAACGCGGAGATCAGCACGCTCACGGCCACGGTGCTGCCGAACTCGACGAAAAGGCGACCGGACGTGCCGCCGGTGAGCACGACCGGGACGAACACGCAGACGAGCACGAGCGTGGTGGCGATGACGGCGAACGCGATCTCCTGCGTGCCCTTTATCGACGCCTCGTACGGGTCCATGCCCGCTTCGATGTGCCGCACGATGTTCTCGAGCACGACGATCGCGTCGTCGACGACGAGGCCGATCGCCAGCACGAGCCCGAACAACGTGAACACGTTGATCGAGAAGCCCGCGAAATACAGGAACGGAAGCGTACCGAGCAGCGACACCGGGATCGCGAGCGCGGGTACCAGCGTGCTCCGCCAGTCGCGCAGGAACGCGAAGATCACGACGACCACCAGGCCAAACGCGATCACCAGCGTCTCCACGACCTCCTCGATCGACGCGCGCACCGCCTGACTGCGGTCGTACCCGATGACGATGCCGACGCCCTCAGGCAGGTCTTCGCGCACGCGGGGCAGCCGCCGGCTGATCTCGTTCGAGATCTCGATGATGTTCGCGTTGGACTGAGGCATCACCGCCACCGTCACCGTCGGCTTCCCGTCCGAACGCGCGGCGCTACGCTCGTTCTCGGCGCCCGCACGCACGTCCGCGACGTCGCCGAGGCGGATCAGCGCAGAGCCCCGCTTCGCCACGACCATGTCGCGGAACTGCTCGACCGTCCGGAGGTCGCCCACGAGGCGCACGGACATCTCGCTGTTCAGGCCCTCGACGCGGCCCGCAGGGAGCGCGACCTGGTTCGCCGCGAGCGCGGTCTCGAGGTCACCGATGGTGAGCTTGCGCGACGCGAGGCGGCCCGGCTCGAGGTCGATCCGGATCGCGGGCACCTGCTCGCCGTAGATCTGCACCTGGCTGACGCCCGCGACCGTCTGGATCCGCTCGCGTACGAGCGTGTCCGCGATCTCGGTGAGCGCTACGAGGTCTTTTCCCTCGGAGTCGATGCGCAGGAACACGACGGGCTGCGCGTCGGCCTCGGCCTTCTCGACCACCGGCTCTTCGACGTCGGGCGGGAGCTCCCGGCGTGCGCGCGCGACGCGGCTGCGCACATCGTTTGCGGCCTCTTCGAGGTTGCGCCCGAGCACGAATTCGACGGTGACGGTGGACTGCTGCTCTGACGAGGTGGACGTGATCGTGCGGATGCCTTCGATGCCGTTGATCTGCCGCTCGAGCACCTCGGTGACGTCGCTCTCCATCAGAGAAGGATCGGCCCCGAACCACACCGTGGACACCGTGACAACCGGCGCCTGCACCTGGGGCGTCTCGCGAACCGACAGCACCTGGAGCGCAACGACGCCGAACAACAGGAGCAACAACGACATCACCGCGGTGGTGACGGGGCGCCGAACGAACAGCGCGAACACCGAGCTGAAGTCGGTCACGGAGCGACCTCGCCAACGACCGCCACCGCCGCTCCCGGCTGGAGTCGGACCAGCCCCTCGACGATCACCCGCTGCCCGGCTTCGAGGCCAGCGGTGACCTCGATCGTAGACGCCGAACGGGCCCCCGTGGTGACGGGTGAACGCACGGCCTTGTCGTCAGGCCCGACCACCCACAACGCCGGCCCCATCGCCGTCTCCACCACCGCCTGGGTCGGCACGAGCAGCGCGTTCGCGTGCTCGCTCGCCTTGACCGTGACCTGTGCGGTAAGCCCGGGCTTCAGAGCGTCATCGACGGGGAGCGCGACCCGAACCGAGACGCTGCGGCTCGCGTCGTCCACGCGCGACGCGACGAACGAAACCGTCCCCGCAAAGGGGTGCCCGGGGAGGGCGTCCACGACGACGTCTGCGGGGTCACCGACGTCCACGTCCCCGATGGCACTCTCCGGCAGCCACACCTCGACGAACAACGCCGAGAGGTCGTCGATGCGCGTGATGGGAACGGTCGGTCCCACGGTCGCGCCGACCGACACGCTGCGCGCGCCGACCACGCCATCGAACGGCGCGCGAAGCTCCGTCCTTCGCAGACCGTCCTGCGCAAGATCGCGCGCCGCGAGCGCCACATCACGCTCGGCTTCCGCCTGATCGAGCTCCTGCCGGCTCGCGTTCGTGCGGTCAAACAACGCGCTCGTGCGCGACAACCGCGCCTCAGCGAGCTTCGCGCGCGCCAGCGCGTCGTCGAGCCTCGCCCGTTCAGCGTCTTGCCGCAGGCGAACGAGCACGTCGCCCTTGTTCACGTGTTGACCGTCTACGAACCCCACGAACGCGACCGTTCCCTGGGCTTCCACGCGCAGGTCCACGGTGTCGACGGCCTCGATATTTCCCGTGCCGCGAAGATCGTTGGCGAGGGCCCTGCCGGCCGCAGGCCAGATCTTCACGGGGATGGGCGGCGGTGGACCACCGGGTGCGCCCCCCCCTGGACCGGACGGCGCCCCACAGGCCGCGGAGAGCACGATCAGGAACGGGACGAGCCAACGCAGTCGCAAACCGCCTCCAGGGGGCCGTCTCAGTAATCACGGAGGCCCCCATCGGATAGCGAGGGAGGGGGGTCCGATGTCAGCATTGGTCAATGGGCGCGCGATGCGCGTGGCCGACGTGATGGTGCCGTACAGCGATCCGGCCGTCACCCACGGCCTCACCGCGTTCGAGACGCTGCGCGTGGACCATGGAGATCCTCGCTCGCTCGCCTTGCACCTCGCCCGGCTCGGGGAGTCGTGCGACGCCCTCGGCCTGCCGCGGCCCGATCCGATCGTGCTCGCCGAAGAGGTGCGCAAAATCGGCGCGTCGCTCAACACCCCGCTCGCCCGCGTGCGCGTCACGATCACCGGAGGAGGCCTGCGCATCGTCGCAGGCGAGCCCGCCGACCCGACGCGCATTCACGGCCCGGTGCGCGCGGTGCGCGGCAAACACCGCGACGACCCCGTGCTGCCCGGCTCGGTCAAGCACGGCAGCCGGGCGTCGTGGGTGGTGGCCGTCCGCCGCAGCGGGGTGGACGAGGTGCTGCTCGTCGACGCGCGCGGACGCTTCACCGAAGGCACCACGTCGTGCATCCTCGCCGTGATCGACGGCGCGCTGTGGACCGCCCCCGAAGACGGCCGCATCCTGCCGTCCACCGCGTGCGCCGAGATCCTGGAGCGCGCAGCACGGGCAGGTGTTCCGGTGCTTCGCCTGGGGCCGCCTGCCGATCACCCGTGGGAGGGGCTGTACATCGCGTCTTCCCTGCGCGACCTGTGCCCCGTCATCGAGCTCGACGGCGTCAAGCTGCCGGGCTGGGACCCGATCGGGCGCCTGCTCGCGAGCTGAGCGACGCGCTATTTGCCGGTGGGGGCCAGCGTCGGCGCCGCGCGCCTGGTAACTTCGACGCGCTCGATCGATCGCCTGTCGACCTGCACCACGCGCGCGCGCCAGTGCTCGCCGATCTCCGCGGCATCCCCCACGCTCGCGGTGCGACCGAGCTGCTCCATCACGTAGCCCGACAACGTCGTGGAATCCGAGTCGATCGACGTGTCGATCAGCGGCCCGAGCTCCGACAGCAGGATGCGACCTTCCACCGAGAACCCGCCGTCGATCGTCTCCACGGGCTGACGCTCGTCGTCGTGCTCGTCCTGGATCTCGCCCACCAGCTCCTCGATGGTGTCTTCGAGCGTGACGACGCCGGTGACGCCGCCGTACTCGTCGAGCACGATGGCGAGGTGGCTGCGCTGCCGCTGGAACATGCCGAGCAGGCGCTTCGCCGACATCGTCTCGGGGACGAACATCGCGGGCCGCACGAGGTCTTTCAGCGCGCCGATCGGCTTGCCGGACCCGATGCGCGCCATCAGGTCCTTCATGTGCAGCACCCCGATCACGCCCTCGAGGTCCTTTTCGAACACCGGGTACCGCGAGTGACCGTTCTCGAGCGCGTCTTTCACGACGTCTTCCATGGGGCGCTTCAGGTCGATGCCGCGCACCTTGTCGCGCGGCACCATGATCTCGCGCGCGACGCGGTCCGAGAACCGGAACACGTTCTCGAGGAGCTGCCCCTCCCCCTTCGTGATGTGCCCCGCCTCGGCCGAATCTGCCGCGATCTGCTGGAGCTCGTCGGAGTGGACCGACAGGTTGTGCTCGTCCGCCGGCTCGATGCCGAGCGCCCGCAGCACCACGTTCGCGCTGCCGTTCAACAACACGAGGGCGGGCCAGGCCGCGATGTACAGCAGCCGAATCGGCGCGGCCACGGCCAACACCACGGCTTCTGTGCGAGCGATCGCCAGGTTCTTGGGCGCCACCTCGCCGAGAACGATGTGCATCGCCGAGATGAGCGTAAACCCCAGCCCGAACGACAGCCACCCGGCGACGGGCTGGCCGATGTTCACGGCCTCGAACATCGGGTGCAGCAGGCGCTCAATCGCGGGCTCCCCGATCCATCCGAGCGCCAGCGACGCCAGCGTGATGCCGAGCTGGCTCACGGCGAGGTACCGAGGCAGATCGTCGAGCATCGGCCGCGCGAGGCGCGCGCGGCGGTCGCCCTCCGCCACGAGCACGTCCAGCTGCGTCGACCGCACCTTCACGAGCGCAAATTCGGCTGCGACAAAGAAGCCGTTTGCGAACACGAGAAACATTGCGAGGGCGATCATCATGGGGGTTCCATGATAACTGGTTCCAGGTGAACCTTGCGCGTACTCGTGACCGGCGGCGCCGGCTACATCGGCTCGATCTGCGCCCGCGAACTCGTTCTCGGAGGAGCAGACGTCGTCGTTTGGGACGACCTCTCCACCGGCCACCGGGAGGCCGTGTCGGGCGAGCTCGTGATCGGCGACATCCGCGATCATGAGGGGCTGGCGTCGCTGCTCCGTAGCGGGTTCGACGCGGTCCTTCACTTCGCTGGAAAGGCGCTTGTCGGCGAGAGCATCGAAAATCCGGAGCTGTACTACGACGTAAACGCCGGCGGCACCGGCGCCCTCGTCCACGCGATGGTGGACGCCGGCACGCCTTGCGTCGTGTTCTCGTCCACCTGCGCCACCTATGGCGAGCCCAAACGCGTTCCGGTCGACGAAGCCCACGTTCAGGCGCCTACGAGCCCGTACGGCGACAGCAAGCTCCTCGCCGAGCGACTCCTCGACGCCGGTCGCGGCGCAGGCATCCGCGTCTGTCCGATGCGCTACTTCAACGCGGTGGGGGCGTGGCCCGAGCAGGATCTCGGCGAGTCCCACGCCGTCGAGACGCACCTGATCCCGCTCGCCATCGGGGCCGCGCTCGGGAACAGGCCCCCCCTCGTCGTGAACGGCGACGACTGGAACACCGAGGACGGCACCTGCGTTCGCGACTACATCCACGTGCGCGACCTCGCCGACGCTCACCTGCGGGCCCTGTCCCAGCTCCACAACGGCTGGCGCGGCGAGCCTGTCAACCTCGGCGCGGGCGTCGGAACCAGCGTGCGCGAGGTATTGGCCACCGTCGAACGTGTGACCGGGCTGCCCGTGCCCCACCGCGTCGGGCCACGCCGAAAGGGCGATCCCCGCGAGCTGTTCGCCGACGTGTCTCGCGCCGCGGGCACGCTCGATTGGAAGCCCCGGCGCACGATCGAGGACGCCGTGCGCGACGCCGTCGCTTGGGAACACGGCAGGAAATACTGAAAGACGACCAGAACCTCACGGGCACCCGCAGCGCCGTGGTACCGTCCCCGCCGCTCCAACCGGGAGGTCACGCTGACCCGGCACCTTTCCGAACCCGAACGCCGCGCCCAGATCCTCCGCGCCGCCCGCTCCGTCTTTATCGAGAAGGGCTACCTCGTCGCCCGCGTAGAAGACGTGGCGAAGCGCGCTGGCCTGTCGAAGGGCGCCGTGTACTTCTATTTTTCGTCGAAGAAGGCGCTGTTCACCGCGCTGGTGCGCGAAGAACACGAGGCGACGTACAGCTTCCTCGCCCAGGCCGAGAACGATCCGCGCCCCGCCGTCATCAAGATGCTCGACCTCGGCCAGAAGTACCTCGACTACTTCGCGGGTCTGAAATCACCGCCGCGGTTCTTCATCATGATGTGTGAGCAGGCGATTCGCGATGACGAGCTTCGCGAGGAGGTCGTCGCGTTGCACCAACGGTTCACCGACGCGACGACGCGCATCATCGCGCAGGGCATCGCCGAGGGCGCGTTCCGCCCGCTCGATCCCGTCGCCGTCGCGCAGGTGTTCAAGGCGATGATCGACGGCCTCGCCGGCGAGTCCGCGATCGGCGTGCGCCCCGACAGTTCGCGGCTGCAAAGCGACGGCCTCCGCCTGTTGATGGAGGGCCTGCTCCTGCCGATGGGAGCGCCCGTTTCCGCCGTCGCTCCCGCCACGCCAGCCGAGAAGCTGAAAGAGCTGCGCGAGCGCATGAAGACATGAACGCCCTCACCGCACCGATCGCGTTGGTCGACGACGAGCGTCAGATTGTGGTGGTGGGCCGAGACGGTCGCTTCGTGCCGCTCACGCGCCCCGAAGTGGGTCGCGGGCTGTGGGACGCCCTGACGCCGAGCGCATCCGACACGTCCGAGTGGGCGACGGTGGACCGCACGCAGCCGCTCCCGCGGGCTGGCGACGCGGCCGAGAATACGTCCACCTGGAGCTGGCCGACCTGGTCGCCGGACGGTCGACAGATCGCCTGCTTCCGTTTTGGAAAGGGGGAAGACGCAGGTCACTCCACGTTCGTAGACGTGCTGGACATCGACGGGCTCCGCGCGTCGGAGCTCACGGACCTCAAAGGGCGCCTGCCCGTCTACCTCCAGTGGCACGAGCAGGGCCGCGACATCGCGCTGCTCTCCCAGCGCGAAGAGCGCCTCGTCCTGTCGGCCGTTCGCCCCGCCGAGCCCGGGGTCGAGGCCATCCTGGCCGACGGCAGCCCGCTGTTCTTCTCGTGGCTCAGCGGTCGCCCGCGCGTCGCCGCGTTCGTCGGCAACGCCTCCGGCGGTCACCTCGGCATCTACGATCCTCGCACGCACGCCGCCACGCTGGTCCTTCCCGGCCAGCCGGGCAATTTCTGCACGCCCGTGACGTTGCGCGACCCCACGATCGACGCGGACCGCGTGTTGTACGTCGCGTTTCATGAAGGGCGCACCGTCATCCTCGCGGGCACGCCGGGCTCAGCCGAAACCCGCGTCTACGAGCCCGTCGAGGGGCTCGTCGCGCTGGTGCCCTCGCCCGATCGGCAGCGCCTCGCGCGCTCCATCGCGCCGGCTGGGGACGGCACGCCGTACCGAGGGCTCGCCGTCATCGACCTCACCTCGGGCACCGTGACGCCCGTGTCGGACCGCCCCTGCCTGGCGTTCCTGTGGGTCCCAGACGGCAGCGGGTTCGTGACCGCCCACGTCGACACCGACCGCAACCTGCTCGTGTGGTCGAAGGTGCCGTTGAACGGCGAGCCCGAGCTGCTGATCGAGATGTACCCCTCGCGCGACCTCGGCTTCTTTCTCCGCTTCTTCGAGCAATACGCCGACAGCCACCCCCTGATCGACCCGACGGGGCAATTCCTGCTCCTCTCAGGCGTCATCCCCGGGCGCGACGAGCGCTCGCGCATCTGGCAGGTGCGACTCTCAGATGGTCGCGCAGAAGCAGTTGCCGACGGGCTGTTCGGTGTCTACGGTCCCTCGGGGGACTGATGACCTTTCGGGCCACGCTGCGCGACGAGCTGCACATCGTCGTCGAACGCTACCTCGCCGAGCGCGATCCGGTCGCCCCAGGCGACGTCGACGTCCTCGGGTCGCGCGTCACGACCTACGAAGCCCGCGTGCCGTCCGCTGCGGTCGCGACCGCCGACCTGAAGTCCCTCGTCGACCAGCTGGGCACGCTCACCAGGGAGCTCGTCGCCGTTCGCAAGGCGTGTGGAGAGGCGCTCCGCGGGGCGCGCGAGGCCCACACCCAGGCTGAGCACGCGCTCGCCCGCGCCGAAACCGTCGCCTCGGAGATTCCATGATCCGCGATGCCGCCGCCCGAACCCTCGCGGCCGGCCTGGCCGGTCCGCTCAAACGCCTCGTCGACGAGACCCTCGCCGGGCGTACGTTCGCCGACCCGGCCCAGGTGCAAGCGCTCCAGGTCCGCCTCGCCGCCGCCGAAAAGCGCGACGCCGAGAAGATCGCGGCGCTCGAGACCGAGCTCAAGGCCGTCACCAAGAAGCTGTCGATGGCGACGGGTGCGCTCCAGGCCGCCACCATGCAGCTTGCGGACGCAAAGAAGGCGGCAGACGAAGCCAGCGCCCTCGCAGCCCGCGCCGCGATTCAGGCCGCGAGCGCCGAAGCCACGGCCGCGAGCGCCGCCGCCCGCGACTGACCCGCGCGACCGCAATCGAAGCGCGCCGCGAGCCTCAGAGAGCGATACAACCCTCAGTCGGCGCAGAACTCTTCGGTGCCCGCCGCCGACACGCACATCTGCAGCGCCATGGTGGGGTCTTTGCCGGCCTGCTTCGCGTACTCGAGCCACTCGCGCGCGAGCGTCTTCGCGCTGTTGCGGGCGAGGTCCTTCTGGCCGAGGAGCTCCTCGGACGGCTCGCGAGCGTACTTCTCTTCGAGCGACTGCCACTTCACGGCGGAAGCGTAGGCGCGGATCTTGAACAGCGAGTTGACGCGGCTGACGTGCGTGTCGCCCGTCCACGCGTGGCGATTGTCCAGCGCGACCTCGGCCCAGTGCAGCGTCTCGTCCGAGTAATTCGCGCCCTTCTCCGAGAGGTACTTCGCGAACTTGAAGCAGAGATCGGCATCGGACCGGTCGATGTCGTTCAGGTGGCGGCGAACGATCGCCTCCCACCGGTTCGCGTCGCCCTTGGCCCACGCGTCCGCCATGAGCACGCGCGAGAGCTTGTCTTTGGTGGTCTGCTTCTCAGCGTTTCGAAGCGAGTCGTCCAAGCAGCGGATCTGCGGATCGGTGAGCTTGCCCATCATCGAAGCCGGCTCGAGCTTGAGCAGATCGCCGCACGGCGCCGTGGCGCGCATGAGTTCGGTGCCCTCGAGGTCTTCTTCCGTGTCTTCCATCGAGATGTCGACGAATCCACCCGTCGTCGTCCCGCCCGACGTGTCGGCCGCCGTCTCCGGGCCCTTCTTCTCGCCACAAGCAGGAAGGGCGAAAAGGCAGACGAGAGCCGCCACGGGGAACAGAAAACGCATACGAAGCCTCCGGTGTGGCGCGCGGGCGCCTGCACGACCGACCGACTATATCCCGCGCCAGCGGTTCCCGACCAGAGGACGGCGAGATGCCCTGCGAACTCCTGCTGACACACGCATGGATCCTCGCTGAAGATCCTCGGGAACAGGAGATCATGCGGCCGTTCCCGCCGCTCGGCCTGCAATACCTCGTCGCCTGGCTGCGGCGGGAGGGGTTCCCGTCCACCGAGTGGTTCGATAGCACCTTCGCGCACGGCCCGGACGCGATCCTGGCGGCCGTGAACGACGCGAACCCGCACGTGGTTGGGCTCTACGGGCACACCATCACGCGCCCTACGTCCCTCGCGCTCGCGCAGACGCTCGTGCGCGACGGACGGCGCGTGATCGCGGGCGGCCCGGACCCGGTCCAATACGCCGAGGAGTACCTCGACGGCGGGGTCGAGGTGATCGTCGTCGGCGAGGGCGAGCTCACCACCCAGGCCGTCATGGAGCACCTCCGGGCGAACGGGTGGGCGTGGGACCGCTCGTGCCTCGCGGCGATCGACGGGTTGATCTTTCGCGACGACGACGGCAGGACCGTACGCACCGCGCCGCGCGCGCTGATCCGTCCGCTCGAGCGACTTCCCTGGCCCCACCGCGAGCGCGCCGATCTTGACGGGTACTTCGCGGCCTGGCGCACACGCCACGCCGAGACCGCGCTGTCGGTGAGCACGTCCCGCGGCTGCCCGTACAGCTGCGCGTGGTGCAGCAAGCAGGTGTACGGCGACACGTTCCGACGGCGCGAAGTCGACGACGTGATCGCGGAGGTCGAGCACCTGCGCGACACCTACAACCCCGACCAGATCTGGTTCGTCGACGACGTGTTCACGATCAACAAGGCGTGGGTGTATCGGTTCACGGCCGCCATGGTCGCGCGCCGCGTGAACCTGCCGTTCTACCTCGTCGCGCGGCCCGAAACGCTCGACAAACCGCTGCTTCAGGCCCTGCGCGACGCCGGCTGCTACCGGATCTACATGTCCGCCGAATCGGGCGCACAGCACGTGCTGGACGCGATGGACAAGGGCTCCACCGTCGAGCAGATCGATCGCGCAGCGTCGTTGATGCGCGAGGTCGGGATCGAGCTTGGTACGTTCGTGATGTTCGGCTATCCGACCGAGGAGAAGGCCGACGTGGAGGCTACGATCCAGATGCTCCACCGCTTGGACCCCGAGGTCGCGCTGCTCTCCGTCGCTCACCCGATGAAGGGCACGCCGTTCTACGAACAGGTCAAACACGACCTCGTCGATCCACCGGGGTGGGGGAAAGAGAACGGCGGCCGGCTCGCGTTCAAGATGCGTTTTCCCCATGCCTTCTACGAGGTGACGCAGCGGCGGATCTGGGCCGAGCGCGGCCTCAAGAAGAAGCTCGCGAGCGGCACCTTCGACCGCGAGCTTCTCGGAATGGCCGCGCGCTGGCCGTTGTACCGGGTCGCGTTCGAATGGTACGGAAGGGCTTGACAGCGCCCTCCAGACGACTCACATTGCGACGCCTCCTGGAGGGCGTCATGCTGCGTCGCCTCGTTCCGTTCATCGCGCTCGCTGGTGGTTGCATCGAATACGAACCCCAGCTGAACCAGGGCGTCGACGTGTTCACGCAGGAGCCCCCGGAGTCGATCGACATCCTCCTCATCGTCGACAACTCCTGCTCGATGGCGTCGTACCAGTCGCAGCTCGCGTCGAACTTCGGCTCGTTCATCACCTGGTTCGTCGAAGGCAACGTCGACTACCAGATCGGCATCACCACCACGGACGACGGGAACGACCCCGACAACTCGCCCTCGTCCGCTCGCGGTGCGTTCGTCGGCAACATGATCACCTCAGCGGACGATCCGAGCGCTGCCGAGGCCTCGTTCCGGCAGCAGGTGAACGTCGGCACCAGCGGTTCCGGCATGGAAGTCGGCCTGAAGACGGCGTACATGGCGCTCACCAACGAGGCGTTGGTCGCGGGTCCGAACTCCGGCTTCCTGCGCGACGACGCTGAGCTCTCGGTCGTGTTCGTCAGCGACGAAGAGGACAGCTCCCCGTGGGCGACGGCCGAGTACATCAACGCGTTCTTCGACGTGAAGGGGCACCGCGATCGCGACGTGTTCAACGCGTCGGCCCTCACCGTGACGGACGAGACCCAATGCACTCCCACGGCCGCGGAGGCGAGCTCGCCGGGCACCCGGTACGTGGACGTGGCCACCCAAACGCACGGCCTCGTCGCGAACCTGTGTGACGACGACTTCGCCGGCATCGTGACGGACCTCTCGCTCGCGACGAGCCGCATGACCGGGACGTACTTCCTGTCTGCCGACCCCGACCCCGCAACGCTCACCGTCACCATCGGCGCGCCCGATGGAACCGAGGCGCAGGTCCCGTGCACGGACGGTCAGTGGACGTACGAGCGCGTCACCCAGGACGGGGAGGAGGTCCCCGCCGTGGTCTTCGCGAGCGACCAGCTGCCGGAGCTGCGGTCCCGCATCACGATCCGCTACATGTACGGCGGCGGACAGGTGGACGCGTTCTGCCCGGAGGCGCAATGATCCCCGTCCTGGCCCTCCTGCTCGGGTGCCCCGCGGGCACACAATGTGTCGATCGCGGCGACTGCGGCGACCTGCAGATGTGCAACAACGGCAACTGCAAAGACGTGTCGTGCTCCACGTCCAAAGACTGCGGCATCGGCGAGTACTGCGACACGACCGGCAACTTCGAGTGCAAAGCCGGCTGCACGACCGACGACGACTGCCTCGCCGGCGAAGCGTGCAACGCAGACAATCACACCTGCGAGGAGTACGAGTGCCGCACCACGGCGCTCGACTGCGGCCTCGGCGAGCGGTGCGACAACGGGCGCTGCGACGACGCCCTCGGCATGGCGTGCGACCCGTGCAACGACCCGCTCTACTACGACTATTGGACCGGCGGCTACACCGGCGGCACCGGCTGCGGGAACAACGGCACCTGCGTGTGGTTCACCTACTACGCAGACGCTCCCTGGTGCCTCGAGCAGTGCATCCCCAGCCAGGGCGAAGAGGCCTGCCCCCGCGGGTTCAGCTGCGAAGACATCACCGGCGACAACGACTACCACTGTTACGCGTGGTGTCCCTCCGTAAACTACGAGCTGAGCCACCCGGAGAACTAGCGTGCCCGGCGACAGCACCTGGGACGACGAAGACGCCCCCGGCGCAGCCACCCCGAAGGCGCCACGCCGCGACCGGTACGAGGACCGCGGGCTGCTCGGCACCGGCGCGATGGGCGAGGTGCGGCGCGTGTTCGACCGCGTGCTGCAGCGCACCGCGGCGATGAAGGTGCTGCGGGCCGATCGCGTCGCAGACCTCGGGAACCTCGACCGCTTCCTGCACGAGGGGCGCGCGAGCGCGGCGCTCCAGCACCCGGGGATCGTGCCGGTCTACGACGCCGGCGTGCTGCCGGACGGGCGGCCGTTCGTGGTGATGCGCGAGATCGCCGGTGAGACGCTGGCGCAGCGCATCGACGTCGCGCATCGCGAAGGCACCGGACTTCGGCGCCTCGTGGAGGTGGTGCTCCGCGCCGCCGAGGCCGTCGGCTACGCCCATCGCCACGGCACGGCCCACCGCGATCTAAAGCCAGCCAACCTTATGATCGGCGAATTCGGCGAGGTCATGGTCGTCGACTGGGGGCTCGCGCGCGCGGTTTCCCAGCCCTCGCGCGGGTCCGTGTCCGGCACGCCCGTCTACATGGCGCCCGAGCAGGCGGTTGGTGAAGACACCGACGGGGCGCGCGTCGACGTCTACGCGCTCGGCGCCACGCTGTACCACGCGCTCGCGGGCTTCCCCCCCTACAGCCGCGAAGCCGACGATGTGCCCGGCGTGCTCGCGTGCGTGAAGGCGGGACCGCCCCGCGGCATCGCGACCGGCGCTCGCGAGGGCCTGTCGACCGAGCTCCTCACGCTGATGTGGCGCGCCATGGCGCGAGACCCGGCCGACCGGTTCGCCGACGGCACCGCGTTCGCCGAGCAGATCACGGCCTGGCTCGACGGCGCCCACCGCCGCGAACGCGCTCGCGACACCGTCGATCGCGCCACGGGCTGGATGCCGCTCGCCGCGTCCCTCGCAGAAGACGCTGATCGAAAGCGGACCGCCGGCCGCGCTGCCCTCGCGGCGTTGCCGGCGTGGGCACCCGAGGCCGAGAAGCGACCTGCGTGGCGCATTCTCGACCACGCCGACCGTCTGCAGTTCGAAGCTGACCGCGTACGCGCGGACGTCGAACAGGCGCTCAACGCCGCCCTCGTCCTCGATCCCGACGCGCCTGCCGCCCGCGCGGCGCTGCTCGCGATCAGCCGCGACGATCACGGCCGCGCCGAGGCCATCGGCGACCGGGTCGGCGTGATCCGCGCGGAACGGGCGATGCGTTCCCACCTCAATGCCTTGCCCGTCGACCACGAAGCCTCCGTCGAAGCCCGCCGCTGGCTCGACGCCTACGAGGAGATCGCGATCGACACGTCACCATCCGGCGCCCTCATGGTGTGGTGCAGCGTCGAGTCGATCGACGGGAAGCGCTCACCCGTCCGTCCGCTCGTCGTCGGCCAGACGCCAGCGCGGATGCGCCTGCCACGCGGCAACCACCAGCTCACGCTCGGCGGCGTGCGCTACCCGCTCACGATCGAGCGCAGAACGGCGTGGTCCGCGACGCCTCCCGGTGAGTCCGCTCCCGCCCCCGTGCAGCTGCACACCGATCTGCCAGCAGACGACTGCTTCGTGCCCGCCGGGTGGTTCCCGTGCGGCCACCCCGAGGTGCCCGAGGGGCTGGTTTCAAGGCGCGTGTGGGTGGACGACTTCGCGATGCAGCGCTTCCCCGTCACCGTCGAGCAATACCTCGCGTTCCTGAACGCGCTCGCCGGCGAGGGCCGCGAGTACGAGGCTTTGGCCTGCGCGCCCCGCGAGCGCGGCGCCGGCAGCGACGGGGAGCCCGTATTCGGGCGAGACGCCGCCGGTCGCTTCGTCCTGAAGGCCGACTCCGACGGCGACCTGTGGCACCCGCGCTGGCCGATCTCGATGGTCGACCACGCCTCGGCCCGCGCCTACACCGCCTGGTACGCGGCGCGCACTGGCCTGCCCTACCGCCTGCCGTGCGAGCTCGAGTGGGAGAAGGCTGCCCGCGGCGTCGACGGGCGGCTGTACCCGTGGGGCGATCGCTTCGATCCGTCGCGCTGCTGCATGCACGACAGCCACCGCGGCCGACCGACGCCGGCTCCCGTCGACGACTACCCGTCCGATGTGTCGCCTTACGGCGTGCGCGGGCTCGGCGGGAACGTGCGCGACTGGTGCGCAGACGCGTTCACGAAAGGTGGACCGACCGGCGATCGGGCGATCGTGCCGCTCGATCTGCTCGCCGGGTCGGCCGTCATCCGCGGCGGCTCATGGTCGGGCTTCGGCGTTTTTACGCGGTCTGTCGTGCGCTATCCGCTGGACGTTCGTATGCGATCGGCGAACCTCGGGTTTCGCCTCGCCCGCGCCCTGAATTAGGGGTCAGGAATTGACGATTGCACATTTCTATTGGCGTTCAACCTTGACCGCGCTGGGTAGAGCACCCCACAATGAGCCGAAAACAATCGGCGTCGGTCCGTTGTGGGAAATTTAATGAGCAATCATCAAGTCCTGACCCCTCTTGCGCTGCCGCCGTTGCCTGCGAAGGGAACGTTGAAGCGGACCGAGCGCGTCGTCGCCGAGCTTGAACGCCGCGGCGTGCCGTACCGTCGCGTCCCGAATGGGAGCGACCCGGAGCCCATCCTGAACGCCATGGCCGCGCTCAAGGGCCTGCCACGGGACGCGCTGGGCGTGACCGTTCGCGCACCCGACGACGAACACGACGAGCTGCAAGTCGACATCGCGGGTCACGCGTGGGCGAGGTCGATCCCGAAGCCGCCTCACCCGTGCGGAGCCGCCCTGATCCAGGCCGCGTGGAATGGCCGCGGCGACGGCCTGCGGTGGTATGCGGGCCCCGACGACGAGACGGGCGTCGTGGCGGCCGTCCCCGATGACGACCTCGACCTGTTCGGTGCGCTGGCCAACCTCGCCGCGGTGGAACCGATCCCGGCAGCGCGAACCGGCTTCCTGTACCACCGCAAGGAGATCTGGGAGCCCGAGGCGACCCAGGCGTTTGTAGAACTCCGCGCCTTGGCTGGCTGGCCGCTGGACGACGTGACGTTCCGCGTACGGGCCTCGAGGTCCGAGGACGACGACGACGACCTCCGGGTGACCGCCAGCCGCGCCGGCTTCCGCAAGCGGTCCGAATCCCTGCGCGGCAACGCGCGAAGCAGCGGTCTCGACTACGACGTCGTGCTGGCCTTCCTGAACGAGGTGCTCGCGAAGGTCGACAGCACGCGCCGCGTCGCGCGCATCACCTCGGTAGGCGGCCAGGCCTGTGAGGACGTCGAGGCGGTGTCGCTGTTCGTGTTCGAACCACACGAGGCCGTTCGGCTGCAGGAGCTCGGGTACACCTGGGTCGTCCCGGGAGATGACGAGGCCCTCGGAACCGATGTGACGGACGACGAGCCCCAGCAAAGGACCCTCGCCGCGCCCGCCACGCTGTACGGCTTCGAGGTCCCAGCAGGCTCGCGGGTGACGTTCACGGCGGGCAAGGCCACCGGGATCGAGTGGCGCAAGCCCGTCGCGATCGGCTCGTACAAGGTCGCGAAGTACGCGACGCTCGAGCACCTCAACGACGTGGCGGTCATGGTCGGCGTGCTCGCGAAGAAGGCCGTCATCGACGGTCGGCCGGCCGGCGTGGGCGACCTGGTGTGGATCGACGCGAAAGGCGAGGCCGTGCGTTGCCTCCGAATCCGCACCGGCGGGGACGGGCCTCCGAACGCAGAGTGGGCGGTCGATTGCCGTGTGAAGGTCGTCGCGTGGACGGAGGGAAAGACGGAGGGGCTCGCGGCTCTCGCGGAAGCGTTTCCGAAGCTCGTCCGCGGTCGCGCCACGTTCGTCGCGTTCGACCACCCCGAGCGCGGAGGTCTGCAGGCGCCATTCGTGAAGCTCGACGCCGAGGCGCGCAGCGTGTGCCTCACCCACTCGGCCGCCGCGGTGCGCGCGCTGCTCGCGGCGCAGGTCGCGCCGTCGCACCGAATCGAGGTCGTCACCCGGCACTTCCAGACCTGCGTCGTGTGGGGCCCTCCAAAGGCGGTCGCGAAGTTCGTCGATGGGTTGCCGCCCTACGGCGGGCCGTCCGCGCTCGGACCCTGCGAGGATTGCGCCGCAATCGCCCGAGATGTCGAGGCGTGGCGCGTGCGGACGCGCGCCGAGCACATGGCGCAGCTATCCGCCGATATGGAGCCCACGATGCGGGATTACTGCGAGAGGCTGCTGGACCAGGCGTTCCCGACGGTCGCCGAGCGGCTCGCCGCCGAGGTCCTATTCGACCCTGAAGTTTAGGGGTCAGGAATTGATGATTGCTGATTTCGATCAGCCTTTAATCTCGAATACTTCACGATCCACTTGTAGAGGGCACGCGAACACGACGTGGAAGACCGGCGTTCGTTCGTCGTCAGAAATTTAATCAGCAATCGTCAATTCCTGACCCCTCGTTTGCGTGAGAAACTGACCCCGCCATGGCGAAGAAGAAGAAGAAGAAGGCCTCCGCCCAGGCCGCCCACAGCGCCGGTCGCCGCGGCGGCTGCCTCGCGACGCTCGCAGGCCTAGGGTGTTTCACGTCGTTCGGCGCTGGCGGCATCGCCGCGATCAGCGCCGTGGTCGCGATCGCATGCGTGATCTTCGGGTACGAATACCTGGTGGTCTGGTACCCGGGCGAGGACTTCGATCCGAAGCACATCCAGGGCATCATCGCGCAGGAATCGCCGATCGTTTACCGGGACGGCACCACCCGCGTCGGCGTGTTCTTCGAGGACGAGCACCGGGTGTACCTCGGCTACGACGACCTGCCGCCCGCCTACGTCGCGGCGATCGTCGCCGCCGAAGACGAGACGTTCTTCACGCACTGGGGCATGTCGGGGACGGGCCTGCTGCGCGCCGTGTACCAGAACGTCACGTCGGGCAGCGTGAAGTCGGGCGGGTCGACGCTGACCCAACAGACCGCGAAGAACCTGTTCTACCGCCCCGACCGCTCGATCAAGAGCAAGCTGAACGAGCTGCTCAACGCGCTGCGTCTCGAAGCCCACTTCGACAAGCAGCAGATCCTCACGTTCTACGCGAACCAGTTCCACGTGTCCGGCAACGGCCGCGGCGTCGGGATCGCGGCGCGCTACTTCTTCGACAAGGACACGAAAGACCTCTCCGTCGTCGAGTGCGCGTTCCTCGCCGGGCTCGTGAAGGGGCCGACGAACTACGACCCGTTCGGCGCGAAGACCGAGGAAAAGCGCGACAAGGCGATCGAGCGCGCGCACGACCGCACGATGTACGTGCTGCGGCGCCTGTCCGAGGTGCCCACCGAATCGCTCGCCGGACCCGGCGCGGACGCGACGCGCATCGCACAGGTGAAGGCCGCCCAGGACGAGGCCGCAAGGCTGCTCGCGAGCGACTTCAAGCTGCCGTTCCAGGAGGGCACGTTCCGGTATGACAGCAACGCCGTGCTCGATGAGGTGGCGCGGCGGATGAAGGAGGCGCCGTTCGACAAGGTTCTCGCCGACGCGGGAATCGACGACCCTGCGACCGGCGGCCTCACCGTGATCACCACGCTCGATGAGGGGCTGCAGCGCGAGGCCGTTTACGGTCTGTGGCACCACCTCACCGAGGTGGGCGCGATGCTCGAGGCGCCGAAGGCGGCGGCGTGGCTGCTCGCCGATGCGAAGGTCCCGTTCGACCCGGACGAGGCGCTCGTCCGCCACGAGTTCCACGTCGCGAAGGTGAAGGCCCTGAAGGGCGACGCGGGAAAGAAGTGGCTGCTCGTCGACCTCGGCGGGCAGGACTGCGAGGCCGATCGCGACGCGGTCACGCGCGCCGCGCTCGTGACGTACCGCGGCGAGCAGCAGAACAAGAACGCGAAGGTGTCCGCGACGTACGTGGACGCGTTCACCGCGACGTTCGCGAAGGACGCGGTGGTGTGGGTGTCGCTGCGCGACGTGCCGGCTGGGAAGACCGCGACTTCGGGATTGGCGTCACCTTCGGTGCCGCTGTGCGATCTCGAGCGCCGACCCGAACTGCAGGGAAGCACCGTCGTCGTCCAGGACGGCGAGGTCCGCGCGATGGTGGGCGGGAACGACAACAAGAACTTCAATCGGGCCGAGGCGCCTCGTCAGATGGGCTCGACGTGGAAGCCCGCGAACTACCACGCCGCGATCGAGCTCGGCTGGCTGCCGTCCGACCCGCTGTACAACAAGCCGAACGTGTTCCCGTGGCAGGGCACGTTCTACTACCCGACGTCGGATCACACACCTTCCGACGTGGTGAGCTTGTCATGGGCCGGCGTGAATTCCGAGAACATCGCGAGCGTGTGGCTGCTGTACCACCTGACCGATCGCCTGACCGAGGCGCAGGTGAAGGCGCTCGCGGCGGATCTCGAGTACGGGCCTTCCGAGACACCCTCCGAGGGGTGGAAGGACAACGTCCGCAAGGCGGGCATCACGGTGTCGAAGGGCCGCATCGCGGACGCCGCGCTCGAGCGCGCAAAAGCCGACGTGATCGCGGGCCTGCCCGCGAAGGGCCACCCCGAGGACGAGCTCGCGATCCGCTCGCTGTACGCAGGAGGCGGGTTCGCGGCCGAACGCGCGCGCGTGGTGAAGGCCCACGAAAAGGAGATGGGCTGGAAGCTCGAGGCCCTCGATCACGCGTGGGACCGCGTGGGTCCACTCACTGACGCGTGCCGCACGCAGTACCAGGCCCTCGCCGACGGCATGGCGTCTGGCGTCATGCCCGCCGCGACCGCGTTCCCCGACCTCCGCGTGGCCGTGCGCCCCGAGCGCGTCGACGTCGCGTGCGGCTACCTGCCCGAAGACGACTCGCCCTGGACGCTGCCGTCGCAGGCGAGCCTCGGGCGGCTGATGGCCGCGGCCGACGAGCCCGCGGAACCGGTCACCGAGCCGCTGCCGCCCCCCACCGTGGCGCGTCCCGCCGTCGTCGACGCCGAGGTGCCGAAGGGTCGCGGACGGGGCCGACCCGGTGTGGACAAGCGCGACAACCCGCCGCCGAGCGCGCCTCGGGCTACGCCTTCGCGCCCTCGGCCGCTGTCGGACCGCACGTGGTCGAGCGAGGTCGCCACCTACAACGCAGGTCCGATCGCGCCGATCGAGGATGTGATCGTCGACGGCAACCTGCACCTCGGCACGCTCAACGACCTCCGCGCGGCCTTCGACTACCAGCAGTCCTACGCGCCCGCCGACCCGTGGGACGCGAAGAACCTGTACTGGAATCCGGACTTCCGGACGCGCCTCGGCATCGCGTACCTGGCGGAGATCGCCCGTCGGTACGGGGTCCGCAGCGACCTCGTCGAAGGGCTGCCACTCACGCTCGGCGCGTCGGAGGTCACCATCGAGGAGGCCACCGCGATGTACGACGGCATCGTGCATGGCCGCGCGATGACGTTCCCGGGTGAGGGCGACGTTCCCACGCCCGCCGCCCCGACGCTCCTGATCGCCGAGGTGCGCGACGTCGACGGGAACGTGCTGTACAAGGCGAAACCCACGCCCGTGGTGGTCGCGTCGAGCCCGGAGACGGGCGAGCTCGTGTTCGACGTGCTGCGCAACATCGTGCTCCACGGCACCGCGAGCAAGGCGGACGGCGCCGTGAAGCTCGGCGGCGGCGTGGTGCCGCTCGGCGGAAAGACGGGCACCACCAACGACTACCGCAACTCCGCGTTCCTGGGGTTCGTGCCGCGCGTCGACGGTGCCGAGTTCGTGCTCGAAGGCGGCTACGCGATCGGCACGTACGTGGGCTACGACGACAACCGCCCGATGGACGTCGGAAACATCAAGATGGCGGGCGCTGTCGGCGCGATGCCCGCGTGGCTCGGGGCCGCACGCGGGCTCGCCGATCTCGGCCTGCTCGGCGCCCCGACGACCAAAGGGAAAGGCACCTGGCCGGTGCGAACGAGCGCGGACCTCGTCCGCCACCCCGCTGGGGAACACGGGCTCGTCGGCGAGGGAATCGTCGACGTGAGCGCGACCAGCGTGCTCACCCGCGACCGCGCGCCGAACGTAGTTCCCGCCGAGATCCCTCACCTGCCCCGCCAATCGCGCGTCCTACGTGGCATGGCGGCGATCGACAACCGGCGAACGGTGCCGCGCAAGAACCGCTAAACGATCGCCGCGAAGGGAGACGCCTTGGACTTCACGACGCGGCTCAAGATTCGACTGTACTCCTGGCTCGGCCTCTTCGTCCTGATCGCAGCGGGCAGCGGCGCGCTCGCGCTCGTCGCGACGCTCACGATGGGGTTCGTGGTCCTGTGCGTAGGCGTACTCGCGGTCGACGTGAACTACGCAGTCCCCGAGACCGTCACCGTGCAGTCGCACTCCTGGAAACGCACGATCGGCGTCGAGAGGCTCGAGGTCGTCACCGACTCGGATTGGTGCACGGACGTCCCCCCCTCCGCCAAGATCCTTTCGCGCAGGTCGCGCGAGAAGCACCGTAGGCAACAGAGGACCACCTACGCGGACTGGTGCGAATTCGAGGCAGAGGCATGGAGGTCCGCTCGCAACCTGGAGCTCGACGGCCTCGGCACCGCGCCCGATCCGGTCTGGCCTGCGCAGGACTTCGTCCCGTGCGATCAACTCGCCTGCGAACGCGAGGGACGGCGCACGGAGAGCTACACCGTCGGGTACGCACGAGCGGACAAGAGCACGAATAACTGCAACCTCGACCAGGTCTCGTGGGGCTCGGTGGCCGATCAGGCACCTGCGACCCTGTCATTCGGCTATCTCACGGGAATGCCCGTGTGCTCGACGCTGGTGGCGGGCGCGTTCAAGCCGAAGCCCTGATCCGGATGATCGGTGCTCCACTGGGCTCTGGGTGGAGCACCTACAGATCGGCCGCCGTGATCAGCACTTCGCGCGGGCGCGCTCCGTCCGCGGGCCCTACGACCCCGGCCGCTTCCATCTGATCGACGAGGTTTGCAGCGCGGTTGTACCCGATCTTCAGGTGCCGCTGCACGAGCGACGTGCTCGCCTTGCCGAGCTGCACACAGATGCGCACGGCTTGATCGTAGAGCTCGTCCTTCGGACCGGCGTCGCCATCCGCTCCGGCGGGGTCACCGACGACGTTGCCGATGTAGTCGGGCGTCGCCTGCGCGCGCCAGAAGTCCGCGAGCCGCAGCACCTCGTCGTCCTTCACGAACGCGGCGTGGGCGCGCATCAGGTTCGCCGCACCGGGCGGCAGGTACAGGCAGTCACCCAGGTTCAGGAGCTGCTTCGCGCCGACCTGATCGAGGATGGTGCGCGAGTCGATCTCGGACCGCAGCGTGTACGCGAGGCGCGTCGGGAGGTTCGCCTTGATCAGGCCGGTGACCACGTCGACGGACGGGCGCTGCGTCGCGACGATCAGGTGCATGCCGCACGCGCGCGCCTTCTGCGCGATGCGCGCGATGCTCGTCTCCACGTCACCCTTGGCGACCATCATCAGGTCTGCAAGCTCGTCGATGATGATCACGATGTGCGGCAGCTTCTTCGGCAGCACCAGCGAGCCGTCCGCCTCCGTCCAGCCCTTGGGCGCGTACTTCTTTGCCTTGTCGATCGACCAGTCGCGGAGCTCCTGCTCGACCTTCTTGTTGAACCCGTCGATGTTGCGCACGCCCCAGCGCGCGAGCACCTCGTAGCGCGCGTCCATCTCGCGACACGCCCACGCCAGCGCAGCGGACGCCTGGGTCGCGTCCGTGATCACGGGGTGAAGCAGGTGCGGGATGTCGTGGTACATCTCGAACTCGAGCTTCTTCGGGTCGATCAGCACAATGCGCACTTCATCTGGCGTGCGCGTGAACAGGAGCGACATCAACATGCCGTTCACGCCGACCGACTTGCCGGAGCCCGTGGTGCCGCCGATCAGCAGGTGAGGCATCTTGCCGAGGTCGGCGACGACCACGCGCCCTTCGGCGTCCTTGCCGATCGCGAGCGGCAGGGCCATGTCGTTGCACTTGCGGAACACGTCGGAGCCGAGCACTTCGCGCAGGAAGATCGTGATGCGCTTCGGGCTCGGGATCTCGATGCCGACCGCGCCGCGCCCGGGGATGGGCGCTACGACGCGCACCTTCTCGGCCTTGAGCGCCATCGCGAGGTCGTCGGCCAAGCCTGCGACCTTGCTCACCTTCACGCCCGGATCGGGCACGAACTCGAGCAGGGTGACGACCGGACCCGGACGGATCGCGTTGACGTGGCCGCCGATCTTGAAGGTCAACAGCTTCTGTTCGACGAGCTCAGCGAGTCCGCGCAGCTGCGCGTCGTCGTACTGAGCCTTCTGCTCGGGCACCTCGTCCATCAGCGACAAGGGCGGCAGCTCCCACGTGCGCGAGCTGCCGAGCGCGCCCCCGTCGTCGAGGATCCGCTCGTTCAGGAACTTGCTGCGATGGACGACCACGTCCTGCGCCTTGGCGGAGGCCGCGACCCCCACCGACGGACCGGATCGAAGGTCCGCGATCGGCGGCGCGTCGGAGGCGTCATCCGCTTCGTCTTCGTCCCCATCAGCGTCGTCGCTGTCGTCGTCCTCGTCGAGGTCGTCCTCGTCGAGGTCGTCCTCGTCGACGTCCTCCTCATCGACGTCCTCCTCGTCTTCGTCGTGCTGCTCGCGAGCGGGTTCGGCAGGCTTCGTCGAGGCGCGGGTCGCGCGAGGAATGGATTCGGCCGTCTTGTCGTCGAGGTCGAGGATGCCGTGTGGATCGCTCCGGGTCGGGCGGCGCTCGAGGTCCGGGAACATGTCGAGCACGCCCTTCGTGCGCGGATCGGGCAGCGGCGTCGGATCCCACTGCACCTCGGCGACCATCGCCGAGCGCGGCACGGTCGGATCGACCGGGATGCTGGCCGCGTCTTCTTCGAGGTACGCCCGACCGGTCTCGGCCGCGGCGTGCAGCGCCGGGAACGGATCGTCGTCGCGCACGAGCGACTCGCCCATGCGACGCACGGCGCCGTGCATGCCGCCGAGCCCGTCGCCGACCTTCACGCCGGCCTTGCGCACGGCGCGCCAGCCGAGCGCGCCCATCACACCGGCGAGCATCACACCGGCCGAGCCCCCGCGGAGCGCGCCGATCTTCGCCACCTCACCGAGCTTCGGGACCCACACCTCGAGCCGGTCCACGAGCCAGCGGAGCACCATTCCCCAATCGATGCGGAACAGGCCCGTCAGCAGCACGATCCCCGTGCCGCCGATGCCGAACCACGCGCCGATCGGCCCGAACACCGCTTGCAGGCCGGCGCCTGCCGCCCAACCGACCGTGCCGCCCGGAAGGACGCCGTCCCCAGGCGCGAGCAGCAGGTGCAGCGCCGCGAGCCCATCGACGTACAGCGCGAGCCAGCCGGCCATGCGCACCGCGGTCGGGATCGGGCGCGACGCGAGCCAAAGTCCGACGAGGACGGGCGGAACCGCGATGGCCCACGCACCCCAGCCGACGGCGCCGTACATCAGATCCGCGAGCAGCGCGCCCACCGGGCCGCACCAGTTCTCGACGCGGCCGGTGCCGGGATCAAGCGGCGTGGGATCGCCGGGATGCCAGCCGCCGAGCGCGACGAGCGCGAACGCGCACCCGAGCATCGACACGATGCCGGTGATCTCGGCCCAGCCTCCCGCCGCGCCGATCGACGTCAACGCATCGATCCCCAACGCCTTCTTTGCCGTTGCCATGCGCGCGCCCTCCACGTCACGTCGAGCGTAGCACCTCTTGACACGTCATGGAAGGACTTAAGGCTCTACATTAACTATGGAGACTTCGTGTCCTCGAGGAACGCGGTCCAAGCTGCAACGTACGCGTCACCCGGCGCGGTCGCCTCAGCACGATCGATCGCCTTCTGCATGTCCGCGCGGCGCCCCATCCGGTGGTACAGGCGCGCCTGATCGATGAGCCCCACCGCGCTCGGTTCGCGCCGCAACGACGCTGAATACGCGCGCTGCGCGCGAGGAAAGTCGCCGGCCTCCATGTACGCCCGTCCGAGCGCGAGATCGAAGTCGAACGGGCCGTCCGGGCCCTGAATCCGGCGCCCCTTTCGCAGCGAGTGCACGGCGTACGTGGGGTACCCGGCGCTCGTGAGCGCCGTGCCGAAGCGGTGGTAAAGCTCGACCGCGAGGGGATCGTACTTGAGTCCCTGGCTCGCGAGCCGTGCCGCCCGCGTCCAGTCCTTGGCTTCGTACGCCTCGCGGGCCGACGCGAGCAGGTCGAACAGCGCCTCCATGTCGCGGTTTCCGTACACGGCGCGAAACGCCTTCACGAACGGCTCTTGATCGTCGATCATCGGACGGAGCGCGACGACGTGCACCATTCGCAGCGGATCGAACGTCCGAAGCACGTCGATCTTGGTGTGGTGCCCCCAGTGGTCGAACAGCGGGAAGTCGAGCGCGTGGCTCATGCACCCGCCGTACATCACGGGATCGTGGGCGCCCGGCCCGCGCATCTCCTCGACGTCGGGGCGCCCGAAGTCCGTGATCAACGCGTGCGCGCCCCACTTGACGACGAGCTGTTCGATCAGGGTCAGGAACTTGAACGGGACCGCGACCGTGCCCTCTGCGATCCCCGCGAGCACGTCGATGACGGCCTGGCCGAGCGCCGGTCCCAGCACATCCACCGGGTCACACGCGCGCCACGACGTCTCGAGCCTCTGCCCGCCGTCCTTGCGGCCGGCCTCCTCGCAGAGCTTCTTCCAGGCACCGTCTGCGTCGATCGGCTCAGCCGATTCGTACGACAGGCACGCGTTCCGCTCGAGCCAGCCGAGCGGGCTCTTGTGCAGCACCTTCGTGGGCGTGACACACGCGAGGTAGTTCGCAATCACCACAGTTGGACGCAGGTCCAGCGCCTTGCCGTCCAAGCCGACGATCCGGTCCGGCTCGCGCACGTCGTACGTCGCGGCGACGAGCATACCGTTGTTCACGTAGTGCGCGAAAAGCGGCTCCTCGATGATGCGCTTGAGGTTCTGCGCCCACACGTCGGTCATCACGTAGGTGAGCCGCTTCCCGAGGCCACGCGCGCCGCGGCCCCCGAGAGCGGTCAGGAAGTACTTCGCGAAAGCGCCGTTGCCGCTGCCGATCTCGAGCACCACGACGTGGGCATCCGGCGGCAACATCCGGGCGAGGTACGCGACGTGTTGCCTCGCGATGATGGCGTTGCTCGTGGCGCCAAAGGGGATGTCCCCCTCGCTCCAGGCATCCAGCCCGCGCCGGTCGAAGTAGGCATCCTGCAGCGCCCACACCCGGCTCTCGTCGTAAGGAACGCTGTTCTCGACTGCGATGATCGGCATGGAGCGGAGGATACCGCAAGAGCAGGATATCGGACCACATGACATTTCGCGGTGCTGCCACCGGGTTCCTCGTCGGTCAACTGCCCGGCCTTGCAGCCGTCGCCTTGATCGCCGGCGTTGTGGATCCGAGCTTCGTGGACGCACCGGGCTCGTTGTGGCTGGTCGCCTGCCTGCTCCCCGGGCTCGTCGGCGCGGGAATCGGCGCGCGCCTCGGCCGCGGTCACCGAGCGGCCGCACCGTTGAGCGTCGTCCCGGCCCTCGCGCTCGCGGCATTGTCTGCGTGGCCACGCGGGCCGATCCCCGGACTCAAACTCCTCGTCTTCGGCGTCGACGGCGCGACCTGGGAGCAGATCGACCCGATGCGGGCCGACCTCCCTGCGTTTACAGCACTCCATGACGACGGCGCCACCGGCACGATGACCGCGTCCGGTCCGCTATTCTCCCCGCTCCTGTGGACCGCCCTCGCCACCGGCCGACCGCGCGAAGAACACGGCGTGTACGGGTTTCACACCCGCGCCGACGACGTGCGCGTGCCGACCGTGTGGGACATCGCCGACGCGCAGGGCCTCGCCGTCGGTACGATGAAGTGGCTCGTCACGTGGCCCCCGCCCGAGCGCGGCGGAGCCGGCTTCGTCGTGCCCGGCTGGACCGCGCCCTCGCCCGAGACGTTCCCGGAAGATCTTGCGTTCCTCAAGCAGCTCGAGTTGGGGCACCGCGCGCGCCTGGGCGAGCGGCCCGATCGCGGCTCGGTCTCGCTCGCGGTGGACGGCCTGCGCCACGGGTTTCGTTGGAGCACGCTCCGCGACGCCGTGTATTGGCAGACGATCGGGCGCCTCGCCGCGGAGGACGTCCGACAGGCCGCGCTGCACCGCCTTCGCGCGCGCATGGACCGGGACGTGTTCGTGTACGAGCTGCGGCGCGGAAACCCTGCTGTCGCAGCGCTCGTCGACTACACCACCGACGCGCTCGGCCACCACGCGTGGAGGTGGCACGAGCCCGCGAAATTCGGCATCGACGCCGCGACCGCGCGCGCCCACGGCGACCCGCTCCACGACGCGTACGTCGACGCGGACGGCATCCTCGCCGAGCTGCGCACGCTGCTGCCACCCGAGGGTCGCCTGGTCGTGGTCTCCGACCACGGCTTCGAGGCTCTCCCCGCCACCACCGGCGTCCGGGTAGGGCCTCGCACCGACACCCTCGACACCGCGCTGCGCGGCACCATGGGGGCCGTCGAGGTCGCGCGGACCGGTGCGCGCGTCACGGTGGTGATGCGCGAGGACGCCGAAGTACAGGCCCTCGCAGCCGATCAGTACCTCGCCACGGTCGTGCGCTCGGACACCGGCGAGCGGCTGTTTCGCTGGGCCCGCGACCCGGACGACCCCGGCGCGCTCGTGATCGATCTCCTCGCGCCGACGATCCCCGAGGAAGCTCTCAACGTCGACGTTCTTGGGCGCCCGCTCTCAGATTGGGTGCGGCAGCTGCCCGACCAGAGCGGCGATCACACGCCGCGCGGGCTGTTCGCCGCCGTGGGACCCGGCGTAGCGCCCGGTACGGTCGTCGACGTCGGGCTGTACGACGTCGCTCCGGTGCTGCTCGCTGCGCTCGGCCTGCCGCGCGACCCCGCCATGCGCGGAACCGTCCCCGCGGGCCTGTGGCCCGACCCGGGCACAGGGCCGTCCTGGCAGCCCGCGCGCGATCGCGTGCGCTTCGTGCCCGTGGGTGACGAGGACGCTGGAAACGCGATGCTCCGCGAGCTCGGCTACGTCGATCGTTAGTTCAGGATCTCGAACTGCACGCGCCGGTTCTTCGCGCGCGACGCATCATCGGAGTTCGGCGCCAGCGGCCGAGTCGCGCCGTAGCCTTCCGCGACCAGCCGCTCGGGCGCCACGCCGCGGGCGATCAACGCTTCACGGACCGCCGCGGCGCGCTCGCGCGACAGCTTGAAGTTCACCTCGACGCTCCCGATGTCGTCGGCGTGACCCTGGATCTGCACCTGCGCGATTCGCGGGTTCGCAAGGATGTTCGCTGCGATCTCGTCCAGGATCAACGCGGCTTCGGGACGAACGGTGGTGGAGTTGAAGTCGAACTGCACCTGCTCGCGGATCACGACCTCACCCTGCGTGACGTCGACCTTCTTCGCGTTCAGCACGAACTCGACCACCTGCGGCCCTTGTGCCTTCTTGTCGAGCTTGAGCTCCTTGCGCACCGTGCCGAGCTCGGGCGTCACCGCGAGGATCTGCCACGTCCCGGGGCGTAGACCGAACGTCTCCGTCCCGTCCGCTCCAACCGCCTTTGGCTCGACCTGGGACGGGCCCTCGAAGCGGATCTCAGCGTCCAGCGGGCTCCCCTGCTTGTCCTTGACCACGACGTTCACGAGGCGCGGCTCGAATTCGAGCATGAACACGCGCTCCTGCGAGCCCGCACCGATCGTCGCCGCCGGGATCTTCGCGGCCACATAGCCAGCCGCCGACACACCGATCGCCAGCTTCCCCGATGCCAGGCTGCCGACGAGCAACGCGCCACCGGCGCCGGTCTTGCCCTTGTCGGCGCCGCCGATCGACACGACCGCGCCGGGAACGGGCCGTCCATCGGTGTCCTGCACGCGAACCATGAGCTCGGACTCACCGGCGGCGAGCGCGTCCATCGCGACGGTGACGGTGGTGAGGCCCTTCTTCGAGGCCGCGATCTCGAACTCCTGGCTCGCCATGCCGAACGCCGGAGACACCACGACCGCCGACCACTTGCCCGGCTCGAGCTGGAACAGCCGCTTCCCGTCCGCACCCACCGGACGGGGCGCCTCCACGCGCGGACCCGCGAGCCGCACGACCGCGTCGCTGACCGCACCGCTCGGCCCGGTGACGACCACGCGAGTCGCGCCTGGCGCCCACTCGAGCGGCACGTCAAGGGAGAGCGCGCCCTCCTTCAACACGAACGACTGCGACTTCGCGACGAACGGCACCGCCACGACGTCGAGCTTGCGCGGCCCGGGATCAAGCTCGCCCAACGTCATCGTGCCGCCCGTCGAGGTGGCGCCGCGCTCCTTCCCGTCCAGCGCGACGGCGGCTCCGGGAACCGCGTGTTTCTCGGGGTCGAGGACGTGCACCGTGAGCTCGGACACGCCGCCTTCCGGGGCTGCGAACACCACGTCGACCGCGATCAACGAGCCGCTGTCCGCAGGTACGTCGATCATGCGCTGCTGCATCCCGAAGCCGCCCGAAGCCACGAACACGTTCCACGTGCCCTCGGCGAGCTGGGTGTATTCGTCGCCGTCCACGCCGAGCGGCAATGGCGCGAGCGCTGCTCCGCCGACGAACCGGGCCGTCGCGTCGGGGACTGCACCGACGGGCCCACGCGCGGTGACGTGGACCGTACCTGGCTTCCACGCGAGTGTCACCAGGCGCTCCGCGCCGCCCTCGGTGACGAGGACATCGGTAGACGCAGCGTCGCGGAACCGCGGCGCGCTGACCAGCAGCTTGCGCGTGCCTGGAACGAGCCCTTCGATCGTCATCGTGCCGCCGGTGGACGTGAAGCCCATCGGCTTGTCGTCGAGCCTCACCTGGGCCGCGTCGATCGCGTTGCCATCGGGGTCGACGACGCGCACCGCGAGCTTTCCGGCGCCGTCTTCTGACGTCTGCAGCTGGACGTCGACCACGATGAGGCGCGTGTCGTCTTCGGGGACGACGACCTCGCGCTGCTGAATACCGTACAGCGAGGACGCGATGATCGCGTTCCAGATGCCGGGACGCAGGATGAAGATGCGCTCGCCGACGTCGCCGAGGGGCTGCGGCGGGAGGCGGACGGTGTCGCCCGTGGGGGCGCCGTCCTTCGTGTAGGGGCCGTCGAAGCGCACGACGGCGTCGACCGGATCGCCTTTTGGACCATGAGCGACGACGCGCACCGAGCCGGGCAGACGCTGCAGCGGGACGCGCACGGAGCCAGGACCGTCTACCGCGACGATCACGTCGCGCACCTCGATGGTCTGGAACCCCTCCGCCGACAGCTCGACGCGGTGGCCGGCCGCCGCGAGGTCGGCGACCTCGATCATGCCGGTGTCGCCCGTCGTACCGACCGGACGCCCGTCGACGACGACCTTCGCGTTCAGCGGCCGCCCGAGGTCGTCGGTGACCACGATTCCGACGCGTCCGTCGCCTTCGTCAGGTGCGAGGTAGGCCTCAACGGAGAACGGCCCCTGACCGGGCTTGAGCTCGACCGCGCGCACCTGGCGACCGCGGCCGGGCGACGCGACCTCGATCGTGTAGCTGCCGGGAGGCAGATCGAAGTGAGCCTTGCCGTCGGGGCCGATCGCGACCGGCGGCGGCCGGGTCGGCCCTTCGAGGACGCCCACCGTTCCCTGCAAGGTCGCACCGTTCTGATCACGGACGAGGAAGTCGACGGGTACCGGCAGGAACGACATCGCTACCGGCACCGCCGTCCCACCGTCGAGCGGCTTCTGCACCGTGAACGGCAGCAGCCCCGGGGCGCGCACGACGACCCCCTTGGACCACGCGACCACGTCGAGCGCGAGCATACCCGCGCTGTCGGTCTTGCCTACGACGACGTCGCCGACGACGACCTCGGCGCCGGCCACCGGCTTGCCCTCGGCGTCGACGACGGCAAACGCAGCTGGTGTTGGCGTCTTCGGGTTGTTGACGACGTCGATCGTCCGCTCCGAACGGGGCGCGTAGCCAAGGCCGGCCCACGCCCGGAACCGCGCCGTGCCGACGCCCTCCGTGAGGCCCGTGCCAACACCGCCCACCCACGTAAGGCCCCCGCCGCTGCGACCGCGCGCGGCAAGCTGGACCTCGGCCGTCGATCCTGGGACCGGGTTGCCGACCACGTCCACCGTGTCGGTGTCGCTGCGAAACAGCAGCTCGGCGGACACGCCGACCGTCTCCCCGAGCGGCACCGTCGCAGCGCCGCTCGCCTGCACCGTGAACCCGCCGAGGTTGCCCGGGAGGTCGCCCCACGCGCGGCGCTCAGCGCCGGCGTTGACCGCGAGCTGCACGGGGCCCGCCCCCAACCCGACGGCCGCGAACGCACCGCCACCCAGCCCTTTGTTTCCGAGCAGGTGTGCCGAAGCGCCAGTGGGAAGATCCAGCCACGGAACGACCGATACACCGAGGTCGCCCCGCTCCTCGGGCAACACGAGCCCGACCGGAACCCAGGCGTGAACGTCACCCATCGCGAGCCCAGAAGGCACCGCATTGCCCGTGGTCGTCGCGAACCAGACCGGCGCCGTCGCCGTGACGGCGACCCGCTTCGAGAACGCGTACCCGCCACCGACGTTGAGCCCTACGATCTGCTCGAGCAGCGGCGTCACTTCGGGGTTCTGGTCCTCGTGGCCATAAAGCAGTCCGTAGCCGAATTCACCGATGCCCCCAACGGCGTAGCTGCCCTTCACGACGGGGAGCGGGCTCCATACGCGAACCGGGGACGTCGCGTCCCCGAGCGTGCCCATCGGCGGGGCTCCGTGGGCGTCGAACTCGGGCCCCTCGGCCCACGCGGTCGGTCCGAGCGCAAACGCAACCGCGATGAGGGTCCCCGTCGTCACGCGATCCCGTCTCCGGCGCGCATCGTACCCCAGCCGACGCTGAGTGGGCGTCCGCCCGCCAAGGATAGAGGGTGCGAGACCGGAAACACGGCCGATAACGCTCGCTACGGGCGACCGACTCGGCACGCCCGCCTCCGCAGGAGCAGACCCGCGAGCAGAGCCACGACGAACGTTCGGGGCGCCTCGAGCGTGGAACACCCGCCGCCAAAACGGCCTTCGTTCAGACAGTCGCCCAGGTGGTCGGGGTCGTCGTCGTCGCAGTCGTCACCGCCACATCGTCCGTCGAGGGTGCCGTCCCCGTCGAGGTCGCAAGCGTCGGCTCCGCTGCAGTCCTGGTCGACGCCGTCGTACGGGCGCTCGGGAGCGCCGGGGTACACGCCTGACGCTTCGTCATCACAGTCGAGCGGCGCGCACACGCCGTCGCCATCGCCATCGCAGGAATCTTCCCCGTCACAGTCCTGGTCGATCCCGTCGAGCGGCACGTCCGGCGCGCCGGGGTAGACGCCCGATTCGGCGTCATCACAGTCCAGTCCCCAGGTAGATCCGTCGCGATCCAGGTCTGGCAACACGGCGTCCGGCCCGCCGTACGCGCCGATGTCCGTGAGGCTCCCGTCAGAATCCAGGCGCGCGGGGTCGCCGGCGTCCACCGCAGGTGAGTCCGGAAGCAGCCACAACGACGCGTCACAGTCGCCGTCTCTCGCATAGTCGGCGAACCGCGGGTCGCCGACCACGTCGGTGACCGACGGCAGGGCGAGCCCCGTCGCGTCACCGACGCCCACCTCGCCGCGCCACCAGAGGTCGTGATCCCCCGATCCCGTCGAACCGTTCGCGAGGCGAAACATCGGCGAGTCAGACGCGAGGATCGACCCCCGGACCAGCACGGCGGGACCCGACGCGTCCACCACCGCGTCCCCGGCGTCATCGACGAACGTACTCTGCGACACGTCGATCACGCCCGACCCGGTCGCCTGCAGCGCCGCCCCGCGCAACGCGCGATTGCCGATCGAACGGCCGTTCCGCAACGCGAGCGACGCGTCCACGAGCGCCACCGCACCACCGTGTTCGGCTTCATTCCCGCACAACAACAGGCGGGTAGCGTCCACCACCGACCTCTCCGCGAACACCGCGCCACCCTCGCCAGCCGCCAAATCGGTGAACGCGACGCCCGACGCGAACAGGCGGCCCCCCTCCATCGCGATCGCACCCCCGCGACGCGCCGAGGTGAGCCCGCTGCCGGCGAACACGGTCGACGCGACGACCACGTCGAACGGACCCGAGCCCGACGCCCACACAGCCCCGCCGTCACCCTCCGCGCTCACCTCGTCGAACACGCTATCCACGATCTCCGTGTACGTGTCGAACAAGGCGAGCGCGCCGCCGTCCCGCGACGCGTGGAGGCCGTGAAACGTGGTCCCGCTGACCAGCAGGGAGGACCCGACGGCGAAGACGCCGGCGCCCGAGACCGCGCTCCCAGAGAGGAAAGAGCTGTCGGTGACGTCGATCGCGCTCCCCACGGCCCACACCGCGCCGCGCGTCCAACCGGAGAACGACGTGCCGGCAAACTGCGCCTGTCCGCCCACCACCACCGCGCCGATACCGGACTCGCCTTCGAACGAGGTTCCGCTCACCACGACCTCGCCGCCCAGCACGCAGAGCGCGACCCCCTCCGCGAGCGCGTCCGCGTCGAACAACGCGGCGGTCGCCGTGCACGGAGACGCGAGCCCGTCCGCGACCGAGAACCGCAGGCCCTCGAGCGACACGGGTCCGTACGCGTCGATGACCAGCGGCGGAACGGTCACCTGACCACCGTCCGAGCGGATCGTGACCGCCCGATCGACCAGCACCACCTCGTCCGACGCGACGTACGACGAATCCACCACGATCACGTCGCCCGCGATCGAACTCGCGAGCGCCTTCGCGAGGTCTTCATAGCCATCGGTCCCGACGAGATGTTCCACGCCCCCACCATGCCCTCCCCGAACACCGCGCGTCTACACCGATGGCGTCGCACGACCCAAACCCGCTGGTGCTACAGTGGCCGCCGGGAGAGGTCGCGCGTGCTGCAGCCGGGCGAGAACATCGACATCTGGGTCGTCGAAAAGGCGCTCGGTAGCGGAGGAATGGGGACGGTCTACCGGTGTCACAACCGGACCGCCACCCGCATCCTCGCAGCAGTGAAGACGCTCGACAGCTCGATCCGAAAGGTGAGCGGCGCCGAAGAGCGCTTCATCCGCGAAGCCGAGATCCTGTTCCGCATCGATCACCCGCACATCGTAAAGGTGCGGAACATCCGGACGGACTCCGATCCACCCTACCTGGAGATGGAATTCGTCGAAGGGGAGAGCCTCGAGAGCAAGCTGGAACAGGGGGCGATCGGGCTTTCGGACGCGCTACTGTGGGCCGAGCAACTGATGGACGCCGCCACGTACCTGCATGAACAGGGCATCCGGCACCGCGACATCAAGCCCGCGAACGTGCTGGTCACCAAAGACGGGCGCGTGAAGCTCGTCGACTTCGGCCTCGCGATGGAGGCCGACGTCACCCGCATCACGCAGGCGGGCATGAGCTTCGGTACGGTCTCGTATGCGCCGCCCGAGTGGGTGTACCCCGAGCAGGTCGACCCGGTCCGGTGGGACATCTACGCGATTGGCGTGGTGTTCTGGGAGATGTTGACGGGCGGCGTCGCCTTCCCCGTCTCGGGCCAGGGAACGGCGCGACAGCAGGCCATGCAGGTGATGCTGCAGAAGCAGAAGCACGCGGCGATGGATCCCGGCACGGCGTTCTCCGAGGGCCTCCGCGCCCTCGTTCGGAAGATGACCGAGTCCGAGGCCGAGGCGCGCCCGAAGACCGCCCGCGCCTGCCTGGAAGAGCTGAGGCGGGTCGAAAAGAGCTACGAGCGGCCCGTGGGGCAGACCCTCGTCGCCACCGACGGCAGCGGCGCTTCCCTGTTTGACGGCGCCGCGCCAAAACCTCGCCGGCCCTCCGTCATGGCCGTGTCCCAGGAACCCGCCAACATCCCAAAGCCGGTCGTCCGGGCCGAGACCGGGAACACCTGGGTCGAGGGCTCGGACACCCCGGCCCCCGCGGCGTCTGCGCAGAAGCACCTCGCGCCGGTGACGACGATGGACATCCTCGACTCGCCCACAGCCGGCTTCGTCGTCAAGAAGCCGGCCGCCGCGCCGCCGCCCGACACGCTCGCGCCGCGACCAGAGACTCCGTCCTCACCGCCGTCACGGCTGCCGCTCGCGTTGGGTCTCGGGGCGGTCGGAATCGCCGGCGCCGTCGTGGTGCTCGCCGGCGTCATCGGCGGCGTCTTCCTGTTGAAGGGGGGCGCGGATCGCGACGTGGACGTCGTCGTGAGCGGCCTCCCAAGCGGAACCCCGGTGCTCATGAAGGTGGGCGATCTCCTCCCGTCAAAGGCGGACGCGTGGGTGTACACGTACCGCGACGTTCCGGTAGGGAAGGCGAAGATCGTCGCCGTCGTCGGCGCCGACTGCCCGCCGACCTGCGCCGTGGGCGGCGCCTGCGAACCGTGGTGCGGCGTTCAGACGCTCGAAAAGGACATCGCCGAGGGCGATGACGTGCAGACGATCACGCTCTCGCTCGAGCCCCCGCTCCCGCGGAACCTGGCCGTGGGTGTGGCCGGCCTTCCGGATCTCAAGCCTACGGTCGAGTTCGGCGGGCGAGCGGTCAATGAGCTCGCCCCGGGACGCTACGACGTCAAGCTCGTCGCGGGCGACGTCTCGTGGACCGCAACGATCACGGTACCTTGGGGCTCCGGGCCCGCGGCGCTCGAGGTCGCCGCGCCTCCAGCTCCGCCGCCGGAGACGAAGGTCGATCCGACGCCGCCGGTGAAGCCGGAGACGAAGACCGAAACCAAGGCCCAGGCCAAAGTCGAGACCAAAGCCGAGACGAAGACCGTGACCGCGACGCGCCCCGGCACCGTCGGCAAGCTGGTCACGAATGGCGAGCTCGGGAAATGGCTCGCGGCGAAGTCCGAATACCAGCGCGACGAGGCCATCTCGGCCGGCATCGCGGGCGACAAGTACCTGCAGGGCTGGGACGGAGCGGAGCCGCCCAGCGGGCAAGGGGGTTCCGCCGCGGTGAACGTCAGCTGGTACGTCGCGCAGGCCTACTGCGTCGCGAAGGGCGGCGACCTTCCGCAGAGCAGCGCCGAGCCGACGACCTGGGCTGAGTCGGCCTCGGCACCCGGCATGGAGTGGCGCGTCGATGGCTCGAAGGCCGTGATGCACGGGTCGGACGGCATGGACGTCCCGGCGCGACGTTCGGATGCGAACGCGATCACCGCGTTCCGCTGCCAGAAGTAGCCGCGCTCAGTCGTCGTCGCTTTCGGTGAGCTGAACGATCGTCGGCGCGGCCGACGCCGAAGCCGTCGTCTCGCCTCGGTAGAGGCGATCGAGCAGCTGTCCGATTCCCGCGAGCCGGAAGTCCGGCAGCGAGTACCGCCGCCCGTCTTCGGTGTGCAGCTCGACGGCCGCTCCGAGCGTGGCCGCGCGCGTGAACGTCACGATGTCCTTCCACGGCAGGAACCGGTCGCCCTCGCGGAAACCCGCGACGATCCCTTCGCGATAAAAGCCCAGCACCTCGATGCCGTCGACTCCGATGCGGAGCACGCCCACGGCGCCGGGCGGCGCGAGCTTCTTGAGCGGACCCAACACCGGGCCTTCCGCCCAGTCGATCGCGTCCCACTTGAGCTGCTTGAACTGCGCCACGATGCGCGCCGGATCAACGGTGGCGGAGCCCCGGCCCGAGAGCTCGGCGAGCGCGCGATCCAGAGCCCCGAACGGAAGCTCGAACGCCGCGCAGAGCCCCTCCAACAGCACCTTCTCGCTCGCGTCGAGCGTGCCGTCCTTCCACGCCATGCGCACAGTGAACCGCAACGCGCGCCAGCGGTGCTCGGGCGTCGGCAACGCCTTCGCGATCGCCTCCAACTTGAGGGGGCGGGCGCCCGCCGCCTTCGCCCACTGCCGCAACGCTGCGTCGGTTCGACCCGGAAGCACGCGCTTCAGGAACGCGACCTCGTCGTCGTCGACCTCGCCGTCGGCGAACGCGACCGCAGCGAGCAGCGCGAGCAGCGCTGCATCCTCGGGTTTGCTCGCATCCAGCGCCTGCAGAGTCGTCTCGTCCGCCATGGGGCCCTCACGGCGGGACGATACACTGAATCAGGTGCCAGAAAACTGGATGCCGTCAAACACCAGCGTAGGCGACTGAACGCCCGAGAACGGCCACACGTCGGTGCCGCACGCGACGAGCTTGTGGAACACCTCGAGCACGTTGCCGCTCACGTTCATCTCCGACAGCGAGCGCGTCGGCACGCCGTTCTCGTACAACAGGCCGCGGATTCCAAAGCTGAAGTCGCCCGTGACGGGGTTGCTGTTGCCGCCGAGGAACCCGTCGACGTAGATCGCGCGCGGCGTGCCCTTCACGACGGTCTCCCAGGGAACCTTTCCGGGCGGCACGACCCAGTTGCTTCGACCGCCGGTGGTAACGGCCACGTTGAGCTTCCGGCTGTAGTACGTGCCGATGTAGTAGTTCTCGAGCACCCCGTCCTTCACGACGGGAAACGCCTTCGCGACGAGGCCGTCGCCGTCCCACGCGCGCGAACCGAGGCCTCGCGGTGCGAACGGATCGTCGATGAGGGTGAACACGTCGCTGCCGATCTTCTCGCCGAGCTTGCCCTGCAGGCAGGACCGGTTCTGGTGAAGCGCGGCCCCCGACAACGGCGCCGCCAGCATGCCGAGCAGCCGAGAGGCCGCGCGGTTGGCGAGCACGAGCGTGTAGGTGCCGGACTCCACGGGGCCCGACCCGATGCGCTCTTTCGCGCGCGCGACGGCGTCCTCCGCGACAGCCGCGGTGGAGGGCAGATCGGACAAGTAGCGGGACGCGTAGAACGCGGACGCCTCGGGACGACGCTCGCCGTCCTTCAGCGTGATCTCGGCGCCAGCGACGAACCACGCGTCGCGCGCGGTGTCGGCGAACCCGTTGGACATCGCGCGCGCCACGTCCGTGACGCCGTCCCCGACGTGCGTGGCGACCGACAGCACGCCCGGCGGTTCGAGCCGGCGCACCTCGACCTCGAGGGCCTCGACGTCCCGCGCGCGCTCGTCGGCCGTGCGCTTCGCGTAGGCCGGGTCGTACTGGTCGAGCGCCTCCTCCGTCGCTCCACGACCACACAACTTCCCGTCCGCGAGCGCGTGATCGCGGTCTTCCTCGAGGAAGCGTGTAGCATCCACACCCTGCTTCAGGAACGACTCGATCGCCGCCGGGCGCAGATCCGACGTGCTGTGGCTGCTGTACTTCCCGTCGACGAGCACGGAGAACACGAGGCCGCGGCTCGTGGCCTCGCTCGCCTGCTCGATCTTCCCGTCCCGGCGCACCAGCGTCGTCTGCACGCTGCGCGACACACCGGCCGCGACCTCGTCCGCACCCAACTCGCGCGCGCGGCGCTCGACGTACTTCGCGATCTCCAGCAGTTCAGCGGGGGAGTTCACTTCGCACCTCCACCGACGGAGAGCTTCGCGACCTTGACCGTCGGCATCCCCTGCCCGACCGGCACGCTCTGCCCGTCCTTGCCGCAGGTCCAGCCGCCCTCGTCGATGACGAGATCGTTACCGACCATCTCGATCGACTCGAGCACCTGGGGGCCGTTGCCGATCAGGTTCACGTCCTTGACCGGCCGCGTGAGCTTGCCGTCTTCGATCAGGAAGCCGCTGCGCACGTAGAACGCGAAGTCGCCGGCGCCGATCTGCACCTGGCCGTTCTGGAATGTGTCGCAGTACAGGCCGTATTTCACGCTCTTGATGATGTCTTCGGGCGCGTGCGGACCGGGCTCCATGTAGGTCGTGCGCATGCGCGGCAGCACCGGGTGCCGGAACGACTCGCGGCGACCGCTGCCCGTGGACTTCACGCCGTAGTGGCGCGCGGAGATCTTGTCGTGCAGGTACGTGCGCAGGACGCCCTTGTCGACGAGCACGGTGCGCTCGGTCTCGCAGGCCTCATCATCCACGTTGAGCGAGCCGCGCGCGCCCGGAAGCGTGGCGTCGTCCACGATCGTGACATCCTTCGGGGCAATCGACTTGTTCAGCTTGTCTGCGTAGATCGAGATCCCCTTGCGGTTGAAGTCGGCCTCCATGCCGTGCCCGATCGCCTCGTGCAGCAGGATGCCGCTCGACCCGGCCGCCATGACGACGGGCATCTCGCCCGCCGGTGGCATGCCCGCGTGCAAGGCCTGAATCGCCCGCAGGCACGCCTGATCGACGAGGCGGTCCTGAACGGCGTCATCATAGAAGTCGATCCCGCGCCGCGAGGCGACGTTGTAGCTGCCGGACTCGCGCAGCTTCCCGTCGATCGCAGCGACGCTGACGAACGCGCGCGTCATCGGCCGGTAGTCGGCCGCCATGTGACCGTCGAGCGTGACGACGAGCACGTGTTTGTCGACGTCCGAAAGCGACGTCTGGACCTTGTCGATCCGCTTGTCGTGCTGGAATGCGCGCTCCTCCCACCGACGAACCATCGGGATGCGGGCCTTCAACTCCATGTCCGACCACGGGCTGTTCGTCGGGTAGAAGTCGCGCACTTTCACTCGGGTCGTGTTCACTGGGGCGTGGCCGCCGCCGCCCTTCGCGATCTGCGAGGCGACGCGGGCGGCCTCCAACATGCTCTCGATCGACAGGTCTTCCGTGTACGCGTACCCGACCTGGTCACCGACCACGACGCGTATGCCGACGCCGAGATCGACGGACAGGTGCGCGCGGTTGACCTTGCGGTCCTGCAGCGACACCGTGGTGGAGGTGCTGTGCTCGAAGTAGACGTCCGCGTCATCCGCCCCGTTCCGTGCGGCCTCAGCGAGCACCCGGCGGGTGACCATCGCGTCCACTCCAAACTGCGCGAACCACTCGATGGGCTCGGGCTTTGCGACAGCGCTCGACATGTGACCTCCTCCGCTGGCGCGCGGTCCGTTAGCGTGGGCCCCGGAGGCCCGAACGTCAACCCCAACGACGAAGATGCCGGGACGGCCGGCTGGTCAGGGCCGGGACGGCCGGCTGGTCAGGGGATCGTCACGGTGATCGTCCCGTGATCGCCGCCGCCGGCCACCGCACCCGCCACCGCACCGCCCACGACGAGCACCCCGACGCCGGCCACGACCGGGATCAGCCACTTAGGACGCGAGCGGACGGGCTCGTCGGCACGCCCGGGGAGCGTCGCTGGCGCGAGCAACAGGCGGGCCAACAGGTCGTTCGCCGCGATGTCGATGGGGATGGCGTTGGCGACGGTCTTGTCGACCGGCAGGACGCCGTCTTCCAACACCTCCAACACCCTCGGGACCACGACGGCAGCCTCATCCGACGCGTCCCCCTGGTACGGGAGCAAGGTCGGCTGTGAGAACGCGTTCGCTTTCACCGAATACAGCTGAAGGCGCAGCTCTTCGTCGACCACCCCTACGATCAGCACAAAATCAACGTCCGCGCGGGAGCCGAACGCCCGATACAACGCACCGACCTGCCGCGCGCGCCCGATCGACGACGTTGAAGCCTCGCCGAGCGTGGGTGGACCCAGGGGCACGCGGACCGTCAACGGCGCGCCGGCATCCACCTCGAACGTGGCGGAGCCCCGCGACCCGTCGTCCGCGATGGCGACCACCGTATGGGTGCCCGGCGCGACATCCGACAGCGTGATCGGGGCCTTCCCACGCGGATCACCGTCGAGCAGCACCCGCGCGCCCGCGACCGAAGCGTCCACCTCGACGACGCACGGCTCGGAGAGCAGGTCCGAGCGAAGACGATCGTAGATCGCGACGACGTCGGGCGGGTACGTGGCGGGATCCGGGTTTCGCGTCGGCGCCACAGCGACGGCCGCTTCCCACGCCGCCGTCGTCGCGTCTTCGTGGCCGAGATCGCGTTCCGCCATGCCTTTGACCATGTACGCGTCCCACAGGTCGCGCGAAGGGACCCCCTCGGCCATGGCCGCCCGTAGCGCGGCGATCGCGTCATCCAGCACCGGAACGGCCTGATCGGGTTGCGCTTGCGACCACATCGAGCGCCCGTCATCGAGCAGCCGGCGTCCGGGCCCGAACACCGCTTCTTCGACGATGATCGACTCACGACCCGCGATGCGCGACGCAAGTTCGATGTGACCGAGGCCGTCGTACAGGTTGGTGGCGTCGATGCGCGCGACGATCGCGTTTTCAGCTGCGATCTCTGCGTTCAGATCGCGTCCACCCTGATGAACCCCGACCACCGCAATGGTGGGTGGATCGGCAGCGATTGCGAGCGAAGTGAGGAGCGACAACATGGGCCGGAACCATACACCAGGCGAGTCAAAACTTCCGCCCTTTCGGGCCATCGGAGGCCTGGGGTACAATGACACACTCCTCAAGTTGCAGGGTGCGTCATGCCCAGCCAAAGCCGTGGTCCTTCGCAGTCTCAGGGCGTCGCCCCGCAGCAGGGGGCCGCCCCAAAACAAGCGGCCCCCGACCTGTCAGCGGGCGTAGGAAACGCCGAGGTCGCCGCGTCGATCGGCAAGGCCGGCGGCGAAGAGCCCTCGGCGCTGCTCGCGCCCGAGCCCGCACCGGAGGCCAAGGCGCCAGCGGCCAAAGCACCGGAAGCCAAGGCACCAGCGGCCAAAGCGCCGGAAGCCAAGGCCGCGCAGCTCAAGCCCGGCGCCCAGGCGCCCGAAGAGGAGAAGGCCGCCGGCACCTCCAAAGGTGACGTCGACGCTGGCAAGCAGGGCGACAAGGCCGCCGGCAAGGGCGCCAAGGATCTCAAGGCCGACAAGGGCGAGAAGGTCGCTGCGAAGGCGAAGGACGCCGGTCCCGTCGACAAGGGCGGCGGCGACGGCAAGCCCGGCAAGGGCGGCGGCGGCGGCGACGCCCCTCCCGCAGACGCGAAGGGCGGCGGCGCGCCGGCCAAAGGCGACAAGGGCGGCAACGCCGCTGCAGCGTTCAACGCGGCGTCCGGCAGCGGTGGCGGCGGTGGCGGCGGCGGCGGGCGCAAGTCCGAAGGCCCCGCGGCGGCGTCCGGTCCCTCTCCGGCACCCGTCGCGAACACGCCCACCGGCGGCGCTCCAACCGGCGGTGGTGGTGGCGGTGGCGGTGGTGGACGCGCGCCAGGTGGCTCCGCGGTCGGCGCCGTCGCGCAGGAAGCAGCCCCCATCGCTGAGATCCCCGTCGCCGACAACGTCAAAGACACGATGTCGAATTTCGCGAACGCCTCGCCGTCGCAACAGGCCAACGCCTGGCCAACGCTCGGCGCCGCGCTCGACGCCAAGTCCGAAGCCGAGACCACGAAGCTCGACGAGAGCGTCCCCGAATTCCACGCCGTCATGGGCGGCGACGCAAACGCCGGCGGCGGCACCACCGACGTCGCAACCCCCGGTATGGTCAGCAACCTCGCCGGCGAAGCCGGCGGGCCCGTCCCCGAGCCCGTCCTCGCCCCCACTGTCGACCCCGGACAGGCCCGCTACAACCAGGGCGTCACCAGCGGCCTCGACCGCCTCGGCACCGAAGCCGCCGAAGACCAGAAGGCCCGCGCGATCGCCGCCGGCATCGGCGCCATCCAGACGGCCGACGGCGCCGTCGCCGTCTCGCCCGGCGCAGCCCCCATCGTCCCCCTCGAAGGCGACAGCGACCCCGCGCGCATCGGCATCCAGACCGGGTCGATGAACGACGAAGCCGCCGCCGCACTCACCAAGGCGCACGAGGCCGTCGTCGCCTCACCCGGCTCCGAGCTCGTCCAACCCCTCGAATTGGACGAGGCCTTCGAGGTCCCCGCCCTCACCATGGAAGGCATCGCCGACGCCCCCGAAGCTGCAGACATGCAGACGTACGTCGAGCAGGCCCTCCCCGCAGACATCCAGGCCTCGTTCGACGAGATCAACGCCCCCGAATTCGAAGCGAGCCTCGCCGACGCCGAAGGGCAGGTCGGCAGCGCCGTCGACTCCCGCGACTCCGAAGCCCAGACCGCCCTCGACAAGGCGTCGGCCGAAAACGCCAAGATGGCGTCGGACGCCCAGGCCCAGCAAGAAGCCTCCGTCGCGGCTCAGCGCGGCGCCATCACGAGCAAGCGCGACGAGACCATGGCCGCCCAGGCCACAGCCGTCGCCAGCGCCCGCGGCCAGGCAAACGACGCGAGCATGGCCGAGCAGCGCAAGATCGACACGCGCATCGCGCAAGACAACGCGAAGATCACCAACGAGTACGGCCGCGCCGAGCAGCAGGCCCAGGACAAGGTCGCCCAGGGCGAGCGCGAAGCCGCCGACAAGAAGCGCAAGGCCGAAGAAGACGCCGAGAACAAGAGCTGGTGGGAGAAGGCGTGTGACTGGGTCGCCGACGCCCTCTCCGCCCTCGCCGACGTCATCAACTCGATCTTCGACGCCATCCGCTCCGCCGTCACCGCCATCCTGGACGCCGTCAAGAGCCTCGCGAACTCGATCATCGACGCCGCCGTCTCGTTCATCCAGGACGCGATCGCCGCCCTCGGCAG
>CANNIZ010000025.1 GCA_947505245.1 Pseudomonadota bacterium | reverse complement strand
CGCGGCGACGCTCGTCGACGACACCCCCGCGCGCCGCGGGTCGGGGGTCAACAGGCGGTGCTCACCGCACCGTGATCCCCCGTCGACCACCCGCGACCCGCCTGGGTGTCCGGGATTTGCTGAGGGTCACGGGTTGACAACCGCACCTACATGCACCGCCCTGGCCGCCGCGGCCGACAAGGCCAGCTGCTTCGCAGGCCCCGGCGCGACGCCACGCACCAGCGCGACTGTGGCCGCGAGGAGGAGCACGTTGGGCAGGGCCTCCACGAACGGGGACGCCGGCGTCCCGATCCGCACCGCCAGCCGTCCCAGGTAGGCCAGCGGAGCCAGGGCGACGCCCGCGACCGCAGCGATCACGAGCCAACTGCGGGCCCGCACGAGCCAGGCGTTCGGGGCCAAATTTGCGTCCATTGCCATTCGAAAGCGCCTCCGGCGCCGGTCCAGGTAACCGAATCCAACGCGAGCGGAAACTCGGCCGCGCCCGCCGCGAAGACCACGACCGTGGGCCTCGACGTGAGTCCCGTCAAGCGGTGTACGACCTTGCTTGAGTCGCCCTTTTCGCCAGCGAAGCGGCTGTATGAGTCCTGTTCAGGATAAGCGCCGATTAGCCGTCCGCGGCGCGGCCGAACCGACGAAAAGGCGCCTTTCAACCACATCCCACATTTCCCGCAGGAACACCAACTGCGTTGAAAAATGGCAAGGTTGTCAGCCGACTTATTGGCGACTTAACCCAATATTGGAATTGAACCCGCGCCGGTTCGAAGCGACGCCGTGGCCCGGGCGCGGCCTAGCAACCGGCACCCGACCTCCGCCCAGGTCGATCATCGGCGAGCCGCTCGACGTCCTCCGTCGCATCCGACGGCAGCGCGGCTACGTCGTCCCGCGACAGCTGGTATTGGTCGACGCCGACGCCCGCTGGGGCGTCTACAACCCATTCGATCCGCCGACTAGAACGGTGTAGGGCCGCAGGTCCCACCGGGTGGGTGAGCCCTTCCACGCGCACGCAGAACACGGCTTCGTTGGCAGAGTGACCGCGCCGTTCGTACTCGCGGCGCCGTGGGATCACCGGGCCAGGCCCGCACCCGGCGGGGTCGCTGGGGCGGCGGGCGACGGTTGCACCTGCACCTTGAGCATCCACATCAGCGAGATTCCGCCCGCAGCGCAGGTGACACCGGGGGAACAAGACTGCACGCCCGGCGGGAGGCTGACGTACAGCCCTACGTCGCCGGTGCACGTTCCCGGGAGGACGAAGGTCACGGAGTCCGCAGCGACGGATATGGAGTTTGCGGGAACCGGAAGTCCTCCCCCACCCAGCCTTGCTCGACGATCCGCGCCTGGGTGCCGTTGCGGAGCTGGTCGATCACCACGAGGGTGCCGCGATAAAACGCCCATCGTTCGACCCCTGGCGCGTCGATCCACTCACCGTCGATCGTGTCGCGCAACCCGTCCTGGGGCGCATCCGCCGGCTCGCGTAGACAACCGAGAATGCAGGAGGTAACCTGCCGATCGTAAAAAGTGGGATGAATGCGTTTCAGCTTCACCACAGTCATGCTCGCCACGCTCGCTTTGGGTTATCGCCACAAGGTCGAGGACACGTCGGAGACCGGCGTCGCAGACACCGACACCGACGCAGACACCGACGCGGACACTGACGCGGACACCGACGCGGACACCGACGCGGACACCGACGCGGACACTGACGCGGACACTGACGCGGACACCGACGCGGATGTGCCGCCAGGGTCGTTCGTGGCGATCACGAACGGCGGAGGCTCCGCCGATGCGGGCGGCAACCACCTGAAACTCGCCATCGGCGGCGAGTCGTACGGCACCTCCTCGGGTGGGGGCTACGTCCTGGTCCTCGGCCCGATCGTCCCGGTTCCATAGTCCAAAAGCCCTCGCTACCTCTCTGGAGATTCAAACATGTACCGCACGCTTCCATTGCTCGCGCTGCTCACCCCCTTTGTCGCGGAGGCCGCGGCGCCTTCGTCGATCCCGGTCACGGGCTACCTGACGGACTCCACCGGCGCCCCGATCAACGACACGGTCACGCTGCACCTGAAGCTCTACGGCGCCACGGGCTCGGAGCTGTGGACGGAGAACCAGTCCGTGGTGGTCGATAGCGGCCAGTTCACGGTGTACCTCGGCGACGTGAGCGAGTTGGATCTCGGGATGTTCCGGGACAACGGCATATTGTCGCTCGGCGTGGCGGTGGGCACGGGCGCCGAGATGTCGCCGCGGTTCGACATCGCGACGGCGCCGTTCGCGGCGTTTTCGCAGTACTGCGAGGACGCGGCCACGGTGGGCGGGATCGACCCCGCGGACATCCTCCTGGCGGGCGACCCGGTCAACTGGCTTGATTTGGTCGGCACGCCGGCGACGCTGCTCGACGGCGACCAGAGCGCCACCTACACCAACGGCACCGGCCTGCTCCTCAGCGGCACGCAGTTCAGCGCGGATCCGACGACGATCGATGCCTGGGCGAAGCTCGCGGCCTACGACACGATCACAGAGCTGCGAACGCAGCTTGATTCGGTTTACGTCGCCAAGCAGAGCTGCACCGTGAACCAGGTGTTGATGGCCAACGCGAGCGGTCTCCTCGTGTGCACCGACGCCTCCACGCTCGGGCCGAACGAGGCCACCGTGGACACGTATGTCTCGAACAACGGCTACGTCGCAGCGAGCGCGCTCGGAACCGCGGCGTACACGGCATCCACGGCCTACGCAACGGCGGCGCAGGGCACCAAGGCCGACAACGCCCTGCCGCTGGCGGGTGGCACCGTGACCGGCGACCTGTTCGTCAACGGCAGCGTGGGCGTGGGCGTCGCAGTTCCGTTGGCCAAGCTCGATGTCGCCGGCGGCGTGAAGATCGGCGCCGACCTGGCGGCTTGCACGTCGACCAAGGCAGGAACGATCCGTTGGACAGGCACGACCTTTCAAGCCTGCGATGGGGTGGCCTGGACCACCTTTGCCCGACGCCAGGACGGATCGACACAGGCCGGCGCCGGGCTGAGCTGCCGAGCGATCCTTGACTCCGGGGCGTCCACGGGCGACCGCCTTTATTGGATCGATCCCAACGGCGGAGCGACCACGGACGCCTTTCGCGCGTTCTGCGACATGACGACCGACGGCGGCGGCTGGACGCTCGCCGCGATCACCAACGGGTCGAACAACATTCACACCGAGGACGCCGCGGTCGGCGTTCCCTTCGACACGTCCAGCACGGGCGGCAACATCGGGCAGGCAAACACGAATGCACTGATTTCGGCCGGTACGGTCGCGCGCGTCACCACCAAGGGTGTACCTCGCTACTTCAACGCCGTTAGCGGTTCCGGCTGGGGCACCTACGTCAATCGGCATTGGAGCCAGAGCACCACGACGGCCAACAACTGGCTGCGCACGTGTTTTGAGTCGTACAGCGCAGGCTCCAATACCGCCATCGGCACCACGCACACGATGGGAGTGGCCCATTGGAACTCGATGCCGGGCAACTTCGACTCCACCAATGGCCCCGACGACCAGAACTGGGGCTACTCCATCGCGCACGACTACGGCGGTACCTACTACGGTTCGCATCGCGCAGGTTGGAGTGGTTCGGCCCAGTTGTGGATCAAGTAGGCCAAACCGCAGACCGGCTCTACTTGATGAAGTAGCCCGAGACCCGCCACGTCCCGTCGGGATCCTTCATCGGCGTGATCGTCTCGATGCCGTCGGGGTGGTTCGCAAACTGCGTCTTGTATTGGATGACCACGTACTCGCCGGCCGGAGCGCCCGGCAGCGTGGTCATCGGCGTGGCCGACAGCAACACGCGCGCGCCTGCTGACCCGAGCGGAGACCGCGCGCCCGTGACCGCGGTGACCCACGCGTCCCTCGAAAGGGAGCTGCGGAAGAAGGCGGCGGCCTGATCGTAGGAGTCGCCGTACGAACCGCCGTCCACGAGCGCGAGCCAGCTCAAAGCTGCGGCCTCGGCGGGCGCGGTGTCCGCGGCGACAGGTGCTGCAGCGACGGCAGGCGCCGGAGCGACCACCGGCGCGACAGGAGCCGAGACCGGCGGTGCCTGCCCGGGCTCGGGTTCGGCGGGGGTCCCGCAAGCGAAGGCGAGGAAGACGAGGACCATGAGCACCTCCAGACCGGGTCAGCGTAGTAGCGCGACGAGCCGTGCGGGTACGACGACGCGCGCCCTCAGCGATGTTCAGGCGGGTTGTCCGGTCGCGAGGCGGCGCTCGACCTGCCCCTGGTAGTCGCGCACGCCGCCGCCGTTGTAGTTTTCGAGCGCCGTGTCCCAGCCCTGGAACTGGCTCTCGTAGCCGTTGACGGCCTCGCTGCCGCGTTCCGTGGCATGCCAGTCGTGGGCCTCGTCCACGCCGCCCGCGCCCACCGCGCGGGTGACTTCACCCTTGTAGTAGGCCCATTCGAGCGCCGTGCGCAGGCTCTTCTCGGGGTCGACCGCCTCCCCTTTCTTCAGCCCGAACTGCGCTTTTTCGCGGGCCCAATCGCCGCCGTTGTTGACCTGCATCATGTCGCCGGACTGGAACACATCGGGATCGCCGCCCGATTCCTGCATCGCCCACGCCTTCACCAGGTTCGGATCGAGCCAGTGAGGATCCTCGCGGCTCCACCCCTTGCGCGCGTTGAAGTCGTTCACGACGTTGGCGATCATCGCGTCGTTCCCCTGGTGCCAGGCCTGGTCAAAGCCGGGGAACACCATCAGGTCGTGGCTCACCTCGTCGAGCAGCGCGCTCCGGGACTCCGGCGCGACCGGCTGGGCGTGCAGCGCGTCCTGCGCGGCGGCGTTGCTCCGCGCCGGATCCGCAGCGGCCGGACCGCCTCGCCGACCCTGGAATGGCGCGCCACCGAGGAGCGGGCGACGACGAAGACCGGGCATGGGCACCCCCGTCTGCATTGTGCGGGCGTCGCCGGCCCCCGCCAAGTCCGTTGATCGGCCGCTCGTCGAAGCGTGCCTTCGTTCCCGCCAACTAAGTTGCCCCCGCGTCGCGGGGTCGGCGGGCACGTGGCGCGGGCTCGCCTGCTAGACTGGACCCGCCTGGAGGCCGTATGTCCCGCACGCCGCTCGCCCGCCTCACTACGCCGCTCGTCCGCGAGGACGGCGTGCTAAGGCCCGCTTCATGGGACGAGGCGCTCGATCGGGCCGCCGACGGCATCCGGTCCAGCGTCGCCGACCACTCGCCGCAGAGCTTTGGCATCTTCTCCTGCTCAAAAGCCACGAACGAGATGAACTACCTCGCGCAGAAGTTCATCCGGGCGACGGTCGGCAGCAACAACATCGACAGCTGCAACCGGACTTGACACGCACCTAGCGTCGTCGGTCTGGCGACAGCATTCGGTGCAGGGGGTGGGACCTCGTCGTATTCGGACGTCGAGCAGACGGACGTCATCGTGTTGTGGGGCAGCAACGCGCGCGAGGCGCACCCGATCTTCTTCCACCACGTGCTCAAGGGCATCCGCAACGGCGCGAAGCTGTTCGTGATCGATCCGCGCCGCACGCCCACCGCCGCGTGGGCGGACACTCACCTCGCCGTCCGCGTGGGCACCGACATCGAACTCGCCCACACGATCGCCGCCGAGATCCTCCGCGCGGGTCTCGCCAACGATTCGTTCGTGCGCAACGCGACGACGGGCTTCGAGGCGTTCGCGCGCCACGTCGAGCCCTGGACGCTCGAGCGCGGCGAGGCTGCGACGGGTGTCCCCGCGGAGCTGATTCGCAGGCTCGCGCACGCGTACGCCAAGGCCGAGCGCGCGCAGCTGTGCTGGACGCTCGGGATCACCGAGCACCACAACGCCGTCGACAACGTGCTATCGCTGATCAACCTCGGGTTGTTGTGCGGCCAGGTCGGCCGAAAGGGCGCGGGGATCAACCCCCTGCGCGGCCAGAACAACGTACAGGGCGGCGGCGACAGCGGGGCGCTGCCGCACAAGCTGCCAGGCTTCCAGGACGTGGAAGACGACGCCATTCGCGCCCGCTACGACGCGCTCTGGGGCTGCACGATCCCGCCGAAACACGGCTGGAACCTGACCGAGATGTTCAACGCGATGGAGCGGCGCGAGCTGCGGTCGCTGTTGATCATCGGGGAGAACCCCGCACAGTCCGAGGCGGACCTGAACCACGCAAGCGCCCTGCTGCGGGGCCTCGATCACCTCGTGGTGCAGGACATCTTCCTCACCCGCACAGCCGAGCTCGCCCACGTCGTGCTGCCGGCGTCGGCGGCGTGGTGCGAGACCGAGGGCACGGTGACCAACTCGGAGCGACGCGTCCAGCGCGTGCGCAAGGCGCTCGAGCCTCCCGCCGGCGCGCGCGACGACGTGTGGATCCTCGGTGAGCTGTCGCGGCGGTTGGGGCGCGATCTCGGTTCGCCGACGTCCGAGCAGCTGTGGGACGAGCTTCGCTCGTTGTCGCCGATGCACGGCGGGATGAGCTGGGCGCGGCTCGAGGCGCACGGAGGCCTGCAGTGGCCCTGCCCGACCGAAGACCACCCGGGCACGCAGATCCTCCACGAGCGGCTGTGGAAGGTGCCCGTCGAGGGCATGCGGGCGCCGTTCACCTGCGCCATCCCCGAGGCGCCCATCGACGCGCTCACCGACGAGTTCCCGATCCGGCTCACTACCGGACGTCGCCTCGACGCGTACAACACGGGCGTGCAGACGGCCGGCTACACGTCGCCGCTGTGGCGTCGCGAGGGAATCGACGTGTCCGCCGAAGACGCCGCCCGCCTGGGCGTCGCCGGCGGCGCCGTGGTGCGCGTCACTTCCCGGCGCGGCAGCGTGCGCGCGACGGTGCGCATCGATCCGGGGCTCGTCCCCGGGCTCGCGTTCATGACCTACCACGAAGCCGAAGACGTCGACACGAACTGCCTCACCATCGACGCGACCGATCCGCGCTCCGGCACCGCCGAATTCAAGGCGACCGCGATCCGGATCGAGCGCGAGGAAGCCCATGGATCTCCGCCCGATTCGCACAGCCCCAACGCCTGACGAGGTCGAGGCCGTCGCCTCGGCGCTCGGAGCCCTGCCGGCTGAAGGGCCGTCGAGCACGTCGGAGGCGGCTTCGCAGCGCCACTTGCTGCTGCCCGCCCTGCACGCGCTGCAGCGTCGCGTCGGGTGGATCTCCGAAGGCGGACTCGGCGAGATCTGCCGGCGCCTGTCCATCCCGCCGGCCGAGGCGTACGGCGTGGCGACGTTCTACGCGCTGTTCGCGACCACCCCGCGACCGCCGACGGTCGTCCACGTGTGCGACGACCTCACCTGCCGCACCCGCGGCGCCGAGCGGCTTTGCGACGAACTCACCGCCCGACACGGTCCGGCCGGCCAGGCGCGCGACGGGGCTGTCTGGCTGCGGTCCCCCTGCCTGGGCCTCTGTGAACAGGCTCCGGCCGCGCTGCTCCAGGTCGCAGGCTCGTCTCCGGTCGAGCGCGCTTGGGGCGACGCCACCGTCGCGAGCGTCGGGGAAGCGCTGACTCAGCGACGGGCACCTGCAACCCGGCGGTCTCCGATCGGCCCGACGGATGGCCTTTCGCTGCTCGCCCGCGTCGGCAAGGTCGACCCGACGGACCTCGACGCCTACCTCGCGGTCGGCGGCTATGCAGCGCTGCGACGGGCGATCGATCTCGGTCCGGACGCGGTCATCCGCGAGCTCACCGCGTCCCGCTTGATGGGGCGAGGCGGCGCCGCGTTCCCGACCGGCCGGAAGTGGGCCGCGGTCGCGAGCCAGCCTGCGCAGCCGCACTGGCTCGTGTGCAACGCCGACGAGTCCGAGCCCGGCACATTCAAGGACCGCGTGCTGCTCGAAGAGGACCCGTTCGCGATCGTCGAAGCGATGACGATCGCAGGCCTCACCACGGGCTGTGAGCGCGGCATCCTGTACCTGCGCGGCGAGTACCCGCTCGCCCACGAGCGCACGGGGAGCGCCATCGAACAGGCCCGCGCGCACGGCTTTCTTGGGGACGATGTGCTGGGGGGCGGCCGCTTCGAGCTCGAGATCCGGCGCGGCGCCGGGGCGTACATCTGCGGCGAGGAGACCGCGCTGTTCAACTCGATCGAGGGCAGGCGCGGGGAGCCGCGCAGCAAGCCGCCGTTCCCGGTCGAGGTCGGATTGTTCGGAAAGCCCACCCTCGTGAACAACGTCGAGACCCTCGCGAACGTGCCCCGCATCGTGCTGGAAGGCGGCGCCGCGTTCGCGGCGATCGGCACCGCCGGCTCCACAGGGACGCGGCTGTTCTGCCTGTCGGGGTGTGTGGAGCGGCCCGGCGTGTACGAGGTGCCGTTCGGGACGACGCTGCGCGCGTTGCTCGACCGCGCCGGCGGCGTCGCGGGCGGTCGTCCTCTCCAGACCATCCTCCTCGGCGGCGCGGCCGGGACGTTCGTCGGCCCCGCCGAGCTCGACGTCCCGCTCACCTTCGAAGACACACGCAAGATCGGCGCCACGCTCGGCTCCGGCGTCGTGCTCGTGTTCGACGACACGATCGAGCTGCTGCCGATGCTTCAGCGCATCGCGTCGTTCTTCCGCGACGAGTCCTGCGGCCAGTGTGTGCCCTGCCGCGTGGGCACGGTGCGGCAGGAGGAGCTGCTCGCCCGCCTCGCGCGCGGCTCCCCGAACGGCTCGTGGACCTCCGAGCGCGCGATGTACCGCGAGCTTTCGCAGTGCCTGCGGGACGCCTCGATCTGCGGCCTCGGGCAGACCGCCAGCTCCGCCATCGAGTCCGCAATCGCGCGCTTCCCCAACGTCGTGCCGGAGGGCGCGTGATCACGCTCACCCTCGACGGGCGCACCGTCTCGGTCGAGGAAGGCGACACGCTGCTCGACGCCGCCACCGCCCTCGGCATCGACGTGCCCACGATCTGCTGGGCGAAGCACCTCACGCCGGTCAACGCGTGCCGCATGTGCGTCGTCGAGTTGGAGGGTGCTCGCACCCTCGTGGCGTCGTGCGCGCGCCGGGCCGAAGCGGGCATGGTGGTGCACACCAACACCGAGCGCGTCCGCACCAGCCGCAAGGTCGTGCTCGAGCTGCTCGCGTCGTCGGTCGACCTGTCCACGGCGCCGAAGCTCGCTGCCTGGATCGAAGCCTACGGCGCCGACGTAGACCGGTTCGGGCCGAAGGCCGAGCCCACCTCTGACCGCGACGCGCGGCAGACCGGGGACCACCACGCGCCCGACGGCGCCACCGCCGCGACCGTCGCCCAGCCCGCGAAGGTCGACAACGGGCTGTTCGTCCGCGACTACGCGAAGTGCGTGACCTGCTACAAGTGCGTCGAGGCGTGTGGCACCGACGCCCAGAACACGTTCGCGATCGCCATCGCAGGCCGCGGGTTCGACGCGCGCGTCAGCGTCGAGTTCAACGCGCCGCTGCCCGATTCGGCGTGCGTGTACTGCGGCAACTGCATCGCCGTGTGCCCGACCGGCGCGCTGATGGCGCTCTCCGAGTACGATCTGCGCAAAGCCGGCGACTGGCACGAAGACCGCCAGACCACGACGGAGACGATCTGCCCGTACTGCGGTGTCGGCTGCACCCTCGCGCTCGTCGTGCAGGACAACCGCATTGTCCGCGTCGACTCGCCGGAGGACTCGTCCGTCACGCGCGGCAACCTCTGCATCAAGGGCCGCTTCGGCACGACGTTCGTACACGAGCACGGCGCGAAGGCGCCGGCAGACGCCCCTTCCCGTTGAAGTGCACACCGGGTTACCACCGGCATCCGAGGTGCCCATGAGCGTCGTCCTGCTCGCGCTGTTTGCCTGCGGCTCCCCCGTCCCACCGCCGCCTGCCGAGGAGCCGCCGCCCGCGGCGCCGCCGCCCGTCGCGCAACTTCCGGACGCGCCCGTGGGGGCCGACTACGCGGTCCACGAGTGGGGTCTGATCAGCCTCACCTCCGGCGCGCTGTCGACGTCCACGCCGACGGCGCCCGTCGCAGCGACTCCGCCCAAGCCCGTGGTGCCCAAGCCGCCCGCGCCGCATCAAAACCCTCCCGAGGGGGGCCACCCTCAGCTCACCATCATCAAGAAGCCGATCGTGTACTTCCATCCGGGTCCAACGTTCGACGCGGCGACGCGAATCACCGCGACCGTGACCGTCGCGAGTGGCGCCCTGCGCGAGGTGTGGCCGACCCCGGATCGCGGCGCGCAACCCTCGCACACCTCGACCTGGACCTGGAGCGACGTCCAGGTGCAAGCCGGCGCGACCTGTGACCTCGGGTGGGCGCCTGCCGCCGACGCTCCCGTCTGCACGGGCCTCACCGGCCCCGTCGGGTGCGAGGCCGCCGAGCTGACGCGGTACCTCGGCGACGTGCCCGGCTGCCTCGACGTGGGAGGCGTCGCGACGCCGGTGCTCCTGTACAACGCGCAGGGCCTGACCGTCCCTCCGCCCCTGTCGGTCGAGCAGGGTCCCGACGGCCGCACGCTCGTCAACGACACCGACTGGGCGTTCGGCGACGTGTGGGTGTGGACTGGCGACTCGCTGCTGCACGTCACGTCGGTCGCAGCCCACGCGCGCGTGCACTTGAGAGCCATCGACACCGAGGCCCTCCTGACCCTGCTCACCGGCGTCCACGCCGCGGCAATGGCCCAGGGGCTCGATTCCGATGAAGCGAACGCGTTCGTCGAGGCCTGGCAGCCGATCCTTGAGGCGCCGACGTGGGAGATCCTCTCGTTCTACCCACCCGAAGCCGTCGATCGCGTGTCGCAGCTCACCTTCGTGCCTCCCCCGCGCGAAGTGAAACGGGCACTTGCGTTCACGATCGACGGGCCACCCGCAAAGTGAGTCAGACGGGCACCGTCGGCGCGTCGACGTGGCACCCCCAGCTCGGGCCGCTGGTCTTTCTCGTCGTGTTCGGCTGCGGCGCGCCGCCCGCGGACCCCATGCCGCAGGCGCGTGCGGACCTCACAGCTGACCTCGCAGACGGGGTGTTGACGGACTCGACGCGCGAGTTGACGTTGGCCGACGACACCATCACGTCGCGCCAGGTCGACGTAGGGTCGCACCTCTGCCTCGGCCTGTCCGTGATCGCCGGGCTGTTCGCGTCGGCGGTCGCCCTCGCAAACCGCGGCATGGCCATCTACGATGACGTGTTCGACTGGCGCGCGCCCGATCAGGTCTTCCTCGCGGGGCTGTTCGTGGCAACCCCCGCGCTCGGGGGCGTCGCGTTGGGTGCGTGGATGGACGTGTCCACGGACCTCGTCGTCGACCTTCGCGCGCGCACCGTCACGCGCACCGCCCACTGGCCAGCAGGGTACGATCGCGTCGAGGTGCGCGCGCTCGACGACCTGACGTGCGCCACCCGCGAACAGACCCTGGACGACGACGAACCCGGGGATCAGGTCACATCCTGCGACGCCGTCCTGGCGCCGCGAGACGGGTGGTTCCGGTCCGATTGGATGCTGTTGTCCTACCCGACCTGCCCGCCCGCCGAGGCCTTGTGCGAGCACCTCACGGCGGCGATTCGCTGAGTTCGAAGCCGAGCGTCGCCCCGCCGTAGCCACGCACTGCAAGCATCGGTTACCATCGCACCTTCAGGGGGATTCATGCGTCTGATTACGCTTTCGGCACTGGTGTTCGCAGTTGGTTGCGGGAAGACCACCGCAGACGACGACGGCGACGGCTACCCGACGACGGTGGACTGCGACGACACGTCCGCGGCCATCAACCCGGGCGCGTCCGAGAGCTGCGACGGCCTCGACAACGACTGCACCGGCGGCGTCGACAACGACCCGGTCGACGGGACCACCTACTACGCCGACCTCGACGGCGACGGCCACGGCGCGGACCGAATCACCCAGGTCGCGTGTGCCGAGGCCCCGACCGGGTTCTTCGCGACCGCGGACGACTGCGACGATCTCGACGCTACCGCGTTTCCGAGCGGCACGGAGGTCTGTGACGGGGTCGATAACGACTGCAGCGGCACCGCAGATGACGGGATCGACACCACCGTCAAGTGGTACGCCGATGACGACCATGACGGCTTCGGCGATCCCGACGTGAGCGTCGATGCGTGCACGCCCCCCGCTGGCTACGTGTCGAACGCGGGTGACTGCGACGACGCCTCGCGAAACGCGTTCCCCGGCGGTCGCGAAGTCTGCGACGAGGTGGACAACGACTGCGACGGCTACACGGACGCGGACGACGACGGCCTCGAAGGCATCGCCTTCTATGTCGACGCGGACGAGGACACCTACGGCACGGGCGTGACGGTCGACCTTTGCGAACCCACCAAGGGCTTCGCCACCAAGACGGGCGACTGCGACGACACGACCAAGCTGCGCAACCCCGGCGTGGCCGAGGCGTGTGACGGCGCCGACGTCGACGAGGATTGCGACGGTCGGGCGGACGACTTCGACAACGCCGCGACCGGCAAGACCGATATGTTCGTCGACGTCGATCACGACGGGTTCGGGGTGGGCGACGCGATCGCTCGCTGCGACGGCGGGCCGGGCTGGGCTACAGCCGACGCGGACTGCGATGACGCCAACGGCTCGATCAACCCCGACGCGGTCGAGCTCCGCAACGCCGCGGACGAAAACTGCAACGCGATGTGCGACGAAGGGCTGATCGGCATCGGCGATCTCGTCGTGTCCGAGGTCCAACTCTTTGGCCCGTCGGACTACTACTACGGCTACACCTACACCATGGGCGCCCCCACCGACGTGCAGTGGTTCGAGGTGCGCAACACCACCGACGAAGCGATCCGTTTGTGTACGGGCTGGCACCTCGAGAGCGACGGTACCGACGAGTCGTATGCGATCAGCTCGCCAAAGGTCATCGGCGCGGGCGAGTTCTTCGTGTTCGGCGCCACGCGGGACGTCGCGCTGAACGGCGGGGTCCCGGTGGATCTGTCGTACGACGGCGCGCTCGTCCTCGAGACGTGCAACGGCGAAGACGCCGTGCGCTTGTGGCTCGACGCCGACGGCGACGATGCGGAAGGCGCCACCGAGTACGTCGACGAGGTCCGTTACGACATGAACCCGACCTCCTACGCGTGCGGCGGCGGCAGCATCTACATCCCACCGGTCGCGCTCGTGCCCGACTCGGGCGCGCCGCTGGACTTCACGTCCTGGGCCTACGACATCAACTCGGGCTACGCGATGCAGACGGATCCGCGCAACTACGACGCGACGGAGAACGACTACGACTACGATCCGGGCGCCAACCACCACGTGTGGTGCAGCGACGGCGACTACCATCAGGTCTGGCCCGAGAACGCCTCGTACTACGATCAGTCGTACCAGTGGTACGGCACGCCCGGCTCCAGCAACACCTACTGCACGAGCGGCAGCGGCGTCTGACCATGGATGAGGCGCCTCGCAGCGCCCGGCCGACAGACCTGTTTCGAGCCTCGGACGCGATCGTCAGCCCGGCGGGCGACGGGAAAGCCGTGGCCGTCTCCCGCGACGGGCAGGGCCCCACGCTCATCATCGAGTCCGACGCGCGCCTCCTCCCGCGCTGCGGTCGGTTTCGCACCCTCCAGGACCACGCCCAGGGGGACGCGCTCGCGCTCGAGGCGCTCACACGCCTGCGCGCGCTCGGATTGCTCGAGGCTTGGGGCGACGTCGCGACCGGCGGCCCGCTGCAGGAAGCCTCGCGCCGGCGAATTGACCGCGTCGCGTTCGTCACGCGGGATCGACCGGAGTCGATCGCGCGCGCAGTCGCGTCGCTGCGCGCGAGGCTCGCAGCGCACGGTCGCGACGCCGCGATCATGGTGTTCGATGACAGCGACCACCCGACGCCCATCCCGGGCACCACCACGTTCGGACGCCAGCAGGCGCTGAGCCTGGCAAATCGCCTCGCGGCCCACGCCGGCGTCGACGCCGCGATCGTGCGGTGGGCGATGGCGCCGGATCACGGCGCTTGGGCGTCGGGCGCGAACTACAATCGGGCGCTGCTCGCCAACGCCGGCCACGACTGGTGCTCGTTCGACGACGACGTCGCGTTCGAGCTCTACCGCACACCGCGCCCGCAGCGAGGCACGGGCTTCGCGGGCATGGGAGAAGGACCGCGCCTGTGGCCCTACCGCAGCCGGGCCGACGCGTTCGCGTCCCACACCGACACCGGCGGCGATCCGATCGCCGCGCACGAGTCCGTCCTCGGGCGATCGATCGCGAGCGTGGTGCGCGACAACGGCCCGTTCACCCAGGTCGCCAACGATCTGCCGTCCCCGGTGTTTCGCGCCGTCGCCCAGGGACGCGCGCGCGTCGCGTTGTCGAGCCTCGGCTCGCTCGGCGACAGCGGCATGTCCTCGTCACACTGGTACGTGCAGCAGCCGCCCGACACCCTGCTGCGCTTCGCGCCCGACGACGCGACCTGGACCTGGGCGCGCTCGACCCGCGCGCTGCTGCGCACGCCCGATCGGCTCACCCTGTCGTCCGGCTACACGTTCATGGCGATGGCCTGGGCGGTGGACCGCGACGCGTTCTTCCCGCCGTTCCTTCCCGAGCATAGGGCCTCCGATGCGGTGTTCGCCCGCCTCCTTCGCTACGCCGACGACGGCGCGCTCATCGCCCACCATCCGGTCGCGATCCGACACGACCCGCTCGAGGAGCGGTCATACCCCCCAGAGGACGTCTGGCGCGTGCTGATGCGCCCGTCGATCGTCGAGTGGCTGTTCTGGGTGGTCGACGTGCGAGGCCTCGGCGGCCCGGGGGACGCCACGAGCCGCCTCGCAGGCCTGGGGGCGACGATGCTCGAATTCGCGCACCTGCCCCGCGAAGCGCTCATCGAGTTCCTTCGCGTCCGGTGGTTCCGCAGATGCGCCGAGCGCGCGGCCTCGCTCGACGCGATGCGGACGCACCCGCCGACGTTCGAGGGGAAGCGGCCGAGCGCCGCGTGGGCGGACGACGTCGAGCGGTGCGTGACCGTGCTCCAACAGGCGATTCGCAACGGAGATCTTCCGCATCCACACGAAGTCCCAGAAGGTCGCGACGCCGTCGCCGCGCTGCAGGACAACCTCCTCCGCTTCGGGACGCTGCTCGCGGTTTGGGGCCGCGTCGTCGCCGCGGCGCGCGCCACGGCGTAGCGCCTCAGTCGACGACCTCGACCTCGTCGCGCGAGACGCTCCTCACGAGGTCTCGGATCATCGCCTTGCGATCGGGGATGTCGTTGTACACGTCCTCGAGCTGCCCCGCGAGATCCTTCGCGCGGCGGAAGCCCGTGATGAGATCGCCCGACACGTCCGTCGCGCTCTCGAGCATGAGCAGCAGCTCCTGCAGCGACTTTCCCTCGGCCCACGCGCGGCCCACTGGCAGCAGATCCGGGTCCCACGTCCACGGCATGCTCGCGATCTCGGCCGCCTGCGCGACCAGCCCCGAGCGGACGATGCTCTCGATCTGCATGGACAGCTTCTTGTCTTCGCGCGACAGCCAGAAGTTCCGTTGCACGCCGCGCGGCAGCTCGTTGGTGAGCGCGCACAACACGCCGAACAACGTGGCCGGATCGAGGTTCTCGAGGAAACCGGCGAGCACGAGCTCCGTGACGGGGATCTCGGCGATCTGCAGGTGCGCGAGCACCTTCGCGCCCGCGTTGAACTGACCGTTCTCGTCGAGGTAGCCCACGTCGGTCAGGAACGAGACCTTGCGCTGGAACTCGTCCCACACGCGCTCGTCCGCGCTCGAGGCCCGCTTGCGCAGCCGTTTGGCCTCCTTGCGAGCGCCGTGCGAGCCGCCTTCATCGAGCTGGTCGGCGCGACGCTCGTGGACCTGCGCCTCCTGCGTCAGATGCCACGCGAGGAACGACTTGCCGACGACCTGGCGAATATGCGCCTCGTCGTGCCGTTCGAGCAGGCTGATCACGGAGTTCCACGACAGGTTGAAGCTCGAGCGCACCGGCTCGTACGCGCCGCGCTGGTACCGCTCGATCTGGGGCTTCTTGCGCTCCCACTCCTCGACGTCCATGCGGATCACGACGTGACCGTTGTCGTCCATGCCGCGACGCCCCGCGCGACCGGCCTTCTGCATGAACTGCCGCGTGGTGAGCGGCGCGATGCTGCGCCCGTCGTACTTGTCGAGCGCGTCGAACACCACGGTGCGAGCGGGCAGGTTGATGCCCAGCGCGAACGTGGACGTGCAGTACAAGACCTTGATCAGCCGCATCTCGTAGAGCTCTTCGACGAGCGCCTTGAGCTGGACGTGCAGACCGGCATGGTGGAACGCGATCCCTCGCGAATACAGCGCCCGCACATCCGGATCCAGCGCCGGCCCGAGCGTCCCCGCGACGTCGCGAAGCTTCTGGTCCATGATCTGCTGCTGATCCCCGTCGAGCAGGCTCCCACGCACGTGCCGAGCGAGGTCGCGCGCGTTCGTCTCGCAGTCGCGCCGGCTGAACGCGAAGTACAGGCACGGCAGCATCTTCTTCTGCACGAGCAGGTTGAACACGTCGGTGTGGCGCGTGCGATTGACCGGACGATCCGGACGGCCCGTACGCCGCTCGCGACCGCGCTGTTGGGGGCGTTGCGGCTTGCGCTGGGGCTCGGCCTGCCGGCTCGCGGCCTTGCGCCGGGCGATCGCGTCGAACTCGCTCACGGGGGTGATGCCCCCGTCGACCGAGCCGATGTAGAACGTCAGCGGCACCGAGCGCTTCGGCTCCTCGACCACGTTGACCTCGACGCCGCGCACGTGCGCCATCCATTTCGCGAGCTCGCCGAGGTTGGGCAGCGTGGCTGAGAGGCCGAGCACCTGCACGCGCGACGGGAGGTAGATCAACACCTCTTCCCAGGTGGTGCCGCGCTCGCGATCGTCCAGGAAGTGGATCTCGTCGAGGATCACGGCCATCAGATGGTCGAGCTTCTCGCCGCCGAGCAGCATGTTGCGCAGGATCTCGGTGGTCATCACGCGGCAGGGCGCGTCGCGCCGGATCACGAGATCGCCCGTGACGAGGCCCACCTTGTCGCCGTACAGCCGCGTCCAGTCGCGGTACTTCTGGTTCGACAGCGCCTTGACCGGGGCCGTGTAGACGACCTCGCGCCCCGCCTTGAGCGCCTCGTCGACGATCCAGTCGGCGATGATCGTCTTCCCGGTGCCTGTCGGCGCCGAGACGAGCACGGAGTTACCGGCCGCGAGGTGGCCGATCGCTTGTTCCTGGAACCGGTCGAGCGTGAGACCGCGGTACAACAAGGCGCCTCCGCCGCGCGTAGTAACATCGCCAGAGGAGGTCGGTTGGAACAGACGTTGGGCTACCTCGTCGCGAGCGCCGCGTTCGTGCTGGGCGGGATCGCGGCGTTCGTACCCGGCTTCCCCGGATCCGCAGTGGCGTTGATCGGCCTCGTGGCGTTCGCCGGGCTCACAGACTTTGCGATCGTGAACGAATATGCGCTGCTCGTCGGGGCTCTGATCTGCCTCGGATCCACCGTCGCGCAGATCGCTTCGCCAGCGGTCGCGAGCCGCGCCGCAGGCGGCACCGCAGGCGCGGCTTCCGGCGCTGCGATCGGGGCTGTCGTCGGGGCGTTCATCCCACTTCCGGGCGCCTCGTTCGGTGGCGGCGTGCTCGGGGCGGTGCTGCTCGGCGTGCTGTTCTCTCGCGAAGGCGTCGTGAACGCGCTGCGGGGCATCGGAGGAGCGATCGGCGGGTGCGCGCTGGCGATCGCGGTCGACCTGCTCGCCGTGCTCGGCATGGCCGCGATCCTCGCGGTTTCGGTGTTCGCGGCCCGCCTGGTTTAGCGGTGGCCGAGTTCGCCCTGCAGCGCTTCCGGGTGTAGCCTCGCCGCCCGGAGGTCCCCATGGACGTCAAAGCGCGCCGCACGGCGCTCGGCCTTTCACGCAAAGAGTTGGCCGCAAAGGCCCACGTGGACGCGGCCATGTTGCAGCTGATCGAGCTCGGCCTTTCAAACGACGACGAGTCGAAAGCGAAGATCGACGAGACCCTGAAGTCCCTCGAAAACAATGGGCATACGCCGAACGACCCCGACTCGAACGGCAAGGCTACGCCGGGCGCTTGACGGCCAGGGACACGTCCCGTAAAGTCTCTTCACTATGACGACCCCGTCAGCCTCTGCTGGCGGGGTCTGTTAATTCTGACGTTCGCTCGGCTGCGCCTCGCTGCGCGCCTGCGGCTTGCTCTGACGTTCGCTCGGCTGCGCCTCGCTGCGCGCCTGCGGCTTGCGCTCAGCCGCTGACGGAATCCGTCACCTGCGACGACGGCAGGGCGGGCAACACCGCGGCGACATGGTCGGCAAGGTCCCGGTACTGGGCGGCGCCGCGGCTGTCCGGCGCGAACGCGAAGATGTCGCGCCCCTCCATCTGCGCCTTCGCGAGATCCGAGTTCACGCCGATGCGGACGGGCATGAGCGCGTGGCCGTAGGTCTTCTCGATCTCCTTCACGATCGCGTCGTTCACGGTCGTATTGCGGCCGTCCACGCGGGTGAGCAGCACCCCCATGACGTCGAGATCCGGGTTCAGGCGGGCGGCGATCGTCTCGATCGCATCGACCAGCGCGTGAACGCCGTTGAGCGCCAACGGCGAAGGGTCACACGGGACCAGCACGCGATCCGCCGCGACGAGGCCGTTCAGCGACAGGTTGCCGAGGTTTGGCGGGCAATCGAGCACGATCACGTCGAAGTGCGTGCGGGTGATGCGGAGCGCGTCGCGCAGCACCATCTCCTTGCCGATGCGCGAGCCGAGGATGTCTTCGGCGGCCGACAGGTTCGGATCGTACGGGGTGACCCACAGGTTCGGGATCGACGTCGGGCTGATCGCGTCGAGCACCTCGGCTCCGCGATCCGCGAGCAGCACCTGGGACAGCGGCGTGCCCGTTGGCGCCACGATCGTCTTCAGCGCCGTGGTGACGTGGCCCTGCGGGTCCAAGTCCACGAGCAACACGCGGCGGCCGTGGAAGCGCGCGAGGGCTGCGGCCAGCGCCACGCTCGTGGTGGTCTTGCCCACGCCGCCCTTGCGCGTCGCGATGGCGATCACCGTCGCCTTTCGGCCGCCGTCGGGATGGCGCGGCGCCTCGGCGACGGGGGCGGACAACCGGCGCAGGCCGGCTCGAAGGAGCTCTCGCATGGGGACCTCGGAGGGGATGGGCGGGAGGGGTGGGCAGGAATGGGACGGACCAGGGCGGTCCTTCGCGGGGAAGCAAACGGATGGTAGCCGATGCAGATCCCCTTTGCTAGTGTCCCGGTCCTGAAGGATGACACGCCCCCCATGACCACGACCGACACCCGTTCCATCAAAGATCTCTTCCGTTCCTGGCGCAGCGGCGACGCCGCCTCCGGCCAGCTCATGGCCCAGCGGTTCGCCGACTGGTACTACGCCGTGGCGACGTCCCGCCTTGGCGAGAGCGCGGGCCGCGAGCCGTGTGAGCGCGCCTGCACCCGTTTCCAGGAAGGCGTGGTCAAGCAGACGGACGCGCGCGCGCTCATCAAGTGGGCACACGACATCGTCCTCGAAGAGACGAAGGCGCGCGGAACCCGCATCGCCGACGGCAACGAGGCGTCCACGTACACCGGCAACCAGAAGCCGAAGGAGCTGCTGGTGAAGGCGCGCGCCGCAATGAAGCCCGAGATCGAGCTCCTGGTCGCCGTGTACACCGGCAAAGATGCCGGTACGATCGACGCCCTCGCGGAGCCGTTCGGCGGCATGCCCATCGCGGTCCTCAAGGCCCGTTACCGCGTCAAGTCCTGGCTGAAGGCCAACGCGAACGTGCCGTTCGAGGTCACCCCCGACGAGCCCGTGAAAGACCGCGCCCCGCTCCCGCTCTACGAGTCCGGACGTATGGCCACGGCCGCCGAAGAAGACGGCTTCGAGCAGTGGATGCTTACGGACCTCGATCTTTGCAAAGACATCGCGGAGTTCGCCCAGTTCGCGATCGCCCTGCGCGGGGGTCTGCCCGCTGATGCGCCGAAGGCGGTGGTCGAAAGCGAAGATACAGGGATGAGCAACACCGGCAAGGCCGCGATCGCGGGCGGTGGTCTCGCCCTGGTGATCGGCGGCGGCGTCGTGGTGGTCGTGCTCATCATCGCCATCATCCTCGGTGTGATGTTCCTCACGTGATGCGGGAGATTTGATGGACGACGAGGTCCAGGGCGGCTGGCGAATCGACGACGCCACCCGCCAGGCGCTGCGCCTGGATCGCGTGCGAAAGGCCCTCGACAAGAGCGACTGGCCTGGGGCCGTGCTCGAGGTCGAGGAGCTGCTCGACGAGACGCCGGATCACCCCGAGGCGCTATTCCTGCTCGCTGAGGCCCTGCTCGAGCTCGGGGACGCCGAAGGTGCGCGCGACGCGTACCAACAGCACCTGTCGGCCGCCGGTCCAGACGGCGACAAGGCGATGCGCGCGGGGGCCCTCGCAGGGCTCGCGGTGGCGCGGTTCGAGTGCGTCGAGCTCCAGGCCGCCGTGGAGGCCGCGCGCGCTTCGCTCGCGATCGCACCCGACCTCGGCGAGACCCACTTCTACCTCGGCCTCGCGTTGGAGCGCATCCCCGGGAAAAAATCCGAAGCGGTGCAGTCGTTCATCGCGGCCCACCGCCTGGATCCAGAGGCGTATCCGCTGCCGGTCCAGTTCTCGGAAGCCCAGTGGAACGCGATGGTCGCCGAAGCGACGAGCGCGTTGCCCGACGCCGTACGCACGTTCTGGAAGGGCGTGCCCGTGCTGCTCGTTGACCTGCCGGACCTCGCGGAATTGCGCGCGATCGACCCTCCACTCACCCCCACCGTGTCGGGGCTGTACGACGGCGTCCCGCCCGAAGAGGGCGACCCGAGCACGGAGAAGCCCGAGTCCGTTCGCCTGTTCACGGGCAACCTCGCGCGGCTTGGCGCTCGCGAGACGATCGTCGCCGAGATCGGGAACACGCTGCTACATGAAGCGTTCAACTGGCTCGGCGTCACGGACGACGAGGTCGCCGAAGAGGCGTGAGGTTCACTGTCCTCGGCTCGGGCACGAACGTCCCCGACGCTGAGCGCGGTCCGGCCGGGTTCCTCGTCAGCGTGCAGGGCCAGAGCTGGCTGGTGGACGGCGGCAGCGGCACCCTTCAGCGCTGTGCTGCGACGGGCGTGGACCCGCGCAGCCTCGTGGGCGGCTTCTACTCCCATCGGCACCCCGATCACACCGGCGACCTCGTGCCGCTGCTGTTCGCGATGCACGCGAGCCGCCGCCTCGCGGATTATCCGATCTACGCAGGTCAGGGCTTTCAGGCCTTCCTCGATGGGCTCGTCGGCGTGTACGGCCGCTGGATCGAGCTTCACCCGCCGGCCACCACCATCGTCACCGAGCTCGCGCTCGACGCGCCGGCCACCGTCGACCTCGGCGCGCTCGTCGTGCACACGCGCCCCGCCGTTCACAGCTCCGGGGCGCTCCATCTGCGCTTCGAAGCCGAGGGTCGGTCGGTCGTGTTTTCGGGCGACACCGGCCCTTCCGAGGCCCTCATCGAGTTGGCTGCCGGCGCCGACCTGCTCGTGACCGAGTGCGCAGGCAGCGACGCGGTCCCCGCCGATCAGCACCTGTTTCCGAGCGCGATCGCAGACCTGGTGCGGCGCGCGCGACCTCGCGAGGTGTGGCTTACGCACCTCTACGAGTATGTCGATGTCGCCCTCGCCGTCGCCACGATCGAAGACGCCGGCACCGTCGTGCGCCGCGCGGCGGATGGCGACGTGTGGTCAGGGTGACGGAGGTCTGACGGAAGTCTGACGGAAGTCGCCGGAGACGTCCGTCACCCCAACGTTCAGACGCCGAATATCGCTGGTACGGGCCGTGCTCCTCCCGCGCGTGGAGGTGTCCATGCACAGCCACTACACGCTCGGGCTCGAGTTGGGGCGAGGTCGCGAGGCCGACGCCGTCCGGTACGCCCTGCTCTCCAGGTTCTCCCGAGCCCTCGGCGGGCGCGCGCACCTGCTCGCGTACGGCTTCGGGAGCAGCGCGCTCCACCTCGTCGTCGAAGGGGAGCCCGACGCCGTGCGAGCCGGGATCGGCCGGATCCGATGCTCGGTGGCCCACCGCGTGGGGGTGCACGCCGCGCTCGATCTCCGGCCGCCCGACGACCTGATCGACGCCGTCGCTGAGGCCCATCGCGCCGCCACGGAACTCGGCGACCCCTGCCCGCTCGCGAGCCCGTGGTCGAGCCACCGGGACGTCCTCGGCTACCGCACCTGCCCGTTCTACGATCCGACCGGCGTCACACAGCTCGATCGCCGGGAGCTCCACGCGCGCGCCGGCGGGAGGCCGCTTCCGCGCGGGTGGACGGTGCCCGCAGCCCGTGAAGAGCCGCTGAACGTGCTGTTCACCGTCGCGTGTGAGGTGCAGGGACACCTGCCCGGCGATCGGCGCGCGTTCCCGCTGTTCGCTCAGCTCGCTCGCGAGCGCGGCTGGCGGCCCTGTGACGTCGCCTCAGCCCTCCGTGTCACACCCCGCCGCGTACACCAGCTGTACAACGTGCCCCGGCAGCACCTGGACGTCGCGCGGCGCTGGCTACGGCACCGACACGCCGTCCCGCACGAGGTCTTCCGTCCACCGCTTCTCGCTGTGCCCGTCGAACACGCGCAGCGACTCGTAGCCCGCCCAACCAACGCCCGGACAGAAGTGCTCGCGCATCACGGTGGTGCCGTGCTCATCCGCGGCTTCACACACGCTCACGATGCCGCCGTTGCATAGGTCCGACGCGAGCAGCTCGCAGCTGCGCTCGACCGTGCGGTCGCCCTTCTTCGACTTCGTCGAGAACTTTGCGCCGACCACGGGATTCGGCGGGAGCACGAGCTCCGGTGGATCCCACTCCTGCAGCGAGCCGTCCGCCTGAACGGTGCCGAGGTACCCGAACCCTTCGGGGCCGAGCACGAGGTCGTAGCGCGCGCGCTCCTTGATGCCTTCGGGCTTCTCCTCCACTTCGAGGATGCGCCAGGACTTGCGACCGTCTCCAAGGTCCTTGGGCCCGATCCATTGCTGCGTGACGCCGAACGACAGCCGGACGATCCCGTCGATCACGACGGTCTCGCGCCAGCCCACGTCATGCGGCGGCGGCACCGCCTGTTCGAGCGTGCCGAGGCCGGACTTGGGGCAGGCGCTGAGCGCCAGGAGCAGGAACAGCCTACGCATCGGTATCCTCCGGCGCCGTTGGCGCAGCTACCCCGTCCACCACGACGTCCTCGCTCCATACCCGGAGCTGACCCGTCGGCCGCAAGATCAATCCCTCGAAGCCCGCCCACCCGAAGTCGGGCACGAAATGATCGCGCATCACGATGCGAGCGGGGCCGCCGCGCGTATCGGACACCACCGTGACGCCCCCCGGGATCGACGACGGGATGATGTCTGCGACCCGCTCGACCTCGCGCTCGCCGCGGCGATGCACGCCCGACGAGACCGGCCCCGATCGGACCACCGCCGGCAACACGGTCCACGGCGGGTCCCACGGCTCGAATGAGCCCGAGCGGGGGATCGCGCCGAGGTGGACGAGCCCTTCGGGGCCGAGCGCCAACCGCCAACCCTCACGCCAGCGCGGCCCCTCGGCCGACTCCTCGAACTCTTCGACCTCGTACGCGCCGTCGCCGAGATCCTTCCAGACCTGGCGAACGCGACCCGACCCCATTGGGACCGCGGTAAAAACGCGATGTTCGACATATTCGACGAGGCGCGGCGGCCGAAACAGGCGCGCGACAGCGATGGGCTCCACGATCTACCCCCGGGGGTGCGGAGCGTACCACCGCGGGGATAGACCCGGGGCCATGCTCGCCATCCTACTCGCTGGTTGCCCCGCTCCCGAACTGCCGCCCAACGTGTTGATCGTCACGCTCGATACGACACGAGCGGACGCGATCGGCGCGTACGGCGCACGCGACGCGCACACCCCCACGTGGGACGCGCTCGCAGCCGAAGGGGTGCGGTTCACGCGCACCTATACGGTGACGCCGCTCACCATCCCCGCTCATTCCTCGCTCATGACGGGCCTGTGGCCCCCGCGCCACGGTGTGCGCGACAACGGCGACTACTTCCTGTCGCCAGACGCGCTCACGCTCGCCGAGCGGATGCAGGACGCCGGCTACACGACGATGGCGTCCGTAGGGGCCGAGGTCACGTCGCACCACTGGGGCTTTGCGCAAGGGTTCGACGCGTTCTTCGACGACATGGGCCACTCGCCGGACGAGCAGAACAACCGCTGGCGCGTCGAGCGTCGCGGCGATGCAGTCGTAGACGACGCGCTCGGCTGGCTCGGAACGCGCGACCGCACGAAGCCATTCTTCGCGTGGGTCCACCTGTTCGACGCGCATCACCCCTACGCGGCCCCCGCGCCGTTCGCGAAGGGCAACAAGTCGCCGTATGCGGCCGAGGTCTCTTACGCCGACAGCCAGCTCGGGCGCCTGATCGACGCGCTCAAGGCCACGCATGACCTCGACCACACCTGGGTGCTCGTGATGGCCGATCACGGCGAAGGCCTCGGCTCCCACGGCGAGGCGATGCACGGCGTGTTGTTGTACGACGCCACCACCCACATTCCGCTCGTCATTCGCGCGCCCGGCGGCGGCAAGGGGACCACCGTCGACTTCGCGACGAGCCTCGTCGACATCGTCCCGACCGTGCTGGACGCAGCAGGTCGGCCGGCGCCGGAGGGGATCGACGGGCTCGACCTCGCGCCGTGGATCCGAGGCGCGAACCCCGCGTCGGCGCCGCGGAGCGTATACGCAGAGTCGCTGTATGCGTTCCACCACTACGGCTGGGCGCCCCAACGCGCGCTCGTGGACGACACGCACAAGCTGATCGACAGCACCACCCCGGAGCTGTACGAAAAGGGCGACGCCACCGAGGCCACCGATCTCGCGCTCACCGACGCCGCCCGCCTCCTCGCCATGCAGACCACCCTGATGGGCATGGCCTCCGCGATGACCCCGATCGGAGGTGCGACGGAGGTTCACCTGTCTTCGGACCAGGAGGCGCAGCTCGCGGCGCTCGGGTACCTGACGTCGGAGGCGACGCCCGATCCCGCCCTCGCCAAGGGCCTGCCGGACCCGGTCGATCGGCTGCCCGTGCTGCGCGACGTCGAGTCGGCGCGGCAGGCGCTGCAGCGCGGCGATCTCGCGGAGGCCCGCGTCAAGCTCGAGGCCGTGCGCGCGACCGACCCTGGGCTCGAGGAGCCGCGCCGGATGCTCGTGACGGTGCTGTTGTCGCAGGGTGAACTCGACCTCGCCTCCGCGCTCGCCGAGGAGGCCGATCAGGCGGGGAACTCTTCTGCGAAGCTGCTCCTCGCGCACGTGCGCATGCGCCAGGGACGGTACCCCGACGCCCTCGCCGCACTTCACGCCGCGCTCGAGCTCGATCCGTACCTCGAGGTGGCGTGGGCCCCCTACCTGCACCTGCTGTTCGCGACGCAGGCGCCAACGTTTCAGCCCGAGCTCGAGCGAGCCCGGCAGGCGCTGCCCGATTCGACCACCGTGCAGGCGATGACGGGCGTGGAGCTCGCGTCCCGCGGCGAGTTCAGCGAAGCGCTACCGCTGCTGCAAGGCGCCCTGCTGCGCGATCCGAAGCAGGCGCTCGTGCACCATTACCTCGGCCTGGCCTCGCTCGCGGCGCAGGACACGGCCCGCGCAGAGGACGAATTCCGCGAGGAGATCGCGGTCAACCCGCCGTCCATTCCAAGTCGGCAGATGCTCGTGCGACTGTTCGCGGATCAGTCGCGCTACGACGATCAGCTCGCCGAGCTGTCGACGATCGAGACGTTCGAACCGCCGAACCCGCTCACCATGCACTCAACGGCGCAGGCGCTGTTCAACCTCGGCCGCTACGACGAAGCCAACAAGCGCGTCACCGAGTGCCGCGCGTTCGCGCCAACCTACGCCGGCTGCGCGATGCTGGAGGCGAACGTCCTGAAGAAGCTCGGTCACGAGAAAGAGGCCTACGCAGCCTATGAGAACGCGCTCGCGCTCGCCGGCGAGACCCCACCGGCGAAGCTCGACGAGGCCCGGGCGCCGAACGCGGGCGATCTCCCCTGGTCACGGCCCGAGCGCTGACGGGCACTCCGGGCGCCCCGCCTGGTTCCACTCGACGCGCGCGTGGTCCCAGGTGCCGGCGCGGGCGCGACGCGCTGCGAGTCCAGCGGCTCCGGGGTCGGTCCCGACCACCAACAACGCGCCCGCCGCGCCGCCCAGCGGGTCGATCTCGACGCGGCTGCGCACGATGGACACAACGCCGGCGGCTCCAACCGGATCCAGCGACTCCGCGAGCACGGCAAGGCGGAGCGCGCGCGGACCGTCGCCCCGGCGCAGCGCGGTGCCAGCCAATTCGATGGCGGCCTGGGCCACGACGGCCTGTTCGGGCCACGCCTGCACCGGGTCCGCAGGCGCCGCGACCTGCGCACCGCAGGGACCGATCGCGACCTTCCGGCCATCGGCGTCGATCACCACGCCATCGCCCAGCGCGGCGACGCGAACCGGCAGATCCGCGGCTCGCCCCAGCGCGAGCGCCAGCGCCGCCGTGGCCCACGGGGAGCCGCGCCGCGCCGCAAGCGTGAGCAACGGGTCGCCGAGCGGCAAGTCGCGCGCGCGATCGGCGGCGAGGCGATTTCGCGGGTGCGCGATGGTCGCGAGCATCCGAAGCGACCGCCCCGCGGGGTCGCCGGTGCGCACGAAGGTGGCGGCGGCCTCGACCCGACGCGCCGCGGCATCGACCGCAGCGCCGTCGTAGGCGACGTCCCAAAGCACCGCGAGCGACACCCGACCTTCGGCGGGCTGCTCGGTGACCGGCCCGTCGTCTGGCACCTCGCGCAGGCGAGCCTCGATCAGGTCGGCGGCGAGCCGCAGGCAGGGAGGCGATGACCTCGCCGCGCACGCGTCGATTCGGTGGTCGACGAGGTGAAGTATGGGGCCGTCGAGATCAGCCAACGGGAGCCCACGACCGCGTCGCTCGAGCATCGCGTCGAGCCAACCCTCGCCGAGACCCACGGGGCCGAGGGCCTCGTCGACCAGGGCCTCGCGTTCGGCCTGATCGAGGTGGCCGAGCTCGGCCTCGAGCCGCAGCCGATCCGTCGCCGCCCACGCGCTCGCGACGTCGCCGTCGAGCCAGGCGGCCCACCGCACCTGTTCGTGGACCGACGGCGCGGCCCACTCCGGTGCCTCGTCGGCGGCGATCCACGTCGCGAGCAGCCGCGCACGCTCGTCGACCGCGCCAGGGTCCTCGAGCAAGACGGGCAACGACGGCGGCGCCACACCGTCGATCTGGTACACCGCGAGCGCGGCCCGGAGGCGGGTGCGCGCCGCTCGCCGCGGATCGGCCGCGGCACGGGCCAGCCAATGCGCCCACCGCGGCCTCGCGTCGTGGGCGAGCGCGCTCGCGACGAACCCCGCGGGGCAAGCGACCTCGAGGTCCTGCTCGACGATCTTGAGCAGCAGCACGACGTCGGGTTCGTCACACGCCGCGAGCGACGCCACCTCGCCCGCGCCCGGCGCGCGCTGACCAACGCGACGAAACACCTCGTCGACGACGCGCGGGTCGCGCCACGCCACCGCCAAAGCCGCGACGACGAGGAGGAGCGTCGCGGCGATGGCAGTGAGCGTGGCTTTGCGCCTCGCGTTCAGGAGGACCTCGCGAGACGCGACGCCCAGTACGACGTTCCCACGCTTGCCGGCGGGCAGGGACCGGGGGCTCTTGGGAGAGAGGAGCCCGGAGGGACGTGGAGCACAGACGAACCAGACGCCGCGGGTCGGACGGTGAGAGTGAGGAGCAGACTCCGATCCATTGGACGGGAGCGGCCTCCGGTCCGTAGGACCGGAGCGCTGTAGTCCCGCGACGAAACGGAACTACCTGCGGGTGCGGCGAGCCGGAAGTGATCCGGCCCCACCTTGGTACTGCTGCGCTGGATCAGGGTCAAGCGTCGAAACGTTGCATGATCGCCTTCGATCCGGCATGAGTACGCCTGTGGACGACGACGCGCCACCGGCCAAAACCCGGCGTTTCCCGCTGCTGCATGATCGGGAGAAATTGTCCATCCGTCCCTATCGGATCGATCACTTGGAACCTTAGCGGACCAGAGAAATTGTCTTCTGTGGATCGACTGTGGACTTCGTAGTTAGTCCGTCGTTCAGGTGGTTTACGTGGGCCTGTTCGAACGTTTCCTGAAAAATCCACAAGCGTGGCGCGAAGCGTCGCTCCTCACGATCGCGCGCGTAGGTCCGCCCGAAGCGCAGATCCGCGTGGCCCGCGAGCTCGCGGAACGCGGCCGCAGCGCGCCGCTCGTGCGCCTGCTGAACCACCGCGTACCGGGCGTACGACGCGCGGCCGCGCGCGGGCTCGGCTGGATCGGCGACACCGCCGCGATCGAGGGCGTCCTCGCAGACGAGCGCTCGGACGTGGTGCGGGCCGCGATGTACGGCGCGCTCCGACGCGCCCCACCCGCGCGGCCCTCGATCGGCACGTGCGAGGGCCCACGTCCGATCCTCTCCCCGTTCGATGTCCCGAGCGAGGCCGACCGCGAGCCCGGCACCAACCGCCGCGCTCACTTCGACTTTCCCGTGCTCGTCGACGGTCCGGAGGGACGCGCTGCGCTGCTCGAGCACGCCTCCGCCTGCCCTCCCGACCTCGCCGAACGGCTCCCGGCGGTGGAACGCGCGAGCGGTCGCCGCCTCGGTCACGCGGTGCTCGAGGCGATCGGCGTGTCCGGTGACCCGCGCGCCGTCCCCCGCCTGATCCGTGCGCTCGAAGCCACGGACGTCGACCCCGGGCGCGGCTTCCGGGAGCGCCACCTCGCCGCGATCGCGTTCGCACGCATCGGAGATCCCTCGCAGCGGGGGCGCCTGATCGACGCGCTCCGCCGCGAAAAGCGCGACTATGAGGGGCGCCCGGGCGCCGGACTCGGCATCCAGGATCCCGTCCGGTGCGCGCTGCTCTGGGCGCTGGGCGAGCTCGGCGACGCACGCGCGGGCCGCACGCTGGTCATGTACCTGGACGCGGTCGACGGCCACGGCACGCACCTGTGGGCGATGGGCGCGCTCACGAAGGTGGGCCCGCAGGTGTTGCCGCTCGTCGCGAAGAGCCTCGCGGCGGACGAGGTCACCGCCGCCAACGCGGCCGGCGTGATCGGCGCGTACGGGCCCTCCATGTTCGCCGACCGCGCCCTCACCGACCCGCGTGCCCCTGTGCGCGACGCGGCCGCGGTGAGCCTCGGCCAGCAGCCTCCGGAAGATCCGATCGATCTCGCGATCGCCGAGCTCCAGGCGGGCCACTACCACGGCGCTCACGACGTGCTCGAGTGGGTGTGGCGCGCCGCGGAGGGTCAACGTCGAACCGGCCTCCAGGGGATGATTCAGGGCGCCACCGCGCTCGAACACCTCCTGAGGCGCCACCCGCGCGAGGCGCGCAGCCAGTGGGCCAAGGCGCGCGGGCGCCTGCGACCGCTCGGCGACGTCTGGGAGGGCGTCCAGATCGGCGCGTGGTGCGACGCGATGGACAAGCTCGACTGGGACGCTCCGCCACCGCAGGCGGCGTGGCCAATCCCTACGCGGTTGTAACTACGGGGCGACGACCGTGAAGTTCGACGACACGACGGTGTTCGCTGTGTCCTGGAACTTCACCTTGCCGACGTAGTCAGCGACGACCATCGCTTCGAATACGAGCGGCTGCTCGACCTGCTGGCCCGCAGTGACCGTGACAGGCGTGCCCGTACACGGCGTCGGCGTGCGGACGTCCGCCGTGGGCGCGGTCGCCTCTTCGACGGTGTAGTCGACGGCGAAGCAGTCCGTGGTGCCGGGCGCGACGAGGTCGACCGTACACGTGTTCTTCGCGATCGCGACGAGCGAGATCGCCTCCGTGCTGTCGCACAGCGTCGTTCCGCAGATGTTCGCGGCGGCGTCGCGAACTTCGACCACGAACGTCAGCTCGCAGGGCGGGTTCGTGTCCGTGTCGACGATGCCCGTGTCCGTGTCCGTGTCGAGCGGGACGTCCGTGTCGGTGTCCGCGTCGGTGTCCGAATCGGTGTCCGCGTCCGTGTCCGCGTCCGTGTCCGGCCAGTCCGTGTCGCCCGCGGGCGGGATGATGCCGAAGTCCACGGTGGGATCGGTGAGCGTGGACGCCGGTGCGGTGGCGTCGCCACCCGTGCAGGCGGCGAGGACGAGCGGAAACAGGAAGGGAAGGACGCGCACGAGGCCTCCAGGGCAACGCCCCATAACGGGGACTTCAGAAGTCCGCATGCCCGGGCGTGCGGGGGAACGGGATGACGTCGCGGATGTTGGTCATCCCGGTCATCCACATCAACATGCGCTCGAAGCCGAGCCCGAACCCGCCGTGGGGGACGGTGCCGTAGCGGCGCAGATCGAGGTACCACCAGTACGGCGCCTCCGGCATGTTCCGCACGCGGAGCTGCTCTTGGAGCACGTCCAGGCGATCCTCGCGCTGGCTGCCGCCGATGATCTCGCCGATCCGTGGGACGAGGAGATCGGTCGCGGACACGGTCTCGCCGCCGTCGTCCAGGCGCATGTAGAACGCCTTCTGCACGCGCGGGTAGTTTGTGACGAACACCGGCCCCTTGAAGTACTCCTCGGCGAGGAACCGCTCGTGTTCGGACTGCATCGACGTGCCGTGGCCGATCGGGAACTCGAACTTCTTGCCGGACTTGAGCAGGATGTCCTGCGCCTCGGCGTAGGTGATGCGCGCGAACGGCCGGTCGAGGATGGCGAGCGTCTTGTTCGTGAACTCTTTGTCCTGCGCGATGCGCGCGTCGAAGAACTCGAAGTCCTCGGCGCACTGCGCGATGGTCGCGCGGCCGACGACCTGGATGAAGTCCTGTGCGAGCGCGATGACGTCGTCGAGATCGGCGAAGCAGATCTCGGGCTCGATCATCCAGAACTCGGCGGCGTGGCGCGCGGTGTTGCTGTTCTCGGCGCGGAACGTGGGGCCGAACGTGTAAACGTCCGTGAACGCCTCCGCGAAGCACTCGACGTTGAGCTGCCCGGACACGGTGAGCATCGCGGGCGCGCCGAAGAACGGCGGATCTCCGGGCTTGCCGTGCGCGAGACCAAAACATTCGCCGGCGCCCTCAGCGTCGTTCGTGCTGATGATCGGCGTGTGGATCCACAGGAACTGGCGCTCCTGGAAGAACTTGTGGATCTGCCACGACAGCGCGTTGCGCACCCGGAACACGCTCTGGAACGTGTTCGTGCGCGTGCGAAGGTGCGCGATGGTGCGCAGGTACTCGAAGCTCGTGTCCTTTTTCTGGATCGGGTACGCAGACGCGTCGACGTCGCCGAGCACCTCGATCGAGTCGGCGGCGATCTCGAACGCCTGGCCCTTCGCGGGCGACACGACCCACTTGCCCGTCGCGCGCACACAGGCGCCCACGACGAGGCGCGACTGGAGCGCTTCGGTCTGCTCGGGCGTCAGCACGACCTGCACCGTCTTGGTCGTCGAGCCGTCATACAGGTGCATGAAGCTCACGTTCTTGCTGAACCGCGACGTCTTCACCCACCCCGTCGCGACGACGGCCTCGTCGGCTTTCGCGATCGTGAGCAGCGTGCGGATCGGGGTCCTGCGGCCAGTCCCTCGGGTCATGTAGCCTCCGATCCCCCGACTAACTGGCCGCGTGGACCGGGTCCGCGACCAAGGTGGTCGCGAATGAAATCTGCGACGACCAGGGTGCCCGTCAGTGAAAGATCCGAGAGCGCCCGGGTGCGTGGGCGCTCAAAAATGGCAGTTCGTCCGTTGACGCCCCCGCCAGGGAGCACCGCACCTTTCACTCAACATCACCTTGTTCCGCGGGGATTGCATTCGCGGCGACCTTGGTCCCCGCCAGCGCCTCCGCCACGACCTGATCCCACCCGCGTACCCACGGCACCCGCAGCTCCCCAAGCGCCGCGTGGATCGCCCCGACCCAGTCGTCATCCACGACGATCGCGGCCCCCAGCGCACGGCAATCCCCGACGTCCGCCGCGACGACCGGCACGCCCTGCGCGCGGTACTCGAGGATCTTCAGCGGGCAGAACCACGGCGGCGCGTCCGCCCGGTACGGGGCGAGCCCGACGTCCATCGCCGCCACCACGTCCGCGACGTGGCGCGGAGCGACGCGTCCCAACGCGCGCAGCCGCGGATGGCGCGGCACCTCGATCGGCCCGTCTCCCGCGACGACGGCGGTAAATCCAGGGAGCGCATCGAGGATCGCGGGGAGCCGGTCCACGCCGTGCCACGGCTTCATCGACCCGAGGAACCCGAGCACAGGCCCGTCCAGGCCGAGGCGACGACGCGTCCCGTCGCGGTCGCCGACCCGCCGCTCGACGCCGTTCGGCACGTGAACGACGCGGTCCGCTAGCACCCCGACCTCCTGCACCACCCAGTCGGACAACCATCGCGACACTGTGATCACGCGGTCCGCGGAGCCGAGGATCTCCCGCTCCCGGCGCGCAGCGTAGCGCGGATCGAACAGCCGCCCGGCCGCTGCCCGCTCGCGCGCGACCGGCGCGTTCACCTCGACGATCCGCACCGGGGCCGTTCCACGCGCGTCCCCGAACCCGGAGAACCGCTCCCACACGAGGTCGTGCACGCCAGCCGCGTCGGCGAGCCGGCGTGCGTCGCTCCCCTCCCCGCGCTCCCGCCAGCGGCGCGGGATGAAGCCCCACCGCCGGGGCTCAACCGCGATCACCTGCGCAGACACGGGATCATCGACCGCGCCGCGCGCGTCCGACCGACGCGGAACCGCGATCGTGACCACCTGCCCCGCCGCGCCAAGCGCGCGCGCGACGCCCCGCAGATGCGCCGAGGCACCCGACGGACCGTGCAGCGGGATCCCGGGATCTGCGGAAAACAACAGCGTGCGCATACCTCCCGCGGTAACGTGGTGCCGGATGGAGCCCATGGTCCGACTTCTCTGGCTGCTGCCCGCCTGCACCGATCCCTACACGTTCGACTCCGACACGTCGGACTCCGAAACCGGCGCGCCCGTCGACACCGATACGGACGCCGATACGGACGCCGACACCGACGCCGACGTCGATGCGGACACCGACGCCGATTCCGACGCGGACACCGACGCCGATGTCGACGCGGACACCGACGCCGACGCGTACCAGCACCTCAGCGGCACGCTCACGTTCCAGCGCACCCGCGCGGGCGTGCTCGAGTGCGACTTCGACGTCGACGTGCAGGACGTGATGCCGTACACCGGCAACTGCACGGACTGCGCGTTCGCTTTTGCCGTCACCACCGGCATCGTGCGCGAAGACTCCTCCGCGGCCTGCGAGCTGTCGTACGACGATCTCGTGCGGAGCTTCCTGACGAGCGAAGATCTGAACATCCACGATCGGTGGATCGCGTTCATCGACGAGCACGCCGAATTCGACACGACCTACTGGGGCGACCCGCGCGAGCGGCGCTGGAGCGACGTCGTCGAGGCGGGCTATCAATACGGCTTCGCGCCCGCGCTGACCGGGACGTACACGCTGTCGTACGACGGCTACGAAACCTACAGCGAGCCCGTACCTACCGAAGGCGCCGGCACCGCCCACTTCACGGACACCCGACTCGTGTTCGACTGGGCCGAAACCACGCATACCTACCTGGGCAGCGCGTACAACCCCTCGTGCTGGGACGCCTTTGGCGCCGAGGGCGACGCCGCCCTCACCGACGGCGACGCCGTCACGGGCGAGGTCCCGTGCGACGAGTCCGGCATCGACGTGTGGCAGTTCACCGCGAGCAGCGGCAGCAGCCTCGCCGTGAGCCTGGACACGATCGACGGCGCACGCTTCTCGGACATGACGATGCGCATCCTCGACCCCGTCGGCTGCGAGGCCTGGTACGAAGACGACTCGTTCATCTGCACCGCGCAGGCGTCCCCCACCGAGACGAGCCGCGTCTGCCCTGCGTGGGGCGGCACCGCGACGCAAAGCGGCGTGTACAAGGTCGTCGTCGAGATCTACGGCAGCGGAAGCTGCCGCAACAATGCGACGCAGGCGGCCTACAGCCTCGCCGTTCGCGGCGCAGAACGCGACTCGCTCGTCGTTTTCAGAGACAACGTCGATCCTTATGAATCGAGCAGCGTCTCCACGACGGTGGCAGGAGACTTCACGCTGGTCCACTGAAGCGCTAGACAGCCGCCACTCGGTCAAGTACCTTACCGGGCTGGAGGATACATGCGTTTTTGGTTGATCTCACCATTACTGGCCACGGCTCTGGTTTTCACGCAGGGCTGCAAGAATGAAGACACGAGCGAGACCGGCACCGAGACCGGCACCGAGACGGGCACGGAGACCGGCACCGAGACCGGCACCGAGACCGGCACCGTCGCTGACTGGGAATACTGCCCCGCCTATGAGTTCGAAGCCGCCACCGCCGGCACCTACACGGTCATCGTGTCCACCTTCGGATGCGAAGGCGATACGCAGACCAACTGGGCCTACAAGCTCGAGGTCAACGGGTCTACCTCGACGACCCTCACCGTCGTCGACGACGAAGCCGAAGCCTACATCATTCACCCCATCTCCACCACCGCCGTCGGCACCGGAACGCTGACCGACGACACGGACGCTGACACGGACGCCGACGGCTTCACGGGCGATCTCGTGTTCCAGCGCACGTACGACACCGACCTGCAGTGCAACGTCAACATCGACCTGCTCGGCACGGAAGCCTACGTCGGCGATTGCACGGACTGCGACTTCGGCTTCAAGGTCGCCCCGACCGTCACGACCGACGCTTCCACCGTCGATTGTGAGAAGGACTTCACGTACCGCGCGCTCACGTTCTCGAGCGGCGCCGTCGAAGGCGGCGACTACGCGGGCACCACGTCGGCGCCCTGGATCGGCTTCGCGGCCGCGTCCGAGTCTGCCGGCTTTTTTGGCTACACGCAGAACGTCGACAGCCTCGTCGTCGGCCTGACGTACGCCTACACGTACGACAGCACCCCGTACACCGAAGACAAGACGTTCTTCCTGGCGACGGAATACTCGTACTACATCCCGCCGTACGACACGTACCCCGCGTACACGTACGGTCCGTACCCGACGGGCAGCACGTCCAGCCTCACTGGCATGGCGCTCGCGTTCGACATCGCCCTCGACGGCGCGTACAACGAGCCCGTGTTCGGCGAGAACTGCGAGGCAGCGGCCGGCGACGAAGCGCTCGCCCCTGCGGGCGGCCTCTCCGCGACGGGCACGCTCGCGTGCGACAACTCGGAGAACACGATCGTGGACGTGTACTCGTTCACTGCAGCGGCAGGCGCCACCATCAAGGTCTCGGTCGACACGACGGACGGCGCCAACTTCGGCGACGGCCTCGTCGAGATCCGCGATCCGAACGGCTGCGTGGTCGGCGGCTCGGACGACGCGTTTAATTGCACCGCGCACCCCTAGCCCTCGCGAGCGTCCTCGCTGGCTGCGCCAGTGAGGATCGCCCCGAGGACACCGAGGGACCCGTCGACAGCGATGTCGGCGGGTCTTTTGTGTTTGGGAGCATGACCGTCCAGCGCACCGACGACGCCACCGTCACGTGCGGCGAGACCTACGATCTGCTCGCCACCGGGCCGTACACCGGCGACTGCCCGTCGTGCGCCTTCGCGTTCACCGTCGAGCCGCAGGTGGACGCGTTCAGCTGCGACCTCGACCACGACGAGGCCTGGCTCGCGTTGTGGCCCGACCCCGACCTCGGCGCGCGGTGGGTCGCGTGGGCGCCCGACCGCCGCGTCGACCAGGGCAGCGCCGTGCTCGGCTACGTCGACGTGTTGATGGTCGGCGGCGGCGCCGGGTGGCGGCCTTTCGCCGGCACCGCAGGGTACTGGGTCGGCGACGCGCTCGAGTACGCCTACCCGTACGGGCCCGGCACCGTCACCGAGGACGGCGCATCGCTCGTGTTCGACGTCACGCTCGAACGTGAGCTCACCACGCCCCGCTACGGCGAGTCGTGTGGAGCCGACGAGGGCGAGCCTCTGAACGTGCTCCCCTCCCCCGATTTCGCGGTGGACGGCGCGCTCGCGGACGCGACGAAGATCGACGTGTGGACCGCCGAGGTGACCACGGGCGGCCAGGCGGGGGCGGCGGTCGCCTCGGCGGCGGACGCGTGGCTGCAGGTGATCGGACCCGACGGCTGCTTCGTCGCCGCGGGCCTGTACCCCGGCCGGGTGTTCTTCGCCGACGCGGGCGTGTACACGCTCGTCGTCGGCCTGACCGCGCCCGACAGCTACACGCTGAACGTCGCCGGCGCCCTCGCCGCGCCCGCGATCGCGCACGACGAGGTGGAGCCGTCCGATACCCGCACCGTGCGCACCGTGATCAGCGGCGCGCTGGACCAAACTTCGCTTCGCAGGCGTGGACCTCCTCCGCGGTGAGCGGCGTCGCGCGCGGCGTGAACAGGACGCCCTGCTTCGTGAGCTTGAGGTTCGGTCGGTAACACGCGCTGTAGCCCTTCGGGGCGCTGTGATCGTGCGCCATCAGGCGGTTGAACTGGCTCGTGTGCACGGGAGGTGAATGCGCGACCGCCACGTCGGACAGGCCGTGCTCGTCGATCATCGCCCAGTCCTGGAATTTCCACGCCGGCCAGCCGATGCTCGTGTGGGGCAACACACCAATATCGCCCTTCAGATCGGGCAACGCGCCGTTGTGCACCATGTGCCAGCGGTCCTTCTGGTATTCGAGGTACGTGCGGTGGCCGTGCCAGCGGATGCACACGAAGTGGCTGTTCAGCGCGAGCTGAAGCCCGTCCCAGGCGTACGCGTACGGCGCGAACGGCAGCGGGACGCGCCACACCATCGGAAGGCGGAACGAGCCCTTGCGATCCTTGATGCTCGTGTGCGTCTCAGGCCAATTGTAGGTGGCCGCGTAGTGGGTCCACGGGATGACGAGCCCGAGAAGCCAGGCGGCGACGAACGCGAGCGACGCGCGCCGAACCGACCACCCCGCGCGACCCGCGAGCACCGGCGACGCGAGCGCGAGCACCGGGACGAGGTGCTGGTAGACGCGGTACTCGAAGTGATCCCCGCCGACGTCGAACGTGTAGTACGCCCAGTGCAACGCGATCGTCCCGAGCCCGAGCACGACGGGATCCCCGACGTCGGGCACCGCGCGCGCGCGGACCGCCGCCCACGACGCGAGGCCGAGCAGCACGACCTGTGGCCAGTACGCGAACTCGACGACGAAGCTCGTGACGTACGCGACGCCCATCAGCGGCCAGGGACCGACGTGTTTTGCGTAGTACGTGTTCGGAAGCCACCAGCCGTACGTGTGGTGACGCCACAGCAGGTGCGCGACCACCGCCGCGATCGGCAGCCATGCGACGAGCTGAGCGGGCTTTCGGTCGCGCCACGCGCGCGCCGCGACGAACGCCGCCGACGTCGCGACGAGCAGCAGCCCGTCGGGGCGGACGAGGGCGGCGAGCGCGGCGAGGCCGACGAGCACGACGTCGGGCGCGCGAAGGTACACTGCCGCGAACGCCCACAGCGCGAACACGAACGTCCACAGCGACGTCTCGAGGCCCGACGACGTCCACGTCAGGAACGTGCGGTTCGTCAACGTGGAGACGAGCACGCCGGCCGCCACCCACGGCCGGTAGGGCTCCCAGCTGGCCGCGAGCGGCAGCCTGACCGCTGCGGCGACGACGAGCAGCACCGTCCCCGCCGAAAGCCCGAGCGACAGCCACGGGGCCGATTCCGGCGGCTCTGCGCCGGTCAGGCGCCAGACGCCTTCCAGCAACGCCACCCACAAGAAGCTCGTGTAGCCCTCCACCGGGCTGAACGGCGGCGCGTTCCACACGAAGCCGAGGCCCTTGTGGACGTTCGCGACGTAGCGGAACTCGATGAACGCGTCGTCGCAAAGGAACCAGAACGCGCGCCACCCGACGACGAGGCCGATCAGCGCGGCGACCGCGAGCAGAACTTGAGCGAGGCGCGACATCGCGTCGCGACTAACCTACTGGCACTGGACGGTGAGGCGGAAGTTGCCCTCGTACCCGTCGAGGCCGTCGACGACGATCTCAAGACGGCGCGGGGAGTCCGCCGGGTTCTGGACCTCGAGCGTCTGCGTGGAGTGATCCCACTGAGTCGCCCACGCCGAAGCCTCACAGGACTTGCTGTACGCCGAGCTCGGGCACTCGTCGCCCGTCGACACCGAGCGCAGCGCGAGGTCGCCGCAGGCCTCGAGGGTGAACGTCGCGGAGCTCGGCGCGTCGGCGATGTACTGGAACACCCGCTCGGACGCGCTCCAGTCCGTGTCTGCCGTGTCCCACCGGCCCCGGCAGAACCAGGCGAGATAGTGCGTGTTTTCGTAGTACGTCGATCCTCCCTCCGTCGTGCCCTCGATCACGTCGCCGCAACCTATGTTGTCGGTCATGCATACACCGGACGGGCTCGGGAGGTTGCCCGACCAGTCGGCGTTGCACCAGGGATCGGCGTCCGTGTCCGCGTCCGTGTCCGCGTCCGTGTCCGCATCGGTGTCCGCGTCCGTGTCCGCGTCCGTGTCCGCGTCGGCATCGCCGTCCGCGTCGGCGTCCGTGTCCGCGTCGCCATCCACAGGCTGAAGCTCGTTGCTACACGAGACCGCAGGGGCCGCGAACAACATCAACCAAATCGACAACCGCTCGACGCGCATCACGCCTCCGGGAGGAGCCCCTCGGCAGTGTAGCCTGAGAAGTCGACGCGAACGTCACGTCGTCCTACGGTCCCCAGATCCGGCCGTCCTTCCAACGGTATCCGCCGTGCAAGAACGGCGCGACGGACTCGGGCGCCTTCCAGCCCTTCTGCGCGAAGGCCTCGGCGACGCGCGCCTTGAGCCGACCCGACTCCTCCTTCTCGTTCCCGACGACGGCGACGAGCACCTCGCCAGCGCGCTCCGTCCCCTGCGCGATGCAAACCTCGACGGCCGCGTAGCGCACGCCCTCGTCGAAGTCCGTCAGGAACACCGCAGCCTCATCCACCGCCTCTGGGATGTTCTTCCGCTCAGCGAGCCAGACGAGCAGGCCCTTCTTCTTGTCGGGCTTGAAGTCATCTTTTTCGTGTTCGTGCCGCAGCAGACCATACGCCGCGTCCACGGCCGCACGCTCACCGGCCAATTCGCCGAGCAGCCGCAGCGGCATCGCGAACTGCCGCCCCTGCTTGAGCCACGCCTGCGTCGGCTCGACGACGAGCTCGGCGCCAAGGTTGACGAGGCGCGAATACAGCGCGTCCTTCTCGGTGGTGTCCTTCATCTGGTGTTCGAGCGTCATCTCGAAGCGCTGCAACATGCCGAGGATCGCCACGCGGCTCTTGTTGTCCGCGAGCCACTTGGCCGCAGCCTCACGGTCCTCGGGCTGCGAGTCCCGGTCCGTCAGGACACGGATCTGGCGTTCGATGCGCTTTTCTTCAGAAAGGAAAAAGTCGAAAAGGAACATGGTCGCATTCCTATTCACCACACGGCGCGCGGTCAAAGCCCTTTCGTGCGCCCTGGTGTAGCATCAGGCGTGTTTCGCGCCTTGCCCCTCGCCCTCGTCGCCGCCTGCACCGCCCCGCCCGGGGCGTCCGACGCCTGCCTGCCGATCGCCGTCGCGGGGGAAGATCTCGCAGGAGAGGTCGGCACGGACGTGACCTTGGATGGTTCAGCGTCCCCGCTGTGCGGAGACGGCCCGGTGGCGTATGGCTGGTCGCTCGCTCGCACACCAACGAGCAGCACGATCGACGATTCGGCGTTCACCGACAACGGCTCCGCGACCGCCGTGGCCACGTCGTTCGTGCCCGATGTGCCTGGTAGCTACGCGATCGGCCTGATCGTGTCGCAAGGCGGCGCGACGTCCAATCCGGATCTCGTCGTGGTGCAGGTCGGATCGACCGAACAACTCCCTACCGCGCTCGCCGGGGACGACGTGATCGGGCGCGTCGGCGAGCGCGCGCGACTCGACGGTTCGGCGTCGTTCGATCCGGAGGGCGCACCGCTCGCGTTTCGGTGGTCGATGGCGTCGCTGCCTGACGGCTCGCAGCTCACCACGAACGACCTGTGGGACGCGCACACGTCGGGGCCGTCGTTCCTCCCGGACGTGCCTGGATCCTATGTACTCGCGCTAACCGTCGACGACGGCTCGTCGACGAGCGCACCCGATTATGCGTCGGTGGACGCGGCGTCTGACGATCGCGCGCCCGTCGCAGACGCTGGGCCCTCGCGGACGCTGCCGGCCTGCGAATCCGACCTGTTCGTGCTCGACGCGACCGCGAGCTACGACCCCGACGGGGATCCCCTCACGTACCGCTGGGGCGTGCTCGACGTCCCCGATGGATCCGCCGCGACCGACGCGGCCCTTTCCGACCCCATCGGCGCGCGCACGACGTTCGCGCCCGACGTGGACGGCGCGTACACGTTCTGGCTCGAGGTGGACGACGGGATCGTGCCGTCGCCAAAAGACGTCGTCACGCTCGCCACCGGCGGCCCGAACCGCGCGCCGTCGGCCGACGCCGGCGCCGATCAGATCGTGCGAAACGTGCGTGCCGCCTGCGTCACGACGCCCGAGGGTCCGCGGTGTGAGCCATGCCCCGTGGTGCGCTTTCGGCTCGACGGCACGTCGTCGACCGACGTCGACGAGGACGCGCTGCGCTACCGGTGGGACGTCCCCGGCGGGCTGGGCGTCTCCGACGCGAACGTCGGCGCTGTCGACGTTTGGACGCCCGCGACGCTGATCCCCGACAGCGGCGTGACGCTCACCACGTCGTGGGACCTGACGCTGTCGGTCGCCGACTGCGCCGACGTCGACGTCGACACCGTGCGGATCACGCTCGAGTGCCGCGGAGACGCCCCGTGAGGCGCGCGGCGTTCCTCGCGCTCGCAGGCTGCTCGCCGGAGGTGGCGCCGACGAACCTCGCGCCGCACGCCGACGCAGGGCCCGATCTCGCGGTCCCGGCGGACGCGGAGGTGTCGGTCGACGGCCGGGGAAGCACAGATCCGGAAGGCGACGTGCTGGAGTTCGCGTGGTCGTTCGACACGGTCCCGCCGGGCAGCGGACTCGCCGATGCGCTCGCGGCCTTCGTGCCAAACGGCGACACGTCCGGTCACACCGCGTTTGTACCCGACAAGGTCGGCGTGTACGTCGTCCGGCTCGTCACCTGGGACGGCCAGGACGCCTCGGCGCCCGACGTCGTGCTGATCGACGTCGGCCCGCCGGAGCACCTCCCGATCGCGAACGCCGGCGACGACGTGGTAGCCGCCGTGTCCGAGCTCGTGCACCTGGATGGCGGCGGGTCGACCGATCCGAACGGCGGGGACCTCGCGTTCGCCTGGACGCTGGTCGACGCGCCCGCAAGTTCCACGCTCGACGCGACCTCGCTCGCGGGGGCCGACTCCGCGTCGCCCTCGTTCACGCCCGACGCGATCGGCGACTACACCGTCGCGCTCGTGGTGACCGGCCCCCTCGCGACGAGTTTGCCGGACGCGACGCGCGTGCGCGTGGTCGGGGACGACGACCCGCCCGTGTCCGACGCCGGCGACGATCAAGTCGCGCCGGAGTGCGCGTACGTCGCGCTCACGTGCGACGGAACGGACCGCGAGGGCGCGCCGCTCGCGTTCGCGTGGAACGTCGAGGGCGTCCCCGACGGGTCGGCCGCGACGCGCGCGTCGTTCGGGGACGCCGAGGCGGGCGTCACCACCTTCCTGCCGGACGTCCGCGGCACGTACGCGCTGTCGTGCTCCGCGTGGGACGGCGCGCAGTGGTCGCTGCCAGACGCCGTTGCGGTCGAGGTGACCGCGCGCGTCGCGAACGAGCGGCCCGTCGTCGACGCCGGTCACGATCGCGACCTCTCCGCGCGGCCCGAGGCGGTATGCCATCCGGTCGAGAGCGGCTGGCAGTGTGACGAGTGCCCCGCGTTCCTCGTAGACCTCGGCATCGACGGGTCGATCACCGACCCCGACAACGACCCGTTCACCGTCGCGTGGACGACGGTTGAGGACCCCGACGGCGTCGCGAACGGGCACGCGATCCTCGACGACGGCGTGTTCCCGAGCACCGGCCGCATCCCCGCGATCCGACCGCGCTTCCCGGGCTCGTGTGAGGACCGCGCGTACAAGTTCCGCGTCACGGCCACCGACTGCCCCGGCGACAGCGCGCGCGACACGGTGACGATCACTGCGCACTGCTGCGGGACGCTTTGACACGCTGTCGCAATCGGCGCGCCTGAGCCGCACCCGAACGGGCCGATCGGGGTGGCATGGTTCGTGCGTGGAGAGGGTGTGGAGGTTCTCCATGCGTCTTCGGATCGGTCGAATCGTGGTGACGGCGGGTCTCCTGTGCGGAGGCACCGCGTTTTGCTGGCTCGCGAGCGATCCCCTGCCGCCGCCCACGGTGGTGAGGGTTGGGCTCCCGTGCGACATGGGCGCCGTGCTCGACGGCGCTGGCGCGCTGTTCAGCGGAGGCAGCGAGCTCGCCCCGGACGCGTTCGTCGAGGCCGCGCGGTGCGGCACGCTCACCGCGCCCGACGACGATCGCGCGCCGGTGCTGCGCGTCGGGCAAGAAGTGCTGGACCGCGCGCAGGGCCGGGCCGCCGCCGGTGACGTCGCTGGCGCGGTGCTCGAGACGCTGGACGTCGTGATCATCGGTCACGACCTCGCCTCGGCGGGGAACGTGCTCGATCTCGCCGTTGGGAGCGCGCTGCGCAACCGCGCGATGGGCCAGCTCGCGACGCTGGCTGCGGACCCGGCGTTGCCGGAAGCAACCGCTCGGATCGTCGGTTCGGTGCTCGGGCGGGTGGCCGGGGAGACCGTCGACTACGACGCCGTCCTCGCGCGGGAAGAGCGCGCGTGGTCGGTCATGGACCTCGGCTGGCGCAGCGCGCCGTGGCGGCTCGCCGGGTGGCCCCGCGAATGGTGGGACTGGCGGATCGGCGCGAAGCGCGCGGCCCAGGCGCGCGAAACGGCGTCGGGGCGGCTGCTGCCGCAGCTGGTGGCGGACGCTGCCCGGCTCGAGGCCGCGGACCGCGAGCAGATGCGGATCCTCATCGCCCAGCTCGGTCGCTGAGTCAGCGACGGTGCGCGTAGCGGAGCCAGCGCCGGTCACGGCGGTGGTCGTCCACGCCGAGCGCGATGAAACGCGGATCGCCGGTCGCGTGGGTACACGCGCGGAGGATGGGGTCGTCCACGCGGCCGCCCCGGGTGGGAGCGGAGGCGGCAAGTCGCCAGCGCTGGACGTCTGACAAGCCCGTGAAGCGCGAGATCTCCGGGAGCGCCACGTCAAAGAACACCGCCGCGCGTACGAAGGCGCCACGGGCCGGGCCTCGCAGGGTCAGCGCGTCCTCGGTGGTGCGGAAAACGCTCGCGACGGCCGCCGCTACCTGCGCGACCGAGACCGCCTCGAACGGCGCCGTCGGGAGCGGCGTTCCTGTCGTATTCACCGTATGATCACCCGAGACGTAGCGATGGAACGCGCCAGGCCCTTCAACAGCAGGGATGACGGGCCGCGCGGCGAAACCCACCGCATCCCGATGCGTAGAGAATGGCCACGCGAGCGGATCGGCGACGAGATTGTGGCGGCACGGGTTGAGGTGCACGTACCGGACGGTGCGGCGCGCGTGTAGCCCGCCAGGGCGCGGTACAGGCGGTTGTCCGGATCGCCGTGCGGAAGCAACAGGTGCACGTGATCGGGCATCACGCAGAGGGCGACGAGCTCGGGGAACGTCCGGACGATGCCGTCGAACAGGACCTGAGCGTCGACGTCACGGTACCAGAGCAAGCGAGCGCGAACTGAGCGGGCGACGTGGTGGAACATGCCGGCGCCTCATGCACGCCGCATGCCTGCGATATTCGGCGTTGATTCGTTGGGGTGACGGAAGTCCGTCGGACGACTCCTGTCGACGTCCGTCAGCGCGGAGAGCAAGGTCCAGCTGGATGAAACCCGCACGGATCAGGGTGGTCGCCAATGAAAGGTTTGCGGGGCACCAGCATGCGTCACCGATGAAACCCGGCGTTGGTTCGTAATGCGTAGGCTCGCGACCGACACGAGATTGCATTGGCTGGCACCCTGGTCCGGGTAGGTTTCATTGGAAGGCACCTTGGCGTGTCCCCGCCGCAGGCGGGGACACGCCCAAAAGGATATGCGGGCGGGTCGGAGGAGCCGCATGAGCGCGCAGTACGAGCATGGCCCGGTGGAAGCGAAGTGGCAGGCGCGGTGGGCGGAGCGCAAGACGTTCGCGACGCCGAAGGATCGCACGCGGCCGAAGTACTACGTGTTGGACATGTTCCCCTACCCGAGCGGCGATGGGCTGCACGTGGGGCATCCGAAGGGGTACTCGGCGACGGACGTGGTGGCGCGGGCGAAGCGGATGCAGGGCTTCAACGTGCTGCGCGTGATGGGCTGGGACAGCTTCGGGCTGCCGACGGAGCGGCAGGCGGACAAGGAAGACAAGCGGCCGCAGGAGATCACGGCGCGCAACGTTGGCACGTTCCGGACGCAGCTTCAGCGCCTCGGGCTGTCGTACGACTGGGAGCACGAGCTCGCGACCAGCGATCCGCGGTACTACCGGTGGACGCAGTGGATCTTCCTGAAGCTGCACGAGCGCGGGCTCGCGTACCGCAGCGAGGTCGCGGTGAACTGGTGCCCGGCGCAGGGCACGGTGCTCGCGAACGAAGAGGTCAAGGACGGCGTTTACGTCGACACCGGCGATCCGGTCGAGCGGCGCATGATGCGGCAGTGGATGCTGCGCATCACGGCGTACGCGGATCGGCTGGTGGACGACCTCGAAGGGCTCGACTGGCCCGAGGGCATCAAGAAGCAGCAGCGCGACTGGATCGGCCGGAGCGAGGGCGCGGAGGTCGAGTTCCAGACGCCGGGCGGCCCGTTTCGCGTGTTCACGACGCGGCCAGACACGCTGTTCGGCTGCACGTACGCGGTGCTCGCCCCGGAGCACGCGCTCGTCGACGTGATCACGACGGCTGACCAGAAGGACGTGATCGCGGCGTACCGCGCCGAGGTCGGCAAGAAGTCGGACCGCGACCGCAACTCCCAGGCGGCGGATGCGCCGAAGACGGGCTGTTTCACGGGCGCGTACGCGACGAACCCGGTGAACGGCGAGCAGGTGCCGGTGTGGATCGCGGACTACGTGCTCGGCGGCTACGGCACCGGCGCCGTGTTCGCCTGCCCGGCGCACGACGAGCGCGACCACGCGTTCGCGACCGCGCAGGAGCTCGAGATCCGCGAAGTGGTGCTCGGCGGCGACGTGGACCAGGAGGCCTACGCGGGCGACGGTCCGCACGTGAACAGCGGCTTCCTCGACGGCCAGGACGTGGCCACCGCGAAGAAGACGGTGATCGCGTGGCTGGAAGCGAACGGCAAAGGCAAGGGTGTCGTCAACTACCGCCTGCGCGACTGGCTGTTCAGCCGCCAGCGCTACTGGGGCGAGCCGTTCCCGACGATCGAATTGCCGGACGGGACGGTGAAGCCGCTGCCGGAGGACATGCTCCCGGTGGAGCTGCCGGACGTCGCGCACGCGGCGGATCGCAAGGCGGGCGCCGACGGTCGGCCTCCGCTCGCGCAGGTCAAGGAGTGGGTGAACACGACGGACCCGGACACGGGCCTGCCGGCGGTGCGCGAGACGAACACGATGCCGCAGTGGGCCGGCTCGTGCTGGTACTACCTGCGCTTCCTGGACCCGAAGCGCGACGACGTCGCGTGGGACGCGGCGGACGAGCAGTACTGGATGCCCGTCGATCTGTACGTCGGCGGCGCCGAACACGCCGTTCTCCATCTGCTGTACGCGCGGTTCTGGCACAAGGTTCTGTACGACCTTGGGCTCGTGCACACGAAAGAGCCGTTCCAGCGCCTGTTCAACCAGGGAATGATCCAGGCGTTCTCCTACAAGGACGCCCGCGGCAAGTACCACAAGCCCGAGTCGGTCGAGGATCGCGGCGGCGAGTGGTTCGTGCGCGGCTCGGACGTCTCCGTGGCGCGCAACATCGAGAAGATGAGCAAGTCGAAGGGCAACGTCGCGAACCCGCTCGATCTGTGCAACGACTACGGTGCGGACGCGCTGCGCCTGTACGAGCTGTTCATGGGCGCGTTGGAAGACAGCGCCGTGTGGGAGACGAGCGGCGTCTCCGGCATGCGGCGGTTCCTGGAGCGCTCCTGGCGGCTCGTGGTGGACCACGAGACCGGCGAGCGCAACGCGAAGCTCACGACCGAACCGGTAGACGACAAGGCGCTCGATCGCGCGCTGCACGCCGCGATCAAGAAGGTCACGGAGGCCGTGGAGGCGCTGCGGTTCAACACCGCCATCGCCGAGATGATGGTGTTCGTGAACGAGGCCACGCGCGCGCCCAAGCTGCCCGTCGCCCACATGGAGGCGTTCCTGCGCATCCTGTCGCCGTTCGCGCCGCACATCGCGAGCGACCTGTGGGAGCGCCTCGGCAACACCGAAGACCTCGCGTGGACCGCGTGGCCCGCGTACGACCCGGCCAGGCTCAAGGCGGACACGATTCAGGTGGCTGTGCAGGTCAACGGCAAGCTTCGCGGCGAGCTTTCGCTCCCCGTGGACGTTACTGGCGAGGCGGCCATCGCCGCCGCCAAGGCCGACCCCAACGTGGTGAAGTTCCTCACCGGCACGATCCGCCGCGAGATCTACGTCCCCGGGCGCCTCGTCAACCTCGTGGTCGGGTGATAGGAAGCCCAATGCGCACTGTCTTCGCCATGCTGTTCGCTGCAGCGCTCCTGGAAGGTTGCGGCCCCACCTGCCAGACGTCGTGCCGTCGCGTATTCGCGCCTGAAGAGTGCGACATCCGCGTGCCCGGCGTGCCCGACTGGACGGACATGTACGACGACTGCATGGACGAGTGCGAGAACGCGTTGGCGCACCCCGGCGAGCTCGGCAACTACGATCCCGACGAGCGGCCCACCGGCGGCGAATCGGTCACGCTCGAGAACGAGCGCCAGGCGGGCGCGTGGATGAACTGCGTGGAAGAGACGTCCTGCGAGCGGCTGAACGACGGCTACTGCCCCGGCGGGAGCAACTGACCCATGGTCATCCTCCTGGCGTACCTCGTCGCATGTACGCCGACGTGTGAGCAGTCCTGCCACAAGCTGCTCGATTGCGACCTGTCCGATAGCCCGCGCACGGCCCAGCAGGAATGCCAGGACCAATGCGAGTCCCAGCAGCTCCTGTACGACGGCTGGTTGGACGATCCCGAAGACAAGGCGACGCTGCTGCAGGAGCAGCGTCAGTGCATCGGCGCGTCCACCTGCGAAGAGATCGACGCCGGCGTCTGCTACGACGCGGCGCTGAGCTCGTTCTAGGGCGAGTCAGCCGCGCAGCGAGGCGAAGCCGAGCGCACGTCAGCCGAGCGCACGTCAGCCGAAATACGCGCTCTCACCGTCGTTGCGCGGCGCATCCGCCGGCACGGGCAGGCGCGGCGCGTCCCGCCACAGGCCGTCGAGATCGTAGAAGCCGCGCAGCGGCTCGTCGAACACGTGCACGACGACGGTTCCAAAGTCGACGCACACCCAACGCGCGGCTTCCATGCCTTCCGTCGCCTGCGGCAGGATGGAGAACTGCTCCTTCCCGCACTTGCGCAGCTCTTCGGCGATGGCCTGGACCTGGCGGCGGTTGCGGGCGCTGCACACGACGAACACGTCGGTGTAGGCCACAAGAGCGCGCATATCCATGATCACGACGTCGAACGCCTTTTTTTCCATAGCTGCACTGGCGAGAGCGGTTGCCAGGGTGTTCACGTCGGGAATGGGAGCCTCCACCTGACCCCTATTTTCGTTCAGCGCGGGGGTTCGCGCAACAAACTTAGGAGTTACCGGCCACAAAGCCGGTGATTACGAAAAATTTTACCCCGTCGACGTCCAACCGCCGACCTTCGAGCGAGACGCGACCGCCCTGGGCGCCGGCAGCCACGAGCTCTTCGACGACTTCGTTCGCGATGACGTAGACGGAATCGGGGCCCACGATGAACGGCGCCGCGACACTAGCTGGGGAGGTGCCATCGAACTTGGTGAGGTGGCCCGCGAACGTCCACGTGGAGCCTTCCATCAGGACGCGCTGCGCCATCATGCCGGTGGTGTAGCTGCACGCGCCGCCGACGAGATCCGCCTTCTTTGCGCACGCCGCCGGGTTTGCCGACGCGTCTGCGTCTGTCATCTGCTTGCCATCGAGGTGGCCGGGGCACGCAAGGGCGACCCCGGGAACGAACACAGCAGCGAACAGAGCAAAACGCGACATGCGGCCTCCGAGAGTCAGACCCTTAACCTAGGCCGGTGGAACCGCACCAAACAACCTGTTCGACAACCTTTGACACCGTCAAAACGCGGTTCGACCACACCTGCGCGCCGGTCTGTCGGTTAATCGTCGGGGAAGGAGGCCTCATGCTCGACGTCGGCGACGTCCCCGCGGACTTTGTGTTGAAGGACGATCACGGCGACGAGGTTCGTTGGAACAGCCTCCGCAAGCGCCCCGTCGTGGTGTTCTTCTACCCCCGCGCGAGCACCCCCGGCTGCACCCGGGAGGCGTGCGCGTTCCGCGATCTTGGCTCCGCCTTCGCCGACCTCGGCGTCGCCGTGCTGGGCATGTCGGGCGACTCGGTCGCGGCGCAGGCGAAATTTCGTGACGCGCAGGGCCTGACCTACCCGTTGTTGTCGGACCCGGAGCACGTCGTGCTCGAACCGTGGGGTGTGTTCGGCCAGAAGAAGATGTACGGCAAGACCGTCAACGGCGTGATCCGCAGCACGTTCTTGTTCGACAAGACCGGCAAGGTGGTGCAGCGGTGGTCGCCCGTCAAGGTCGACGGGCACGCCGACAAGGTGCTCGCAGAGGTCGCGCGCTTCGTGCGATAGTGCGCGCGGAGGGAGGGATGGACGACGCGCTGCGGGCCAAGCTGAACGCCTTGCGAGCCGCCTATGGGCTGACGCTCCCGAAGCAGGTCGCCGAGCTCGACGCGGCGGTTCGGCGGTGGAAGGGCTCGCCGCGCGACGGGCAGCTCGTCGCCCAGGTCGCGAGCCTCTCGCATCGCCTTTGCGGCACGGCCGGGAGCTTCGCCTTCCGCGACATCAGCGACGCCGCCAAGGCCGTCGAGGGGCTCGTCGGCGTCAACGCAGCAGCGCCCGACGCCGCGAAGGTGGACGACGAGATGCGTCGCCTCGCCACGGCCGCAGCGCTGGCCGCCGAGGGGAAGGCGTGAACGAGCCTACGCAGGCGCTACGAGCGCTTAGCCGCGAGGTGGCCGGCAATCTGCCGCGCATCTTGATCGGCGTGGTCGTGTTGGCGTGTATGGGCGCGACGATCGGCGCGTGGCGCCTCGCCGCCGTACAGGCCGAAGCCGAGCGCCACCGCGCGTTCGCCGAGCAGGCGACCAACACGGCGAATGACCTCGAAGGCAGCATGCAGGCCTACCTCGAGATGCTGCACGGCGCGCGCGGGCTGTTCCAGGCCGAAGGCACGGTCAGTCGCGAGTCCTGGTCCCACTACGTGGCCGCGCTCGACGTCGTGGAACGGCATCCCGGCACCGCCCAGATCGGGTTCATCCGGCGCGTAGGAGCCGCAGACCGCACGTTGTTCGAGGCCAGCATGGCCGAGTGGTCGCCCGCGGGAATCTTTCCCGCCGGTGACCGGCCCGAATACCTCGTCATGGAGATGGTCGAACCGCCGGAAGCGCAGGTCGCGATCGGCTTTGACGCCGCCACCGATCCCCGCCAGTTCGACGCGCTGTCGCGCGCCCGGAGGCTCGGCGTCAACGCCGCCACGTCCCGCCTCGTCCTCCCGACCGACACGTCCGAGGAGCCCGCGATCCTCGTCGTGCTGCCCGTGTACCGCTGGGGGATCCGCCCCGCCTCCGATCCGGGGTTCGGCGCCGAGCGGCACGAAGACGCGCTGGTGGGGTTCGTCTACGCGGCCCTGCACGTGCAGGCGTTGGTCGCTGGCGTAAAGGGCATGAGCGACAACCTCGCGGTGTCCATCCACGACGTCGGGTTCACGCCAGGGGCGCCCGTCACAGAGAACGACGCCATCTACGCCGAGCCCGACTTCGCGAACACGCTCGACGACCTCGTCGAGACGCGACGGATCGACGTCGGTGGGCGCGAGTGGGTGGTGGAGCTCGGCGCGCTCAAGGAGCCGACCTACCAAGCGTCCCGGCCCTACAGCGTCCTCGGGCTCGGGCTCGGCGTGAGCGCGCTGCTGATCGGCCTCGTATGGTCCGTCGCCTCCAGTCGCGATCGCGCCTACGCGCTCGCCGAATCGATGACCGCCGACCTGCGCGAACGGGAGGGCCAGCTCGCGATCGCGCGCGACGACGCGCTCGCAGCGAGCCGCGCAAAAGGTGAATTCCTCGCGTCGATGAGCCACGAGATCCGCACCCCGCTGAACGCGATCCTCGGCACCGCCGAGCTGCTCGCCCGCACCGTCCTGTCGCAAGAGCAGCGCCGCTACGTGGACGTGTGCCGAAAGGCCGGTGATCACCTCCTCGCGCTGCTGAACAACGTGCTCGACCTGTCCAAGGTAGAAGCCGGGCAGCTGATGATCGAGCGCATCGACTTCGACGTCGAGGAGGCGGTCGAGCGCTGCGTCGACATGCTCGTGCCGAGGGCCCGCGCGAAGGGGCTCGAGCTCGCCTACCACATCGCGTCCGACGTTCCGCGCATGTTGTCCGGCGATCCTCACCGCATCGGTCAGGTGCTCGTCAACCTGCTCGGCAACTCGATCAAGTTCACCGCGAAGGGCTCGATCACCATCCAGGTCTCGAAGGCGCCAAACGTCGAGCACGGCGTCAATTTCGCGGTGATCGACACGGGCATCGGCATCCCCGCCGACAAGCTCGGCTCGGTGTTCGAGCAATTCACGCAGGTCGACGCGTCCACGACGCGCAAGTACGGCGGCACCGGCCTCGGGCTCGCGATCACGAAGTCCCTTTGCGAGCTGATGCAGGGGTCGCTCACGGTGACGAGCACGTTCGGGAAGGGCTCGACGTTCGGCTTCACGCTCCCGCTGCCGCCCGCGATGTCCTCGCCCGCCCACCGCCGCGCGTCCCTGTCGATGCTCGAAGGGCTCAACGTGTTCGCCGTCGACGACAACGGCACGAACCGGCTGATCCTCGGCGACACGCTCCGCGACTACGGCATGGTGACCGCCGTGTTTTCGTCAGGCCAGGAGCTGCTCGACGCCCTCGCCGAAGCGGTCGCAAACGACCACCTGCCCGACGTGGTGATCGTCGACGGCAAGATGCCCGACCTCGACGGCTACGCCGTCGTTTCGCGGATCCGCGCGATGGGTCAGCTGACCGTGCCGATCCTGCTGCTCTCGTCCGACCTTTCAGCGGCCGACTCGGAGCGCGCCCGGCGCCTGAACATCAGCGGGCAGATCGAGAAGCCCGTCCGCCCGCGGGACCTCGTCGACACCATCGCTCGCCTGATCGACCCCGAGACGGCGAAGAAGCACCACCAGGAGCACAAGGCCAACGTGCCCACGATCGGCCGCACGACGAAGGTGTTGATCGCCGAGGACAACGACGACAACCGGATGATCTTCGAGGCGTACCTGCAGGGCGAGCCTGTGGAGGTGGACTTCGCCGAGGACGGTCTCGTCGCCGTGCTGAAGGCGAGCTCGGGCGAGTACGACCTCATCTTGATGGACATGCAGATGCCGCGGATGGACGGCTTCGAGGCGACGCGCAGAATCCGCCAGACCGAGGCCGCGAACGGCTCCGAACGGACGCCTATCGTGGCGCTCACGGCCCACGCGCTCGCCGAGGAGCGCCACAAGATGATGGAGGCTGGCTGCGACGACATCGCGAACAAGCCCATCCGCCGCGAGGTGATGCTGCGGGTGATCGCCGATCGCTCGCTCGTGCGCGACCGACCCGCGCGACCGCAAGAGGTTCACGCCGCGCCCCAAGCGCCGCCCGTCGCTCGCACGGTGGCGCCGAGCGCGCCGCAGGAGGCGGCCCCATCAAGGCTCGGAGCGATCGACCCCGACACCGCGACGCCGCGGGTCCGCTCCCAGTCGCCCGACGCGGCCGTGCGCAGGCACCGGGTCTCGCCGCCGCCGATGCTGGCCTCGATCGTGCCGGGCTACCTCGCAAAGCGCGCCGACGACGTCGCAAAGGTGCGCACGGCCGGCAACGCTGGCGACTTCGAGACGATCCGCACGATCGGGCATCAGCTCAAAGGCAGCGGCGGAAGCTTCGGCTTCCCAGAGATCACGCGGATCGGCGCCGAGCTCGAAAAGGCGGGGAACGCGCAAGACTCGACGGCCGCGCTCGAGTGGGCGAGCGCCCTTCAAGCCTACGTCGAGAACGTCGAGATCATCCCGCCCAAGCCCGCCACCCCCGCGCCCGCCCCGATGCGCGTGCCGACGTCGCCGGGCGACGAGCCCGGCAGCGGGCGAATCGAGGTTCGGCCGTCACCCATGCTGGCCGCGATCGTGCCTGGCTACCTTCAAAAGCGGTCGGACGACGTCGGCCTGCTGCGAACCCACATCCGCAACCACGACTTCGAGTCCGTGCGCGTGATCGGCAACGGGATGCGCGGGTCGGGCGGCAGCTTCGGCTTTCTCGAGATCTCGCGCTTGGGCGACGTCATCGAACACGCCGCCCAACAGCGGGACGAAGCCACGCTGGCCGTGGCCGCAACGGAGCTCGAGTCGTACCTCGGGCGCCTCACGATCGTGAAGTAGGCGCCAAACGGCACGGCGCTTGCATCTCTGAAGTGAAGGTCGGCGTTCACGTCCCGTGAACCTCGCGCCTCCGCCACGGAAGTTCACCATGTCAACCTTCACCCAGACCTGGGTCACGGGGCTGTTCACCTCGCGCTCCGCCGCTGAGGACGCGTTCAACGCCGCCGTTCGGGCTGGCTACCGCCACGAAGACATCAGCGTTCTGATGACCGACAAATCGCGCACCACCCACTTCGCGCAGGCGGCAGGCGAAAATCGGGACGAAACCGCCACGACCATGAGCGTCGGCGGGGCGGTCGGCGGCTCGGTCGTCGCGGTGCTCGCTGCGATCGCCGCCACAGGGACCGCGATCGCGTTCCCAGGCATCGGACTCGTCGTCGCCGGGCCGATCGCCGCGGCACTTGCAGGCGCCGGCGCGGGCGGCGCGACGGGCGGTCTGATCGGCGCGATCATGGGCGCGGGCATCCCCGAGCGACACGCGAAGTTTTACCACGCTGGCCTCCTGGACGGCGGCATCGTAATCGGCGTGAAAGCCGCGTCGAAAGAGCATGAGATCAAGCTCGAGCGATGGCTCGAGAGGTCCGGCGCCGAAAAGGTCAACGCGACCTGAGGGCCGCGAAGCCGAGCGGGAATCAGTTAACGGACAGGGAGGAGGACCCATGTCCGAGACCCCCAGCGCCTACGATCCCCACGCATCCGCCACCCGCTGGTCCGACGCGTGGGACGGCGTCGGACTGTACCGCGCCGACCCCGCAAAGCCCGGGCCGGCGTTTTCGGTGGTGATCCCGCCGCCGAACATCACGGGCTCGCTGCACATGGGGCACGCGCTCAACAACACGCTGCAGGACGTGCTCGTACGCTACAAGCGCATGGACGGCTACAACGTGGTGTGGGTGCCGGGCACCGACCACGCCGGCATCGCGACCCAGTGGGTCGTGCGGCGCCAGCTCGAGAAGCAGGGTGTGGACTACCGCACGCTCGGCCGCGAGGGCTTCGTCGAGAAGATCTGGAAGTGGAAGGCCGAGTCGGGCGGCACCATCACCAACCAGCTGAAGAAGCTCGGCGTGAGCACGGACTGGTCGCGCGAGCAGTTCACGATGAGCGCGGAGCTCACGCGCGCCGTGACCGAACACTTCGTGAAGCTGTACGAAGACGGGCTGATCTACAAGGGCACCCGGCTGATCAATTGGGATCCACTCGATCAGACGGCGCTGTCCGATCTTGAAGTGGAGCACGAGGAGACCCAGGGCGAGCTGTTCGAGTTCGCGTACAAATTGAGCGATGGGAGCGGCGAGATCGTCGTGGCGACCACGCGCCCAGAGACGATGCTCGGCGACACGGCGGTGGCCGTGCACCCCGATGACGAGCGCTACAAGCACCTGATCGGGCAGACCGTGGACCACCCGTTCGTGGACCGGAAGATCCGCATCATCGCGGACGGCATCCTGGTGGACATGGCGTTCGGCACGGGCGTGGTGAAGGTGACACCTGCCCACGACTTCAACGACTACGCGACCGGCAAGCGTCACGATCTGCAGATGATCACGATCCTGACGCCGGACGGGAAGATCAACGACAACGGCGGCAAGTTCGTCGGCCTCGATCGCTTCGACGCGCGGACGCAGGTAAAGGCTGCCTTGGAAGAGCTCGGCCTCGCGCGCGGCACCAAGCCGCATACGCTGGCGATCGGCAAGTCGCAGCGATCGGGCGCGGTGGTCGAGCCGATGCTTTCCACGCAGTGGTTCGTGAAGATGGCGCCGCTCGGCACGCCCGCGCTCGCCGCCGTGAAGTACGGCCACACGCGCTTCGTGCCGAAGCAGTGGGAGAACACGTACTACGCGTGGCTGAACAACCTGCAGGACTGGTGCATCAGCCGCCAGCTGTGGTGGGGCCACCGCATCCCGGCGTGGGAGTGCGCGGCGTGTAGCGATCTGCACGTGGCGCGCGAGGCACCGACGGTGTGCAAGACCTGCGGCAAACACGACCTCCGCCAGGACGAGGATGTGCTCGACACGTGGTTCAGCTCGGCGCTGTGGCCGATGAGCGTGTTCGGCTGGCCGGACAACACCGCCGATCTGCAGCGCTACTACCCGACGAGCGTGTTGGTGACGGGGTTCGACATCATCTTCTTCTGGGTGGCGCGGATGATGTTCGCGGGCATCCACTTCACCGGGACGGTGCCGTTCAAGGACGTGTACATCCACGCCCTCGTGCGCGACAAGAACGGCGACAAGATGAGCAAGACCAAGGGCAACGTGGTCGACCCGCTCGATGTCATCTCGAAATGGGGTGCCGACGCGTTCCGGTTCACGCTTTGCGCGTTCGCCGCGCAGGGCCGCGACGTGTTGTGGGATGAGAAGCGCGTGGAGAACTACCACCGCTTCGAGACCAAGATCTGGTCGGCGCTGCGCTTCTGCCTCATGCACCGCGAAGGCTACGACCCCGAGGCGCCCATGGCGTTCGGGCCCTACGAGCGGTGGATCCGCGCCCGCACGGGCGTCGCCGCCGGCAAGGTGCGCGCGGCGCTCGACGCGTACAAGTTCAACGAGGCGGCGACGGAGATCCACTCGTTCGTGTGGGGCGAATTCTGCGACTGGTACCTGGAATTGGCGAAGCCGGTCCTGTACGACGATCAGGGCGGCGCGGCCGAGAAGAACGGCACCAAGCACGTGCTGTACGAGACGATGAATGTGATCGCGCGCATGATCCACCCGATGATGCCGTTCCTGTCGGAAGAGGTGTGGCACGCGGTGCCGCACCCCGGCACGGGCGCTGTCGGGTTCGTGGCGACCGCGCCGTTCCCGCGCGCCGAGGACTTCAACCACGACGAGCACGTGCTGCGCGACATGGGGGAGTTCCAGGCGATGGTCACCGAGGCGCGCCGCATCCGCGCCGACATGGACCTGGCGCCGCGCACCCAGCTGGAGGTTCACATCGCCGACGAGGGGCTGCGCGCGCGCCTCGCGCACCATGAACGCGCGCTGCGCGACATGGGCAAGCTCGACATCCGCGCGTTCTCGGGCCGCCCGAAGGGCTACGCGACCGGCGTGGTCAGCGGCCACGAGTGTGTGATTCCGCTCGCTGGCGTGGTGGACTTCGCCGCCGAGGTGAAGCGCCTCGAGAAGGTGATCGCCAAGATCGACAAGGACGTGAACGACCTCACCAAGCGGCTCGGGAACGACGGGTTCGTCGCGCGCGCCCCGGTCGAGGTGGTGGAGGAGTTCAAGGCGAAGCTCGCCGAGGCCACCGTGCGGCGCGACACGCTGAAGGCCTCGCAGGAACGCATGAAAGAGGCGATGTCCTAGCGCTCGGCGCCTGACGGCTCGCGACGGGCCAGACGCCTCAGCTCCATGACCTCCCACAGCCAGTCGAGCTTCTCGTCGGGCGTCAGGTCCTTCCACTCCCGGTCGAGGTGCCCGTCGAACTGCGGATCGACGGCGTCGCGGCGCGACATGTCAGTCGGCATGCAGAAATCGTAGCACGCCGATCAGGTTAGCCCTGGTGCATGTCCAACACCGACCGCGACTTCATCCGCGCCGCCATCGCCGAAGACCTCGGCCATGGCGACGTCACCACCGACTCCACCGTCGACGAGCACGCGATCGGCAAGGCCGAGATCGTCGCAAAACAGGACCTGATCGTCTGTGGCCAGGCGCTCGCCGCGCTCGTGTTCAACGAGCTCGCGACGCAGCGCGGCGTGCTGCTCGCGTACGACGCCGTCGTCCCGGACGGCACGCGCGTGACGCCGAAGACAGTGATCGCCCGGCTTCAGGGCCCGTTGCGGGTGATCCTCACCGCCGAGCGCACCGCGCTCAACCTGCTGATGAAGCTTTCCGGCATCGCGACGAACGTGCGGACGTTCGTGGATGCGGCGGGTCCCGGCGGCCCCCGCGTGGTGGACACACGGAAGACGACGCCTCTGCTACGCGACTTCGAGAAGATGGCCGTGCGCGCGGGCGGCGGGCGGAACCACCGGCACGCGCTGTACGACGGCGTCTTGATCAAGGACAACCACGTCGTGGCTGCCGGCGGCGTAACGAACGCGATCACGCGCGCGAAGGCCCACGCGCACCACCTGCTGCGCATCGAGTGCGAGGTCACGACGCTCGCGCAGCTCGACGAGGCGCTGGATTGCGGCGTCGACGCGCTGCTGTTGGACAACATGAACGACGAGCTGCTCGCGGCCGCCGTGAAACAGGCGCGCGCGCGCGATCCCCGCGTGGTGCTCGAGGCGTCGGGCAACATGACCGCCGAGCGCATCGCGCGCATCAAGCACCTCGGGCTTGACCTTGTGAGCGCCGGCGGGCTGATCCACCAGGCGCGCTGGGTCGACCTTTCGCTCGAAGTCCTCTAGGAGCGTGTCGAACATAGCGCCATAGTCGGCGGCACTGATCGAGATCGGCCCGTGGGGAAACTGAGCCTCTGAGCCGATGATCACGAGGGCGATCGACGAAGTTGCCCGCGCCTGATCTACTCGG
>CANNIZ010000024.1 GCA_947505245.1 Pseudomonadota bacterium | reverse complement strand
GGCGACGCAGTCCGACGGGCTCGAGCGGTGGCTGGTCGACAACCACTACAACATCCCGCGCGGCGCCTCCGACGTGCTCGGCAGCTACATCAAGCAGGGAATGAAGTTCTTCGTCGCCAAGGTCGATCTCGCCGAGAAGAACAAGCTCGAGCAGCCGTTCCTGCGCCCGCTGCAGGTCGAATACGCGTCGCCAAAATTCATGTTGCCGATCCGCCTCGGCACGGTGAACGCGGACGGCCCCCAGGATCTGCTGATCTTCGCGCTCACCGAGAAGGGCCGCGTCGAGACCACGAACTACCGCACGACCAAGATCCCGACGGACGCGAACGTTCCCGAGTACGTCGAGCAGGAATTCGCGTCGTTCTACACGGCCCTGTTCCAGAAGCAGGTCGCCAAGCAGGGCATGCAGACCGTGTTCCTCGAATACGCGTGGCCGCTTTCGATCTCGTGTGACCCCTGCACCGGCGTGTACATGTCGGGCGACGCGCTCACCAAAATGGGAGCGTCCTGGGCGAGCGAATACCACGGCGGCGTGAACGGCGGCTTCATCACGCGCCTGCACGTCCGGTACGACATGGCGCACTTCCCGGAAGACCTCGCGTTCCAGGAGACCGCCGATTCGTCCACGTTCCAGGGCCGGTACGTGATCAACCACAAGTTCACCGGCGACACGTCGTGTGCGGCCGGCAAACAATACGTGAAGGACCTGTACACCCGCGAGGAGGCCGACATCACGAGCCTCGCATCGCTCACCGGCTGGTCCGCCGACCAGATCCGAAAGAAGGTGCCGGGGCACGAAACCGCGCCCGGCCCCGCGCGTACGCCGTCGTGGTGGGAGCAACAGTGAACAAAGTCCAACGCTCCGTCGTCGCGCTCGCCAGCGCCGTCGGCCTCGCCGCGATGGCCGATCAGGCCGCCGCGTTTTGCGGATTCTACGTGTCGACCGACGACTCGCAATTGTTCAACAACGCGTCCAAGGTGGTGCTCGCGCGGCGCGGCAACCTCACCACGATGACGATGGCGAACGACTACAAAGGCGCCGCGAAGGACTTCGCGATCGTCATCCCCGTGCCGACCGTGATCAAAAAGGAGCAGATCCGCGTCTCGGAGTCGGCCCTCATCGACCAGATGGACGGGTACACCAAGCCACGTCTGGCGGCCTACTACGACCCCGACCCCTGCCCGGAACCCTACGACTACCGCGTGAACGAGGGGCTCATCCCGTCGATGGCGATGGAAGACGCGGCGGTCCCGAAGCCGAGCTCGACAGGTTCCAGATCCTACGGGGTCACGATCGAGGCGTCCTACGACGTCGGTGAATACGACATCCTCATCCTGTCGGCGACGCAGTCCGACGGGCTCGAGCGGTGGCTGGTCGACAACCACTACAACATCCCGCGCGGCGCCTCCGACGTGCTCGGCAGCTACATCAAGCAGGGAATGAAGTTCTTCGTCGCCAAGGTCGATCTGGCCGAGAAGAACAAGCTCGAGCAGCCGTTCCTTCGCCCGCTGCAGGTCGAATACGAATCGCCAAAGTTCATGTTGCCGATCCGCCTCGGCACGGTGAACGCGGACGGTCCCCAGGACCTGCTGATCTTCGCGCTCACCGAGAAGGGCCGCGTCGAGACCACGAACTACCGCACGACCAAGATCCCGACCGACGCGAACGTGCCCGAGTACGTCGAGCAGGAGTTCGCGTCGTTCTACACGGCCCTGTTCCAGAAGCAGGTCGCCAAGCAGGGAATGCAGACCGTGTTCCTCGAATACGCGTGGCCGCTGTCGATTCAATGTGACCCGTGCACCGGCGTGTACATGTCGGGCGACGCGCTCACCAAGATGGGAGCGTCCTGGGCAAGCGAATACCACGGCGGCGTGAACGGCGGCTTCATCACGCGCCTGCACGTCCGGTACGACATGGCGCACTTCCCCGAAGACCTCGCGTTCCAGGAGACGGCGGACTCGAGCACGTTCCAGGGCCGGTACGTGATCAACCACAAGTTCACCGGCGACACGTCGTGCGCGGCCGGCAAACAATACGTGAAGGACCTGTACACCCGCGAGGAGGCCGACATCACGAGCCTCGCGTCGCTCACCGGATGGTCCGCCGACCAGATCCGGAAAAAGGTGCCCGGCCATGAATCCGCATCAGGGCCCGCGCGTACACCGTCCTGGTGGGAGCAACAGTGAACAAGGTTCAGCAGGCGGCCCTGGCGTTGACATTGTCCGTGGGCCTCGCGACGATGGCCGACCGCGCCGCGGCGTTTTGCGGGTTCTACGTCGCCACGTCCGACGCGCCGCTGTTCAACAACGCCTCGCGCGTGGTGCTCGCCCGCAAGGGCAACCTCACCACGCTCACGATGGCCAACGACTACAAGGGCGAGCCCAAGCAATTCGCGATCGTGGTCCCCGTCCCGACCGTGATCAAGAAGGAGCAGATCCGCGTCTCGGACAACGCGATCATCGACCAGATCGACGGCTTCACGAAGCCGCGCATGGCCGAATACTACGACCCGGACCCGTGCCCGGACCCGGCGCCGCGCACCACGATGACCATCCCGCGCCCAACGTCGAAGTACCCGAGCAAGATGACGGTGACCGACTCCGCGCCAACACCAAAGGACTACGGCGTCACGATCGAGGCATCCTACGACGTCGGCGAATACGACATCCTCATCCTGTCGGCCGAACAATCGGACGGGCTCACGCGCTGGCTCACCGACAACGGGTACAACCTCCCGAAGGGCGCCTCGGACGTGCTCGGCAGCTACATCAAACAGAACATGAAGTTCTTCGTCGCCAAGGTCGACCTTGCAGCGCTGAACCAGGTGCCGCACACCGGCAATCAGGCGCCGTTCCTGCGCCCGCTTCAGGTCGAATACGAGTCGCCGAAGTTCATGTTGCCGATCCGCCTCGGCATGGTGAACGCCCAGGGTCCCCAGGACCTCGTCATTTACGCGCTCACCGAGACGGGCCGCGTCGAGACCACCAATTACCGCACGACGAAGATCCCCACCGATCAGGACGTCCCCGAATACGTCGCGTCCGAGTTCGCGCCGTTCTACAAGGCGATGTTCGAGAAGCAGGTCGCAAAGCAGGGCATGGAGACGGTGTGGCTCGAATACGCGTGGCCGCTGTCGATTCAATGTGACCCGTGCACCGGCATCTACATGTCCGGCGACGCGCTCACCAAGATGGGTGCTGTCTGGGCGAGCGAATACCACGGCGGCGTGACCGGCGGCTTCGTGACGCGCCTGCACGTGCGCTACGACATGGCGCACTTCCCGGAGGACCTCACGTTCCAGGAGACGGCGGACGCGTCGACGTTCCAGGGCCGCTACGTGATCCACCACGCGTTCGAGGGTGGGGTCGAATGCCCCGCCGGGCAGAAGTACGTGAAAGACCTGTACGCGCGGGAAGAGCAGGAGATCACGAACGTGGCGACGCTCACGGGCTGGTCCGAAGACGTGATCCGCAAGCGCGTGCCGGGGCACGGTGTGCACCCCGCGGCCCCGGTCCCCTCGCACGACGCTTCGTGGTGGGAACAGCAATAGCGACGCCGGCTGCGTGCCTCAGGGCGGCCCCACGAGGTCCAGCACGTCCTCCCAGGCGGACCTCGACGACACCGACGCGTCGAGGGTGCCGTAGTTCCCGTTGACCGCCCACGAGACTGCGACCCCGTCTTCCTCGCGCACGAGGGCGGTCGCCCAATACCCGATCGCGTCGCCGCTGTGGAACCACCACGTGCCGGTCGACGTCTCCATGCGGAACACGCCGAGCCCGTATTCGATGGGGAAGAACTCGGGGTCGACGGTCGACGGCGCACGGACGCCGCGCACGTCCTCCAGCAGCGACGGCGGAACGAGGGTCCCGTCCATCATCGCCCGCATGAGCACGGTGAGCTCGGCCGGGTCGCTGAGCAGCCCCCCGTCGGCGTGGACGTCCCAGCCGTTGAACCGCGTGCCGTCCAGGAGCTGACCGTTGTTGCGCAGGTCGACGTAGCCGCGGATCAAGTCGTCAGGCACGGGCTCCGAGGCGGCGAACCGGGTGGTGCGCAAGCCGATCGGAGCGAACACCCGCTCGTCGTAGAGGGTCGCGAGCGGCTCGCCGGTGACATTCTCGAGCAGGAGGCCGAGCAGCAGCGCGTTCGTGTTCGAGTAGTCCACGTCGGCCCCGGGCTCGAACGCGGGCGGCTGCCGGCGCGCAAAGTCGAGGAGCTCGTCGGCGGTCCACACGCGCTCGAGGTCGTCGAGGCTCGCGGTCTGAAACCCAAGGCTCCAGATCCAATTCGGGATGCCGGAGGCGTGCTGGAGCGCCTGGCGTATCGTCGCAAGGTCCGCGTTCGGTACCCCGCGCACCACGTCCGGAGGCAGGTGAGCGGCGATGGGATCGTCGAGCCCCAACACGCCTTCGTCCACGAGCTGCAGCACGACGGCCGCCGTCACGGTCTTGTTGATGCTGCCCGCGCGCGTGAGCTGGCAAGGCGCGATCGGAGTGCCAGCGCCAAGATCGGCGAAGCCCGCGGCGCCGTGGTAGGCGCCGATGCCAGGGCGATCGATGGTGAGCATCAGTCCTGGAAGACCCTCGGACACGCGCGCGGTGACGAGCGCGTCGATCGCGGCGGCGTCAGGGTGGGAAGCATCCATCGGGATCGCGTCGCAGTCCAACGCCCCCGCGGGCGAGGACCGTTCCCGCGAACACGCCGCGAGCCCGACCAGCAGCACGAGGCGGCGCATCACCAGCTCCTCGGCGCGAGCGGGATCCGCAGCGCGAACCCGGTGTCGCCGTGGATCATGACGGGAATGAACCCCGGCGAGAACGGCGCCTCGACCCACGCGCGGTAGCGGAACAACAGCCGAGGCGCGCCGCCCCCTGCTCCCAGGCGCCAGCCAAGCTCCGCAGCGAGGCTCGGCCGGACCGCGAGGAGCCCGGCGTCGTGCCGGAACGTCCACTCGCCCCCGTCTTTCACGTACTCGCCGTCGGGCCCTCGCGACCACAGCGCGCCAACCCCGACTTCAGCGCCCACCACGGCCCCGAAGGTGAAGGCGTGCTCCACCGCGAGCCCACCGTCGAGCGTGCCGCCGACCGCGAGCCCTGCGTGATGGAACGCTCCGAGGTGGGCGCGCGCATCGAGCCGCGTGTGGGCGCCGGCCGCGAGGGCCAAAGCGGCCCCTCCCTCGACCCCAGGATGCGCTGGCAAGCCGAGCACCCGGCTCCCCGGCAAGGCGGTCGCCTCATCGTAGACCATGGCCTCCAGGGCCACCTCGTCGAGCAGCCCTCCCATGTCGCCTCCCGTCGTCAGACACCGGCTACGCCTGTAACCGCAACCAAAATCGGCGGGGTCGCGTCCAATCCAAGGGCGCGGCGTTCACCGCGGACGATGACCGGTTAGTCCCCCGCGCGGAGTGGGGAAACGATGCTTGCATGGCTGATCGGGTGGTGGAACTGGCCGTTCATCGTCACGTTCCTGGTCGGCATGGGCCTCGTCGGCGCTACGGTGTTTGGCGGAGGGCACACCGATCACGACGGCGGCATCGACGCCGGCGGTGACCTCACGCACGGCGACCTGCCCCACGGAGATAGCGGGCACAGCTCGCTGAGCGTGCTCGCCGTGTTCGGCGTCGGCAAGGCGCCATCCTCCGTGCTGCTCGAGGTGCTGCTCGTCTCGTTCGGCATCATCGGGCTGCTCGTGAACGCGGTCGGTCGCGATCTGTTCGCCGCGTGGGGCCAGCTGTTGTTCCCGGTCGCCCTCGTGCTCGCCACGGTAGGCTCGCTCGCTGCAACACGCGCCGTCGCAGACCTGATCGGCAAGGTCGTTCCCGCCGACGCGGTCGCCCGCAAGAGCGGTGAATTCACCGGCAGCACGGGGATCGCAGCGACGTCCATCACCCACGCGATCGGCCAGGTGAAGGTGAGCCCGAATGGCGCGCAGTCGCCGGATGCCTTGCTCAACGTTTGCGCCGACCCGACGTGGCCAACCGAGATCGAGCGCGGCACCGAGGTCCACCTCGTCGCCTACGACGCCGGCAAGAACCTTTACATCGTACGTCCTCTTGTGACCGTTTAACCGACTGGAGTCCTGAAAATGCCGACCACCCTGATCATGCTCGCCGTCGCAGCGGGCGCCGTTGTGGCCCTGTTCTTCGCGATCCTGTTCTCGATTCGCAACTTCTACGTCGTGCCGCGCGCGGACGAGGCCCTCGTCAAGACCGGCGGTCGCGAGCCGGTCGTCAGCACCGGCGGCGGGTTGTGGGTCATCCCGATGTTCCACCGCGTCACCCACGTGTCGCTCAAGGCGGTGAAGATCCCGATCGAGCGCACGGCCGAGAACGCGCTCCCCACCGCGAACAAGATCCCCGCCGAAATCCGCGGTGAGCTGATCGTCCGCGTCAGCCCGGACGACCCGAAGCACGTCGTCCTCGCCGCCCAGTCGCTCGGCGCCGAAGGCGGCTCGATGAGCGGCCGCATGGAGGAGATCATCCAGCAGCAGGTCGATTCGCTCGTCACGGACGCGCTCCGCACCGCGGCGTTCAAGAAGAGCTTCGAGAAGTTGAACTCCGAGAAGGGCGAGTTCGCCGACGAGGTCACGCAATTGCTCGCGCTCGACCTCGCGAAGCTCGGCCTCGTGCTGGTCGCCGTCACGGTGCCGCACTTGAAGCAGGGCGAATTCACGAAGGACCCGGGCGACGTGTTCGCGGCGGAAGGTCAGCGCAACGTCGCCGAGACGGTCGCAAAGAACCGCCAGGAGACGAATAAGATCAAGCGCGAAGCGGACATCAAAGTCCAAGAGCAGGACGTCGAGTCCCGCAAGCGCGCGCTCGAATTGGACCGCCAGCAGAAAGAGCTCGAGGCCGAGCAGGCGCGCCAGGTGGCCGAGTTCACCGCGACGAAAGAGACCGAGACGAAGAAGGCGGTGCTCGCCCAGGAGCAGGAGCGCGCGCTCGCGAGCGCCGAACAGAAGAAGACGGTCGAGACGTCGCGCATCCTGCAGGAGCAGGCGATTCAGGCAGCACAGATCGTGCAGGACAATACGCTCACCGTGCAGCGCGCCAAGGCCGGTGCCGAGTCGAAGAAGGCCGAAGAAGAGGCCGCCCGCATCAAGGCCGAGGCCGAGATCGCGCGCCAGAAGTCGGTCGAGTCCGCTGCGATCGCGAAGGACCAGGCGATCAAGGTCGCCGATCAGCAGCGCACCCAGGCGATCTCCGAGGCCGAGATCGTGCGCGAGATCGCGATCGCCGGCAAGAAGGCCGACGAGGCGGCCGCGCGTGGGAGCCAGGCCACCGCCGAGGCCGAGCAGCGAAAGGCCGAGGAGACGATCATCACGGTGAAGGCGGAGGCCGAGGCCGACCGCGCCCGGCGCGTCGTCGTGATCAAGGCCGACGAGCAGGCGCAACAGCAGAAGGTCGCGGCCGATCGCGACGCGTACGTGCAGACCCGCAAGGCAGAAGGTGACCGCGACTCCGCGATCAAGCAGGCCGAGGCCGTGCGCGCGCAGGCCGAAGGTCAGGCGAACGCGATGAAGGCGACCGCGACGGGCCGCGCTGACGCGCTGAAGGTGGAAGCCGAAGCCGAGGCGTCCGCCCGTACCATCCGCGCGAACGCGGAATACGAGGCGTCCGACAAGGAGGCGAAGGCGAAGATCGCGCTCGCGGGCGCAGTGCTGCAGGAAGGCAAGGCCCGCGCCGAGGCCGAGCGCCTGTTGATGGAAGCGCGCAACGCCGTGAGCAACCAGACGATGATGCGCGACGTCGCAATCAAGGCGCTCGAGCAGGCGCCGGCGATGATCCGCGAGTTCATGGCGCCGATCACGAAGGTGTCCGACGTCCGCGTGCTGCAGATCAACGGCCTCGGCGGTGGCGGCGAAGACGGTGCGAACCTGCCCGGCACGATCATGGGCGCGGGTCTCGCGGCGGCCGGCGCGCTGCCGATGATCAAGGAGGCCATGCGCAGCATGACCGAGAACCCCGACGTGAAGGAGATCACCGAGATCATGGGCGGCGTCGCTCGCAACACGCTGCGCGACGCAGCGAGTGCGATCCGCGAGAGCACGGCGGCGACGGAAGTGATCCCGCCGACGACCCAGGCCTGAGCACGTGGAACCGCTGTCTCAAGCTGAGCTCCTCGACGTCCTCCAGGCGCTGGAAGCCGCCGTCGAGGTGAACCCCGCGCTCGCGCGCACGCCGCTGTTCCTCGGGACGATGCGGCTCGCGTTGTCGGCTCGGGCCGCAGCGCCGGTGGTCACGCCGCCGGTCGCGGCGCCCAGCCTCGAGGTCGCCCTGCTCGCGTCGGCGCGCGCGCAGCTCGCGTTCGAGATCGAAGAGAAGGGGCAGGCCCTCGCGAAGGTCGACGTCGCGAGCCGCGTCGTCGCGTCCGAGCGCGCAAAGGCAGCGGCGCTCCAGAAGGCCGCGCTGGAGGCCGGTGAGCGCATGCACGCGCTTCAGACGGAGGTCGATCGCCTCAAGGCCGCGCTGGCCGACCAGGAAGCGGAACGCACGGCGGCCGCCGCAGCGCAGGACCGCGCCTTCGCCGTGGTGCGCGGCTACGAGTGGGCCTCGAAGAACAAGATCGTCTACAAGGGCGCCACCCGCGAGGTGCCCGCGTGCCCCGGCTGCGGCGGATTGCAGCCGGACGGCTTGCCAAAGGGCACCAAAGAGGCTGGGCACCGCGACAAGTGCTGGTACCACTACATCCTCCGCAGCCTCTCGGAGCCACAGGCGTGACCGTCGTCACGAAGACGCCGTTCACCGATACGCATCCCACGGTGCTCGCGCTGTATTGCTCGGACGGGCGCTACACGCGCGCCGTCGAGGAGCTCGCCGAGGCGCTCGGACACCCGCGCATCGACGTGTTGTGTGTGCCGGGCGGCCCGGGCGCGATGAGCGCGTGGACGAGCGGCTCGGTCATCCTCGCGAGCCACCTGCGAAGCCAGGCCGAGTTCCTGATCAGCGCGCATCACATCACCGACGTGCTGCTGATCTCACACGAGAGCTGCGGCTTCTACAAGGCCCAGCACGCGCAGATCGACGACCATGGACGTCGCCAGCGCCAGCTGCAGGACCTCGCCCGCGCGGCGGTCCTCCTCGCCCACGGCCGCCCCCACCTCACCGTGCGCACCTTCCACGCGCGCCACGAGGGCGACCGCATCGCGTTCGACCGCGGCGATCGCGTCAGCGCCTAAGCGTCCCCGCCCCCGCAACATAAGCGACGAGCAGCGGCGCCAACAGCCACGCCGCGGCCACGCCGACCCCGGGCCCTGGTGGCTGACCCAAGGACCTCACGCTGACCCCGAGCAACATCACCACGAGCAGCGCGGCGTCGGCCACCCCGAGCGGCGCGTCGTCCAGCCGCCGCTCACCGATGCCGCGCCACCACAGCAGGCCGCCTGCCAACACGATCGGCCCCCCCGCCAGACCCAAATAGACGGGTACGGCGAACAACGAGATTTCCCCGAGCTTGACCAAAAAACCGAAGATCTCGAGTTCGGAGGGCACGCGCGCCAGCAGCACCGTCGCGCACAGCAACAGCGGCCCCGCCACACCCGCCCCGCGGCGCGCCCACTCGGACAGCCCGAGGAACGCGGCGCAGCCCACCAGCCCGACACCCACGGTCATGACGCGAAACCCCGTCCCCGGCGCCAGGACGAGCCCACCTGCGACCACCTGAACGGCCTCCAGGTCCGTCGCGGCCAGAAACGACGCCACGCCCGCGGCCAGTAGCGTGAGCCCTGCGCGGCTCCCGCGCGACACGCCGAACGCGAGCCCCGGCAGCTGCACGAACGCGAACGCCATGAAGCTCCCGAAGAACGCCCCCGTCGTGAAGTCCAGGTGGCCGTCAAATTGAGCCACCACCGCCGGGTCGAGCCCGAACGGCCGCACCTGAAGCAGCAGGAGCGTACACGCCACGACGCACGCGGCATGGGCCGCCCCGACGAGGCGCGGGTCCACGTCTACCAGACTTCGCAGCGCGTCTTGGGCGCCATCGGCTTGCCGGCCTTGCACTTGAACGCCGTCTGGAACGCCGGCAGCTGCGACAGCGGCCCGTTGACGCGGAAGCGCGGCGGGGAGTGCGGGTCGACCGTCGCGTACAGCTGGTCGATCTCGGGCGTGCGCTTGCTGCACCACGACTGCGCGTAGCCGACGAAGAACAGCTGATCCGCTGTCATCCCGGTGATGCGCGTGTCTTCGGTGCCGCCGTGCTCGCCCTTCCACGACTGGTAGGCGCCGTACGCCTGCTTGATGCCGCCGAGGTCCGCGATGTTCTCGCCGAGCGTGAGCTCACCGTTGACGTTCAGGCCGTCGGTGATCGTGTAGGTGCCGTACAGATCGGAGACGCACTTCGTCTGCGTTCCGAACTTGTCGACGGCGTCCTTGGCCCACCAGTCGGTCATCACCCCGTGGCCGTCGAACTTGGCGCCGGAGTCGTCGAAGCCGTGGGTGAATTCGTGGCCCATCACCATGCCGATCGCGCCGTAGTTCATGGCGGCGGGGAACGTGGCGTCAAAGAACGGCGGCTGCAGGATGCCGGCGGGGAACACGATCTCGTTCTTTAGCGGATCGTAGTACGCGTTGACCTCGGCGGGCGTCATCCACCACTCAGCCTTGTCGACGGGTTTGCCGACCTTGTCGAGGTGGCGCTTGTTCTCGAACGCCCGCGAACGCATGACGTTGCCGAAGAAGTCGGCCTTGTCGGTGGTGACCGCGGAATAGTCGCGCCACACGTCGGGGTAGCCGATCTTGTTGTTGACGAGGTCGAGCTTCTCCTTCGCGTGCGTACGCGTGGCGTCGTCCATCCACGACAGGCCCGGCAGGTTGGCCTCGAACGACTTCGCGATGCGCCCGATCAGGTCCTGCGCCACGGGCTTGCTCTCGCCCTTGAACGCGAGGTTGACGTAGCCCTTGCCGATGATCTCGCCGAAGGCTTCCGTGCTCGTGTCGACGCACTTCTTCCAGCGGTCGCGATCGGACTTCTGCCCGACGAGCTCCTTGCGGAAGAACGCGAAGTTCGCGTCCACCCACTCAGCCGACAACAGCGGCGCGGCCGCTGTGATGTACTGCCACGCGAGGTAGGCCTTCAACGTATCGTAGTCGGTCGCGGCGACGATCTTACCCATGCCTTCGATGTAGTCGGGGTCCGTCACATTGATCGCGGTGAGCCCCGGGACGCCCATCGCCCCGAACATCTCGCCGAACGGCAGGGCCGGCGCCTTCGCCTGCAGGCCCGTGAGCTCGATGCGGTGGTACGTCGTGGTGGGGTCGCGCAGGTCCTCGGGCGCCTTCTGAATCTTCGCGAGCGCGAGTTCGAAGGCGTACACCTTCTTCGCCGTAGCCGAGGGCTCCGCGACGCCCGCCATGCCGAGCATCTTCTCCATCGTCGCGACGTACGCGTCGCGCGTCTTCTGCGCGTCGTCGCCTTCCTTCAGGTAATAGTCGCGGTCGGGCAGCCCGAGGCCGGCCTGGACCACGTGCATGATGTTGACGCCAGGGTCCTTGAAGTCGCCTTCGACCCAGAAGCCGAACAGCGGGCTGGCGCCCACCTGCTGGAGGTGGCCGAGCGTCACCATCAGCGTCGTCGGGTCCTTCACCGCCGCGATCTCCGCCAGCGTGGGCGCGAGCGGCTTGGCACCGAGCGCGTCGATCGTGGCGGTGTCCACACACGAGCCGTACAGGTCGCCGATCCGCTTGTCGTCGTCCTTCGCGTCAACCTTCTTCGCGGCGTCTTCCAGGATGCCCTTGACCAGGACCTCGTTGCGCTCGTCGATCGACGAGAAGCTGCGCGTGTAGCTCACCTTGTCGGCGGGCAGCTCGAAGGACTGGAACCAGCCGCCACAGGCGAACTGGTAGAAGTCCACGCAGGGATCGACGGACGGGTCGAGCGTCTTCACGACGCTCTCGGCGGCAGCGTCGCCCGCTTTGGGCGTGTAGGTGTTGCCTTTGGAGCCGGCAGGGCTCGCGACCAGGGCGAACGACAAGATGACCAGGGACGGGACGATGCGACGCAAGCGACCTCCGAGAGGCACGCGGCTATCCCTTTCCTGGGGGTCAGGCACCGAGCCGTTCCGAGTTTCGCGTTCCTTTGACCGAGCCCTCTCGAAGTTCGCTTCCGCGCAGAACCGTCAACGAAACCTGGCGTTCGTTCATGGAGGGCGCAGTCCCCAGCCGCCTCACACGGCCAATTTGCGAAACTCGACCCGGCTGGCTCGCCGTTCCGCGAAATTCAGCGGTGCTGGCTCGGCGTCCACGCCGCGAGCGCCGCCGCATGAACGGCCGCCACCGGTACGTCTGCACGAGCCGCAGCCGCAGCCACGTCGTCCCACTCGGGGTGGACATGCCATGCAACTCCGGCGCGACCGCCGACCTTCACGCGGATCGGCCCGTACACGGTTTCCACCGTCTCGTGCCAGCGATCGAGCACCGACCGTGTATGGGTCCAACGCCGCACGCCGAGCGTGGTCGTGTGGCGCAACATCACGTCAGAGAGGCGCTCCGCGTCGCTCGGCTTCGCGAGCGCTTGCAACACCACCGCCGGGCGGCCCTTCTTCATCGTCGCCGGCACGGCCCACACGTCCAACGCGCCGTCCGCGAGCAGGTGCTCCATCGCGGCCGCGACGTGTTGACCGGGCATGTCGTCGAGGTTGCACGCGAGCTCGACAACGTCACCGGCCTCGGAGACCGCGACGTCACCGACGACCACGCGCACGAGGTTCGCGAACGCCGACGGGTCCCGCGTCCCGGCGCCGTGGCCCACGGCGCGGATCGTCATCGCTGGCGGTCCGCCGGGCGTCGCGAGCGCCGCGATCAACGCTGCCCCGGTGGGGGTGACCCATTCGCCCGGGACGTTCCCGGGGAACACCGGCCAGCCGCGCAGGGCTTCGAGCGTGGCCGGCGCGGGCAGCGGGATCCGGCCGTGCGCCGCGTTCACCGAGCCGAGCGCCATCGGCAGCGGCGTGGCGACGATCGTGTCCGCGCCGAGGTCTTCGAGCGCGAGGCAAACGCCGACGATGTCGATGATCGCGTCGACAGCGCCTACCTCGTGCAACTCGACGTCGTCCACCGGCATACCGTGCAGCTTCGCCTCGGCTTCGGCGAGCCGCCCGTAGGCGGCAAGGACCCGCGTCTTCACGCGGTCTGCGAGGGGCGCGTTCACGATCAGCGCGCGAACGTCCTTCCACGCGCGGTGCACGTTCCCGGCCCCGTGATCGTGCGCGTGGCCGTGCTCGTGGGCGTGGTCGTGCGCGTGATCGTGCCCGGGACCGATCGGGGTGAAACGCAGGTCCGCGACCTCGCCGCGCACGTGCACGACGACGCGCACGGCTCGGAACGCGCCGCGACGCACCTCCTCGCGGGTGAGCGTCCACCCGTCGATGGCGAGCGCCAGGAGGCCCGTCCGCACGCGATCGAAGTCCGCGCCCGCGTCGATCAGCGCGCCGAGCAGCATGTCGCCAGCCATCGCGACCTGCCCGTCGATCCAGACGACGCTCATGCCGGAGACACCGGAGACGCGCCGCCGCACAACATCCGCCACGCGCACTGGGCCGCGCCGAAGCCGTTGTCGATGTTCACCACCGAAACGCCCGGCGCACACGAGTTCAACATCGTGAGCATCGCGGCGACGCCGTGAAACGACGCGCCGTAGCCAACCGACGTGGGGACCGCGATGATCGGCGCCATCACGAGCCCGCCCACCACGCTCGGCAGCGCCCCGTCCATGCCCGCGACGACGATCACGCAGTCCGCGCCGCGGATCACGTCCATCTTCGACATCAGTCGATGAAGACCGGCGACCCCGACGTCCCACACGCGATCGACCGGAAGGCCGAACCACTCTGCGCATCGCGCCGCTTCCTCGGCGACGGGGAGATCAGACGTTCCAGCGCACAACACGGCGAGCCGCCGCGTTGACGTTTGCGTGAACGGCGCGATCCCGTCAGGGACGACCCACAACAGGCGCGGCATGGGCTCGTAGACGAGGCTCGGCAACAGCGCCTGCGCGGCCGCGGCCTGCTCGGCTCCGACGCGCGTAGCGAGGCCCTTCTCGCCGCGTGACACGAGATGACCGAGAATCACCGCCAGCTGGGCAGGCGTCTTGTTGGCCCCGTAGGCGACCTCGGGAAGGCCGGTTCGACGCCGACGGTCGTCGTCGATCATCGCAAACCCAAGGTCGGTGTGTCGGTCGTGCACGGCGCCCCCATAACGTCATGGACGTGACGTCGTCCCCGGCGGGTCTATGATGCGATGCATATGCTCGTCGCCCTGCTCGCACTATCTGCCTACGCTATCGAACCGGGATCGTCCATCGTGGACGAGGCCGCGTACGAGCGCGAGGTCGATCTCGTCGGGAAGCTGTTCCTCTACCCGGACCGCGTCACCGCGGGCAAGCTGCTGCAGGCCGCCGGCGAGGGCGTCTCCGACCAGATCCACTGGCTGGTCGTCGAACCCGATGGCACCGACGGCGTCGTGTTGCGCCACGGGAACGGGTCGATCATCGGCGCGGTCACGGTCGCGTCCATGAAGACGCTGCCCGCCGCGCTGCGGTCACTGGAGCAGGTGATCGTCGACTCGGGGTACGACACCGAAGACGTGGACGTGCGGCTCGAGGTGCTGAAGGCGAGCACGACCGCGCTGGACCGCTACTCCCGCGTGCTGGCCGGTGAGAAGCTCGATCGGTTCGACGTGCGCCTGAAAGGAACCCTCGTCGGGGTCGGCGCCACCATCGTGCGGCGCACCGGCGAGCTGGTCGTCACCGACGTGGTCCCCGACGGCCCCGGAGAGAAGGGCGGCCTTCGTCTTGGCGACGTGATCGTGCGGATCGACGGGGTCTCCACCGTGAACATGGAGTCGAAGGACGCCATCGAGCGGGTGCGCGGCGACGTCGACACCACCGTCGTGCTCACGATCCGGCGCGGGAAGGAGGATCTGATCGACCTCACCCTGTCGCGCGCCGAGATCGTCGTCCCGAACGTGCGCTCCGACGTGCTCGCCGACGGCGTCGGGTACTTGAACATCGACCACTTCTCGCAGCGCACCGTCGACAACCTCAACATCGAGATGGCCAAGCTCAAGGCGGCTGGCGCGCTTTCGCGCGGCCTCGTGATCGACCTGCGCGGGAACACCGGCGGCTCGATGAAGGAGGCTGCGCGTACGGTCGATCAGTTCGTCACGGACGGGCTGTTGCTCCGCACCGAAGGCCCGGACGGCGGGGAGGTGCAGAACCTCCAGGCGCGCATGGACGCCACCAAAACGGGCGACGAACCAGAGATTCCGATCGCGATCCTGATCGACCACGAGACGGCCTCCGGCGCCGAAATCCTCGCCGGCGCCCTCTACGAGCTCGATCGCGCCGTACTCATCGGCTACCCGTCGTACGGGAAGGGCACGGTCCAGAAGATCTACAACCTGGACGACGACGTGCGCCTGAAGCTCACGGTCGCGCAGTACGTGCTCGAGAACGACCGCAAGATCGCCGAAGGCGGGCTGATCCCCGACACGGTGCTCGGCCGCATCGACATCACACCGACGGGAGCCCGCTACCGGGCCTGGGAGGAGCCGTCCGCGAAGGTGCCGTGGGAGCAGATCGTCCCCGTGCCCCACCAGGCCACGGGCGACGGGTTGCGGCTCAAGAGCCAGCCGCAGGACTTCGGGCTCGAGGTCGCGCGCAGGACGGTGCTTCGCGCGTACGCGCCGTGCGCCAGCGGGGCGTTGCGCGCCGAGACCTGCGCCACGCGTGAGTCCGCTCTGCACGCGCTCGACGAGGTGCTGCCCGAGATGCGCGCCGAGCAGGAGGCGAAGCTCGCCGAGGCGTACAAGACCCGCGGCATCGACTGGACGCCCGAGCCCACGAGCGGCCACCTTCCGCCGATGCAAGCCGCCTCAAAGGTGTTGGTCATCCCCGATCCCGCCCACCCCGACGAGGTCGAGGTGTCGGTCGACGTTCACAACCTGGACGATCAGGCGCTGTTTCAGGCGCTCGTCGAGCTCGAGTGCGACACCTTCGACTCGTGGAGCGGACTGGTCGTGCCGATCGGTCGCGTGGAACCCGGCGCCTGGGGCCACGGCAGCGTGCACCTCACCCTGCCGCCCGGCGTGGAACGCCGCGAAGACTCCGTGCGCCTGCGGCTCCGTGCCGGGGGCCACCCGCCCTCGACGCTGCAGGACCAGCTACTGCAGGCGGCGTCCCCTCCGATCGCGCGCGTGTCGGCCACGGCGCACCTGTCCGGAACAGGCCCCGAGCGCAAGGCCGAGATCACCCTCGAGAACCTCGGGACGACCACCGTCTCCGACTTGAAGGCCCAGTTCGCGTACCCCGACGGCGGCGACGTCGAGCTGATCGACTCTGCGGTGACGGCCGACACGTTGGGTCCCCGCGGAAAGGTCACCTTCACGCTCGGGCTTCGCGTCGGGGTGGACGCCGTCGGGTACGTCCCGCTCCAGCTCGAGGTCACGGCACGTGGGGGCGGCGTGAGCCTGCTCGCGTGGCCGCTCGCGCTGCCGCTCGACGGCACCGCCGTGCACGTCGAGGCGCCGCGCGTCATGATCAAGAACCTGCCGGTGTCGGCGGTGGCGGGCCCGCTCACCCTCGCCGTGCAGATCGCGGACGATCGAACGCTCGACCACGTCGTCGTCTACGCGAACGGGAACAAGGTCACCTGGGCCGGACCCGGCAAGTCGAGCAAGGTCGACCTGCGCGTCCCGCTCGAGCTCGCCGCGGGCACGAACAAGATCGTCGTGCTCGCCGAAGACGACCAGGGCGTGGTCACCCGCCGCGCCGTCGTGATCCGCGGCGAGGCGACGGGCCAGGCGGACGCGGGAGAACCCTGACGGTGCGGACAAGTTGCCGCACTTTCGTGAATTGTCGGCCTGCGTCCATTGGCACGCCGTTTGCGTAAGGGATGACCGGAGGCACCTATGCGCCCCGGATCGATTGTTTTTGTTGCACTTTTGGCTGGATGCTCAGAATACGACTTCGGCAGCGACGTGCTCGCCGACCTCGACGCGGTGGACACCGCTGGCGGCGCCGCCGGGGACGACACCGCCGCCGGAGACACCGGGGACACCGTCGACACCAGCGTGCCCGAGCAGACGGACACCGCGCCCCCACCTGATCAGACGGAAGATCCCTGCTACCAGAGCGACCACGGCTACGACGTGAACCCCGCCGCGCGGCTGTTCGTCGACGACGGCAACACCCCGATCCGCGTCATCTTCACGGCGTCGGACTCGTCGTACAACGACGAGCTCGGGCTCGAGTTCCCCTGGGCCCAGGCGCTCGGCGTGGGCGGCGAGACGGCGCCCGGCACGGCGTACCTGGTCGGCATGGTCGCCGAGGGCACGGAGCTCACGTTCGGCATCCAGGTGCGGAACACGGGCGACCACTTCCAGAGCGGCCCCGCCACACGCAACGCCGACGGCGTCACCCACGTCGCGATGACGTACGCGGGCCAGTGCGCGTGGACCATCGGCTTCGAGGACCTGTGGGGCGGCGGCGACCAGGACTACAACGACGTGGAGCTGCGGATCGAAGGGCAGCTCCACGTCGAGTGACGCCGCGGCCTACGGGATGCTGAAGGTCACGTTGTCGTCGTAGTTGGCCGCGGTCGACGTCGAGACGCTCCACACGTCGTTCGGCGCGTTGTCGTCCGGGGCCTTGCTGACGCCCCAGTCGCAGCGGTTGGACTGCGTGCCGGCCGCCGTCGCCTCGCGCCAGATCGCACCACCGCCGGTGGTGGCGACGTTCTGCTGCATTCCGGCGTTGTCCGTCAGGGTCCCCGAGCACGCGAAGTCGCTGCCAGCCGTCTGGAACAAGCCGCCGCCGCGCCGCGCGTCGTTGAGATCGACGGACGTGCCGGACATCAGCCCGTCCACGCCCGACATGTACAAGCCGCCGCCGTCGTCTGCGAGGTTCTCGCCGATGTACGAGAAGCTCATGCTCAGCGTACCCACGAGCGCGCTCGCCCACACGCCGCCGCCGCGCGTCGCGACGTTGTTGTCGACCGAGGTGGAGGTGAGCGACCCGATCACGGCCGCCCGGGGCTCGAACGCGACGCCGCCGCCCGTCACGGCGAAGTTCGACCACACCTGGCTGTTGTTCATCGTCAGGTCCGTGGCCCAGATGCCGCCGCCCGCGTCGCCCGCATCGTTGTCATGGACGTCGCACAGCGCGCAGTTCACGTTGCCAGCCGCGCCACCACCGTCGGTCGCCGCAAGGTTGCCGTACAGCGCGACGTCGTCGAGGCGCACGAGGACGTCGGCCTGGATGCCGCCGCCGGTGGTGGTGGACACGCTGTCGCGGACGACAGACGCGCTCAACGACAGGGCCCCGGACCGCAGCCAGATGCCGCCGCCGCCGGCGGCCTTGCCGTCCGCGAACGTCAGACCGGTCGCCGTCACGTTCGCCGTGGCGCCCGACACCGCGAACACGCGGGCGACGTCGCCGCCCGACAAGGTGGTCGCTGCAGCGCCGTACCGCCCGTTGATCGTCAGCACGCCGGGGATGGCCGCCGTCGTCACGGCCACGTTGTACGTGCCACGGCAGACCTCGACGGTGCCCGTGGCGGGCAAGGTGATCGCGGTCGGAGCGCCGAACGAGCCGGAGTTCCACGCGGCCGTCGCCTCGATGAACGAGGTACCCGCAGCCGGGAAGTACGTGACCTCGCCGTTCTCCTGCGTGTCCACCCACGCGGCCGCGCAGTCGTTCTGCCGACCGTCACACAGCTCGAGGCCCGGGTAGCGCCGGGGATCGGCGTCGTCGCAGTCCAGCGTCAGGTACGCCTCGGTCGCGTCCTTGCAGTCGAGATCGACGCTGTCCACGAGGGTCATGATCCCGTACGGGTCGTTGTCGACGTTGAGGTAGCACTTCTCCTTCGTGTCGCAGTCCTCGTCGTCGTCGTTCGCCACGATCTCGACCGCGCCGGGGTAGTCACCGGCGTCGGCGTCGTCGCAGTCGAGGACGTCGTCCGCTTCCTTGTTCGCGGTGTCGCAGGTGAGGCCCACGTCTGGGCTCTCCACGATCGTGGACTTGTTCGAGTTGCCGAACGTGTCCTGATCGGAGTCGACGTAGCAGAGCTCCTGGCCGTTGCAGTCCTCGTCGTCCGCGTTCGCGATGATCTCCACGGCGCCGACAAAGTCGCCCGGGTCCGTATCGTCGCAATCCAACGCGTTCGGCGACTCCTGCTGCGCCTTGGCGCAGGCGAGCCCAGCGTCGGGGCTTTCCTGGACCGTCGACTTGTTCGAGTTGCCCTGCCCGTCCTTGTCGAGGTCGATGTAGCACAGCTCGAACGTGTCGCAGTCCTCGTCCTTGGCGTTGCCGACCACCTCGACGGCGCCGGGGTACGCCGTCTTGTCGGCGTCGTTGCAGTCGAGGAAGTCGTCGGCTTCCTTGTTCACGGTGTCGCACGTGAACCCGACGTCCAGGAGGTTCTCGATGACCGTGGACTTGTTCGAGTTGCCGAACGTGTCCTGGTCGCCGTCGACGTAGCAAAGCTCCTGCCCGTTGCAGTTCTCGTCCTTGCCGCTGCCGATGATCTCGACCGCGCCGGGGTATGCGGCCGCGTTGGCGTCGTCGCAGTCGCCGCTCACCTTCGCCTCGTTGTTCGTGGTGTCGCACACGAGGCCCGCGTCGGCCGACTCGTCCACCGTGACGGAGGTGCCAAACGTGTCGTGGTCGACGTCGACGTAGCACAGCTCCTTGCCGTTGCAGTCTTCGTCCTTGCCGTTGCCGACGATCTCGGGCGCGCCGGGCGAGGCGAGCGGGTCTTTGTCGTCGCAGTCGAGCACCTGCGTGGCCTCGCTCTCGGGGTTCTCGCAGGTGAGGTCGAGGTCGAGCAGGTTCTCCACGACCGTGGACGCCAGGCCCCAGGCGTCCTTGTCGAAGTTCGTGTAGCAGAGCTCTTTGCCGTCGCAGCTCTCGTCGTCGCCGTTGCCGACGATCTCGACCGCGCCGAGGTAGTCGCCCGGGTCCGTATCATCGCAGTCGGTGTTGACCTTGGACTCGTTCGCGTCGATGCAGTCGAGGTCGTTGCCCGGCGTGGTGAGCTTCGAGCCCTGCTTGTCGAGGTCAGCGTCGACGTAGCACGCGTCGGCCAGGTTGCAGTCCTGATCGATGCCGTCGGCCACCACCTCCACGCCGCCGGTGAGGACGGTCTTGTCGGCGTCGTTGCAGTCGTTGCTGTTGACCGACTCCTTGGAGACCGTGTCGCACGTGAGCCCGACGTCGTTGCTCTCGGGGATGACGACCTTGCTGCCCTGCGTGTCCTGGTCGTTGTCCTGGTAGCAGAGCTCGATCGCGTTGCAGTCCTCGTCCTTGCCGTCGCCGACGACCTCGACGGCGCCCGGGTAGGCGGTCTTGTCGGCGTCGTTGCAGTCGCCGCTGACCTTCGCTTCCTTGCTCGCGAGATCGCACGTCAGACCCGCGTCCGCCGACTCGATGATCGTGACCGACGTGCCGAACGCGTCCTGATCCGCGTCGACGTAGCAGAGCTCCTGGGTGTCGCAGTCCTGATCGATGCCGTCGCCGACCAACTCGACGACGCCGGGGTTCGCTCCCGCGTTCGCGTCGTCGCAGTCGCCAGAGACCTTCGCCTCCTTGTTCGCGACATCACACGTCAGTCCCGCGTCGGCCGATTCGACCACCGTGACCGACGTCCCGTAGGTGTCCTTGTCGTTGTCGACGTAGCAGAGCTCAGTCGCGTTGCAGTCCTCGTCCTTGCCGTTGCCGACGAGCTCGACGGCTCCCGGGTGCGCGGCCGCGTAGGTGTCGTCGCAGTCGCCGTTGACCTTCGCCTCCTTGTTCGCGGTGTCGCACACGAACCCGGCGTCGGCGGACTCGATGACGGTGACGGAGGTGCCGTACAGGTCCTGATCGGCGTCCGTGTAGCACAGCTCTTGCGCGTTGCAGTCCTCGTCCTTGCCGTCGCCGACGAGCTCGGTCGCTCCGGGGTAGGCGGCGGCGTTCGCGTCGTCGCAGTCGTTGTTGACCTTGGATTCACCGGGATCGACACACGAGAGATCGACAGAGTTCACGGTGGCGGTGCCGCCGAACGTGTCCCGGTCGCCGTCGAGGTAACAGGTGTCGCCGTTGTCGCAGTCCTCGTCCTTGCCGTTGGCGACGATCTCCGCGGCGCCCGGGTAGGTAATCCCGCTGGTGTCGTCGCAGTCGTCTAGCGTCGTTGCGAGTTGCGTGCCGCACGACGTGTCCGACGACTCAGCGGTGACTGGAACGCCGTGGCCATCGTCGTCGGCGTCGAGGTAGCACATCTCTTTTCCGTTGCAGTCTTCGTCGTCCAGGTTGCCGACCAGCTCCACGGCGCCCGGAAAGTCGCCGCTATCGCCGTCGTCGCAGTCGTCGGAAACCACGGACAGGCCGGCCCCACACGTGAGGTCCGCGGAGAGCGCCTTGGCTGAGGTGCCGTGTTCGTCGTTGTCCGCGTCGACGAAGCAGGACTCCTTGCCGTCGCAGTTCTGATCGACGAGGTCGCCGGTGATCTCCGACGCTCCCGAGTTGATGTTCGCGTCAAGGTCGTTGCAGTCGGCACAGGCCGCGAAGCCGTCGTTGTCGGCGTCGGCGAAGCCGGTCGAGCCATCGCAGTTGTAGTCGTTCTTGTCGGTGCAGTCGGACTCGACCGCGCCCGGGTTGTAGAGCTTGTCCGAGTCATCGCAGTCGGTCGCGTCGGCCGACGTGCCTGCCGGCGCGTCACACGCGAGCACGCCCGGCGCGGTCTCGTCGCCGTACAGGTCGAGGTCGACGTCGGGGTACCACAGGGTCTGGCCCGTGGCGGTGGTGTCGAGGTCGTCGGACGTGCCGTCGCAGTCTTCGTCCGCGTTGGCCGCGTCACACACCTCCTGACCGTCGGGGTTCGTCGTGGCGACGGCGTCATCACAATCGAGATCGTTCCCGACCGTGCCGGTGGGCGCCGAGCAGCCGAACACCACGGCGCCGTCGGGGTCTCCGAACCCGTCACCGTCCACGTCCGCGTACCAGGCCGTCACGTCGACCGCGAACACGCCGTCGATCGAGCCGTCGCAGTCGTTGTCGACGCCGTCGCACACCTCGGCGGCTGAGGGGTTGATCGCCTCGTTCCCATCATCACACTCGGCGCAGGCGCCGAACGTGTCGCCGTCGGCGTCGACGAAGCCCGTCGACCCGTCGCAATTGTAGTCGTTCGGGTCCGCGCAGTCGTCTTCGGTGGCGCCGGGGTGGAAGGCCGAGTCCGCGTCATCGCAGTCGCCCGCGTCCTTCGACGTGCCGCTCGGCTGTTCACACGCGGCGATCGTCTGCCCGTCGTCGCCGTAGCCGTCACCGTCCGTGTCGACGTACCAGTCGGGCGGGTCTTCGTCGACGTCGCCGTCGCAGTCGTCGTCGAAGCTGTTGCAGATCTCGGTCGCGGCGGGGTTCACGTCCTGGTTTGCGTCGTCGCAGTCCGACGCGGTGGTCACGAAGCCTTCACCGGGCGCTGCACACGAGGTCACGCCCGTCGACGGGTCGCCGTAGCCGTCGCCGTCGACGTCGGCGTACCAGGTCACAGCCTCGGCCTCATCGTCGATCAGGCCGTCGCAGTCGTCGTCCATGCCGTTGCAAAGCTCAACGGCTTCCGGGTTCACTTCCGCGTTGGCGTCATCGCAGTCGCCGTCCCTCGTCACACCCTGGGCGGGTGGGTCACACGCGACGATCCCCTGTCCTTCGCCGTACCCGTCGCCGTCGCCGTCCACCCACCACTCACCGGCCACGCCGACCGACGCGTCGTTGTCATCGCAGTCGCCGTCTTCCGGCGACAGGCCATCGCCGTCCACGTCGAGCGGCTTGCGATTGCACGCTGCGAGCAACGCCATCAACACCAGCATCCGACCCGAAACCGATGGGAACAAACGCATGCGACCCCCCAGGGCGAGCGAACGAACGACGGAACACCCGCACCCGCGGGCCGCTCACCCCAGAATGCTACCACACCTCGGCCACGCGGAATCGCGGCGAAGGCGATCCTGCACATCGTCCTGCGGGGGTGGTAGCATGACCGCCCAATGGCGAGCACCCGTTACTGCGCAAAGTGCCTGACGACGTTCACGGAAGACCCGGAGCGTTGCCCCAACTTGACGTGCAGCGCCGCGAAGCCCAAGAAGGGCTGGGGCGACCTGCTCGCCGCTGGCGACACGCTCGATCGGCACTACTACATCGTGAAGCCGCTCGCCGTCGGAGGGGCCGGCCTCACGTACCTGGCGCGGGAGGTCGACGCGTCGGGCACGCCGCAGCCGCCAGACCTCGCGATCAAGGTGCTTTATACCCAGCGCGACGCCGGTCCGTTCCTGCGCCGCCTTTCGAACGAGGCGCAGATCCTCCAGGAGCTCGCCCACCCGCACATCGTCGAGTGTCGCGGCTTCGTGCACCGCACAGGTCACGCGCCCTACCTCGTGACGTTGTTCGAGCACGGCGGCAGCCTCTCCGGCCACCTCGAGCAGCACGGGCCGCTCGCGCCGAAGGTCGCGATGGGCATCTTGAAGCAGATCCTTCAAGCGCTCGACACGGCCCACCAGCGCGGCGTCGTCCATCGCGATCTCAAGCCCGACAACGTCCTCCTCGCCCAGCCCGTCGACAAGGACACGGTCCCGCACATCAAAGTCACGGACTTTGGCATCGCGAAGATGTCGGGCGGCATGGGCCAGGGCCTCACGCGCGTTGGCGCGTTCGTCGGCACCCCCGAGTACGCAGCTCCCGAGCAATTCGTCGGGCAGGCGCCGTCCCCCGCGACCGACGTATTCTCCGCGGGTGGGCTCGTGTTCCATCTCGTGAGCGGGCATGTGCCCGTCCATTTCACGCAGCGCCTGGACATCGACCACAGCCACGACGAGCTGCTGCAGCAGATCCCGCCGCAGCTGCCGCCGTGCGAGGACGCGGAAGGACGAATCGTCCTCCAGGACTGCATCGACAACATGATGCGCCCGCAGCCGCAGGATCGTTGGACGCTTCAGCAGGTCCTCGCGCGGCTCGCAGGTCAGGCCGTGGCGCCCGCGAAGCGGACGGACGGTCCGGAACCGCTCGCATCGAACACGCCGCCCGTCGTGCGCGGCGACGGGACGCTCGATCTCCGCTCGCAAGAGACGTTCGGGGGCGACGACTGGACCGGCTCGCCCCCGCGGCGCCCCGGCACGGTCGACTCGATGCCTGCGAACCGCACGGTCGACGCGCCGTCGCCGACGCAGTGGGTCCCCGGCCCGCCGTCGAAGGCCGCGCCACCTCCACCTCCACCGCCCGCGGCGCAGCCGCCCGCGCCGGCCCCCGCCGCCCCAATGCCTGCGGCTGCGGCCCCGCCGCCTGCGGCCTCTCCGCACCGCATCCCAACGCCCGCCCCGCGCCCGCGCCGCACTCCAAGCGGCTCGAGCACCGCGGTGTCGTTGATCGGCGGCATGACCAGCGCGCTGTTGATCATCGGCCTCACCACGCTGGGTGCGCTGATCGTGCTCGGCGCCGGGGCCGGCGCCTTCGGCTGGTTCAGCCCTCCGCCGCTCCCCGTCACGATCGTCGAGCTCGATCCCCTCGCGCTGAAGAGCGCTGCCGCGGCGCCTGGCGCGGCCTCCGGCGCGGTGGACATCACCACCACCAAGGACGCCGCGCTCGCCAAGGAGCGCGACGGCATCCTCGTCGCGTTGCGCGACAAGATCGGACCTTCGGTCTCGAAGAAGTGCACGCCGCAGGCCCGCAAGGCCGCTGTCGAGTTGATGATCGAGACGTCGGGCAAGGTGTCCTCGGCGACGGTGATCGACGGCGCGTCCGGGACGACGAAGACCTGCATCGAGAAGGAGCTTTGGGGCGTCAAGCTGCCGCGAACCTCGACGGGCGCGGTCCACGTCCTGGCGAACGTTCCGCTGTGATCGTCAGTTGCAGCCGATCGGGTCCACGTCGTAGCTGATCGCCGTGGACGTGCCCGCCAGCTCGACGTGGTACGTGTGCCCCACCTCGGTGACCCAGCCCTGCGGGAGGATGTTGATCGCGTAGCTGCTGCCGTAGCCGCCGGACAATGCGACGACGTTCACGTCCAAAGGCGTGGTGCCGTCGCGCGTGACGGTGACCGTCGCGCTGTTCAGGTCGATGCTGTCGCTCTGCACGGTCCAGCCCGTGCTGTCGAGGCCCACGTACGACGCGGTCCACGCCGCGATCGGCATGCGACCCTTCGGGAACGCCGTCCACGCGGCCCCCGCGTTGCCCGAGCCGCCGATGACCTGGAGGCACGAGAAGCCGCTGGTGCCGCCGATGCCGATCGGGCCGAGGGAATTCGACAAGATCCACCGCCGATGCCCGAGCGTGGTCTCGTTCCCCCAGTCGGCGACGTACATGTCCACGGCCATCACCGACGGGCCGCTCGCGATGTTGCTGCTGCCCGCGCCGGCGGCGCCGTCCGCGGTGTAGCAGGCCGAATCGCTCGACGGGTAGTGGTTCAACGAGCCGTTCGCCTGCATGATCAGCGCGCACGCCTGCGCAAGCCCAGACTTGCCGGCGTCTTCCGTGACCGCCGGGAGCCCTGCCAACGACCGGTACAGGTTCACGAGGCGCAACGTGTTCGCGTGCGCGTCCGCCGACAACGTCCCGGCGTCACACGTCGAGGTGCTGCCGCTCCACGTCCCCTCGGAGAGGTTCGCGCGATCCGCGGTCCAGCGCGCGCAGGTCGCCGCGTCCGTGTCCGAATCGGTGTCGCTGTCCGAATCCGCGTCGGTGTCGCTGTCGGAATCGTTGGCGCTCGTGTCGGTGTCGTCACCGGGACCACACGCGGCGAGTACGAGAGCGAGGCAGAACGAACGCGTCACGGGGTCCTCCATTGATCGAGTCGGGTGACGACCTGCGCGGGGTCACCTTCGAAGAGTTCGAAGCCAGGTCGCCCGTCGCGGGTGAGCCAGAACGAGGGCGTGCCGCGAATGCGCAGGCGCATGCCCTCGTGGGCGTCTGCCATCACGGCGTCGCGGACGGTGGCATCGGCGACACACCCCTGCAGCGCGACTGGATCGAGCGCCGCGCGACCGGCGATCTTCGCGAGCGCGTCGGGTGTAGCGCCGGCGGCGCCGAGCGTGGCGATGTCCGAATAGATCGCCGCCGCCGTCTCGCGGAACCGACCCGCGCGCGCGCCGCACTCGGCGACGTACGCGAGCGTGCAGCGATCGGGGATCGTGGACACGCCGAGCTCCGGGTTGCACTCCATCGACAGCGGGAACGTCTTGAACACGAGCTTCACGTCGGGGTGGGTGTCGGTGTACGCGGCCAGGACCTCGAAGCCCTTCGCGCAATGCACACACAGAAAGTCGCTGTATTGAACAATCGTGATGGTGGCTGAAGCGTTCCCGATCACGGGCTCGGTGCCGTCGAGCAGGACCCTCTCCGACGGCGGCGGCGGCGGGCCCTCCACCGGCGGCGCCACCACCGCTGGAGCGGCCTTCGGCGCACACGCGAGCGCGAGAAGGGCGGCGATCACGAGCGACGCCTCCGCGCGAGGAGCAGCCCGAACAGCCACAACCCGACGAACCGACCGTCCGCGTGCGCGCACGACCCGCAGCCGGGGGGCTCCACGGCGATGTCGACCACCTCCGGCTCTAGCCCGTCGCAATTCTCGTCGAACGCGCCGCCTGGCACGTCTTCCACGCCAGGGTGGATCGCCGCGTCCGCGTCGTCGCAATCAGACCCGTCGGCGAGGAAGCCCGCAGGCGGGTCGCAGCTGTACAACGGCGCGGACGCGTCGCCGAAGCCGTCGCCGTCAACGTCCGGGAACACCGGCTCGACCAGCTCGATCGCCTCGTCGACAGCGCCGTCACAGTCGTCGTCGGCGCCATTGCACACGTCGGCGGCGCCGGGGAACACCGCGTCGTCCGCGTCGTCGCAGTCTTCACACCCCGGGTACCCGTCGCCGTCGAAGTCGACGCTCCCCGCGTGGCCGTCGCAATTGCGGTCGATCGCGTCTGTGCAAGCCTCCACCGCGCCCGGGTGCTGGCTCGCGTCTTCGTCCGCGCAATCGCCGCCGCGCGTCGCGTAGCCGCCGGGCAGCGCGCACGCGTCGAAGGAGGCCGCATCGTCGCCGTAGCCGTCCCCGTCGGCGTCGCGGAAGTACGTGGACGTGCCGCTGACGGCGCCGTTGTCGACGACACCGTCACAGTCCTGGTCGACCCCGTCACACAGCTCGTCGGCGCCGGGGAACCTCGTGTCATCGGCGTCGTCACAGTCGGTGCACGCGATCGCGTCATCTCCGTCGCCGTCGGCCGAGCCGGCCGAGCCGTCGCAGTTCTGGTCGACGCTGCTGGTGCAGTCTTCGACCGCGTTGGGGTGGATGACCACGTCGCCGTCGTCGCAGTCGTCGTTCGCGGCGAAGTACCCGGGTGGCGGCGCGCAGGCCCCGATCGACGTCGGGCCGCCGTACCCATCACCGTCGCCGTCGAAGTACCAGGGGGACGTGGCCGCGATCGTGGGATCCAGGTCGTCGCAGTCCACCATCGCGATGTGGCCGTCGTTGTCGACGTCCCGGAACCACGCTGGATCCGCGTCTGGTCCGCCATAAGCGCCGATGTCGGCGCGCGACCCGTCCGGGTCCTTGCGCGCGGCGTCTCCCGCGTCGATCAGCGGCGAGCCGACGTCCAGCCAAAGCGCGTCGTTGTCGCAATTTCCGTCGTTCGAGAACCGCGCGAGCCCGGGGTCTCCGGTGACGGTGCTGCCGGGCAACGACACGGACGACAGCGCCCCGCCGAGGTTCGCGAGGGCGTTGTCGAAGAACGCGTCCGCGGTGAACGTGTAGTTCTCTGGCGAGGCCGAGGCGCCCGCGACGCCGTCGCCACCTGCGGTGAAGGCGACCAGCACCTCGCGCAGGTGGGCGCCCGTGTCCTTCAGGTAGACAGCCCCCCCTTCACTCGCCTGGTTCGCGACGAACGTGGCCGACGCGAGCAGCACGTCCGGCCCGCCGTCGAAGTACACGGCGCCGCCCTGGCCGGTCGCGCGATCGTCCGCGAAGACCTCATTCCGAAACGCGACCGAGCCCGACGCGGAGGCGTGCAGGGCGCCGCCCCGCGCGGCGGTGTTGCCGCACCAGGAGTCGCCTGAAACATCGAGGATAGCGGCCGACACGAAGGCTGCGGCCCCACCGTTGGCCGGCGCGCGGTTGCCGTTGAACACGTTTCGACGCAGCGCCACCGACCCGCCGGACGCCCACAGCGCGCCTCCGTCTGCGCCCGGAGAGGTGACGCTGTTGTTGACGAACCGCGCGCGCGAAACCGCCAGGGCGCCGGCCCCCGAGGGGACGAACGCGATCGCCCCGCCGCGCTCGTCGGCCGTGTTGTGGTCGAACACCACCGCATCGAACACGAGCGAACCGTCGGTGGCCGCGTAAACCGCACCTCCGCGCCCCGCGCCGTTCAACGCGAACGTCGCCCCCGCGAGCGACACCGCGGCCTGCCCGTCGACGTACAGCGCCCCGCCGAGGCCGGTCCCGACATCGTTTCCCGCGAACAGGTCGCCGACGCCGTCCCAGCGCGCGTCGTCGGAAACGACCACGCCCGCGCCCAACCCTGTGGCTTCGTGCTGGGCATACGCGCCGCGGGTGGACGTGACCGCAGCGCCCGCGTCCACCAACACACCAGCGGCGTCCGCGAGGGACGTGTTCGACGCCACCCCCGTGTCCGTGAGCGCCACCCGCGTGCCGCTGCCCGACGCGTACAGACCGCCTCCTGCCCGGGCCGAATTGTTCACGAGCACGTCGTCCACCAGCGTCGCCGACGCGTCTGCCTGGACGACCACGCCGCCGCCGTCCAGCGTCGCCGCGTTGCCCACCACGTCGCACCGCTCCATCGCGAGCGCGCCGCCGCTGACAAACAGCCCACCGCCGCGCGGCGCGGCGTTTCCTTCGAAGCGCGAGTCCCGCAAGGTCACGCTGGACTGCGTGGCGTACAGCGCGCCGCCCCGCCCGGTGGCGGCATTTCCGACGAACCTACTGCCGTCGACCACCACGACCGCGTCGGTGGCCGACAGCCCGCCTCCGTCGTTCGCGCCGGTGTTCGGCCCCACCTCGACCGCGTCGAGCGCCAACGTCGCGGAATCGACGCGCACCCCGCGCCGGCCGCCGCGCAGCGCGAGCCCGGTGACGACCACGTCCGCGCCACGCGAGACATTCACCACGTCCTGGCCAACGTCTGCGTCAACGATCGTGGTGAGCGAGCCGGCACCCAGGAGGTGGACGTTCACGGCGACGTCGAGCGCCTCGTTGTACATGCCCGCGTCGATCTGGATCAGGTCACCGTCGACGGCGGCGTCGATGGCGTCCTGGATTTGCGTGTACGTGCGCGTGGGCCCCACCTGAAGCGTGGCAGCAGCAGCGACCGCATGGAGTCCAAAACCGAGCAGCAACCGCGCCTCCGCTCACCGCGCCCGACGCCGCAGGAACAACCCCGCGAGCAGCACCCACGGAGCGTACACCGGACTGGGGTTGTTCGTGTCGCAGTTGCAGCCTCCCCGCACAACGATGTCGTCGACGACGACCGGCCCGTCGGCCCCGCTGCAATCCTGATCGACGCCATCACCGGCCAGGTCCTCGGCCCCCGCGTACACGGTGGGATCGCGGTCGTCGCAGTCCTGTCCCCCGGCGACCAGCGCGTCGCGCCCGTCCCCGTCGTGGTCGTCGTCCGAGCCGCCGTCGCAGGCCTCGTCTTCACCGTCGTACCAGATCTCGGGCGCGTCGGGGTTCGCAAGCGCGTTCTGGTCGTCACAGTCGGTGCCATCGGCCACGTGCCCGTCCGGCGCGCCACACGACTGCTGAGACGCGTCGGCGTTGCCGAACCCGTCGCCGTCGGCGTCGGCGTACCAGGCCGGACCGAACAGGGCGCCGTCTTCGTCGAGAGCGCCGTCACAGTCGTTGTCCAACCCGTCACACAGCTCGTCAGCGCCCGGGTACACGGCCGGATCGGAGTCGTCACACTCCTCACAGGCGAAGGTGCCGTCGCCATCCGCGTCCACGCGGCCCGTGGAGCCGTCGCAGTTGTTGTCCAACCCGCTCGAACACGACTCGAACGCGTTCGGATGGAACCCGGCGTCCCGGTCGTCGCAGTCGCCGTCGACCGCCACAAAGCCGCTCGGCGCGGCGCAACCGACCTGACCCGTCGCGGCGTCGCCGTACCCATCCGCATCGACGTCCGCGTACCACTCGACCGCGTCCGTGGCACCGGGCTCGTCGAACAGACCGTTGCAGTTATTGTCGCGGCCGTCACAGACCTCGACGCCGTTCGCGTTCACCGTCTTGTCGGCGTCATCGCAGTCGTTGCACGCCTGGAACCCGTCGCCGTCGGCGTCGGCCGAACCCACGCTGCCGTCGCAGTTGAAGTCCTGGGCGCCCGAACAGGACTCGGTCGCGCCCGGGTGGTACGCGGCGTCCACGTCCTTGCAGTCGCCGCCGAGCGCGACCCTGCCGAGCGGCTGGGCGCAGGCGAGCGAAACCGTGGTGTCGTCGCCGAACCCGTCCCCGTCCACGTCCACGTACCAGCTCGCCGCGTCGACCGCAGACTCGTCCACGAGCCCGTCGCAGTCGTCGTCGACGCCGTCGCACCGCTCGGCGGCGCCGGGGCTCACGCTCGCGTTGCCGTCGTCGCAGTCCCCGGGACCGGCCGCGTACCCGGCCTGCAGGCTACACGCGATCACCACGCCTTTTGCGTCGCCGTAGCCGTCTCCGTCTGCATCCAGGTAGACCGTCACGCCGCTCGCGACGCCAACATCGACGGTGCCGTCGCAGTCGTCGTCCCGCAGGTTGCACACCTCGGCGGCGCCGGGGTGCACGGTCGCCAACGCGTCGTCGCAGTCGTTGCCCGACAGCACGGCGCCAGCGGGCGCAAAGCAGGCGACCAGGGCCGTGGTAGGGTCGCCAAAGCCGTCGCCGTCGCCGTCCGTGAACCAGGTCTGCTCTCCGGTCGCGGGCGCCTCGTCGGCGTTTCCATCGCAGTCGTCGTCGCGCAGGTTGCACACCTCAGGCGCGCCGGGGTTGATGCTCGCGACCGCGTCGTTGCAGTCGGTCTTGTCGACGACGTAGCCATTCGCCGCGCACGCGATCGTCGACATCGCGCCGTTTCCGAAGCCGTCGCCATCGGCGTCGGCGAACACGGTCTTCGCGTCGACCGCGCCGATCTCGTCGATCAGGCTGTCGCAGTCGTCATCCAAGCCGTTGCAGTACTCGGCTGCGCCCGGGTACACCTGCTTGTCGCTGTCATCGCAGTCGAACAGCGCAAAGAACGTGTCACCATCGGCGTCTACATACAAGGCCTGGTTCGCGAACGGTCCGCCGAACGCGCCGATGTCCGACCGGCTCTTGTCGGGGTCTTGCAGGGCAGGGTCTCCCGCGTTGACCACCGGGGCGTTGAAGCGGGGCCGGAAGTCGTCGTTCGTGCAGTCGCCGTCCTGCGACCACACACCGAGCCCGGGGTCGATGCCCACGAGGTTCGTCGCGTTCAGGGCGAACGCGGCGAGCGCGTCTCCCGTGTGCGCCGGCGTGTTCGTGTACCAATCGCTGTACGTGAGGCTGGGGGAACCCAACACGTTCGCGGACACCCCGTTGCCACCGGAGCCGCGCACGATGTTGTTCTTGAACGCGACGTTGGCCGTGCTGTAATAGACGGCCCCCCCGTTGGTCGTCGCGCGGTTGCCCGCGAAGGTGTTGTTGACCACCGCCGTGTTCGGGGCCGCGCCGAGGAACATCCCGCCGCCCTGGCTGGTCGCGGTGTTCTCCGCGAACACCACGTTGTGAACGTCCACCCGCCCGGCCATGGCCTGCACGTTCACTGCGCCGCCGCTGCCCGCCGTGGCGTCGTTGGCGCAGAACGTCGCGCCCGCCGCCGTGAACGTGGTGAGCAGGGAGCCGAAGACCGCGCCCCCGTACGAGGCGCGGTTATCGGTGAAGTCCGTTCCGGCAATGTTGACGTTGCCGACGGTCCCGTAGACCGCGCCACCGTTGGAGGTGTTGTTGGTCGCGGTGACCAGATTGCCGACGAACCTTCCGCCGGAGATCACCAACGCAGAGCTCAACGAACCCGACGTCGGCGCGTAGTCGATGGCGCCCCCGCGCGCGACAGCGCTGTTGGTGTCGAACGTGCTGTCCAGCACGCTCAGGTTTGATCCCCCCACATACGCGATCGCGCCGCCTCGGTTGGCTGCGTTCTCCAGGAACGTGGCTCCGTCGACGGTGACGGTGACCTGGCCGGCCGCGAAGATTCCGCCGCCGAAATGACCGTTGCCGGCGCCCTGGTACCGGAACGTGTCGCCGAGCGACGCGTACGCCCCCGAGCCCGCCACGTGGACCGCGACGCCGTCGTTCCCGGCCTGGTTCGACTCGAACACGTCGCCGTCGGTGCTCAACGTCACGCCCGAGCCGTACAGGGCGCCGCCGTTCGTGCGCGCGCTGTTCGCAAGGAATGTGGAGTCCACGAACGTAGCGCGCGTCCCCGACTCGGTGAACGCGCCCGCGCCGCCCGCGCCAGCGTTGCCGCCGGCGGTCTGGTTGTTGGTGAACGTGGAGTTCGACACCACCGTAGCGGACGCGCCGTTGCCTTGGATGGCGCCTCCCGTCGACGAGGACAAGTTGCCGTCGAACGTCGAGCCGTCCACCGTGAGCGTGCTCTGCAGGACCCCGATCGCCCCGCCCGCGCCGGCCTTCCCGTCAAGAAACTGACTCGCCGTCACGGTCGCGGACGAGTCGCCAATGACGAACAGGTGGCCACCCGCCTCGCGCGCCTGATTCCGGTCGAACACGCAATCCACGATCTCGATCTGCGAATTGTGGACGTACACGCCCCCGCCGAACGCGCCCCCGCCGACCACGGTGCCGGTGTTGTCCTGATCGTGCACGAACACGTCGTCGAGCAACACCGTCGCGCCATTATCGACGTTGAAACCCTGGCCGGTCGTGGTGTTCGTCACCTCGAAGCCGTGGAACTCGACGGCCGCGTCGCGGATCGCGATCGCGGTATTGGTGCCGCGAATCTCGGTGCTCGCGGACCCGCCCACGCCGATGAAGATGAGGTCCTGCGAGATGGTCAGGCTCTCGCGGTACAAGCCAGCGTCCACCTGAATCGTATCGCCCGCATTCGACGCGTTGATCGCGGCGGTGATGGTGGCGTACGTCCGCGTCGGGCCGACGTTCAGCGTCGCGGCGGAGGCGACGCCCGGCAGGAACAACGCGAGCGAGGTCGCCAACGAAGCAGGCACACGCAACATGAAGCTCCCCTCGGTGTCACCCTGACGGTTTACACGATAACCAACGATCATCGCAGCCCAAGTTGCGGCGACAACGGAGGAACCGTGCGTCTGTCGACCCTGCTCCCGCTCGTCCTGCTGGCCTGCCATGGCGCCGCCGAAACCGACACGGCGGCGGACACCGACTCCGACGTCGTCGTCGAGACCGATACGGGCGACGCGATGCCCGCCAACCCGTCGCCGTTCACGGTGACCGTCACGGGTGTGGCCGACCTCTCCCTGGTGTTCGACACGCCGACGTGTACCGTGATGGGACAGAACTTTCGAGCGTTCTGGCGCAACGGCGCCGGCGACCACACCTTCGTGTTGGTCGCCGAGACGATCGGGCACTTCACCGAGCCGGGCACCGTCGACCAGACCCAGACGAACACGCGCGCCAAGCTGCAGGAGGAGCAGGGGGGCCAGGGGATCGGCCCGTTTCAGACCGATCCGGCCCAGGGCGACACGTTCGCGCTCAACGTCGATCACCTCGATCCGGTCAGCTACACCGAGGTTCAGCGCGCTTGGGGAAGCTTCGACGTCGGCGGCATGCACGGCGTGGACGGGGCGATCACCGTGAGCCCGACGAACCTGCCGATCTGGTGCCCGGCGGTGAACGACTGACGCCAGCGTCAGTCGGCGAGCCGCTCCACATGCACCTCGAAGGCGCCCGACGCGCCGGGACGCGCGCCGACGGGGCCGTTGACGGCGAGCTCGAGCGGACCTGAGAGGCCCTTTGGGATGAGCGCCGTGGCCCCGATCAGGAAAACGCCCTTGCCCGCCCGGGCGATGAGCGCGCCGATCGGCTCGCCCGGCAGCAGGTCGCCCTCGCTGCCGTCCACGCGCGGGTCGCCGGCGGGATCAAGCCGCAGGCCCTCGGGACCGAGCACGATGGAGCCGCTCGCGAGCACCGCGTAGCCGTACGCGGGGTCCAGGACGAAGCCCTGCACCGTCGTGAAGCCTCGGTCCGCCGGCACCGTAGCTCGGGCGCCGCGCACGTCGGGGCCCGGCGGCTCCTCCTCCACGTCGACGGTCTCCGCGTACCGTTGCGGGTACAGCTCGCTCGTGTGCAGGCGGTAGCGGTTCAGCGCGACGATGCCGTAGATGCACAGCACCACCACCAGCCCGCCGACGAGCGAGATCAGCAGCAGCCCGGGGGCGTCGCAAGCGAGGGCGCACGCGACGGACACGACGAACACGTACGTCCCCGCGAGGATGCCGAGACCGCACCCGATCAGCCCCAGGACCTCGAGGTAGTTGAACGTCCGCCCGGCGACGAAGCCCCAGCGCGCCGTGCCGGCGGCGATGCGCAAGTGGAAGGAAGGGTCCGCGGGGGCGAGCACGGAGGTCCCGCGCGGATCGTCCACGACCCGACGCGCGATGCGGCGCAAGCGACTCAGCCTGCGCACGGCCCGACGCGCCTCCCCGCCAAGCCCGTCCTGCCGCAACCGCACGCCGAGCGCGTCGAGCCCGTTCCCGACCAGCCGACGCGACGCGTCCGACACGCGCGCGCTGCCAAACGCCGCCTGCACCTCGGCGAGCGCCGACGCCACGCGCTCGGGATCCGCTGCGTGATCGCCCTCGGCGAGCTCGGTGAACATGCCGAACGCCTCCTCGATCCCCTCCCCGATCGTCGCGAACACCTCGGCCATGTACGTCTGCATCGCGGGGTGGGCCTGGTCTTCGATCGGCACGGTCGCGAGTGCGTCGACGACCGCCATCGCGCCCGCGCTCCGCGGGTACCAGCCGAGACCCACCGAGTCCGCGTCAAACGCCGCGCGCGCGTCCCGCTCCGCCCGGTGCCGCTGCGCCGTCAGGCGATCGAGCAGCCCGAGGATCTCGTCGCCCGGCTCGGAGGCAAACGCCGTCCCTCCCAGCGCGACGCCACCGGCCACCGTCCCAAGAAAGCTTCGTCGGTCCATGCCGGGAACCTAACCCCGAACCGACCGGGGTAGACTCCCCGCCATGGGCAGCTACGCTGGAAGCTCTGATTGGGACGATCTCCCCGACGCGTCGTCGTTCGACGCCTTTCGCCCGCGCCCGATCGAGCCCGTCGCGCCGCCTGCCTCCGCGCCGACCGACGTCGATGCGCCCGCGAGTACGGGACCAAAGCCGCGACTCAACGCGATCTTCGCGTTCGACACGACCGGCAGCATGACGAAGTGGGTCGAGAACGTGCGCGACAAGATGCAGTACCTCGCCGTCGGCCTCTCCAAGCTGCTCGATATCGAGATCGAGGTGATCGGCGTCGGCGACCACACCGACGGGCGCGGCATGTTGCAGATCCACCCGTTCACGCGCGACACCGAGCGCCTCAACACGAGCCTCGCCGAGCTGCACGCCACCGACGGCGGCGACACCCCCGAGGCGTTCGAGTGCCTGTTCAAGGTGCTGAACACCGTCGACTACCCCGTCCCCACCGTCCTGATCATCGTCACCGACAGCATCCCGCACGACATGGACGACTGGGAGGGCGACGACGACGGCTGCCCGTTCGGCGTCGACTGGCTCACCGAGCTGAACGCGCTGAAGAAGCGCCTCCGCAAGATCTACCTCGTCTCGTGCGCCACCGATCCCGCGGTTCTCGCGCTCCAGCGCCAGCTCGTCGGCGCGAACGGCCTGTTTCAGCTCGACGACATGCGTCGCCTCGTGAACCTCGTGATGGCGTTGTGTATGGACGAGGTCGGCGAGCTCGACGAATTCATGGCGTTGTTGGAGCGTCAGCGCGGCCCTGAGCGACGGAGAGAGGTCGAGGCGCTGCTGGGCAGTCGTGGCTAACGCAGCGGTCCGTCTACCTCGCAGCCTTGAAATCTGAAACGTAGCGTGGCAGTATTCAAGGATGCTGACCGAACGCTCCTGGCACCAGCGACGCGTCGAGCGCCTGCTTCGCGAGCACCCCGTCGTGGGCATCCTCGGGCCGCGACAGACCGGAAAGACCACCCTCGCGCACGCCGTGGCCGACTACCGCGGCGGCAGCGTCACCGTGTTCGACCTCGAGGACCCGCGACACGTCCGACGACTGCAGGAGCCCACCCTCGAACTCGAGCCTCTGCGCGGGCTCGTGGTGATCGACGAGATCCAGCGCCGCCCCGAACTGTTCCCCATCCTCCGCGTGCTGGCCGATCGACCACGTACACCTGCGCGCTTCCTCGTCCTCGGCAGCGCCTCGCCTGAGCTCCTGCGCCAGGGCTCGGAGTCGCTCGCAGGGCGCGTCGCGTTCCACGAGCTGACACCGTTCGACGTCGACGAGGTGGGGGCCGACCGCCTCGCGCGCCTGTGGTTCCGCGGTGGCTTCCCACGCAGCTTCCTCGCGAAGAGCGAGCGCGCAGCCGAAGATTGGCGGCGGGAGTTCATCCGCACGTTCCTCGAGCGCGACCTTGCGGCGCTCGGCGCCTCCCTCCCCTCGCCTGCGCTCGACCGCTTCTGGCGCATGCTAGCGCACTGGCACGGACAGGTGTGGAACGCGTCGGAGTTCGCCCGCAGCTTCGCGGTCTCGCACACCACGGTCACCCGCTACGTCGACCTGCTCGCGGGCGCCTTCGTCGTGCGCCAGCTCAGGCCATGGTTCGAAAACCTCGGGAAACGGCTGGTAAAGTCGCCAAAGGTGTACATCGCGGACAGCGGACTGCTCCACACGCTCCTCGGCGTCGGCACGCCCGCCCAGCTGCGCGTTCACCCGAAGACCGGCGCGAGCTGGGAGGGCTTCCTACTGGCCCAGGTCGTGGCCCGCCTGCACGCGCACCCCGACGAGTGTTGGTTCTACGCCACCCACGGCGGCGCCGAGCTCGACCTCCTCGTCGTCGCTGGAGGCCAGCGGCGCGGTTTCGAGTTCAAACTCACGGACAACCCGACGGTGACGGCCTCGATGCGCGTCGCGCTCGACGACCTCAAGCTCGACTCGCTCGACGTCATCCACGCGGGCCGCGACACCTACCCTCTCGCGCACGGCATCCGCGCCGTCGCAGCCGCGTCGCTCGTGACCGCCCTGAAGCCCGTCAGGTAGGTCCCCGGCTCTGAGGCAAGACCCCTCGAGAACGCGTTCATCGCGGCCGCGCCCGCTCGGCGAGGTAGCGCTTGATCTCCTGGGCTGCCCAGCGCGCCGCCGCGCGGCTCGACGTGTGCACGAACACGCTTCCCTCGTCCGCGACGATGCGCAGCCCCACGCTCCCGCGGTCGGTCACGGCCTGCACCGCCTCGATCTGCGACCACGACAACACGGTCTCGTCGTCGAGCGGCAACCACACGGTGAGCGGCCGCACCACGAGCTGCTCGGGCCGAAGATCCACGACCGTCCGACCACCCGCGCGCAGCACCACGAGCGCCGCCCCGAGGAGCGGGATGCCGAGGTTGCCGCCGGAGAGCAGGTATACCAGCGCCAGCAGCGGAATCGCGAGGGCGAGCTGACCGATGAGGCCTGCGAGCCCGATGCTGCGGAGCCCGAGGTGCGTCCCCGTCGCGTTCGTCCACCGCGCGGCGCCGAACGGACGGCTCGACGGCACATCGGTGGCGATCGCCTTCGCGAGCGTATCAGCGCGATCGGACAGCGGCCGGTCGAGCTCGTCGTGCCCGCGCCGCTCCGGGTCCGCGGTGAGGTCGATCATGTCCCACGCGAGCGCCCGGGAGAGGCTCTCCGCGATGCCTCGCGCGATGTCGAACGACGCCTGCGGCACCACGGTGAGCCCGATCGGCGCCTTCCGGACGAAGCGAACGGCCTCCCACGTCGCGACCGCGTCCTCCGTAGGCACGGCGATCACGCGACACGCGCGCTCCATCTCGCCGACAAGTCGCTTCGTGTCGAGCTCCGCGATCGTCTCGAGCACGATCACGCCGCGCGCCGGCAACACGAGCTCGGACCAGCCCACCGCCGAGAACCCCGACATTCGCGTGAGGCGACCGTTCGCGAACCCGAGCTCCCCGGTGACGCGCGCGCCTCCCTCCTGCGCGTCGGCCCACACCACGATCGCGGTCAGCAGGAAGAACAAGAGGTACGCGACGTGTACCGACGCTGGCACCCGCAGCACCGCGAGACCCGCGAGACCCGTCACGCCGACCACGATCAGGAACCAGGCAAGACCCCGGATCGACCCGTGCAGCGCCGGCGCCGTGCGGGCGACGATCACCTGCACGTCGCCGCGCCGCTGCAGTTCGACGACCGGCGCGCTCACGACGGCGACGACGGGGACTTGTTCACTGGGGTTCGAACGTCCCGACCACCTCGAAGCCGTCACCCGACTCGGTGATCTCCCAGATGTCCACCGAGGTCGCGGTCTCCTCGGTCGCCGGGTCGAAGTCGAGCGGACCGCTCGTCCCGCGGACGTCGATCGACTGCGACGCGGAGAACCGCGCGCGACCGGTGTTCCAGTCACCCGGCAGCAAGCGCACATCGTCGCCGGACGACACGTGGCGCATGCCGAGGCCCATGCCCTCGGCCCCGAGCACGCCGTCCTGGGACACGCTCCAGGTCGCGGCGTACAACGCGAGCCAGCCGGCGTCGTAGCTGTACGGCATGTAGATCGTGGCCTCGGGGTCCTGCCCGTAGCGCGCCGAGTACGCCGCCTTGAACGTGTTGTACTCGACGTTGGTCGGGTCGGGGGCTGCGGGCGCCGAGCCGCGCACCTGCTCGAGGAGGGAATCCCCGGTGGTGACGCCGTTGAGCATGTCGGTGTCTTTCGCCGCGTCCGACAGGAAGATCCCCTTGCCGGTGTTCGGGTAGGGATCACCCGCCTCGTCATCAAAGCCCGACACCACCCCGGCCGCGTTGAGGAACGTGGCGATGTCCGCGGTGTCGCCGGAGATCATGAACACCTCCTCGATCGTCGCGTCCGAAGCGAGGGTGGCGACGTGGCTCGCGAGCACGGAGTTGTCGGCGTACTGCAGCGACACGACCTGATGGCCACCCTCGGCCGTGAACCGCGTGCGGAACGCGAGCTCGAGCCCGTTCCCGTACGGGTCGTTGTAGTAGATGACGGCCACCTTCGTGCGCCCGCGCGTGAGCATGTCCTCGGCGGCGACCTCGCCCTGAAACGAGTCGGGCGCAGCGGTGCGCCAGAACGTCCCCGGCGCCTGATCGGACTTCGTGACGCCGTCGATGTTGGTAAGCGACGGGCTCGTCGCCGACGGCGAGATCACGAACGCGCCGCCGACCTCGGACAGCGCGTTGAACAGCGCCGTGGACTGCCCCGAGGTGTAGGGGCCGATGTAGCCCTGGATGCCGAGACGACCCGTGAGGAAGGTGCCGATCGCAGCGGCTGCGCCGTTCTCATCGAGGTCGTCATACGCCGCGTCGACGCCGTACGTACACTCGAGCAGTCCGAGGGGAAACCCCTCGACGCCGCCGTTCTCGTCGGCCTCCATGATGGCCAGGCGCACCGACTGCAGCTCCGCCACGTCCCAGTTGTGGTCGTGGACGCTGGCGAGCACGATCCCGTTGGAGAACGCGTGCGGATCGGCCATCACGTCCGGCAGGCCGCCGGGGATGGACGACGTGCACCGCGTCGGGAGCTCGGCGACCGCGCAATACCCCGCGCCGACACCCTCTTCGACGCACACCTCGCCAAAACCAAACGCGTCGCGGCACTCGGTGTCCGACGTACACGCCACATGGGGATCACCCAGGCAGCCGGCCAACCCAAGGGGCGCGAGCACACGCAAAGTCCATCGCAAGGGCCGGTCCTCCGGGGCGCATCGTAGCACGCCTACCGCAGGATGCTGCACCACCGCGCGCGGTGGTCCATCCGGTCGGCCAGGGGAGGCAGCGTGGTGCAGCCGCCCGCGAGCCCGCGAACGAGCACGTGGTCGAGCGTGAGCGCGCCGAGCCACGTCGGGTCGGGCAGGATCATCCCGTCGTCGAGCGTGCGAAACGGACGTCCTCGGCCCACGTTGGCGTGCCACACCTCGGGCGACGCGAAGAACCACCACATGCGGTCCGGGTCCATGTTCAGGTCGCCGACGATCACGGTGTCCCCGAGCGGAAGTTCGACGAACGTTTGCTGCAGCTGCGCCTCGCGGCAGAGGTCCTCCTCGTCGGTAAACGCCTGGTAGGGGTGTGCGACCACGAACCGCAGCGGCACGCCGTCCCAGAGCACATCGACGGAGAACACGGCCGCGAAATCCGCCTTGCCTGCACACGCGGCAGGCTGCGGTGGGGTCGCCACCGTGATCACCTCGAAGCGCTCGCGGTTGAGGCCCAGGCAGTCGTACCCGCCGATGCCGTCGCACACCATCGTGTAGCCGGCGCCGAGCAACCGCCGCGCGCTCGCGTCACCGTCCGTCGGAAGCACCTCGAACAGCGCGATCACATCGGGCGAACGCGCCTTGAGCGACGCTGCTGCCTCGTCCTCGTCCGCGGCGACACACAGCGCGCCGCGCGCCGGCCAGTCCGCGCACGGCCCGCCCGTGAGCGCGTCGAGGTTGCCGACGTTGGCCGACAGCAGCGTGAACGACGGCGACGGCGTCATCCCCGGCACGTGCAAGGCTAAGGCCGCGGCGAGCGCGACGGCGAGGCGCCTTACATTCACGTGCTCCTCCCTCGCCTGTCCTAACGCAGCGCGGTAATGCCTGGGCGTGTTCCGCGACAGATCCGTCCTCGCCGCAATGGGCACCGGCCTCGTGCTGCGTGTCCTTCCGCTGCTCCTGTGGGGCGCGACCGGCTGCCTGCGCGACGAATGCACGTACAAAGACCTCGCAAAGAACATCGTGAAGGGGCACGGCCTGATGGCGCACGAGGGCTGGCTTTGGGCGCCCGGGTGGCCGTACACGCTCGCCGCGTTTCAGGTGGTCTTCGGCACGGTGCACGCCGCGCGTTCGCTGCAGGTCGCAGCTTCTGTGCTTTCCATCGGCATCCTCGCCTCCCTGGTCCGCCGCCTCGCGGATGAGCGCGCGGGACGGCTCGCCGCCTGGATGCTCGCGCTGCACGCGACGTTCGCGTGGTTCGCCGGGTCGCTGTTCTCTGAGGTCGTCTACACCGCGCTGCTGCTGCTCGCAGCCTGGTCGCTGCTGTGGAGTCGCGATGGACGCGCGACGCGCGCGCTGCTCCCTGGCCTGCTCGTGGGCGCCTGCGTGTTGTTCCGCGGGGTCGCCACCTACATGGGGCCGATCTTCGTGGTCGCCGCGTTGTGGCCCGTCGGCGAGTCGCTGTTCCAGGCGTTCAAGGCGCGGTGGGGCCACGCGCTCGCGTTCGCGTTCGCGTTGTTCCTTTCGGTGGCGCCGTACAGCCTGTACGCCTCAAATCGGCATCACGGCTTCGTGATCACCGACGCCACGCTCGGCCAGATGATGTGGTTGGGCGACAACAACTTCCCGCCGATGTCGTTCGATTGGGGTTCGGGCCAGATCGACGACGCCACGTACGACGCATACGCGAGGATCGGCCGCCGCCACTGCCCCACCAAGCTCCCCGCGCCGGCCTGGGACCGCTGCGAGCGCGACAACGGCGTGGCGTGGATCAAGCAGAACCCTGGCGAATTCCTCGCGCGCGTCCCGGTCCGCCTCGCGCAGCTCGTCACGCCGCACACGTTCCTCACCCGGCACGTGCGCCTCGGCCGGTGGCCGGGCCTGCCCTTCGAGGTCAAGGAGCCGCTCCTCCTGTCGGTCGCAGCCACGAGCTTCGCCGTCATCCTCGGGGGTGGCGCGGCCGGGTTCCTCCGCGGCAAGGGACCGTTTGGCCTGCTGGCGGCCGGGGTGGTCGCGTACCACATGCTGGCCATCGCGATGCTCGCGGGCATGTCGCGGTACCGGCTGCCGCTCGAGCCGTTCGGGCTGGCGTTCCTCGCCATCGCCTGCTCTGACGCTCGCGGCACCCTCGCCGTCGCGCGCGCCGAGCCGGTTCGCGTCGTGCTGGCCGCGCTGTGGGTGCTGGCCCTCCTGCCGCTGATGTTGCGCACCCTGCCGGACGGTTTCCCCGGCTGGCGGTGACGCCGACGTGCGCTTTCTTCCGGCCAGCGTTTACGGGCGGACCTCCCGCGCGGTAGAACGTCCCCGTTGGGGGTAGCTGCAGGTGATTTGGCTCTGGCTCGCCGCGTGTATGGAAGTCGCTCCCTCGGGGCGGCCGTTCGATCCCGTGCCCGACGAGCCCTCCGCTGCGAACGCCTCGGATCTGACGGACGTCGAGGCACCTGCTGCCGCCGCGGGCTCGATCACGGACGGGTTCAACTTCGACGCCGAAGACCGGCCAGACGCTGCCGACGCCGCCGACACCCGCCCGCCCTCGGCCGAAGAAGCCGCCGCCGCGCTCGGCCTCGCGCCGCTGCCTCCGGAATCCGCGGTGCCGGCTGAGTCGCGCGTGCAGGCGCCCGCCGCCGCGGCCCCACCGCCGCCGTCACCCACGTCCCTCGCGCCGTTCCCGCCGCCGCCCCAGGGCTGGGGCGTGCGGCTCGTCTCCACGGTTCCCGGAGCCCAGCCACCCCGCGCCATCCTCGGCCTCGCTGACGGCACAGAGACCGTGGTCACCCCCGGAGACCTCCTGCCCGCGGCCCACCTCGTGGTGTTGGCCATCGGTCGCGACGCGGTACAGGTCGCGGAGGTCACCCCCGTCGGCGACCACGCCGTGGTGCACACCTACGTGCTTGGCTCGCTGTTCCCGACGGGTACCGCACCCGGTGCCGCGCCACAGACGCCATGACTGGGAAGGACGCGCTCCAGTGGGCCGTCATCGTGGGCGTACTGGCGCTGCCGGTCGGGTTCGTCGGTTGGCTCGCCTACCAGGGGCAACAGGAGTTTGCCGCGCTTTCGAAGCAGCTCGCACAGCGCGGCTTCGTCGTCGAGCCCTACCCCGAGAAGGGCCTCGCGTGGTCCGTCCACGGTGAGCTCGAGGGCAAGCCGTTCGTCGTGCAGGCCCACGAAGCGCGAGGCGCCGCGAAGGAGCGCCGCGGGTGGACGACCGCCGAGTTCCCCGTCGAAACCGCAGGCGCCGTGATGTACATCGGCCGTACGGGCCCCGATTTTCTTCGCGCGGACGGCCTCCTCGGCGGCTTGCTGCTGCCCGACGGCATGGTACCGCCGCGCTGGTCGGAGGCGCCCGCCCCCCTCAACGGTGTTTGGGACGTGTACACAACGCCCGAACACGGCGCTGTCTGGCTCGGGCCCAAGGCCGTCCAGGCGCTGCTCGCGGTGGACACGCTCGGCCCAACGGCGCCATGGATCGAGATCCGCGACGGCCACATCAAGGTCCAGCGGCCCGAGATCGTCCACGACGAGCGCCACGTGTTGGAGTTGCTCACCATCGGGCGCGCGTTCGTCCCCTGAACGGGCTATACCGGCGCGGTGAACGGTCCACTCTATTTGCTCGGGCCTCAGCGCCCCACGCCCAACATGCCAGAGGCCCTCCAAACCGTGGAGCGGCATGGTCGTGTGCTGTACATCACCGCCGGCTGGCGTCACGACGAGAACGACGATGACGCGCTTCGGCACGACGTCGGCCTCGAAGGTGAGCCGCTCCCCATCTACGAATGGTTCGAGGATCTCGCCCGCAAGGCGCCCGACCTGTTCGAAGCGCACCACCAGCAGCAGGACGAGATCCGCGCGCTGAAGGGGCTGTACCGGGCTCGCCTCGATCCCGCGATCGCGGCCCTCAGGTTGATGCTCGCCCAACGCGAGCAGGATCCGGACTCCACCTTCGTGAAGGAAGAGTTCCAGGACGCTGTGGAGGCGCTCCACGCGCTGCGTCATCGCTACGTCCGCCAATGTGACCGCATCCGCGCCGAGTTCACCGAGAAGTGGCACCCGCTCGACCACCCCCAGGTGAGCAGGCGCGTCCAGCAGATCGAAGGCATGCTGCGCGAGGCCCGCGCGGTGCTGATCGCCGGCGGCCACGTCGGCGTGCTGCGCAACCGCCTCGAGTTCTTCGGCTTCGGAGAGTCGCTCCGGCAAGCCCGGCGCCGTGGCGTCGGCGTCCTCGCGTGGTCGGCCGGCGCCATGGCCGTCACCGAAGACGTGGTCCTGTTTCACGACGACCCGCCGTCCGGCCAGGCCCACCCCGAGGTGCTCGACCGCGGGCTCGGTCTCGCGCGGCACATCGTCGTGCTCCCCCACGCTCGCCAGCGCCTGCAACTGCACGACAAGACGAAGGTGGCGCTGCTCGCGCTGCGCTTCCAATCCGCGTGTGTCGGCCTCGAGAACGGTGCCTGGCTCGCCGAACAGGAGGGCACGTGGGTGAACCGCGGCCAACCCGACGCGGCGTTCCGCCTGTCCCAGGACGGCGAGGTCCACTTGCTGGAGAAGGCTGATGCTTAAATCCCTACGCTCGGCTGCGCCTCGCTACGCGGGCTACGCCCTTGTATAGGGTCGCCGAGCTCCAAAAGCGGATCGAGGCCGATCCGCGCCGTGCCGACCACGAGCTCGAACAGTTCGTGAAGTCGAACGAGTTCCCGCTGTTGGAAGCGGACACTGCGCTGTTCTTCTTCTGGGACAAGCGCTCGGTGGACTCGATTCACCTCGTCCACTTCGTGTTCGGCCTCGAGAGCCGCCAGGAATTCCAGCGCATCCCGGGCACGGACGCGTACTACCTCCCGCTCGAGCTGCCCCACGCAGCCCGCGTCGAGTACAAGTTCGAGGTCCGCCGCGGCGGCGTGCTCCAGTGGATGCGCGACCCGCTCAACGGACGCCAGGCCTTCGATCCGTTCGGCAGCAACAGCGTCTGCCCGATGCCCGGCTACATCGAACCGCAGTGGTGCAGGGCCGATCCCCGCGCCCGGCGCGGTCACATGGAGCGCATCCGCGTCCAGAGCAAGGCGTGGGGCGAGACGCGGGACGTCTACATCTACCTGCCCGCCGAATACAAGCCGCACAAGAAGTACCCGCTCCTCATCTGCCATGACGGCGATGACTACCGCAAGTACGCTGGCATCCGAAAGGTACTTGACAACCTTATCTATCGGCACGACGTCGCGCCGCTGATCGTCGCGTTCACGTCGGGCGGCGCCGGTCGCAACGTCGAGTACGGCGCAAATCCGCGCCAGGCCCAGTTCATCGTCGAAGACGTCATCCCCGCGGTCACCGCGCGGCACGCCATCAACGAGAGCCCCGAGACCATGGGTCTGATGGGCGCGTCGTTCGGCGGCGTCACCAGCCTGTACACGGCGTGGCAGTACCCCGGCAAGTTCGGCCAGCTCATGTTGCAGAGCGGCAGCTTCGCGTTCACCGACATCGGCCGCCACGACCGCGGCCCGCTGTGGGACCCGATCGTCAAGTTCGTGAACCAGTTCCGCGCCGATCCTCGCCGCATCAACCTCGTGCCCGAGCCCGGGCAGCCGCACCGCGCCACCCGCGTGTTCGTGTCGTGCGGCACGTTCGAGGGGCTCATCTACTACAACCGCAGCATGGCCCCCATCCTGCGGGACGCCGGCATGAAGGTCCGCTACGTCGAAGCGCAGGACGGCCACAACTGGATCAACTGGCGCGACCGCCTGCGCGACGGCCTCACCTGGCTGTTCCCCGGCCACCTGTGGATGTACTACGAGTGACTTTGGGCGCCCCGGCTCGCTGGCGCTCGCCGGCGGCCACCCTCCCGGCTCGCGCTGCGCGCTCGGTGCCTCGCTCCGCTCGGGCACTCCGCTCGCTCCGCTCGCGGCCCGTCCGGTCGGCCTGGCGCGAGCCCCACGTTCCGGTCGCGCGCCCCTCGCCGGCGCGCGGCTAGCCATCCGTAGCCACCGGCCAATCGGGGGCCCGCGAAACCTGTGTCACGGCGCCGGCACGCCCGCCGCCGGTTAGCCGCGGACATGCGCGTCGCCTTGGCCGTGTTCCGCCGCGAGATCGGGAGCCTGTTCGGGCACCCGCCGGCGTACGTCGCGCTCGGGTTGTGGCTCGCGCTGCTGTCCGCGTTCACGCTCTGGCTCGACGACCTGCTCGCGGCCGGCGTGTGCAGCATGGACCGACCGTTCTGGTTCATGGCGGCCGGCTTCGTCGTGCTCGTGCCGGCCATCGCGATGCGGATGTTCGCCGAGGAGCGCCGCACCGGCAGCATGGAGCTCCTCGGGACGCTACCGGCACGTCCGATCGAGCTCGTCGTCGGGAAGTGGCTCGCTGCCACCGCCGTGATCGCCGCGGCCCTGGCGCTCACCTTCCCGTGGCCGATCGCCCTCGCGCTGCATGGGCCGCTCGATCCCGGGCCGGTGATCGGCGGCTACTTCGCGCTGCTCCTGTTCGGCGCCGCCTCCGCCGCGCTGGGGACGCTCGCGTCCGCCGTCGCGGACCACCCGACGGTCGCGTTCCTCGTGGCGCTCGCGCTGTGCCTCGTCCCCTGGCTGCTCGGGCTCGCCCTTCCCCTGATGCCGGGTTCGTTCGCGCCCCTCGTCGAACACCTTTCGTTCCAGCATCACCTCAGCGCCCTCACCCAAGGCGTGCTCGACACCGCGGCCCTCGTACACGCAGGCGCCACCATCGCGATCGGCCTGTCGCTGTCGGCCGCGGCCCTCGAAGCCCGGAGGCTCGCGTGACGCCGCGCGAGACGCTGCGGGTCCAGACCGGCGTCAACGCAGCGCTCTGGCTCGCGCTCGCCGTGCTGCTCGATCACACCGCCTCCGCCGTCGGCGTGCGGTTCGACCTCACGCAGGACCGCCGCCACACGCTGTCGCACGTCGCGCAAGAGACCGTGGCCACCCTGCCGCGCACCGTGACCGCCACCGCGTTCTTTACCCGTGACCTCGATCCGCCCTACCACACGCACAAAGCAACGACCCTGGCCCTGCTCGACGAGCTTGCGGCGGCATCCCACGGGCAGTTCGTCGTGCGCGTCGTAGACCCCGAAGGCGCAGGCGCAGACGAAGCCCGCGCCCGCGCCGTCGTCCCTGTGGAATTCCGGCTCGCTACGGCGGATCGCGCGGAGCGAAAGTCCGTCTACCTCGGCCTCGCGCTTTCCGCAGGGGAGCGCGAAGCCGTGATCACCCCGATCACGTCGCTCGACACGCTCGAGTACGACGTCGTCCGTGCCGTACGCAAGCTCGTCGCCGACGAAAAGGACCAGCAGACGGTCGGTTGGTACACCGGCGACGGCGCCCCGGACCTGCTCCGCGCCCGTGATGAGAGCGCCCTGGGGCAGCTCCGCGCGTCGTTTGCGAGCGAGCACGCGCTGGTGGGCGTGACGCTCGGCGCCGACGAGGCAGTCCCCGACGAGGTCGACGCGCTGATCGTGGCAGGTCCCGTCCGCCCGCTCTCCGAGCGCGCCATCTACCAGCTCGACCAGTTCGTGCTCCGCGGCGGAGCGCTCGGTCTGTTCATCACCACCGCCCGCCCCGACCTCGAAGCGCTCGCGGTCACCCCGGCAGACGGCGGTCTGATCGAGCTCGCCGCCCACCTCGGCGTGCGCGTGGAGCCCGGCCTCGTCGTCGATCGCAAGCAGCGCGACGTGCTCACCGTCCCCGTCGCCGCCGGCAAGCGCAAGGTCATGGTCCCCGTCGAGCACCCGCTGATGCCCATCGCGACGGATCTCTCGCAGCAGAGCCCGATCCAGCGCGGCGTCCAGCGGCTCACCGTCCCGTTCGCGGCGCCCCTCTCGCTCGTGGCCCCCCTCCCGCCCGGCGTCGAAGGGCTCGTGCTCGCGCGCTCCTCCCCGACGTCCGCTGCCGCGACCGGCCTCACCTCGCTGCGTCCTGACGCGCTCGACAAGCCCCTGCCCGGCGAGCGGCCCGGGCCGTTCCCGCTCGCGGTCGCGCTGAACGGCACGTGGACCTCGATGTTCGCGAGCCGCCCCGTCCCGGGTGACGGCAACGGCCAGGTGTTCGAAGGCGCCGAGAGCCGCGTGATCGTCGTCGGGTCGTCCGATTTCGTCGCCAACGAGCCCGCCTGGGTCGTGAATGCGGTCGACTGGCTGCTCGCCGATCAGGCCCTGACCGAGATCCGCGCCCGCGATCAGGCGGCGCCGGCGCTCGCTCCGATGGACGCGCCCACGCGCATGCGCTGGAAGGTCGGCATGACCTCGATCCCGCTGCTGCTCGTCGGCCTGCTCGGCGCGCTGTCCGCCGCGCGCACGAGGCGCCCGTGAGCTGGCGAAACACGGGGAAGCTCGCGATCGCCGTGGTCGTCGCCGCCGGCGTCGACGTCGTCGCACACAGGCCCGCGCCCCGGCCCAAGTCGCTGCCGTCCCTGCCCGCCGTCGACGCCACCGCCGTGCGCGGCGTGCGCGTCCAGGAAGGCGACACGATCGTAGAGTTCAGCCGGTCGGGTGACCTCTGGCGCGTCACCGCGCCGTACCAGGCCCGCGCCGATCAAGACGGCGTTCAGGGCATCGTCGAGCGCCTCGCGCGCGGCGTGCCCATGGACGTCCGCGTCGACGCGCTGACCGAGGAGAACGACGACACCTACGGCCTCGACAACGCGAACCTGCTCCGCGTCGATCTGCTCGGCGAACAAGGGCCGCTCACCACCGTGTACCTCGGGAATGACGGGCCCGGCGGCGCTTCGTTCGTTCGGCGCGTCGACGATGACGACGTGTATCGCGCCCGGCTCGGGGGCCGGCACCGCTACGATCGCGCCGCAGCCGATTGGCGCGATCGACAGCTCGTTCACGTGGTTGCCGCCGACGTGACGTCCGTGGTGCTGCCCAACGTCACGCTCGATCGCACCGGTGAGGGCTGGCGAACCGAGTCCGGCCGGGCCGATCCCGACCGCGTCGAAGACCTCGTCCGCGGGCTCGGCTCCCTGCGCATCGGCGAGGTCCTGTCGACGACCCCATCAGGCGACCCCACCGCCACCGTTTCGCTCGTCACCTCCGCTGGAACCTCCTCGATCCGGTTCTGGCGCGACGTGAGCGGGGTCGTCGCCGCCGCCGACGATGGCGAGGCGGGGCGCGTCGACGCGGCCGCGCTGGACGTCGTGAGCGGCGCCGCCGACGCGTGGCGCGACCAGCGGCTCTTCCCCTACCGACCCGACGCCGTCGACGCGATCGTCGCGTACTCCGGCAACCGCGTCACCTCGGCGTTCGTACGCGAGAAGGGCGCCTTCGTGCGCACCGCGCCCGAGAACGTCGCTGTCGACGCGCGCGCCCTCACTCTGGCCCTCACGCGCCTCGGACAGTGGCGCAGCGAGGCCCCTGCCCCCCTGGCGGAAGCGTTCCGCGTCGAGCTGAGCGTCGGCGCCGAGGTCCACGTGCTGCACCTCGGGGCCGCGGCGGTCGCGGTCGATGACGGACCCGCGCGAGCCCTGCCCGAAGCCGAAGTTCAGCGGGTCCTCGCGGGCCTGCGCTGAACGGATCACGAAACGCGACGCCCGCACGCCCGATCCGCTCCCATGAGGTATAAAGCGTTGGCAAGAATTGGAGATGGAATGGACAAGGCAACGACTTCTACGCTCGCACGTGGCTCGCTGCGCGCCGGCGGCCTTCAACTCGCGCTCGCGTTTGCAGCGCCCGCCTGGGCCGACGAGCCCGCGCCCCCGCCCACCGAGACGCTCATCGTCGACAACGACGGCACGGTAGACGCGCTCGCTGACGCGGAGGCCAAGCGCCTCGAGCGCATGGCCGCCATCGAAGCGTCCCAGTCCAAGAAGGCCGCGCGCGTCGTCGTGCTCAAGTGGCAGGGCACCGAGACGGACTTCAGCTCGGACACGCTCCAGCGCAACGTGCGCGCCCGCATCGCGCGCCCGGACGCCAAGTTCTACCCGGACGTCGATCTTTACCAGGCCGGGCGCCGCATGCCGGACCGCTCCATGCGCGCCGGCGACCAGCTGGGCTCCGTGCCCACGTCCAACATCCAGCCCGTGCTCGCGGCCATCGAAGACGTCGCTCCCATCCCGTGGAACGGCATGTCCGAGTCGGACTGGGGTCTCAAGGCGCACGAGCTTCGCGACACGTCCGACAAGATCTGGTTCGTGGACCGCCCCGAGCTTCGCGAGCCGTTGTTCCTGTTGTACGTGCAGATCGGCCGCGCGGCCGAGAACGCCAACAACCCGGCCCCGCCGTTCTACGAGCAGGTCGGCGGCATGACGGTGAACTGGTACTGGTACCTCGCCGGCACCATGGGCCACACCGAGCCCGGCATCATGAGCAAGATCACCGACCCGGACCTCTACTCCAGCGTCGACTACTACAAGCAGATGCTCGACTCGGGCCGCATCCCGCCCATGACCCTCGCGTTCGGCGAAGGTGGCGTGTGGGACGCGAAGGCGTTCGCCGGCGAGTATCAGGTCTACATCAACGGCCTCGAGGCCGTGATCGAAGACCGCGACTCGCTGTACAAGGTCCCGCCGGGCCGCGTCGACGTGTACCTGCAGCGCACGGACGGCCACTCCATCTCCGACAGCATCGACATCACCAAGCTGGCCGACAAGATCTACTTCGTGCGCGACGTCGCCCAGAAGAAGATGGGCATCGACTTCACGAACCAGCTGATGGAGCACCCGAACGAGTGCACGCCCGAGCTCGACGGCGAAATCATGGCGTACCTCGCCATCTATGCCCAGCTTCACAAAGAGGCCGAGATCTACATCGCGGTGCCCGAAGCCGGCAACGCCAACCACATCCAGCTCTGGCGCTGGGATCGCCCGACCATGACGCTGCAGAAGGTGCTCGACAACACCGGCGGCTTCCCTGTCCAGTTCGCGCTGCTGGGCGGCACGGGCATGAGCTTCTCGGGCGTCAACGTGGAGACGACGCCGCCCGACACCGCGTTCGACCCCGCGGCGCCGGCCCCGCCGACGCCCCCGACGGCCACGCCGCAGCTCACGCCGGACGCGATCCCGTTCAACCTCCAACTGCGTGGCCACGTCGGCCGGTTCATCGGTCTCGTCGGCGTTCAGGCGGCTTTCCCCCTGGGCAAGGCCACGAACGAAGCCGGAGAGGAGGTCTCGGTGCCGTGGTTCGACAAATACCAGCTCGGCGACCAGGCGGACATCGACGTGGGCGGTGGAGCCACCATCGGAGACCTCGCCATCCACCAGGAGCCCATCAACCGGATGACCTGGGTCGGCGCGGGCGTCATGCTCGGAAAAGAAGCCGCGAAGGGCATCGGTATGCGCGGCTTCGCGCGCTGGGGCTGGACGAACGTCCCGCACCGCTGGGACGCGACGGTTCACGGCGGCCTCACCACCATGGGCCCGCTCGGCGGCGACGGCCGGTTCAAGACGATCTTGGACGTTGACGGCTACGTCGGCGTGGTGATTCCGCACGGTCAATCGCTGTTCCTGGACAGCCCTGGCGTCTCCCCGACCTTGGGGCTCAACGTCAACGCAGGGATCACCTTCTAGTTTCTTCGCTCGGCTGCGCCTCGCTGCGCGCCCAGGAGCTTGCATGCTGTGGTCCCTCCTCCTGAACGCGGCCCTCGCAAACCCGATCGTGGTGTGGCTCGAGCCCGCCGCGCCGGACGCAAAGGCCATTCAGAAGGTCGAAAACAACGTCGGCCCGGCGACGCAGCTCTACCACCTCGACCTCGCCTTCCCGCCCGAGCCCGCGTCGGACGCGGACGTCGCCGCCTACAAGGCCCTGCGCGACAGCGTCACCGAGGCTCGCGAGCGCTGGGACGACTTCGAGGTGGAACTGTCCATCGCGAAGCAGCTCGAAGAGAAGATCAACGCCATCACGGTCGTCCGCGATGAACGCGACGCCGACGCGCTGATCGAGGCCCTGTGCATGCAGGGCGCCGCCGTCGATCGCGCATTTGAAGACATTGACCTGCAGGAGGGCGCCCAGGCCGAGCCGTTCCGCGTCAAGTTCGATGGGAGCAAGCGCTTCCTCATCGAGCCGTGGCTGCTCGCGCTCGCGATCGACAGCGACCACAAGCTCGGCATGGACGTCGCCGAGCAGGCCACGTTCCCTGACCTTCAAAAGCTCCAGGAAGAGGTCAGCGACCTCAAGAACGGCACGCTCGACCTGTCGTCCGTGCCCCCCGGCGCGACGCTCGTGTTGGACGGCACCCCGCAGGCCGTCGCCGCCACGATCACGCTGCGTCCCGGCACGCACTACATCCACTTCCTGCGCGACGGCGTGATCGGCGGGCGCAACCGCGTCACCATCACCCCGGGGCAGACGAGCAAGCTGCCCATCAAGGTGGACGCCGAAGAGCTCGCCACCGCCCGCACGAAGCTGCTCGACGGCACCACCACGGGCTTCCCGGAAGACGTGAAGGGGTCGCTCGACGTCCTCGCGAAGTACTACAAGGATGCCGTGTTCGTCGCCGTGAACGACGACGGCCGCGTCCAGATCCAGCCCTACGCGCAGGGCGCGGCGCTGCTCAAGCAGCAGCTCATCACCTTCACGTTCACCGGCGACATCGGCCCCGAGCTCGTGATCTCGCCGATCTTCGACGACAGCGACGGCGCCAACATCACCGGCATCGGCGCCTCCGCGTCGCTCGGCGGCGAATTCGGGATCAGCTACGGCGCCCTCGCGGGCGGCCTGGACCTCGTGTTCACGCCCGGCCGCACCGTGTCGTTCGCGAACAAGGCCCACGACGACAACATCCACACGTCCGCGTTGCCGCAGCCCTGGGGCGGCGTCGGGTTGTACGCGCTGCGCCCGATCGGCACGTCGCCGTACCTGTTCTTCGCGGGAACGTACAGCTGGCTCGGGCCCGCACATTACGCGCCGGGCGGCCGAATCACGGTCGGCATCCCGTTCCAGACCGCTAAACAGTGGCTGCGCATCACGGTCGGCGGCTCGGCGGCCAAGCAGCCTGACAAAGACTGGGTCGCGTACTACGACGGCACGTCCGTGCCGATGTACACCATGTTTCTGCGCGTCGGCATCGGCAGTGGGTTCTGAGCAGAAGCGCGGCCGCGAGCCACGCCCCCACCGATGAACCGGGCGCCGTCTCGCAGCCTCCCGGCGGGGTGATCGGCGCAACCACCGGCGGCACGAGCGCCGGCGTCTCGACGAGCGGCGAGCTCGGAACGACCACCGCAGGCAGCTGCACGAGCGAGCCGTCCGCCGCGAAGTAGTCGGTGAATTTCATCAGCGCCGCGTACCCACCGTAGCGCTGCAACACGTGGTAGCCGGACAGCCACGCCGTGTTCTGCTCCGGGTACACGCCCCCGGCGATCAGTCCTGCGAGCGAGTCCTTCGCCGCCGACACCGGCAGCGGTGAGCGGTCCTTCGTGTGCGCCGCGCCCGCCATCCACGACGCCGCTTGGAACGTATGGATCTGGTCCCAGCGCTCCTGCTTGTGGGGTCGCCCCGAGTTGTACACGAGCGACGACACGATGAACTGCTCGTCCAGCGAGCGCGCCTCCATCGGCGTCTCCGCGTTCTTCACCAACGAGCGCGCCGCGATGCGCTTCTCCCACACCCACATCAGCGCCGTCCCCGCGACGGCCTCCTCGGTGGTCATGTAGCGGGACAAATACGGGTAGCGCGGTGGATCGGGCTGGCGGCCCGGCCACATCAGGTACCGCTCACCCTCGGGGACCACGGTGGGAACGGGCAGCGACGTGGCGCCCTTGTCGAACCACGCGACGAGCCCGCCGAGGTTCGTGCCGGCCTGCTTGTCGATCACGTCCCGCAGCCCAGGCAGATCGTCGTCTCCGGACGCGAGGTCGTCGAGCCCGATGTCGAACACGGGGTGGAACGACCCGAGCTTGTCCGTCCGGTCGCCCAGCCACAAGGCGCCGCCCTCAGCGAGGAACGTCACCGCGAGCTCAGCGTCGGTGATCCGCCACGGCTCGCCCTGCTCGGTGAGCCACGCGTTGCACGCGACCCGCGTCGCGCTCACGGTCGTGCGGATCGACCGCTCCACCTCGCCGGTGTCTCGCTTCCCGTCGAGGTAGCCGAAGTACCGCTTCGGGAACACGCCGCTGGTGACGTAGCGCTCGAGCTTGAACGCCTCGTAGCCGATCACCTGCCGCTCGATAACGTCGGCGGTGAGCTCGAACGGCGGGCTCGCGCCCTGCTTGGCGGTGAGGTTCGCAACCACGTTGCGGACGAGCACCTCCCCCGCCCCCGCCGACGGGCCGACCGACGCGAGGTCGGCCTCCACGCGGACCTGCTCGGTCGCGAGCACCTCATCGAGGTGGCGGACCTCGGCGGGATCGGAAACGAACGCGGAGAACAACACCGTTGCAGCGGACATGTTCGACCCGACAACCATCCGTCGGCTCGGTTCCTACGCGATGCGGGAGCCGTTCACTGCGGCTTCTCGACGTTCGCCGGCGACGTCTTGGACGCCGGCGACGTCGTCCGCAGCGCGGTCTGCATCTTCTTCACGTCCGTCGCCTGCTCGGGAAGCCGCAGCTTCTCCCACTGGGCGATGGCGAGCTTGGACGAAACCTTCATCACGTTCAGCCATTTCTTCGTGTGCGCGACGTGGCAGATGATCGTGAGGAAGTAGGCCGTGTCGTGGTCGACGGTGTCGCCGAGCCCGAGCTCCGCGGCGGACCACAGCCAGCGGTAGGTCTGGTCTTCGTCGCCGCGCAGCGCGAGCAGCGTGGCCACCACGAGGCGGTACTGGGCCCACAGCCAGTGCGCGGGCACCTTGTTGAGCACCTCGCTCGCGAGGACCGCCTCTTCGTACATCTTCTGAAGGTCGTCCCCGAGCAGCGCGAGCGTCGCGAGGCCCAGGTGCGCGAAGATCGCGGGCTCGAGCAGGCCCTGGCGAGCGGCCCATCGGGCCTGGGCCTCGAGGATCTTCTGCGCGCGCTCCCGCTCCCCGCGCAGGCGGTAGATCTCGGCGAGACCAAACCGCGTCTCCATCAACAGGTCGGTCGCGCCGAGCTCCTCGGCCGTCGCGTTCGCCTCGCGGAACAGCTTTTCGGACTCGTCGAGCAGCAGCTGCTGCCGGCGAACCACGGCGAGGCCCTGCTTCGCGCGCGCGATGCCGAGCAGGTCGTCATTCTCCTGGAAGATGTTCGCGGCCTCGCCGTACAGCTCCTCGGCGTCCTGGAAGCTGCCCTTTCGCCGCTGCACGAGCGCCTGCCCGAGCGTCGCCAGCGCCATGCCGCGCTGGTCGCCGAGCGACTGGTAGCGGTTGGACACGCGCGTGAACAGGATGTCGGCGCCTTCGAAGTTCCGCTTCTGCTGCTCGCAGTACGCGAGGCCGTGAATCGCCGCCGCCTCCGCGCGCAGGTCCTTGCGGGCCTTCGCTCGCCGCATCGCGTCCTGGTAGGTCTGCTCGCTCTCGGGCAATTCGCCGACCTGCCGCGCGTGCCAGGCGATGCCGAGCAGCGCCTCGATCAGGCCGGCTTCGTCGTTGCGCTCGTCGAAGATCGCGCGCGCCTTCTCGTACTCGACGCCCGCCTCGGACGCGAGGCCGCGCGCCTGCAGCGCCCGCGCGCGCCACAACACCGTCCAACCCACGCGATCTTCGAGGCCCTTGTGCTTGCTGCACGCGTCGATCGCGATGTCGGCCGCCTCTTCGACCGCCTTCGAACGACCGCGATTCCACGCCCGCTCAGCGGCCTTGAGGCCGAACTCCACGGCGTTGCGCCAGTCGCTCCCCGCGTGGGCATGGCGCGCGCATTCAAACGACGTGTCGACCCCGGAGGCCGAGCCGTAGGCCTGCCAGGCCGAGGCGAGGTCGCGATGGAGCTTGAGCACGTCCGGCCGCGCGTCCGCCTGCGCCTTCACCGCCTGGTGCAGCAGGCCGTGGTCGAACTTCAGCGTCTCATCTTCTTTCTCGACCCACAGCCCGCACCCGCGCATGAACGGGAACACCGCGGGCGACACGAGCTGCTCGAGCAATTCGGACGGGATGACCGTGCCGACGAGCGCGGCCCGATGCAGGCCATCGAGGAATTCGGACGGGTTCTCCGACGCCTCGGCGAGGCCGGCGATGCGGTCGAGGAACAGCGCTTCGGCGTCGGCCGGAAGCACCTTGTCCGGGTCCACGCCCGGAGCGAGGTCATAGGTGAGGTTCGCGTCAGGAACGAGCCAATTGCGGCTCGCCCACTCCTGCAGCAGCTGCCGCGCGAACAGCGGGTTGCCTTCACACCGGAGCGCCACCTTGCGCGCAAGGTCCGGCGCGAGCGTCAACATCTCCTTCAGGATCGATTCGGTGCCGCGGCGGTCCAGGCGGGGCAGGTCGAGCCGGCGCGCGCCGAGCTGCACGAGCTGCTCGACGTGCTGCGTGAGCTTGGGATCCGCGGACAGATCCTCGCTGCGAATCGTCGCGAGCACGAGCAGGCGCTTCTCCTTGCCCTCCTGCGCGCCCTGAAGCACCGACTGCGCGATCGCGAGCCCGTCGCCTTCTTCGACGGACCACTGAACGTCATCCAGCAAGAGCACGGACAGGCCGCGCCACGCGTGCGCCTCGAGCGTGCGGTACACCTCGCGCAGGCCGAGGCCCGGCGGAACCGGCGCCTCGCCTTCGTCGCCGAGCCCGCACCAGCGGGACAACATCGACGCCTCTTCCTTCACGGTGGCGTCGAGCGCGCCGCGCTCACGTCCGAGGCGACGCTCGAGGCGCGACTCCAGCGAGTTGCGCGTCTCGTTCCACGGGCGCAACAGCGTGCGCGCAGCGCCCGCATACCCGTCGTCCTTCGTAGACGGCTTCTGCCACGTCATCATCACGGACTCGGCGAAGCCGCCTTCTTCGAGCGTATACGCAGTGGACTCGACCAGCTTCGTCTTGCCCGAGCCCGCCTCGCCGATCACGAGAACCACGCGGCTCTTTCCGTCGCGCAGCACGGCGCGACCCATGTCCCAGATCACCCGCCGGAACGAATCGCGCGCAACACAGGGGATCTCGCGCATCGCGAACAGCGGCAACGAGGCCCGCGCACGCGCGCCAAGACCGCGCTCGGCGATGGGCTGAATCGGCAGCACCCGCGGCTTGGGCCGGTTCCAGATCGGCACGTTCGCCGCGAACGACGCTCCCTTCGGGCTCTCGTCCGACTCCATGTCGAACATCGTCGCGCGCTCATCGAAGGGCGGCGTGCTGCGCGGCGCAATCGAGCTGATCGACGCAGGCGAGCTGACGATCGGGGCCGACACCGCGACGGTGCCCCCGGCGCGTAGGCCGGGATCGCCGCCCCGCGCGAGCGCCCCTTGCCGATCCACCGTCGCCGCGCCGAGCGCCTCGAGCTCGGTCCGCACGTCCGCGACCAGGTCGTAGCGAGACATTGGCTCGCCCGCGAGCATGTTCGCGAGCACGAGATCAAGCCCCTCGGGGACGACCACGCCCTCGCGCGGGACCAGCCGCGGGAGCTCCGTGTCCAGCGGCGTCAGGCCGTGCTCGAACGGCAGGTGACCGGTGACGAGCTCCCAAAGGATGACGCCGAACGAGAACATGTCCGTCCACGGGCCGTATTCCCGCGGCAGACCGAGCTTCTGCTCGGGGGCCATGAACCCCGGCGTGCCCTCGACGCGCCCCTTCTTCTTCGCGAGCTGGTTCGACGCGTTCGCCAGCCCAAGGTCAGCCAGCCAGGCGTGCCGCGCCTTGTCGTCCCCGGTGTAGAGGAGCACGTTCTCGGGCTTCAGATCGCGGTGCAGCACACCCCGCGCGTGCAAGTGCGCCAGCGCATCACACAGCTCCAACGCGAGCCTGCGCAGATCCGTCCACGGCAACACCTCGTGTCGCAGCGTGCCGAAGCTGCCCGCGTCCGCAAGCGCCAGACCCAAGAAGGGCGTGCCATCGCCGAGCACGCCGAGATCGTGCAGCGGGACGATGTTCGGGTGCGCAAACCGCGCCGCGATGCGGACCTCGAGATCGAACAGCTTGCGGAACCGCTCATCCGCGGCGAGATCGGGCCTCACAACCTTGATCGCCACGGGCACGTTCAGGATGACGTCCCGTGCTTTCAACACGCGACCCATCCCGCCTTCGCCGAGCACCGGGTTCACCGGGTCGAGCGCGTAGCGCGGTGGAAGCTCGATCTCCAAAATCCCTCTCGAGGAGCGACGCCTATCCTACCGCCGAACGGGCGCGCGGATAAGGCCAATGCGGAGCGTTGATGTCCTGGTACCAACGATTGAGCGCCCGCTGGGACGATTCAAGCAGGATCGCCCTCACGAATGGTGACCTGACGGTCACGTACGGCGACCTCACCGAACGGGTCCACCGGGCGTGCGGACTGCTCCAACAGGCCGGCTTGGAGCCGGGCGACGTGGTGGCCATCCAGCTCCCGCGATCGATCGAAATCCTCGATCTGGTGCTCGGAGCCACGGCCCTCGGCATGCCTGTCGTGCCGATGAACGACCGTTACACGGACGCCGAGGTCTCGTATCAACTCGCGGATTCCTTCGCGAAGCTGGCGTTTCTGTCCGACGGGACCGCGCCCGAGCTGCCGCCGGGGTGCCGGGTCGTGCGCGCGTCCGCCCTCCCGCGTGCCCTTGCGGACGCCCCCGCGCGCAAGCCAACCGGGACGGTCCCCGACGATGCCACCGCGATCATCGGCTACACATCGGGCACCACCGGCCGGCCGAAAGGCGCCCTCATCACCCACGCGAACCTGACCGCGATCGTGAGCGGCCTTCACGGCGCCTGGCGCTGGTCCCGCGAAGACCGACTCCTGCACGCGCTCCCGCTGTTTCACATCCACGGGCTGTTCGTCGCGCAGTTCGGCGCGTTGTGGGCGAACGCGCGAACCGACTGGGTCGGTCGGTTCGACGCGGTGGACACGCTCCGCGCGATCGATCGCCTGGGTTCAACGCTATTCATGGGCGTACCGACGTTCTACCAGCGTTTCATCGAGCTGCCCGACGCGCTGCGCTTCGACCTCTCCCGCGTGCGGCTGTTCACCTGCGGCTCGGCCCCCCTTCCCGCCCACGTCCTCGACGGGTTCGAGCGCCGGTTCGGCCACCGCGTCCTTGAACGCTACGGGATGACCGAGGTCGGCATCGTGCTGTCGAACCCGTACGAAGGCGCGCGGCGCGCGGGTGCGGTCGGACTCCCGCTGCCCGGCGTCGAGGCGACGCTCGCCGACCCTGTCACAGACGCTCCTACCGCCGACGGGGACGTGGGCGAGCTGCGAATCGGCGGCCCCACCGTGTTCCGCGGCTACCTGAACAACCCGGAAAAGACCGCAGGATCGTTCGACGCAAACGGACGCGTCCGCACCGGCGACCTCGCGACGCGCGACGCCGACGGCTATTTTCGCATCGTCGGGCGTCTGCGCGACCTCGTCATCGCGGGCGGCCTCAACGTGTACCCGAGCGAGGTCGAAGCGGTGCTGCTCGACCACCCTGACGTCGCGGAGGTCGCGTGCGTCGGTGTGATCGACGTCGATCTCGGCGAACGTCTCGTCGCCGATGTGGTTTGGAAGCCCGGAGCGACGTTGGCCATGGAGGCTCTGGACGCCTGGGCGAGGCAGCGTCTCGCGCCGTACAAGACGCCGCGCGCGTGGCGCACGGTGTCGTCACTTCCACGCAACGCGATGGGAAAGGTCGACAAGACGCTGATCCGCGCCGAGTGGGAGATGCCGCGGGTGCGGGGCGGCCTCGCGGCCGACGTGAGTGCGATCGCCCGCGGGAACCTCGCGTTGGCCTTGGAGAGCGAAGGCCTGCGCCTCGAGGCCGAGACCGCATTCGAGGGCGCGCGGGCGGTGTTCGATCGCAACGTGGGGGCGCGGTACTTCGTCGCCGAGGTCGCGGGCGCCTACGCGGGCCAGTGCATGGTCACCACCGAGTGGTCGGACTGGCGCGCACGCCAGATCTGGTGGCTTCAAAGCGTCTACGTCCACCCGGCGTACCGCAAGCGCGGCGTGTTCAAGGCGCTCTACAAGGCGGTCGTCGACGGCGCCCGCACCTCGGGCGCCAGCGGCGTCCGGCTGTATGTCGATCGCTCCAACACCCGCGCCATCGACGTGTACCGTCGCCAGCAAATGAACGGAGACCATTACATGTTGTTCGAGACGATGTTCGCCGAACCCGAGAAGGCGGTGGACCGATGAGCCTCTCCCCTGGCCGATGGCACCCCCAGGTCCACGAGGCCCTCGCAAAGGTGCTCGATGAAGCTCCCGCGGGATCGCTCGCCACGTTCGACTGGGACAACACCTGCATGACGGGCGACATCGGTGAGGCCGTGCTCGAGGACCTCGGCGGCGACCGAGTCGCCACCTACGAGCGAATGTGCGTCGAGCAGGGAAAACACGCCGCCTACGCGTGGTGCGCGTACCAGGTCGCGAACCGGACGCCGCACGACGTCACGCTCCTCGCCGAACGCGCCTTCACGACGCGCCTGGCGGATGGGCGCATGCGCATCCGCCACGAGATCGTCGAGCTCATCGCGACCATGCATAAACGCGACTGGGACGTGTGGATCGTCTCAGCGTCCGAGGAGCGACTCGTGCGGGCGCTCGCGCCCCGCTACGGCGTCCCACCCGAACGCGTGATCGGCATGCGGTTGGCGACGGAACGTGGCCTGTTGCAGCCGTTGCTGGACGGCCCAAACACGTTCCGGCAGGGCAAGGTCGAAGCGATCGACCAGCGGATCGGCAGGAGGCCCCTGTTCGCCGCTGGCGACGCCGAGACAGATATCGAGATGCTCGCGTCGGCCTCGCATCGGCTGTTCCTTGACAAACACGGCGAGCCCGAGGACCTCGTCCGCGGACAGGTCGAGCAACTTGGTGCCCTCATTCAATCGGCGGTGACGTGGTGAAACCCGGAGTCCTGGTCCTCAACTTTGGCGGTCCGCGCGGTCCGGACGAGCTCGTCCCGTTCCTCACGAGCCTGTTCGACGACGTGCTGCCCGGGCCCCGCTTCGTCAAAGCCCTGGCCGCCCCAGCCCTGGCGATGTCGCGCGCACGCACGGTCCGCGCGAACTACGAGCTCATCGGCTGGTCTCCCGTGGTGGCGACGTCGGAGGCCCAGGCCGCTGGAATTCGCGAGCGACTCGCCGACGTTCCCGTCGCCACCGGGATGTTGTTCACCTCGCCTTCCGTCTCGGACGGCGTCAAGGCGCTGCGCGAGGCAGGAGCCGACGCGATCGTCGCGCTCGCCCTGTTCCCACAGTTCAGCCTGTCGACGACCGGCGCCGCGTTCGACCGCGTCAGCGACGCCGCGGGTCCGCTTCCCGTGCACTACATCCCGCACTGGCACGACGCCCCGGGCTACATCAAAGCGCTCGGACGGACCATCCAGGACGCTGCAGCAACGCTGCCCGGCGAAGGTCCAATCCAGCTGTTGTTCTCTCCCCACGGCCTCCCGCTGTCGTACGTCAACCGCGGCGATCCGTACCCTGATCACGTCCGGGAGACGGTCCGGCTCGCAGTCGAAGCGATCGGCTGGACGGACCCCGTCGCGATCGGCTGGCAGAGCCGCGTCGGGCCCATGAAGTGGCTCGAGCCCTCCACGCTCAGCGAGGTCGATCGGATCGCGCGCGGCGGCCACAAGCGGCTCCTGATCGTGCCCGTGGCGTTCGTCGGCGAGCACATCGAGACGCTGCATGAGCTCGACATCGAGGTCACCGAGCACGCGCACAAGGCGGGGATCGCGCACGTAGGGCGCGCGCGGGCCGTCGGGACAGACCCCGACTTTCTCGACGCCCTCTCCAACCTCGCCCGCAAGGCCATCGGACGGTTCTCGGTCGCGTCATGTGTGAAGTGCAACAGTGAGACGCCCAAGTACGCGGGAAAGCCGAAGTGCCCGTCGTGCGCATTCGAGACGCCGAAGTTCGCACGCGCACGCTGAAGCGGTTGCCGCGTGTGCCGCCCGCGGGTAGCTTGGCCGCCCCCGGGAGCACCGTGCAGCGCGCAACAACATCGGCATTTGTCGCTCCTTCTTTGCGACGCGCAGCCGGGGAACGGCCGGCCGTCGTTTTCGGCGTCCGATCCGACTGGGGCGGCATCGTCACGCTCCACGTCGCCCCCGCGTCCGCCAGCGACGTCATCGCCGCGTTCACCTCCGCGAACGTAACCACGGATCTGTGGGAGATCGGCCCCAAGCGCGCCCCCGCCCTGGCCGTCGCGCTCACGTCGCTCACCCGCCGCCGAGCATTCGAAGTGGTCCACCGCGAACCTTCGGGCGATCTGTGCCTCGTCGCCGATCCGTCGACGGCGCTTACGGGCGACCTCGGCGTCTCGCTGTCGGCCGATCGCCACGTCACCTTCTACTCCCCCGATCGCGAGCGCCTCGGAGCCGTGCTGGCGACGTTGCTCTCGCGTCGCCTCGCGCTGAGCTCGCCGCTCCCGTCGCACCGCGTCGCCGATCTCGTCGTTCCGACCACCGATACCTGGCTCGAAGCGCGCTCGGAAGAGACGGAGCGCCTGCAAGTCCTGCGGCTACGCGACGTCG
>CANNIZ010000023.1 GCA_947505245.1 Pseudomonadota bacterium | reverse complement strand
GCCTCTCGGCGTCCGTCGAGATCCGTGGTGGCGAGGGTCTACGTCGCTGGCTCGGCGCACCCAGCGTGGGCAGGCGTGGCCGCGCGCGATGGCAGGATGCACGAAGGCTTTGATGGAACCGGATCCCGTGGGATGATTTGGTATGTGGCCGACTTTGTCCGTTCGGCAACGGCGCTGACTCGGCGCACCCAGTCGTCAGGCGCGGACGCGCGATAGCCGGATGTACCTATGGTTTGATGGAACCGGATCCCGTGGGATCATGAAGATGTACGCGAGTCATGGTATCACGGACTTCGTCCTCGCCCTTGGCTATAAAGGGGCAGTCGTTCGGGACTACTTCCTGCGCTACGAGGAGATGTGCCGTGACGTGACGGTCACGCTCGGCTGCCACGGTGCCATCGAAGTGCAGGGGTCGACGCACGAGGAACAGGGCTGGCGCGTCACACTGGTTGACACCGGGGAGGCCGCGATGACAGGCGCTCGGGTGGCGCGGGCGTTGCGGTACGTCGGCCCCGAAGAGACCTTCGCGGTCACCTATGGCGACGGCGTGTCCGACGTAGACCTGGGCGCGGTCCTCGCCTTGCACCGAAAAAGCGGAAGCCTGGCTACGATCACAGGCGTTCGGCCTCCGGGTCGCTTCGGGGAGCTGCGGCACGACGCAGAGGGCAAAGTCGTCGCGTTCGCCGAGAAACCGCAGGTGTCCGAGGGCACCATTAATGGTGGCTTCTTCTTCTTCGAGCCAGGCTTCCGGCGCTATCTGCGCGAGGACGACCCCTTGATCCTGGAGAGCCACGCCATCGAACATGCCGTACGCGACGGTGTCGTGAGCGTATTCGTCCACACCGGCTTCTGGCAGTGTACGGACACCCCGCGCGACTGGCAGGCGCTGGAGAACCTCTGGAACAGCGGTCGAGCTCCGTGGAAGTCCTGGTGAGTCTCAAGGGAAAGCGCGTCCTCCTGACCGGTCATACGGGCTTCATGGGGAGCTGGCTCACAACCCTGCTTCACGCGCGTGGGGCCGAGGTTCACGGGTTCGCGCTCGATCCGTCGACCGACCCTTCCCTGTTCGAACGCGCAAGGGTTTCACGACTGCTGGCGAGCGACACCCGCGGGGATGTGCGTGACGCTGCGGCCGTCCTCGCGGCGGCCGCCAAGGTCGAACCAGACCTCGTGCTCCACCTCGCAGCGCAGCCGCTGGTTCGCCTGGCCTATCGGGAGCCCGCAGCGACGTTCGCCACGAATGTGGTGGGGACGGCGCATGTGCTCGACGCGGTCCGTGCGACGGGCCGTCGAATGGTGGTGATCGTGGCGTCGAGCGACAAGTGCTACGAGCCCAACGCTGAGGGCCGACCCCACCGAGAGACCGATCCTCTGGGGGGCCACGAGCCGTACGCTGCGAGCAAGGCCGGCACGGAATTGGTGGTCGCGGCGTACCGGGAAGCGTACTTCCCAACGAACAAGCTTTCACACCATGGCATCCAACTCGCGAGCGTGCGGGCCGGGAACGTTGTTGGCGGTGGGGACTGGGCCGCGGATCGCATCGTTCCCGACGCCGCGCGCGCGGCCGCCGCTGGTCGGGCGCTCGTGATCCGGATGCCCGAGGCCGTGAGGCCCTGGCAGCACGTGCTCGACGCGGTGGGTGGCTACGTGGCGCTGGCCGAGCGGATGCTGACCGATGAGGCGCCCGCGTGGTGCCGTGGCTGGAACTTCGGCCCGGACGACGGGGGGGTTGCGACGGTTGGGGACATCGTGACTCGCTTCAACCGCAGCTGGCCTGGGGCCGCACATCGGGTGGAGCGGGATCCTACGGCGCCTCGCGAAACGCACCTGCTGCGCCTCGATGTCTCACAGACGCGAGACAAGCTCGGATGGCGTCCGCGCTGGGGTTGGGAGGAGGCGATCGACCGGTCGGCGGCCTGGTACCGAGACGCTGCGGGCGCGGATGCTGCATCCGCGTGTGCGCGCGATCTGGCGGCGTGGCGCGTGAACGTGCCTGGCGACGCCGCATCCGTTGCTGGGATCTCGTGACCAGCGTCATCGATAGACCAGCTCCACGAAAGGCGGCGCCGGATTCCGAGCCGAGTGACCGGCGAGGTGACCTGGTCTGGCTCACCATCCCCTCGGGCGTCGTGTTCGCCGTTTTCGCCCTCGAGGTCGGCGCGCTCCTGCTCGCGGCCCCTCAGCACGCCGTCTGGAGCGACTTCGTGTTGATCGGCCTGACAACGATCGGGTCGGGATTGCCCGCAACCTTCCTCGGGGTCGGCTCCGTCGGCGTTTTGGGCGTGCGCTGGCCCGCGGTCGAGTGGGCCGTCGGGGGCGTGCTCGGCGTCGTCCTGCTCGGGGTGCTCGCCCAGCAGGTGATCAGCGGATCGGCGATCGCAGACGGCGCCACCACGGCGTCCGGCGAGCCCTCGCTGCTGTTCGCGCTTTGGGTGCTGCAATGGGCGATCCCGACGACGGTCGTGGCGTTCATTTGCGGTCGCGCCGCGGCGGGCACGCGACGTTCCACGGTTCCTAAGGCCGCATCATCCATCCCACGATGACGGCCGCCACGAGCCCAACGGCGATCACAGCGATGCGGCGCATCGACACCGGCCGGTTCGGCGCGTTGTTCGTCTCTTTCTTCTTTCGCCGCCGCTTGCGCCGCTCCTCGTACTCCTCCGGCGAGAACCAGCGCTCCTGGCCCTTCGAGTCGACGTGGCGGGTGAAGTTGTTCGCCCGGTAGAACTCGTCCTGCACGGCGAGCTTGAGCTTCTGAAGCTCGGCCTCGCGCTCCGCTTCCGGGTCTGGCGGCGGCAGGGGCGGCGGCTCGGGCGTGGCCGTCGGGTATTTCTCGGCCAGCTCGGCCTTGAAACGCTCGGCGAACTCGCGCTTTTCCTGTTCCGTCAACGCCACGTGGGGCTCCCCTAGATCGGAGTCTGCGACACCGAATGTAAATCATGCACGGCTTCGCGAAGTTCCACCAGGATGATGTGATCCCAGCCGGTTCCGAGCGCGTCCACGAGGGAGCGGAAGTACCAGAGGGTGTCGTGTTTTGGCGCGTTGAAACGCGAGAAGATCGTGTCGCCGATGGCGCGGTGGTCGCGGAGGATGCTGCGACAATTGTGCAGCTTGTCGGCGGCGGAGATCAGCTTGAGATCGGCGGACTCGGACGCGAGGTGGGCGAGGTAGTTCTCTTTTCGCTCGCGCCAGGGCGGCTTCGGGTGCTCGACGGCGTCGGAGAGCGCGAGCACGAAGCCTGTGACGCGGTCGCCGAAGCGGGCGCGGAGGTCGGCCGCTTTGACGTTCGGGCAGTCCTCGAGGACGTCGTGCAGCAGCGCGGCGACGATCTGATCTTCGTCGCCGCCGTGTTCCCCCACCAACGCCGCCACCGCCCACAGGTGGGTCAGGTAGGGGATGGTCGTCTGCTTGCGGAATTTGTCGCGGAATTGCTCCGCGACGAACACCGAGGCGTCGTCGACCTTGGTGGAGTAGGCGCCGCTCACGGGGTGTCCGTGTTGCGGACGTGGAGCTCGACGAGGGCGGCGGGGTCGGGCTTGGAGGGCGAGCCGGACATGAGGTCCTGGGCGCGGGCGGTCTTGGGGAACGCGATCACGTCGCGGATCGATTCGGAGCCGGTGAGGATCATGATGATGCGATCGAGGCCGAACGCGAGGCCGCCGTGGGGGGGCGCGCCGTTGGCGAGGGCGTCGAGCAGGAAGCCGAACTTGTCGCGCTGCTCGTCGGGGCCGAGGCCGAGGGCGGTGAACACCTGCTGCTGGATCTCTTCGCGGTGGATGCGGATGCTGCCGCCGCCGATCTCGGAGCCGTTGCACACGATGTCGTAGGCGTCGGCGCGCACGTCGGCCATCTTGTCGGTGCCGAGCCAGTCCATGTGCTGCGGCCGGGGCGAGGTGAACGGGTGGTGCATGGCCTGCCACTCGCGCTCGCCGGGGGCGGCCTCGAGCTTCTCGAACATCGGGAAGTCGATGACCCACACGAACGAATACACGCCGGCGGGCACCATGCCGCGCTCCTTGGCGACGTGGATGCGCAGCTTTCCGAGGCCCGGGTTGACGTGGCCTGCGTTGCCGGCGGCGACGATCAGCAGATCGCCGGGGTTGGCGCCCATCGCGGAAACGAGGGCGGCGGGGTTCTCGAGCTTGGACAGGGGCCCTGTCAGGGTGCCGGCCGCGTCGAGCTTGCCCCACAGCAGGCCAGTGAGCTTGTAGGCCTTCACGAATTCGGTATAGCCATCCAGCGCTTTGCGGGATGTGCCCTCGGCGGCGCCGGGGACGACGAAGCCCTTGACGAGGCCGTTGGCGTCGAGCGCTGCCTTGACGGGGCCGAACGCCGAGCCGGCGACGGCGGCGTTGAGTTCGACGAGCTCCATCGCGAACCGGGTGTCGGGCGCGTCGACGCCGAAGCGGCGCATCGCGTCGTCGTAGGAGATGCGCGGGATGGCGGGCACGTCGTAGCCGACGCATCGGCTCCACAGGGAGCGGACGACGCCTTCGGCGACCTCCATGACCGTCTCGCGGACGGCGAAGCTGATCTCGAGGTCGATCTGCGTGAATTCGGGCTGGCGGTCGAGGCGGAGGTCCTCGTCGCGGAAGCAGCGGCAGATCTGGAAATAGCGGTCTGCGCCGGCGATCATCAGGATCTGCTTGAAGATCTGCGGGGACTGCGGGAGCGCATACCACTGGCCCGCGTGAACGCGGCTCGGGACGAGGTAGTCGCGGGCGCCTTCGGGCGTGGCCTTGGTGAGGATTGGAGTTTCGACCTCCATGAAACCCTCGCCGTCCAGATATGTGCGCGTGGCCATGTAGGCCTTATGGCGCAACGCGAGGTTCGCCTGGAGCTTTGGCCGCCGAAGGTCGATGTAGCGGTACTTGAGGCGCGTCTCTTCGTTCGCGTCGACGTTCTCGTCGGACGGGGGGAACGGCAGCGGGCGCGTCTTGGACAGGATGACGACGGACGTGGCGACGACCTCGATCTCGCCGGTGGCCATCTTCGCGTTCGCGCTGCCGGCGCGCTTCTGCACGACGCCGTGGGCCTCGACGACGTACTCGGAGTGCACGTCCTTCGCGGCCTGGAGGACGCCCGCGGGGGAGCGCTCGTCGATGGTGATCTGCGTGGTGCCGTGCCGATCGCGCAGGACCAGGAACACCACCCCGCCCGCGTCGCGCACCGCCTGCGTCCAGCCCTGCAGGATGACGGTGGTTCCTTCGTGGGCGGCCCTGAGTTCACCACACGTATGAGTGCGGCGCGCGTTCGCGAGCATGTTTCCTCCTCCTTTGCATGCGTAACCCGAGCGTCGGCGGGATACTCGCGGACGGTCTTGGAGCGGGCGTGCAGGTTTCGGGTGACGAGGATCATGGCGTCTCATTCGGTGAGGCGGCGCGCGTGTGGGCGGGCATCGGGCTGAACTCGTTCGGCGGGCCGGCCGCGCAGATCGCGGTGATGCACAAGACGCTCGTCGAGGAGAAGCGCTGGATCGGGGAGGATCGGTTCCTGCACGCGCTGAACTACTGCATGTTGTTGCCCGGCCCGGAAGCCCAGCAATTGGCGACGTACATCGGCTGGCTCCTGCACGGCGTCCCCGGCGGGCTCGTCGCGGGCGGGCTGTTCGTGTTGCCCGGGTATGTCGCGCTGCTGGCGCTCTCAGCGGTGTACCTCGAGTTTCACGACGTCGCAGCGGTTGGGGCCGCGCTTTTCGGGGTGAAGGCGGCGGTGCTCGCTGTGGTGATCGAGGCGATCGTGCGCATCGGCAAGCGCGTGCTCAAGAACCCGGTGATGGTCGCGCTCGCGGTCGGGGCGTTCATCGCGCTGGCGGGGTTTCACGCGCCGTTCCCGCTCGTGGTCGTGCTGGCGGGGGCGATCGGGCTGTTCGGCGGTCGTGTGTGGCCCGAGCGGTTCGTGGTGGTCAAACCACCCGAGGGGAAGGTCGGCGTGATCGACGCGCTGCTCGATCGGCAGGTGCCGGAGCACGCGCGGCCGTCGGTCGGCCGTGCCCTTCAGACGGCGGCGATCTGGCTGGTGATCTGGCTCGCTCCGGTCGGCGCGCTGTGGGCTGTGCTGGGGCGGGAGAACGTGTTCACGCGGATCGCGCTGTTCTTCAGCGGAGCGGCGGTGGTCACGTTCGGCGGCGCCTACGCGGTGCTCGCGTACATCGCGCAGCAGGCGGTCGAGAACTACCACTGGCTCACGCCGCCCGAGATGCTCGACGGGCTCGGAATGGCGGAGACCACGCCGGGGCCGCTCATCATGGTGGTCGAGTACGTCGGCTTCCTTGCCGCGGCCCGCAACCCGGGGTCGATGTCCCCGCTGCTCGCGGGCTTCCTGGGGGCCACGCTGACGACCTGGGTGACGTTCGCGCCGTGTTTCTTGTGGATCTTCGTCGGGGCGCCGTGGGTCGAGGCGCTGCGCGGGAAGCGGTCGCTCACGGCGGCGTTGTCGGCGATCACGGCGGCGGTGGTTGGCGTGATCGCGAACCTCGCGCTGTGGTTCGGGATGCACGTGCTCGTGCACGACGGCGCGGTCGACGTCGTCGCGTGTGGGATCGCGATCGCGTCGGCGGTGGCGATCCTGCGATTTCATGCGCCGCTGCCGGCGGTGCTCGCGGGGGCTGCGGGGAGCGGACTGCTCGCGTGGGCGCTCGGCTACGGCTGACCGAAGTTGTCCTCGAGCCACTGGTCGCCGGCCTTGAAGTTGTCGTCCACGCCGATGCGGATCGTGCCCGCGATCATGTCGTCGGACACGTTGATGCTGAGGTCCGTCTGCGACCACACGGACAACGCGCGCATCACGCCGCCGGTCTCCTCGTGCGGGTACCAAACCTCGATCGTGTAGCTCTGCACGAGCGTGGTATCGCCGCCGTCGCCGATGAAGCTGTCCTCCTGCCACGAGCGCGCGATGTAGCACCAGCGCGGATCGGCGGAGACGGTGGGGGCCTCGGTGTCCGCGGGAACGTCGGCGGGGTCGGGGAGGTTGAGGTCGATCCACCGGAACGTCTTCATGAAGTCGTACGGGACCGTCATGAGCATGTTCTCTTTCACGAGCGAATTCGACGTCTCCAGCCGCTCGCAGGTGTGGTCGATCCAGCAGTCGTCGCCGTCCAGGAAGGTGCGCACGTACGTGTTTGGCGAGTACGGCTCCACCGGCGTCTGGTCCGCGAGGAGCTGGATGTGCTGGTGATCCTCCAACGGGAACGGCGACAGGCCCACGACTGCGACGGGGAGCGCGCCCTCGGGGGGCACGTCCGGGTGCGTGAAGCCGGTGACGTCGGACTCTGTGAGGTCTTCGGGCGCGAAGCTGCGGTCGAGGCTGTTGTTGCTGGTGAGGTCGAGCGAGCCGTCGGTCACGACCCCTTCCAGGGCGCGGATCGCGTACGCGATCTCCACGTTCGGAGCGTCGAACGCGACGAACGTCTGCTTGACGGCGTCGGTGAATTCGGGGTTCGCCGGCGGCGGGGCGCGGTGGCACGCGAGCAGCAACAGGACCAGGGACATCGCACCTCCGAGGGCAGATTGTAGCCCAACGGGGTACGATCCGCGCGGAGGCGTGATGCATCGCATCGTCGGGTTGGCTCTGGTTGTGGTCGGGTTCGTGGCCTGCGACGAGCCTGTGAACCCGTGCGACGACTACGTCGCCTACATGTGCGATTGCCACGCCGAGGTCGACTGCGCGGAGCTCACGGCCACCTACGCGGACGCGTCGCCGTCGGTTCAGGACCAGTGCACCGTCGCGCTCGAAGATCAACAGGACCAGGACGACGTGGACGGGCTCGTGTGCGACGTGTCCACGCCGTGACGAGCGTCCTTCCTGGCCGCTTTCACGTGGTCACGAACGGCCTCGCAGCGATGCTCCGCGGGGCGCCCGGTCCGGCCGTCGTGGTGCTGTGTGCGTCGGATCGCGCGGGGACGCGGCGGAACCCGCTCGCGGCGGACGTGCGGGAGCGGCAGATCCTCGCGGTTCGGCCGGACGCCACGATCGTTCGCCTGCCCGACCTGACCGACGACGCCCGCTGGGTCGACGCCGTGCTCGCGGCCGTGTCGGGCGACGTTTGCGTCGTCACCGCGAACCGGGATCTCGCGCCGCAATTCGCGGCCCGCGGGGTCGCCGTGGCGGTCCCCGAGGTCGCTGGAAAGACCCCCGCTGAGGTGCTCGAGGACATGGTCGCCGGGCGGCCGTGGGAGCTGTCGGTTCCGCTCGCGATCGCGGACGTGCTGCGGCCAGAGGTCGAGGGGATCCGCGCGATCATCGCCCGCTCGCTCGTGAACACGGAAGGCGAGCTCGCGCACGCGCGCGACTTCGACAGCTACGGCGCCCAGATGGACGCGGCCCTCGCGCAGAAGCTCGAGGACGTGCTCCCCTGGGTCGTCCCGGGCTGCATCATCGACAAGGGGTGCGGCACCGGCAAGCTGCTCGTCGAGCTTTCGCGGCGGTTCCCCAAAAGCGGCTTCGTCGGCGTTGATCTGTCGCAGGAGTTCCTGCGGCGGTGCGACGAGAACACCTACTTCGCCGACGACGTCGCGTTCGTGCACAAGGACGCGCGGGACGCAGTGGTGGCCGAGGGGACGGCGACGACGATCGTGCTGTCGTCGATCGTGCACGAGATCTGGACGTACACGGGCTACTCGCAGGCGGCGGTCGACAAGGCGCTCGCGTCCGCGTTCCGCGAGCTGGCGCCGGGTGGGCGCTTGATCGTGCGCGACGGCGTGTCGCCGGGGCGGCAGGCCTGGCGGATGCGGTTCCTGCGGCCCGACGTGCGCGCGTGTTTCGAGCGGTTCGCCCGCGAGTTCAAGCACGGCGAAGGGGCGGCTCACACGTGGGAGGGCGAAGACGTCGTGCTCTCCGCGCACCTCGCGAACGAATTCCTCTGCAAGAAGGACTACCAGAAGAACTGGCACATCGAGGTTCACGAGGAGTTCGGTACGTTCTCGCTGGAAGAATGGAAGGTGATGGTGGAGCGCCACGGGTTCCTGCTCCGCGAATTGCACGGCTACGTGAACGGGTGGATCGCCGCGAACCGCTACGAGGGCGCGGTCGCGCTGTTCGACGCCGCTGGCGGCCCGCTGCCATGGCCGGCCACGAACGTGGTCGTGGTCGCTGAACGCGTGGTAGGCTCTCCCCCTCGTCAGGGGTTTGTTCCGTCATGATGCCGCCGGGTGATGCCCAGACAGTCCAGGTCCGCGTGCAGGTCATCGACATGGAGCCGTTCGCGCTCGATCTCGTCCTGCCGACGTACCTCCCCGCGCGTGACCTGACGCAGCGCGTCGCGCGCGACGCGGGGCTCGGCGCCTACTGGGAAGACGGCACGCGGCGGCTGTTCTGGCTTCGCGCGCGCGGTCGCGTCGTCACAGACGACGAGAAGCTCGAGATCTTCCAGCCGGTGCCAGGCGAGCTCCTGCACCTGTTGCCGCAGCCGCCGATCGGCTCGGCGCTGGCGGAGCGTCCGCCCGAATACCCGGAGATGCACGGGTACGCCGGCGCGGGCTGGGTCAACGTCATCTCCACCCTGTTCGGGCTGCTGATCTGGTCGGTGCTGTGGGGCCTTTTGCTGATGGTCAACCCTACGCCGCTCGCCGGGATCCTGCCCGGGCTCGGCCTCGCGACGATCAGCACGTCGTTCTCGCGGCACGTGTGGGGCGGGGCGGGCAACCAGTTCCGCATCCCAGGCACCGCCGTCGTGGTGTTCGGAATGTTCACGATGATCGCGGTGATCCCGCCGGCGATCATCGCGTGGGTCGACCCGAAGACGCTGGCGATCGCCGTCGTACCGGCGTTCTTTCTCGGCCTCGGCGCCGTGCTCACGACCTGGCTCGCGTGGTTCGGCGCGGTCGAGCCGATCAAGCGGGAGACGGTGCAGATCGCGAAGATGCAGACGCAAGACGCGTCCGCGGCGCTCGTATGCGCGATCTGCAACCAGGTGATCGACATCGAGGTCAAGCAGGACTGCATGTTCAAGTGTGGACGCGTGTTCCACTCGGGCTGCTACCGCTCCCGCCAGGGCGCGGCCGCTGGTGGTCAGTGCCAGATCTGCGGCTTCAAGGCGGCGTGAGAGCGCGTTCGACGCGCCGCGCCTGTAAGCGCGGGCCCGTGTTCCCCGTTGTCGGTGCGGAGGCGTGATGCTCGTCCTGCTCGCCGCGACCGCATTTGCAGACGATCCCTCGCCGAAGGCGATGGAGCGCGATCGCGCCTTCGACTACGTGCAGCCCACGGCCGACCTCGGCGACGTGCGGTTGGCGCTCGCGTTCGGCGACTACGACGCCGCACGCGCTCTCGCGAGCCCGCTCTCCGACGCGTACCCGATGGACGCGGAACTCGCCGCCGCCGTAGGCGTGACCTGGATGGGGTCGTATTACGCGCGGTACGGCCTCTCGCAGGCGTCGTTCGAGCGCGTGCAGGGTGCGGCCGTCGATCCCGCCGGCGCGCTGGCGGCGGGCCCGTTGCTCGCATCGGAAGACGTCCCGCGCGCGCTGGCGCGGGGGTTCGCGCTCCCCGGCGACCTGCCGTCGGCCGTTCGCGGCGGTTCGACGGTTCCCGCCGAGCTTTTTCGGGCGCGGGCGGCGTTCGACCACGCCGTGCGGCTGTCGGATGATCCCGGCGCGTTGCTCGATCAGTTCGTCGTAGAGGCCGAGATCGCGCGTTGGGGCGGGGCTGCCCCCGACCTCCGCGCGCACCGATCGGCGATCGAACGCGCGATGCCGACGTGGTCCCCGGAGGCTCGCGCGCTCGCCGAGGTGGATCTCGGCGTCGCCGACGTGCTCGCGGGCGACGTGAAACACGGACTCGCGGCGTTCCTGCGCGCCGAGGCGCTCGGCTCTCCGCTCGGTCGGTACGACGCGGCGATCCTGTACTCGAGCGCGCCGGCGGTGTACGACCGGGAGGCCGCTGCGGTGCGGTTCGCGACCCTCGCGTCGGCCGATCGCGCGTCGGGCGCTGGCCTGCTGCCCACCGCGACGTCGTGGCCGCTCGGGGCCGGGCGCGCTGAGCTCGTGTCGAGCGATGCCTCCGTGCTCGCGCTGGTCGCGGCCGTCGAGGCGAACCGGGGCGCCGGCGTCGTCACGGTCGAGCTGCCCGACGGTACCCACGCGATCGTCGCGAATGGCGCGGCGTTGGCGCTGGTCGGGGGTGGAGAGCTCGCGCCGACGCAGCTCGAACGCGAGCCGCTCGGCGCGGTCGCGGTGCTCGAGGAGCGCGACAGTGACGATGTCGCCGGGGTCGCGCAGACCGAGGCGGTGGAGCTCGCGAGCACCATGCGGCGGCCGCACCTCGACCTGCCGATCGCGCGCCCGCGCCGCTCGGTGGCCGCTGAGAGCTTGTCGGACGAGGCGGCTGCCAGCGGGGAGTCGTGGGTGATGCCCGCGGACCCGTCGCGGACGGTGTCGGTGCGCACGCTGCAGCGCTGTGTGGACGGGGCTCCCTGCGTGACCCTGGTCGAGGTGCGCCCGTCCGAGTGAACCCGGCCTTCGTCGCGGCTTCCCTGGGCGCGCTCGCGTTCGCGGGACCGGTGCGCGCGGGCGAGATCGACGCGACCGCGGCGTGTGCAGTCGCCCGGGACGCGGCGGTCGAGGTCACCGGGGATCTGCACGTGTTCCTCGGCGTCGAAGATGAGGTGCGGCCCGGCTTCCGCAGCGGCTCGGGGTTCTTCGTCACCGCCGACGCCGTGCTCACCGCCCACCATGTCGTCGCGCGGCTCGACGCGGCAAAGGTCTGCGGAGCGAGCGGATGTCGCGACGTCGCGCAGGTGATCGCGTGGCCGGAGTCAGACCTCGCGCTGCTGATCCTCGCGGACGGAACGCCAGGCTCGCCGCTGAAGATCGGCGTGGGCGTGGGACCCGGGCAGCCGGTGATCGCGGCCGGGTTTCCGGGAGACGTCGGCTACGTCTGCGGTCCGGGCAACGTCGTCGGCGAGACCACGGTGCGGGATCGGCCGTACTGGCTGTTCGACGGCACGGTCGCGGCGGCGGGCTCGAGCGGCGGCCCCGTCGTGTCGCTCGGAAAACGGGCGGTGGCGATCGGCGCGGTGAGCGGCGCGACGGTGGTGGGCGACGTGCGCTGGAACCGCGCGACCACGCTCGACGCGTACGATCCGAGCGGGCCGCGACACGCGCTCGCGACCTGGCGGAAGGAGCAGCCTTGGACCGATGTGCGCAGCGTCAACGCGAAGCTGCCGCCCGGGAAGGCCCACTGGGAGGACTTGAAGGTGCCAGCGCTGGCGGACCTGGAGATCGTCGGACCTGCGGACGGGCTCTGTTACGGGTTCTACGAGGCTCCGACGGGGCTTGATCTCGCGGACAGCAAGCCGATCGCGTGGACCTGTGACGGGCAGGCGCTGCGGTACACGACGTCGCGCGAACAGGCCGTGCGCATCGGGCTGTGGACCGACGTGGCCGCCGGGTTCACCGGGACCGTGGAGTTCCGTCGGCGGTGAGGTTGGCGGCGCTGATGTTGGCGGTGGCGGCGGTGATCCCGGCCTGACCGAGCCAGTAGGTGACCATGATGAACAGGTCGGCGTGCGGCGTGGGCGCGTGGAACTTGTTCAGCGCGATGGCGGAGTCGGAGATCGCGAACACGATCACCCCGACCGCGCCGGCCAACACGGTCCAGTCGGAGTCCTTCGACACGCGGGCCCACGCGCGCCACAACATCGTGCAGATCACCGCGACGTAGACGGCGACGGGCACGAACAGGTCGCCGAGGCCGTCGTGCAGGTACACGAGCATGCCGATGCCGTACGCGTAGAACGGCAGCGCGACGAACAGCTTGGGAGCGCGATCGTCGGCGAGCCAGGCGGCGACGTAGAACAGGTGTGCGGTGAGGAACGCGAGCAGCCCGGGGACGAACAGGTCGGCGGGGATCTCGAGGACGACGTCGCCGACAGCGGAGAACAGCAGGCCTGCGCCGATCAGGCGGCCGAGCGCGGACGTGTTCTGGAACGCGACCGACGCGAGGCACACGGCGGGGACGGCCTTCTCGACGACCCAGAACGACGGCGGGAAGCCGGCGGGCTGGAGCAGGAACAGGACCGCCGTGATCGCAGCGACCGCGAGGGGTGCGGCCGTTCGGATCACCGCCGCCGGGTGGCCGCGAGGACGAGGCCGAGGCCGAGCAGCGCGAGGCTCCCGCTCGACGAGTCACACGCGCCGAAGCCCTTGTTCGCGTAGGCGCCTTCGGGCGGCCGCGCGGGGTCGTCCCAGGTCGGGTTGAACAGGTTCTGATCCGCGTCGGCGTCCGAATCGGTGTCCGCGTCAGAATCGGTGTCCGTATCGGTGTCCGTGTCCGTGTCGGTGTCCGAATCGGCGTCCGTGTCCGTGTCCGCGTCCGTCCCGTCCACCGGGCCGGTGTTCACCGGCGTGTAGCCCTCAATCCAGGCGAGGTGCGCGTCGATGCGCGTGCCGCCGGTGCCACCGCCGACGCAGGACGTGTTGGGCGTGGGGTCGCGGTCGTCCGAGTAGACGAAGCTGTTCACGCCGGCGAGCTCGAATTGGTTGCCGACGTGCTCGAGCACGGCGCCGCCGGAGTCGCCCTGGCACACGTTCTGCTGCGGATCGTAGCCGTAGACGAAGTTGTCGTCGTAGCCGTCGTACGGGATGTCCGCCGTGCGCTTGGTGCCGCTGTCGGTCCCGTTGTCGACCGTGATCCCGAAGCCGACGTACGTGAGCTCGCGGTTTCCCCAGTACGCGACGTCGTCGTTGTTCAGGCCCATGGGCGTGATCGTGGTGACGGCCGTTTGCAGGTGCACGATGCCGATGTCGTGGGCGAGGTTGGTGGTGTTGTAGCCCGAGTGTTTGGCGTACGTGGCGACGCGGACCTCGTCGAACACGCCGCTGTACAGGTCGTTCCCGAACAGTACATACGGCGTGAAGGCCGCATAGTCCTCTTGCCAGGCGGCGACGCAGTGGGCGGCCGTGATGACCCACTCCGGGGCGATCAACGTGCCCGAGCAGAAGTCGTAGTAGCCATTGCCGTCGCGCGCTGCGAGGGCGACGACCTGCGGGTACTGCGTGGTCGTGGTGCCGTTCACGATGCCCGCGGGCTGGTGCTCGACGGGGTGCCAGCGCGCAGGGCGCCCGTAGCTGCGGACGTACGGGCTCGGGAGCTCCGACGAATCCGTAGGCGGCGTGCTCGACGTCGACGGGCCCTGCGCGATCGCGGCGGGGACGGTTGCGAGGGCGGGCGACGAGGTGAAGATCGCAAACAGGATGGACGTCAAAGTCCCCTCCGGACGGCGCGACCAGTGTAGCCGGGCCTGCAACGTGTTGTCGCTCGTCAAATCAATTTCACCGCGCGGCGTACACTCTGCGGGAGGTGGAAATGGGCAGGAATCCGACTGCGGACCCCTGGTATGCGGCGGTGTTGTCGCTATTCCTTCCCGGCGTCGGCCAGTTCTACACCGGGCACTTCGTTTGGGGCATCGTCTGGTTCGTGATCACGCCCGGCATGTGGCTCGGTACCGGCGGTTGCCTCGGGTGGGTGTGCCATGTGCTCGCGGCGTGGCAGGCCTGGAATCAAGCCAAGGCCTGACAGGCAGGTCCCAAAGGGGATAGTCGTCGGCCGATGGATCCCATCGTCATCGACGAGCTCGACCTCCTCGCCCGCGTCAGCCGCCTGCTCGCGGAGCGTCCCTTCGTGACTGGCCCGAAGGAGGGCGACCTCGTGAACGAGCTCGTTCGCCTGCGCGAGGAGATTCCGCGCGCGAAGGAGGAGGACAAAGGCGCGTTGATGCAGCAGTACCACCAGCACGTCAGCGTGTTGGAGCGCATCCGCGAGGGCAAGCAGCGCGCCCAGGTGGACCCTGACAGTCCGTATTTTGCGCATTTGCGGCTCGAAGAGAACGGGCAGGTGCGCGACCTCTGCCTCGGCAAGGCGACGCGGATCGAAGAGGGGATCCGCATCGTCGACTGGCGCAACGCGCCGATCAGCAAGATCTTCTACCGCTACTCGCAGGGCGACGACTACGAGGAAGAGCTCGCGGGTCGCAGCGTGATCGGCGAGGTGCTCGCGCGGCGCACCGTCACGATCCACGGCGGCGAGCTCCTGCGCATCGACGCCCCCGAGGGCGTGTGGACGACCGACGGGGAGCAGTGGACGCATCGCGATCGCGACGCGGTCCGGCTTCGCGGCGGTCAGGGCGCGGCGTTGCGCGCGCACGGCGCCGGCGAAGGCTTCGATCGGCGCCTCGGGACGGACCTGGAAGGGAACCGCCGCCGGCAGGACAAGCGCCTGCCGGACATCGCGGGTCTGATCGACCCCGAGCAGTTCGCGCTCATCACCAAGCCGTCGTCGGGGTTCGTGGTGGTGCGCGGCTCGGCGGGGTCGGGCAAGACGACGGTGGCGCTGCACCGCATCGCGTGGCTCGCGTACGAAGACCCGTCGATCAACTCCGAACGCACGCTGTTCATCGTGTTCAGCTCGGCGCTGCGCGACTACGTCGGTCACGTGTTGCCCGCGCTGGGCGTCGAGAATGTTGGCGTGACCACGTTCCACGCGTGGGCCGTGGAGCAGCGGCGGAGGCACTTCCCGTCGCTCCCGAAGGCGATCCGCGAGGACACGCCGGCCGTCGTGGTGCGCCTGAAGACGCACCCCGTGCTGATGGACGCGCTCGAAGAGCACATCCAGCGCAACAAGGGCCCTGCGACGGGTGAACAGGCGCTCGACGACTGGTCGAGCGTGCTCGTCCACTGCGACGAGATCCTGCCGCCCATCCTCGCGGAGAAGGCTCCGGGCGCGTTCTCCGAGGCCGAACTCCAACGTGCGGCGCGCTGGTGCCGCGATCGGCACGCCGAGCTGGTCTCGTGGATGGAGCAGGTCGAGGTGGAGCAGCGGCCCGAGATGGACGCCGAAGACGACGCGCTGCTGCTGCGCGCGTGGCAGCTCCGCGTCGGCCCGTTGCGTCGGAAGGGCGGTGCTTCGCTCACGTACCGGCACGTCGCGATCGACGAGGTGCAGGACTTCTCCCCGCTCGAAGTGCGCGTGTTGCTCGACTGCACCGACGAGAAGAAGTCGATCACGCTCGCCGGCGATACGCAGCAGCACGTGATGCAGGAGTCGGGCTTCACGTCGTGGGAGGGGTTCTTCCGGCACCTTGGCGTGGCCGGAACGACCGTGAGCACGCTGAAGATCAGCTACCGCTGCTCGGCGGAGGTGATCCGGTTCTCGATGGCGCTGCTCGGCGACCTTCGCGAAGACGAGGCGATGCCGGTCGCGACGCGCAACGGGCCTCCGGTGGAGCTGTTCCAGTTCACCGATCACGGCGCGTGTGTGGCGTTCCTGGCGGACGTGCTCGAGGGGCTGCTGCACGACGAGCCGCTCGCGAGCGTGGCGATCCTCACGCCCGCGGCCGAGGTGTCGCGCGCCTACTTCGACGGCCTGTCCCACGCGGACGTGCCCCGGCTGCGGCTCGTGGAGTCCCAGGCGTTCACGTTCGCGCCGGGCGTGGAGATCACCGAGATCGAGCAGGTCAAGGGCCTCGAGTTCGACTACGTCGTGATCGTAGACGCCGGAGCGAGCTGGTTCCCCGACACGCCGGCCGCGCGCCGGCTGCTGCACGTGGCCGCGACGCGCGCCGTCCATCAGCTGTGGGTTTGCACGACCGGTTCGCCGTCGCCGGTGGTGCGGGAGGCGATCGCTGAGGCGTCCGCCGAGCCGCCCGGTCCGGACGCGCCGCCCTCGCCGTGAACGCGCTCCTCGTCGTCACGCCGGGGTTCGAAGCCACCGCGTTCCTGCCGCTGCGACGGGCGTTGGAACGCGAGGGTGTGCAGGTGCGCACGCTCGAGTTCCCGGTCGCGGGCCAGACCTCGAGCGACTTCGCGGCGGCGATCACCGCGGCCGCCGATGCGATGCCCGAACACACCGTGCTCGTTGCGCACGGGTTCGGCGCGACGTTGTCGCTGATGGCCGATCCGCACGTCGAGCGGATGGTGCTGCTCGCGCCGGTGTTGGCGGTGGTTCCGCAGACGAGCGTGCGCGACCTCGCGGCGGTTCCTGCCCCCGCGGTGGTGGACCTGTCGGCGCGCTACGCATGGCACGATCGCGACGCCGCTTCCCTGCTGATCGGGCGGCCGGTGCCGGACCTCGGGTACGTGTCGGGCGCGTTCGTCGCGGAGGTCCAGGGGTGGATCCGCGACGGGCATGTGCCCGTGGACCTTGGTCGCGTCGACATCCCCGTGTGGATCGCGGTCGGGTTGGCGGACGAGGTAGCGACGGTCGAGGCGACGGTGCCCGCGTCGCGGACGCTGCCGGATCGCGCGCTGGTGCGCCTCGGCGCGAACCGGTTCGATCCACGCGATTACACGCACGCTGACCTGCTGCAGGACGAGGTCCCGGTCAGGGTCGCGGCGCGCGCCGCCGCCGGACGAGCAGCCAGGTAGCGGCGATCGCGAACGCGCCGATGCCGCGCGGATCGGACGTGCCGCAGTTGCACGTCTTGCCGCCGGTGGTGTCGGTGTCGTCGGTGTCGAACCCGTCGTCCCCGGTCGCGTCCGCGCCGGAGCAGTCCTCGTCGACGAAGTTGCCCGGAACGTCAGTCATGCCGGGGTTGATCGCCGCGTGCCGGTCGTCGCAGTCGTCGCCGCCCGCGTCTTCGCCGACGTAGCCGTCCTGATCGACGTCGACGAGGTCCTTCCCGTCGCAGTTCTGGTCGAGACCGTCATACGGCACCTCGGCCAGGCCGGGGTTGACCGACGCGTCGTCGTCTTCGCAGTCCTGCCCGCCGCCGTCAATTCCGGCGTAGCCGTCACCGTCCACGTCGGTGAGGTCGGCCCCCGAGCAGTCCTGATCGACGCCGTCGTAGGCGACCTCAGCCACGAGCGGCGAGATGTCCGGGTCGGTGGGCGCGCAGTCGAACAGGTCGGCGGAGCCGTCGGCGTCGGTGTCGAGCCACGCAGCGGGGTCGGCGTCGGGGCCGCCGTACGGGCCGATGTCGCTCCGGCTGCCGTCGGGGTCGAGCACGGAAGCGTCGCCTTTGTCGAGCAGCGGGCTCGTCGGTTTGAGCGTGAGCGCGTCGTTCGTGCAGTCGCCGTCGTCGCTCCACGCCTGGAATCCGGGGTCGACGTCCATCAGGTTGGTGTTGGACAGGGCCTTGGCGTCGAACGTGCCGGACACAGGGTCGTCGGTGTTGTCGGTGAACACGTCGAACGAGAACGTCGCGGACGCGGCGTTGCCACCGACGACGCCGTCGCCGGTGTTGCCGAGGACGACGTTGTTGCGGAACGAGCCGACCGTCGACACCCAGCCGACGCCGCCGCCGGTGCTCGCGTCGTTCATCAGGAACGCGCTGTTCTCGATCACGCTGCCCGACGACTCCTGCACGTACACGCCGCCGCCCCACGCCGACGCGAAGCCGTCGACGAACGTGTCGTTGGCGAGGCGGGTGGTGCCGGTCTGCCAGCCGTAGAACGCGCCACCGTAGGCGCCTGACGTGCCTTCGGCGCGGTTGCCACAGAACGTGCTGCGCAGAACGTCGGTGTCGATCAGGTTGTTGACTGCGATGCCGCCGCCGGGGAAGCCTGTGTTGTGGGTGAACACCGCGTCGGTGACGAGGAGCGGACCCCCGGCGGTGGCGTAGATGGCGCCGCCGGGGCCTCCCGCGGTGTTGCCGTCGAACGTTGTGTCGGAGAGGGTGAAGCTGATCGTCGCGTCGTCCGGGCGCCAGCGAATCGCGCCGCCCGCGGTGGTGGCGACGTTGTCCGTAAACGACGTGCCCGACACCGTGAGCGGGGCCTTGGCCAGCGCGTGGAGCCCGCCGCCGTAGTTCGCGTGGTTCGCCGTGAACGTGCTGTTCGTGATCGTCGCGGGACCCGATTCCACGCGAACGGCCCCGCCGTAGCCGTCGGCGCTGTTGCCGTCGAACAGCGTGTCGTCGATCGTCGTCGCGCCGGGGATGGGTCCGTACACCAGGATCGCGCCGCCGTGGCCGTTCGCCAACGTCGCGTCGGCGAGGGCGCGGTTGTTGCGGAACGTCGACCCGGTGATCGCGACCGTGGCCTGGTAGAGCGCCAGCGCGCCGCCGTAGTCGCCGTTGGCGACGCCGTCGGTGAACGTCGAGTCGACGATCGTGAGCGACCCGTTGTTCATCGAGAGGTGGCCGCCGTAGCCCCCTGCGACGGCGTTGTCGTCGAACGTGCAGCCGGTGAGGGTTATCGTGGCCTCCTGGGAGCGGATCGCCCCGCCGCGGCCGGTCTCGGTGCCGGTGTCTGCGTGGTTGCCCGTGAACGTGGTGTTCGTCGCCGTGAGCGAGCCGTGCAGCATCCAGATCGCCCCACCTTTTTCAGCGGTGCCGGCGTTGAACGTGCTGCCGCTGATCGTGACGATCGTGTCGGCGGCGTACAGGTGCCCGCCCTGCTCGTCGTACGCGGCGTTGCCGTCGAACACGCTGTCGACGATGGCGAGGGTTCCGCCGTTTGCGTGTAGAGCGGCGCCGTTGCCGACGGTGATCTTCGCGTCGGTCACGGTGACGCGCTCGAGCGTCATCAGGCCGCCGTCCATGTCGATCCCAGGCCCGGAGACGGGGTCGAGGTGCGCGTCGCGAAGCGTGATGGTGGGCGTGCCGTTCGCGTTGATCAGCGGCCCGGTGCCGACCATGTTGAACGCGCCGGCGTTGCCCTGCAGCGTGAGGCTCTTGGTGAGGATCACCGACTCGTTGTAGGTGCCGGGCTCGATCAGCAGCGTATCGCCGCTCGCCGAGGCGGTGACGGCGGCGCCGATCGTCGTGTAGGTCATGCTCGGCCCGACCGTGAGCGTGTTTCCGAGCGCAGGTGCGGCGAGTGCCAACAGCAACATGAATCCCCCAAGGGGCACAGCGTACCCGAGTTTTACCGCGCGATGAGGATGCCGTGGTTCTGGGCCTCCCAGCGTCGCATCGCGCCGGGCGGGAGCAGCGGGCGATCCGGCGGGTGGCCGGCGGCGGTGCCGAGGCCCGCGACGGGGAGCCCGTGCGCGTCGTTCCAGAAGTAGTCGCCGAAGCAGAGGGTGATGGCGATCAACGCGCCCGCGAGCAGGCGGAGCACGAGCGTTCGCGCGTGCGAGACGTCGCCTCCGCCGGGCACGGCGAGCCAGGTTCGGAAGTGGGCGTCCACCCACAGCGCGACCGGCAGCGCGACGAGGCACACGCGCGGCACCCAGCCGACGGCGGCGAGGGTGATGCCGACCGCCATGCCGACGCCCATGCAGAGGCGCGCTGCGCGGACGCAAGCGACGGCGCCGTGTGTGACGACGAACGTGCGGTAGCCGCGGGCGGCGTCTTCGTCGTGTTGAAACGCCTGGGCCGCGAAGAACGCGCCCATCACGCCGATGCCTCCGGTGACCCACACGAAGCACAGCCGCCACGTGGGCGGGACATCCACGGCGAGGAAGCCCACGAGGGGCGACAGGAGCCCGTAGCCGACGAGGTTCACGAGGGGTCCGAGGGTCGGGTGCCCCTTCCAGAGCGCGCTCGGGTGGGAGTACGCGATCGCGAGGATTGAACACAGGGAGGCTGCGAGGCCGATCGCCGGCTGCGCGAGTGCCGCGATCAGGACGCACAGCGCGAGCGCCGCGTAGCCGGCTGCAGCGGCGTAGGGCGGGGGCGCGACGGCCTTGCCGTACAACACGGGCCCCTCGTCGCGATCGACGGCCGCGTTGAGCCACAACGTACCGGCGTGCAGCAGCGCCCACGCCACCAGCGTGAGGCCGAGGGTGGGCGCGCCCCGCGCGACGAGGCCGCGGTCCCAGTGGGTGAGGCCGTACCCGCAAAGCACGAGCAGGAGGACGAACGGCAGCAGCTTGGGGCGGGAGAGGTGCCAGAGCGCGGTCATCCCGGGAACCCTGCCGCCGTCGCGCGGCCTGCGAACACTGTACTGCCGGTAAAGGCCTGCCCGAGGTACGCCGCGTACGCGCCCAGCACGAACATCAGCGCGGTGAGCAGGAGCGCTCCGGACAGGCCGCGGGCGCGCACTTCGGTGGCGCAGGTCGGGTCGCCGAGCACGTCGCGTCGCCACGCGCCGAAGCCGTGGTCGACGTACAGCGCGAACGGCAGCGCGACCAGGCACGGCCGCGGGAGCCATCCGGCGGCGGTGAGCGCGAACAGCGCGCCGAAGCCTGCGCCGAACAGCAGGCGGGCTGCCAACAGCGTAGCGGCGGGACCGTGGGTGACCACGAGCGTGCGGTAACCGCGCGCGGCGTCTTCGCGCTGCTGAAATGCCTGCGCCGCGAAGTAGATCCCGAGCGTGAGCGCGGCCATCGCGGTGAACACGATTCCCGTGCGCGGGCCGGGTTCCACGCCGACGAGCCACCAGCCGGCGAGAGGTGACAGCACGCCGTAGCCGAGCACGTTGACGAGCGGTCCGCCGACCGGGTGCGCCTTCCACGCGGTGTGCGGGGACGAATAGAGGACGGCGAGGAGCGAGCAGGCGGCGGCGCACAGGAACGGCGCGGGGCCTGCGAACCACGCGAGCGAGGGGGCGGCGACGAGGGCGAGCGCCGCGAACCGCTCGATCGCGTCGGGGACGGGGAGCGCCTTGCCCCACAACACCTCGCCCTGATCGCGGTCGAGGCCAGCGTTGAGCCACATCGTCCCGGCGTGCAGGCACGCCCAGGCCGCGAGTAACGTGAGGAACGCCTGTCCTTCGCGAAGATCGAGGCCCCACGACCAGTGGCCGAAGCCGTAGCCAAACCACGGCAACAGCAGCACGAAGCCGAGCCCCTGGGGGCGCAGCAGGCCCCACAACAAGCGCGGGGACGCGGGAATCGGCGGTCGGTCGGGCATCGCGGTCCAGGTATCGCGACGGCTGGGCGGGCGTGGGCCGAGGCATGCCGGCTGAATCGGAACAACGGCGGAGGCAAGCCGGGCCGATCGGAACCGGTCGCCGGTTGTACGTGCTCGCAGCGCGGTGGGCGACGGACCAACGCCGGATATTTTTTGCCCGGGTGCGTCGTAAGGGTCGCGACGTTCCGATGGGGGTGGCTTGCCTCCGAGAATGTTCCGGATGGGCGGGCTTGCCTCGGTCGCGGACCCCAGGTGACGGACGGACTTCCGTCGACTTCCGTCGACTTCCGTCGGACCTCCGTCACCCAAATGGACCAACGCCAGGAATCGCTGGCCCGCATCCTGCATGGACGGCGGCGATGTACCACCTCGTCGCAAGCGCCCGTCAGGGCCACCTGCTTTGGGTTCGAGAGCCCGAAGCTGCGGTGCTTTTTGCGTCCCTGCTTCGCGCGTTTCCGGAGACGGTCGCGCTGTGCGTGATGCCTGATCATGTACACCTCGTGCTCCCGCACGACGACCCCGGTCGGCGGCTCGGCGCCGTGATGAGCGGCTACACGCGGTGGCGCAACTTCGCCCGCGGACGCCGGGTCGCAGGCCTGTGGGCGCCCGCGCCACCGCCCGAGCACATCCCCAACGCGAAGCACGTCTCGCGAACGGTGCGGTACGTGCACCTCAACCCGTGTCGTGACAACCTCGTCAACGATCCGCTCGCCTGGCCGTTCTCAACCCATCGCGATCGCGTAGGCTTCGCGCGGCCGGGGCCCGTCCGCGTCGAGGCCGATCCACACCGGTTTCACCACTTCGTGTCCGGCGACCCGTCCGTGAACCCGCTCGGAACGCCCCTGCCGGTGATGCCGTACGGCGAGGTGACCTGGGGCGCCGTTGTGGACGCCGTCGCCGGGGTGTGTCGTGTCCCGGCTGAGGCGGTCGCGTCGGGACTCCCGCGGCGGCTCGCGGTGCGCTGCGCTGCGGTGTTTGGCTTGCGCGACGACCTGCCGCGCTCCGGTCTGTCCCGCACGCGGTTGTTCGAGAACACCCGCCACCTGCCGCATCGCGGCGCTCAGGCGGCCGATCCACTGCTCGAGGCGTGCCTGCGCGCGGTCGACGACGGGCGCTTCGCGCCGCTCTCGCACCGGGATCAGCGGCAGTTTCCCCGGTGGCTCCGCTACCGCGATCGTTCGTAGCGGCCCCTCCGCTTTCCGTGCGTTAGTCGCGGGCGAATGTGGCTCACGATCCTCGCGTTGTTCGCCTGCCCAGCCGCACCCGCTGCGGCACCCCCCGAACCGACCCCGGTGACGGTGATCCCCGTGATGGAGGCGCCGCCCGCGCCAGTGGCCCCGCCTACGGGGCGAGCGGTGGTCACCACCGCACGCCCGGTGATGTACTCTGGCGTAGCGTGGCGCGACGCCGTCCAGCGTGCGGCCGAATTTGCCCGTCAGCAGGCGCACGCCTGTTACGCCCGCGATCCGTCGTTCGAGGGCGTTCTCGACGTCAACATCGCGGTCAACGATCAGGGCCGCGTCACGGACGTGCGCTCCGAGCCGACCTCGCCGCCGGTCATGGCGTGCATCAAAGGCGCCATCATGGCCGTGCGCTTTCCGGCCGCGAGCGGGGAGTTCCCGATATTGTCGGTGAACGCGCAGTGGCGGTTCGCCGTGGTGCCGACGATCGACCTCGAACACGACTGCGTCGAAGACCGCGAGTGCGGGCTCGTCACCGGCGGTTGCGGCGGGCCGGACGCGGTCGCGCGACGGGAGGCGGACCGCGTCGATGAGGCCCACCAGAGGCGCATGTCCGTCGCCACCTGCGATGGCCACCTCGATCCGCCCTCGTTTGCGCGCTGCGTCGAAGGGTCGTGCAAGGCCGTTCCGGCGGATCTGGTCGAGCTACGCGGCTGCGCGTCGGACGCGGGCTGCGCGGTGATCGAGCGGTGGTGCGGTTGGGACACGGTCGCGACGAAACGCGCGGACGAGGGCGGAGACCGGAAGGCTGAGCTCGACGCGATCCCGTGCGACGGCCCTCGCGGAACGCCGCCGCCCGCGCGTTGCGTCTACCAACAGTGCACCCTCGACTGGGCGGGAAAATGATCGGGATTGCGCTCCTCGTCGCGTGTGGCTCCTCGGGTGTGCAGACCGTGGGCTCGTTCACGGTGACGCCGACCGAAGACGGCACGGGTTTTGACATCTCCCACGCGGACGCGCCATTGGACGTGCGCGGCCTCACGCCGTTCGCCGGCAGCGCGTCAGCCGACGTCACCGCGCAGTTCGGGAGCTTCCGGTTCGACGCGGTCGAGACGACGCGGGCCTCGGCCGCAGCCTACGATCGCCGCTCGCGCGAAGGCACCCTGATGTACGAGGTCGCCGATGAGGCCGGCGCGTTCCTCGGCACGCTCACGTTCGCGTCACCGGGTGATCGGTTCCTCGTCGTCGAGTTCGCCCCCACCGACGCGAGCTACGTGGGTTTCGCAGCGGACTGCAGCGGGGACGATCACTTCCTCGGCCTCGGGTCGCACGCGTTCGACGTCGATCACGTCGGCGAGGCGTTCCCGCTCTGGACGAGCGAACCGGGCATCGGCAAGTCCGCGACCGACGAGTACGCCTCCGACTGGTACCTGACGGGCACCCGCCACGCGACGAGCTTCCCGATGCCGTGGGCGTTGCGTCCGGATCGCGGGCAGGGGTTGCTGCTCGAGACGACGGCGCGCGTGGACGTCGATCTGTGCGCGACCGATCCCTCTACATACTCGTTCGGAGCGTGGCAGTCGCAGTCGCTGCCGCTGCTGGTGGTAGCCGGTGATGACGGCCTCGACGCCGTTCGCCGCCTGACCGAAGTGACCGGCCGTCCCGCGCTCCCCGAGCCGTGGGTGTTCGCGCCGTGGAACGACGCGGTGCGCGGACCGGATCGCGTGCGCGCGGTGGCCGCCGCGCTGAGAGCGGCTGGAGCGCCGTCGTCGGTGATCTGGTCGGAGGACTGGAAGGGCGCCGAAGACCGCCCGCAGGGCTACCACCTGACCGGTGAGTGGTTCTTGGACGAGACGAAGTACCCCGACGCCGACGCGCTCGCAGCCGAATTGGAGAACGACGGCTTCCAGTGGTTCGCGTACTTCTCCCCGTTCGTCACCGACGACACGTTGACCTGGGACGACGCCGTCGCGAGCGACGCGCTGATCAAGCAGCAGGATGGCTCCACCTACACGTTCCTCGGGCCCACGTTCGAGACCATGTCGATGGTCGACCTCACCACGGACACGGGCCGCTCGTGGGCGCAGGGCTACCTGACCGCCTGCCTCGATCACGGGTTCGACGGGTGGATGGCGGACTACGCTGAGTGGCTTCCCACCGATGCTGTGCTCGCGTCCGGCGAGGACCCGTGGCAGGTGCACAACCTCCTGCCGCTGTTGTGGCAGCAGACGAACGCCGAGGTCATGGTCGATCGCGACGCCACGTTCTTCGTTCGCAGCGGCTGGACCGGCACCGGCGCGGTCGCCCCGGTCGTGTGGCTCGGGGATCAGCGCACCTCGTTCGACGTCGATGATGGGCTCCCGACCGTGCTGCCGCTCGCGCTCGGACTGTCCGCGGGAGGTGTGGCCGTCACCGCGAGCGACGTCGCGGGCTACCAGTCGATCGGCAACGCGCCGACCACGAGGGAGCTGTTCTTCCGTTGGGCGTCGTTGAGCGCGTATTCGCCGGTGCTCCGTACGCATCACGGGGCGTTCGCGTCCGAGAACGTGCAGTTCGACACCGACGCGGACACGCTCGCGCACTGGGCGTGGGCTGCGCGCGAGAACACGCGCCTGTGGCCGTACCGCTATGGCCTCGCTGCGAAGGCCGCCCGCGACGGTACGCCGATGCTGATTCCCATCGGGCTGCAGTTCCCCGGCGAAGACGTGGCGCGCACGGACGCGTGGATGCTCGGGAGCGCGCTGCTCGTCGCCCCCGTGCTCGAAGAGGGTGCGACCGGGCGCGAGGTCGACCTGCCGGGCGCCGTGGGCTGGTACGACTGGCACACCGGAGAGGCCGTGCAGAGCGGTCACTTCGACGCCGCCGAGAGAGAGATCCCGGTGTTCGCGGCGGCGGGCACCACGATCCCGACGTTCACCGAGATCCCCGACACGCTGCTCGCGAACGCCGGCCCCGACGTGCGCGACCTCACGGACGTCGACGGCGCGCGGACGATCTACCTGTTCGGCGGTGGTGGCGCGTTCACCGAAGCCGACGGCACGTCCTACACTGTGTCGGGAACCGCTACCGGACGCGCGCTCGGGAACGCGACCTTCGCGAGCGGCTCCGTCGAGGTCGGCGGCGTCACGTTGACGATCGCCGGCACCATCGAACGCGACTACACCGTCGTGAGCGAGCCATGAACCGCACCCGTCCGATGACCTGGCGCCTCCTCGCCACCGCGGGACTGCTCGCGTCGCAGGTCGCCTGCCTCGATCTCGAACACCACGTGCATGTGCACCGCAGCGGCGCGGTCGACTATGCGCTCCGCCTCGGCCTGGACGCGAAGTACGCGAACGGTCCGTTCGCCAAGCCCGCCGAGGAGCGGGACCGCGAGTGGAAGGCGCACGTTCCCGCAGCGTCCGCACAGTACGTCGACGCGCACGTGGAGCAGACGCCGGACACGGTCTGGCTCGTGATCGACGCCGCGCTGCCGGACGTTGGCGCCTACGACGTGTTCCGCGACGGCTTCATCAAGCTGTACGAGACTGACCACAAGTCCAATCCCCTGTTCTACCCGCCTGTCGTGGAGCGGAGCCTCGGCAGCTACGTCGTGCGCGCCGATGTTGGCGCCTCCGAGGAGCAGTTCGAGATCCCGCCCGACGCGAAGATCGGAACGAACACCTGGCGGCTGATCGTCACCGGCGACGCCGAGGTGAAGCCGTCGATCGGCGCGCTCGCTTCGGACGGCGGCCGCACGGCCACGTTCGAGCGCCCGCTGCTCGACGTCGCGAAGGAGGGGACCTTCGCCGAGGTGTCGGTCCCGGGCAGCGGCAACACGATGATGTTCGTGGTGGTCGGCGGCGTCCTGTTGCTCGGCCTTGGCGCTGGGGTCGCGGCTGTCGTGGCGCGCCGCGCGGCCTGATCCCGGTTACGGGGCGCGCATGTCAAATCCAGCAGTTCCAGCAATTCGTCTTCGTCCCCGCCTCGACGCCCGCGTCATCGGCGGCCATCCCTGGGTGTTCAGCAACGAGATCGCGGACGACGTGAAGACGTTGCCCGCGGGCGGCGCGGTCGACGTGTTCGACGCCAGCGGCGCGTTCGTCGGGCGTGGCTACGCCAACCCGCGGTCGCTGATTTCGGTGCGCATCGTGAGCCGCCGCCGCAAGGAGGACATCGACAGCCCCGCGTTCCTCGCGGATCGCCTGCGCGAGGCGCTCGCGTACCGCACGGCGATCTACCCCGATCGCACCGCGATGCGGCTCGTCCACGCCGAGGGCGACGGCCTGCCCGGCCTCGTGATCGATCGCTATGGCGACGTGCTCGTCGCGCAGATCACCACGCTCGGCATCGAGGTCCGCAAGGAGGCTCTCCGCCAGGCGATCACCGAGGTGTTCGCTCCGAAGGGGGTCGTGCTCCGCAGCGACACGCGCATGCGCGACCTCGAAGGCATGACCGGCGACGAAGGCGTGTGGTGGGGCGATGTGCCCGAGCGCATCGCGGTGGACGAGAACGGCGTCAAATTCCTGGTCGACCCGCAGGGCAGCCAGAAGACGGGTCACTTCTTCGATCAGGCCGAGAATCGGCGCTACGCCGCCACGTTGAGCCGCGGTCGGAACGTGCTCGATCTGTACTGCAACACGGGCGGCTTCGGCCTGCACGCCGCGAAGGCCGGCGCCGAGCACGTGACGTGCGTCGACATCGCCGAGAGCAACGTCGCGCGCGTGCGCGAGAACGCGATCGAGAACGGCGTCGGCGACAAGGTCGAGGCGGTGTGCAGTGAGGGCAAGGAATTCCTCGAGAAGGCCGTGGCCGATGGCCGCCGGTTCGGCGTCGTCATGGTCGACCCGCCGGCGTTCGCGAAGTCGCGCAAGGTAGCGAACCAGGCCATTCGTGGCTACCGCGACGTGAACGCGCTGGCCTTGCTGCTCGTCACCGAAGGCGGTTTCCTCGTCACGTCGTCGTGCAGCTACCACGTGCAGGAAGACCGGTTCGTCGGCGCCGTCGCCGAGGCGGCGGACAAGGCGGGCAAGCGGCTGCGCATCGTCCGTCGCGGCGAGCAGTCGCCCGATCATCCCGTGTTGCCCGCCGTGCCCGAGAGCCGCTACCTCAAGAGCTATGTCTTCGAGGTTCGCTCGTAGCGTTCACCTCGAGGTTCGTTTTGGGGCCTAGCTCGTCCAGCTGATGTCGAGGCGCCAGGTCGGAAGGTCCAGCGGAGTCCACCGCACCTTGGCGCGCACGCCGCACCGGTCGAACACGGCCTGGATTACGCCGGCGATCCACGCCGGAAGCACCTCGCCGCGGAACGGGAACGCCATCGTTCCCGTCGCCGACGTGTCCGAGTCGGGCGCGAGGTCGATCGACGCCCACGGGTGCAGGCGACGCAGCATCCCGGGGATGCCGAGCAGCACGGCGTGGGGCTCGAACACGAGGTGCGCCGTCCGTACAAGCTCGCGCGCGCTGCGGCTGCCGACCCGAACGCCGAGCGTGCGCACCGCGCCCGGTGAGCCGGCAGACCATACGGTGAGGTAGTCGAGGAGGGCCTCCGTGGGCACGTAGGCGGACCCTTTGGTGGCCTCGTCGAGAGCGACGCGCGTGGCAGGTGTCACGGTTTCGACGACCCACGCGTCCGAGCCGTCGGCGGCGACGATGCCCAGGCGCGCGGCGACCAGCACCTCAGCGCGGGTCGGCCAGTTCGGCAGGTGGCCCTTTCCGGGCTCCGAAAGGCCTTGTACCCACTCGAGCGGGGAACGCGGGCGATCGCCCGGTCGCGGCGACAACGCCCCGGCGAACACCGCGTCGAGGTGGGCGAGATCGGGGCGATGGTGGGAGATCGGCGTCGCCCGGCCGTTGCGTTGGGCGTCGAGGACAGCCTCTGAGCGGCCTGAGCGCTGGAACGCTCCTTCCCCGGTCAGCATCTGGTACGTGAGCGCGGCGAGCCCGTACGTGTCGACGCGCGCGTTGAGCGTCGCGGTCGTGTCGAACTGCTCGGGCGCGGACGCGCCGAACGAGCCTCGCCCATCGCTCCTCGCGTTCATCGGGAGCGCGAGGCCGAGGTCGATCACGATCGCGCGCTCGGTCTGTTCGTCGATCAGGACGTTGGGAGGCTTTAGATCGCCGTGCAGGAAGCCCGCACCGTGCAGGCTGTTCAGCGCTCCAGCGATCTCGCTCACGCGGCCGAACACGAACGCGTCGCGATCCGTGCCGCGCGCGTCGATCGCGTCGAGCAGCGACGGCCCCGAGACGTGGTCCAGCACGAGGTACCCGCGGCCATCGGGCAGCGCGCCCGCGGCGTGAATCGCGACCAGATTCGGGTGCCGAACCGACGCCAGCACGCGCGCCTCGGCCTGCCACGCTTCGTCGGTGTAGAGCTTCACCGCGACGAGGCGGCCGAGGGTGAGTTCGCGCGCCATCCACACCGATGACTGGCCTCCGTGGCCGATCGGCGCGGTGAGCTTCCACCGCCCGTCGATCTCGAGTCCGACGTCCGGTGCGCGGCGCGCCTCGGTCAACGCGAGGCGCTTCGGCTGCTTCGAAAGCTCGGTGAGGCGCAGCCCGACGTTGTCGGCGGCGAGCTCGAGCAGGCCGACGTCGCTGCGCGAGAACGCGTGCTGGAACGGCGAGATCGCGCACACCGCTCCCACCACCAGGCCGCCGACCCGTACGGGAACGCCGGCATACGCGCGGACGAGGTGAGCGGTCACCATCGGGGTGTCCGCGAATACCGGGTGGAGCGTCGCGTCCTCGACGATCAGCGGCTCTCCCGCGTCGACGACGTGGCGACAGAACGACCACTGGGCGAGGGTGCCGCGCGCGGAGGCGAGGTCTTCAGGCGTGCCGATCTCGGCGGCGAACGTCTGCCAATGGGAGTCGATGAGGGTGACGAGCGCGACCTCGACGTGAAGTCCGGCGGCGATCTTCGCGACCACCTGCTGCAGCGTCGCGTCCGGGACGGCGGGGTCGAGCGACGCGATCAGCTCGCGCGGAGGTGAGGCCATGTACGTCGCGTCCAGCGGCTGCCCGCGCCGCGCGATCGCAGCGAGGGCGCCCTGCGGACCTTCGTGGAGATCGAACACGCCGACGACGTTGGGGCGATCGCCGATCGCAGCGGCGAACGATCGGTGGTGCAGGGCGACCACCATCGGGGCCGGAGCGGGGCTGGGCGACGGTCCGATCCACCCTTCGGCGAGCGCCTCGGTGAGCCCGACGACGAGGATCTCGGGCCGCTCGTCGGTGATCGTGTGGCCCGCCGTCGACAGGGCCGCCGTGTAGGGAGCGGTCGCTTCGGCTTCGAGGACGAGTTTTACGCGCGGCATCCCGCCCTCTAATCAGCGACGGCGACGGCGGACCAGCAGCAACGCGAGGAGCGCCAGCCCGGGGACGACCGAAGGGGCGCTCGTACAGCCGCACTTGGGTTCGTCGGTCGTGCCGGTATCGTCGGGGAGATCGTCTTCCAGAGCGTCCTGGAAGTCGGGCACGCCATCGCCGTCGGTGTCGACGGTCCCTTCGGCCTGATCGGGCAGCGTGTCGCCGTCGGCGTCCCGGTCGAGGTAGTCGGGTGTGCCATCGCCGTCGGTGTCGACGGCCGTCTCGACGATCGTCGGGATCGTGTCGCCGTCGTCATCGGTGTCGAGGTAGTCGGGCGTGTCGTCGCCGTCCGAGTCCTCGTTCCGGGGGTTTCCGTCGCCGTCGACGTCCTCGTCCAGGGTGGGAACGCCGTCGCCGTCGTCGTCGGGGTCGAGCGCGTCGATCGTCCCGTCGTCGTCCGAGTCGGTGGGCGCATCGACGTCGCCTACCTCGTCGTCGTCGGTGACCCCGTCGGAGTCGGAGTCGGCTGCCAGAGGGTCGGTTCCGAGCGCCGTTTCCTCGATCGTCGAGAGGAGGTCGTCGTCGGGGTCCTCGTCGTCCTGGGCATCGAGGAAGTCGGGGATCCCGTCAAGATCGCGATCATCGTTGGTGGGGTCATGATCGACCACCACCCAGTCTTCGGCTTCGGACGGCCAGCCATCGTCGTCATCGTCAGCGTCGAGGTAGTCGGGCGTCAGGTCTTCATCGGTGTCAGCGGGGTCTTGGGCCGTGCCCGACCCTTTGCCCGCCTGCCCGAGGATCTCGATCGTGGTCGGGACGTGGTCGCCATCGTCGTCGGGATCGATCAGGTCGTACCGGAGGCGAACCTCGCCTTCCCCCGCGTCCACGCGTCCATTCTTGTTAAGATCGCTCCAAGTCTTTCCGGCGAATTCCGTTTGATCGATCTCGCCGTCCCCGTCCTCGTCAGTCCACGTGCCTCCGTCGATGAGGCCGTCGAGGTCGGCGTCGTCCCACCACCGATCACTGTCGGTGTTCGTCGGGTATTTCGCGTCCCCTACCTCTTCGCCGTCGGTGAGCCCGTCTCCGTCGGAGTCCTTGGACGCAGCGTTGCTGCCGAGCGCCCGCTCCGTCCCGCTGCTGAGTCCGTCCCCGTCGGGGTCGCCGTTGCCGCTGTCCTGGTCGATGCAGTCCAAAACGTCGGGAATGCCATCGAAGTCCTTGTCCGACGTATAGGTCTCGACACCGTCGGGTCCGTTGCTCGTCGTGTCTTTGGTCACAGCGCCGTTGTCGAGGGCGTCTCCGTCGCTGTCCGTGTCGAGGTAGTTCGGGCGGCCGTCTGGGGCGGAGGCACAGTTCCTCGTGGGGTCGCCGTCGACGTCGAACTGCGGACCTTCGCCCCCTTCGATGATGGTCGGGATTCCGTCGTTGTCGTCATCGTCATCGAGCGCGTTGGCGCAAAGGTCCGTGTCGCTGTCGCGTGGGTTGTGGTCATCGCCCTGGCGGACGCCGCCTTCGAGCCCCGACCACTCGACCCCGTCGAGCACGTTGTCGTTGTCGCTGTCAGAATCGAGGTGGTTCTGAGCGTAGCCACAGAGGTTGGGTCCGCCGTCGTTTGCGAGCTGCTCCCGCTCGTACAACGTGCCGATTCCGTCGTTGTCGTCGTCGGAATCAAGGTAGTTGGGGTGCGAGTCCTGGTCGGTGTTGACGCTGGTGAACGCCTCGTTCAGCTGCGCGTTGCCGGTGGGGATGCCGTCGCCGTCGTCGTCCGTGTCGTTCACGTCGAGGATGCCGTCTTTATCAGTGTCACCGGGCTGTTCGAACGCGTCGTCGACGCCGTCGCCGTCGCTGTCCACCGCGTACGCCGCTGCCGGCGCGACCAGCCCTCCGAACGCGACCAGCCATGCCCAACGCGTCATTTCAGCCTCCGATGCCGAGCCGTTCGAGCGCGTACTTTCCTCCCGTTACCGCCGAAATCCAAGCGCCGTGGTCCAGATACCAACGGATCGTCGCCTCGATTCCGCGTTCGAACGTGTAGCGGGGCTCCCAGCCGAGGTCGTTCTTGAGGCGGGAAGCGTCGATCGCATAGCGCCGATCGTGCCCGGGGCGGTCCTTCACGAACGTGATGCACGCGCGGCGCGACGTCGGTCCGGGCACGATCGCGTCGAGGCGATCGCAAAGCAGGTGCACGATGTCGAGGTTCTTCCACTCGTTGGCGCCGGACACGACGTAGGTCTCTCCGGTCGCGGCGCGGCGCACGATGGTGTCGATCGCCTCGCAGTGATCGATGACGTACAGCCAGTCGCGCACGTTCTGTCCGTCGCCATACACGGGCAGCGGCTGCCGCCCGAGGGCCTTCAGGATCATGAGCGGGACGAGCTTCTCGGGGAATTGGTACGGCCCGTAGTTGTTGCTGCAATTCGACAACGTGACGGGCAGCCCGAACGTGCGGTGCCAGGCGCGCACGATGTGATCGGCGCTCGCCTTGCTCGCCGAGTAGGGCGACGACGGGTCGTAGGGCGTGGCCTCGGTGAAGAAGCCCTGTTCCCCGAGCGAGCCGAACACCTCGTCGGTGCTCACCGCGTGGAATCGCACGTCCTTCCGGTCGCCCCACGCGGCGCGCGCGGCCTGCAGCAGCACGAAGGTGCCGATCACGTTGGTGCGCAGGAAGTCGCCGGGGGAGTCGATGCTGCGATCGACGTGGCTCTCGGCGGCGAAGTGGACGACCGTGTCGGGTTCGTGGTCGGTGAACACCCGCCGCACGACGGCCTCATCCGCGATGTCGCCGTGGACGAACGTGTAGCGGCCGGTCGCCTCCACGCCCGCGGTGTTCTCGCGGTGGCCTGCGTAGGTGAGCAGGTCCAGGTTCACGATCCGCACGGCGGAGTCGTGTTCGAGGAGCCAACGGACGAAGTTTGCGCCGATGAACCCGCAGCCCCCCGTGACGAGGACGACCCGAGGGGTGTGGACGGTGGACAAGTCGCCTCCAGGGAGCGTGACCGTTAGCGTGGCGGCGTGGAGATTTACATGTCTGAGCTCGAAGTTGAAAAGGAAAAGGTCGCGACGGTCGACGTGCAGCAGCTTCTCGACGAAGAGGTGCCGAAGGCGCGCGCCGAGCGGCGTTTCACGGACGCGCACACGTCGGCGATCCGGGCGTTCAGCGCGCTGCTCGAGACCGACGTCCCGCGCGCGTTTCGCGTGCTCGCCGAGGTCGCAGCGCCGATCGCGGCGGAAGCCGAAGACGTCGTGCTGATGCGGCTTACCGTCTCGCTCGGCGCGGCGATGGCGACCCAGAAGGGCGACGCCGCGCAGACCGAGTCGTGGGCCGAGGCGCAGCACGCGCTCGGTGTGGCGCTCGGCGATCGCGTGCTCCAGGCGCGCTCCCACTACGTGCGCGCCATCGGCCTGCTGCGCACCCAGCCCGAGAACCTTCGCGGCGTGCAGCACCTGCTCAAGCTCGCCCGCGACGACGCTCGCGCAGGTGGTGACGAGGCGTTCGAGGGGGAGATCAGGCGCACCCTCGGCAAGCTGCGTCGCGCGTAGGCAGCGCCCGTGCAGCGCCCGATCTGTTCGGTGTTCATCGCGACCTCGGTGGACGGCTGCATCGCGCGTCCGGACGGCAGGATCGACTTCCTCGATGGCGTCCAGCTGGAAGGGGAGGACTACGGCTTCGCCGCGTTCTACGCGTCCGTGGACGCGCTCGTGATGGGGCGCGGGACGTGGGACGTCGTGAACGCTTTCCCGGAGTGGCCTTACGAGGGAAAGCGCGTCGTCGTGCTCACCGACCGGCCCGCCGAGCCGCGCCGCGGCGAGACGATCGCGTCGGGAGGCGTCGTGTCGCTGCTCGAGCGTCTACACGCCGAGGGCGTGCGTCGGGTGTACGTGGACGGCGGCGTCGTGATCCGGCAGTTCCTCGCGGCGGGCGTCGTCGATGACCTCGTCCTGTCCGTCATTCCCGTGATCCTCGGGGACGGCGTCCGGTTGTTCGGCGCGGGCGTGCCCGAACTGTCGCTCACGCTGGTGGAGAGCCGCTCCTGGCCAACGGGGCTCGTCCAGTTGCGTTACCAGCGAACCTGGCGGACGTAGCCCTGGCGCGTGTTACGACAAACGGCGGAGGTCCGATGTCCATCGTGCTCGCGTTCCTGTTTGCGTGTTCGGGGGAGTCTGCTCCCACAGAAGCCCCGCCCGCCCCTCCCGTGGCCGAGACGCCGCCTCCCGCTGCCCCTCCCGTGGCCGAGGCCCCACCTGCCGCGCCGATGACCCCGCCGACCGTCGCGGGTCGCGTGTTCTTCGTCGAGCCCGCGGACGGCGCGAAGGTGAAGTCGCCTGTACACGTCAAGTTCGGCATCGAGGGCGTCACCGTCGCCCCCGCCGGCACGCCTGACCCCAACACCGGCCACCACCACATCATCATCGACGGCGCCGTAATCCCGGCCGGATCGGTCGTGCCGAAGGACGACACGCACCAGCACTTCGGCAAGGGCCAGACCGAGACCGACGTGGTGCTCACGCCCGGCGAGCACACGCTCACGCTGCAGCTCGCGGACGGGAACCACTTCTCGTACGGCGACGCGTGGTCGGCCACGATCAAGCTCACCGTCGAGTAGTCCGTGTACGACGTCGTGGTGGTGGGTGCGGGGCACGCGGGCATCGAAGCCGCGGCCGCAGCTGCTCGCCTCGGGCGACGCACCGTGCTCGTCACGTTCGACCGCGCGGCGATCGGCCGCCTGTCGTGCAACCCGGCGTTCGGCGGGCAGGGGAAGGGGCACCTCGTCCGCGAGGTGGACGCGCTCGGTGGTCTCGTGGGGCGGGCCGCGGATCGCGCCTGCCTGCAGTTCCGCCGCCTGAACACGCGCAAGGGCCTCGCCGTGCAGTCGTCGCGCGCGCAGGTGGACGTCGATCAATACCCGGCGATCGTCTCCGGTCTGCTCGACGCGATCGCAGGCCTCACGATCGTCGAGGCGGAAGCGACCGCGCTGCGCATCGCAAACGCGGCGATCACGGGCGTCGTGCTCGCGGACGGCCGCGTGCTCGACACCGCCGCGGTGATCCTGACCACCGGCACGTTCCTGCGCGCTGTGATGCATCGGGGTCTTCATCAGGAGCCTGGTGGGCGCGTCGGCGAGGGTGCCGCGCATCGCCTCGCGCACGACTTGAAGGACCTCGGGCTGCCGATCCTGCGCCTGAAGACGGGCACACCGGCGCGGCTGGACGGCCGCACCATCGGCTGGGACCGCATCGAGAAGCAGGAGGAGGTCGCCGACGGGCGGTTCTCGTTCGAGGCCGCCCCGGCGCCTCGGCTGGGCCACATCGACGTCGGCATGACCTACACGAACGAGGCGACCCACGCGGCGATCCGCGGTGGCCTCGACCGGTCGCCGCTGTTCAGCGGGGCGATCGAGGGCACGGGTCCGCGCTACTGCCCGTCGATCGAGGACAAGGTCGTGCGGTTCTCGGACCGCGATCGGCACCTGGTGTTCGTCGAACCGATGGGCTTGAACACGCACGCCGTGTACCCGAACGGCCTGTCGACGTCGCTCCCGGAAGATGTGCAGGACGCGATGTTGCGCTCGGTGCCGGGGTTCGAGCAGGTCGCGGTGATGCGCTACGGCTACGCCGTCGAGTACGACGCCGTCGATCCCGCGTCGCTCGGGCCGGATCTCTCGCACAAGGCCATCGCGGGGCTGTGGTTCGCCGGTCAGATCTGCGGAACGTCGGGCTACGAAGAGGCTGCTGCGCAGGGCTTCGTCGCGGGTGTCTCTGCGGCGACAGGCACGCCGTTCGTGTTGAAGCGCAGCGAGGCGTACATCGGGGTGATGCTCGACGACCTCGTCAGCAAGGGCATCGGCGGCGAGCCCTACCGCATGTTCACGTCGCGCGCGGAGCACCGCCTGGTGTTGCGCGAGGACAACGCCGACCGGCGGCTGATGGCGATCGGCCGCGTCCTCGGCCTGGTGGACGACGCGACGTGGGCCGCGTTCGAGCGTCGTCTGGACGCGATCGAGCGCGGTCGCGCGGCGTTCGACGGCACCACCCTCGTGCCCGACGCGGCGACCAACGCCCGCCTCGTCGCGAAGGGGCTCGTGCCGTTGCGGCGCCCGTCGACGCTGTCGGAGATCCTCCGCCGCCCCGAGGTCGAGATCGCGGTCGCCGCCGAGCTCGGCGGGCTCGCCCCGATCGACGTCGACGTGGCAGCTCAGCTGGAGATCGACGTGAAGTACGCGGGCTACGTCGTGCGCGCCGAGGAGCGCGCGCGCCTGGACGCGTCGATGGATGACGTGGTGCTCCCCGACGTGGAGTGGGGCGCGTTGACCGCGCTGTCGACGGAGGTGCGCCAGCGGCTCGCTCGGGCCCAGCCGCGCACGCTGGGGCAGGTGAAGCGACTTCCCGGCGTCACGCCCGCCGCGGTCGGCGTGGTGGCGGCCTGGCTGACGCGCCGGGGCTGATCGCCGGGGAGCATGTTCAGGTGAGCGGTTCGAGCAGCCACCACCATGCAGGACGTATCGCAACGTCACACCGGCCGACGCTGAGGTCTTCGGTCGCTGTGGTCGTGATCACGAGGCCCTGACGGATCTCGTGTTCGACGGCGGCCTCGTCGAAGCCGCGCAGCTCGCGGGCGCGGGTGCCAGGGTCCGAGAAGTCCCAGCAAACCTGAACGAGCAGCGGCTCGGCGCCGCGTTTTCGAGCCACGAAGTCGATCTCGGCGCCCGCGGCCGTTCGCGCCCACGCGACCTCGTACCCACGGCGGCGGAGCTCGGCGTGAACGAGCACCTCGAGCGCGTGGCCGAGGTTCGGGGAGCGCGTGATCGCCGACGATACGCAGAGCGCTGGATCGATGGGGTACACCTTGCTCGGGTTCGCGGCACGCTTGCGCTGGGAGTCGCTGGCGATGTGAAGGGGCGTGACCAGGAATGCGTCGGCGAGGTGCTCCATCAGCGCGTGGACAGACTCGCGCGACGCCGCGATGCCCTGTGACTTGAGGTCATTTACGAAGCGATTCACCGTGAATTCGCCCCCCGGAGCGCCGAGGAGCCGCCGCACCAGTTGGCGAAGCACGGGGACGTTCGACACGCCGTGCCGCTCGATCACGTCCCGGAGGATGACGACGTCGACGTAGTCGCGCAGGATGGCGTCGCGCACTCGGGCGTCCACGTTCTGCACCTCCGGAAATCCGCCTGTCTCGACATACCGAAGGAACGCGCGCTCGATGTGCCCGCGTTCGACCTCACCCGGTGGCAGGTGAACCGGCCTCGCAACTCCGTGGAAGTCGAGTGCTTCGCGGAAGCTGAATGGGGCGATCTCGGTCGCCAAACTCCTACCCCGCATGCTCGTCGCGACCTCGGCAGACAGCAGCTTTGATGAGGAGCCCGTGATCACGACCCGCACGCCAGGTGCATCCACGAGGCGACGCACAAAACGCTCCCAACCTTGAACGTTCTGGATCTCGTCGAGGAAGAACCACCGCTCCGCACCGGGTTCGGCTGGTGCCAGGCGGTACGCGGCCTCGGGAAGTTCGCGCAGGCCATCGAGTGTGAGCCGCGCGAGCCGCTCGTCCTCGAAGTTTACGTACACGAGGCGCTCGCGAGGCAACCCCTCCGCGAGCCGCGCCCGCATCGCACCGAACATCCACGACGTCTTCCCGACCCGGCGCATCCCGACCAGGGCCGTCGCCTTGCCAGGCAGCGAGGGCACCGTCACCTCCCGTGGCGTCACGGTTTGGAGCGGGGCTTCCCAGGTGCTCTGAAGAAGCAGGTCGAACGTCGACAGCGGTTCCACGTTCGGTCACCTGTAGTTTGGGACTACATGGAATTATAGATCGTTGCAGTCTGTGGCGTCAACGATTTGACGCCGCTGCTCCTCAGCGGGGGAGCAGCGGCACGAACGTCGCCTCGATCCTGTCGAGCGTTCCTCCGGCGCCGATCTCGACCTCGCGCACGACACCTTTGGTGTCGATCACGACGAGCGTCGGCAGCGCGCTGACCTGGTACTGCCGCCCGCCGACCGTCTGGGTCGTGTCCGTCGCGATCGTGTACGAAACCGGCGCCTTCGCGAGGAACGGCAACACGTCCGTCGCCCACGCCTCGTCGGTGACGCCCACCACGCGCAGACCGCGGTCGCCGTACTTCGTCTGCCACTCGGAGAGGCGAGGCATGGAGCCGCGGCACGGACCGCACCACGTCGCCCAGAAGTCGAGGATCACGACGTTCCCGAGCAGGGCACTGGTGTCGGCGGGGTGCGGCCCGGTGGACGTCGGCAGCGAGAACGGCGGCGCCGGCTTGTCGAGCAGCAGGCCGCGCAGCAGGCCGAGCGCGTCCGGTCGCGGCTCGAGCGCGAGCGACATCGGAAGCTCGACACCCCCCCGGAGGACGACGAGCTTCACGGTGTCGCCGACGTCGCGGGCTGCGATCACGTCCTGGAGCTCTTTCACGGCGTGTACCGCGATGCCGTCGACCGAAAGCACCTCGTCGCCGCCTCGCAACCCGGCGCGTTCGCCGGGCGTCCCTGTGTATGACGACGTGATCGCGACCCCGCGGGTGCCGTCGGCGAGGGCGATGCCGATCCACGGCCGAGCGACGGTGGGCGCGGTCTGGGCCTGCGCATCGATCATCCACACATCAACGAGCAGCAAAGACAACCTCCTGGCGGGTGTAGGATAGACCCCCGAGATGGCGAAAGACGACCCGAATGTCGAACCTGGCAAGGCGCTCGCGACGCTCGCGTCGATCGGGGCGTCGTCCGCTGCGACCGAAGACGCGCCGATCCCTGGTGTAACGGCGGGCCGAACCACGTGGCCGATCCTCGGGGTGCTCGGCGTCGGCGGCATGGGCGAGGTGCTGCGTGTACACGACGCGAAGCTCGGTCGGGTGCTCGCGTTGAAGCTCATCAAGTCGGAGCGCGCGGGCCACTCGGGCACCGTCGCCCGGTTTCTCGAGGAGGCCCGCACCACCGCGCAGCTGCAGCATCCGGGCATCGTGCCGGTGCACGAGCTTGGGCAGATGCCCGACGGGCGCTGGTACTTCACGATGCAGGAGGTGCGAGGGCGCACGCTGGCCGACGTGATCGCCGCCGTCCATCGGGCCTCGCCGCTCGATCGCTGGGCGAACGCCGAGGGGTTCTCGTTCCGCCGGTTGATCGACGCGTTCCACGCGGTTTGTGAGGCCGTCGCCTACGCCCATCGCCGCGGCGTCGTGCATCGCGATCTGAAGCCTGAAAACGTGATGTTGGGCGAGTTCGGCGAGGTGTTCGTCGTCGACTGGGGGCTCGCCAAGCCGATCGGCGCGCCCCCGACCGCGCCGGGTGCGATGCCCCGGTTCGAGGAAGACGAGTCCGCGCTGATCTCCGCCTCCAGCCGCCACGCGACCCGCCCGGGCGCGATCGCGGGCACACCTGCGTACATGGCGCCCGAACAGGCGCGCGGCGAAGGGGCTTCGGTCGACGCGCGGTCCGACGTGTACGCGCTCGGTGCGGTGTTGTTCGAGATCGTCGAGGGGCGGCCCCCGTTTGACGGTGCGACGCGGGACGACGTGGTTTCGCGCGTGGTGCTCGGCCCCTCGCCGCGGCTCGGACAATCCCTCCGACCCGTCCCCGAGGACCTCGTCGAGATCTGTGCGCGCGCGATGTCGCGTGATCGGTTCGATCGGTACCCCGACGCTCAGGCCCTCGCTCACGACGTCGCTGCGTGGTTGGACGGCGAGCGCGATCGCGAGCGTGCGCTTGGAATCGCGCTCCGCGCCGAGGCGCTCGGTCCAGAGGCGCAGGTGTTGAGGACGCGGGCGACGGCGTTCGCGGCCCGCGCGAAGCAGGCCCTCGATCAGCTCCCGAGCTGGGTCGACGACGCGAAACGTCGGCCCGCGTGGGCGATCGAAGACGAGGCCTCCGCCTTGTTTGCGCGGGCCGATCGCCTCGAACTCGAAGCGGAGGGCCTGCTGCACGGAGCGCTCGCTGTCGATCCTACGCTGCCGGAGGCCCACGCCGCGTTGGCGTTGCGCGAGCTTGCGCGTCACGCGACCGCCGAGGCGGAGCGCGATGATCGCGCCGCCGCCCGCGCTGAGCTGCTGCTGCGTGACCACACCGCGCGTCTCCCCGTCGATCACCCGGTTCGCGCGCGTGCGTCGCGGTGGCTCGCTGGGGAAGGCCTGTTGACGCTGCATACGGATCCCCCGGGGGCCGTGGTCGCGCTGCACCGGTACGAGACGGTCGATCGGCGGCTGGTGCCGCGGTTCGTTCGCGAGATCGGACGCACGCCGCTGGACGCCGTTCAGCTGCCGATCGGGAGCTACCTCGCGGTGCTCCGGCTCCAAGGTCGTCCGGACGTGCGCTACCCGGTGCACGTCCGTCGCGAGGTCCACAGCGACGGCGTGCGGCCCGGCGGAGCGTCGCCGACGCCGATCGCCATTCCAACACACCTCGCGGAGGACGACGTCTACGTACCGGCGGGCTGGTTCGTGTCCGCCGGCGACCCCGACGCGCTCGGCCCCGCGCCCGCGTTTCCGCTTTGGGCCGACGGGTTCGTGATGAAGCGGTTTCCGGTCACGCTCGGTCAGTTCCTGGAGTTCCTGAACGACCTCGCCGCGCAGGGTCGCGAGTCCGAGGCGCTGGCGAGCGCACCGCGGGCCGGCACCGGCGCGTTTGGCGTGGTGGGAGATCTCCTCGTCGGCCGCACAAAGGGAGGTCGGTTCGAGTTGGTTCGCGACGGACAAGGTGACTTGTGGCAGGAGACCTGGCCAGCGATCCACATCGACTGGCTCGGCGCGGTCGCCTACGCGGCGTGGGAGGCCTCCCGCACGGGACTCCCGTGGCGCCTCGCCTCGGAGTGGGAGCGCGAGAAGGCCGCGCGCGGCGTCGACGGGCGGTTCTTCCCTTGGGGAGATGCCCGGGAGTCAGCGTGGTCGGCGACTTTTGACGGTCGTCCGTGCCCTGTACCGGTAACGGCGTTTCCGATCGATGAGTCCCCGTACGGAGTGCGCGGACTCGCGGGGAACGTGCGGGACTGGTGCCTCGACCGTTTCGTGAAGGAGTCCCATCCGTCAGGTCCGATCGTGGACGTCTCGATGGCGCCGTTGAGCGATGACCCGGGGGAGCGCCGCGCGATCCGCGGTGGAACGTGGTCGAACCACTCGAGCATGATGCGTTCGGCGAGCATCATGCGCAACGAGGTGGGCATGCGGAGCGCGTCGCAGGGCCTGCGGCTGGTGCGGTCGATCTAGCGCTGGTTCGCCGACGGGCCCCACGGCGGCGGGTTGTCCGGCGTGTGCGGCCAGAACCGGTAGGCCAACGCCTGATCCCCGCGCCAGCCGACGAACCACACGTGGGTAGGCTCGCTCGCAGGGGCGTTGCCGAGCGCGTCGAGCCAGCGCCGCAGCACCTCGGGCTGGACCACCTCGCGCGGGAGCGACAATTCGAGCCCGGCGCGCGCGGACCCGTCCTCCACCGCACGCAGCCCCGAGGCCTCCTCGGGCAGGTGCGCACACGCCGCGATCAGCGCGTCCATCGCGGTCGCGTCGCGGGATGTGGGCTCGCGCGGCGCCACCATCGGCAGCGTGTCGCGATCGGTGCGGGCGTCGTGCAGGCGCAGCGCGAAGCCGTCGCTCATCGGCCACCAGGCGGCGTCTGCGGTGGCCCATTCCTGGAAGCCGTACGGTCCGGCGGGCGCCGCGCGGACGGCGCGCACCCCGGGCAGCGCGCGGATCGCTTCGACCGCGTCGTCGATTCCGGCGACGAGCGGGGCGTCCCAGCACGCCGCGAAACACGGCTCGCCGTCGAGCTTGACCCAACGCGGGCGTCCACCTGAGAGCGGCACCGTGAGCGTCTCGGCGAGGTTCGCGACCGCGAGCACGGCTTCGTCATGGTCGACGGGCGCCGTCACGACGGCGATCTCGATGCGGTCGAACAGCGTCGACCACGCCGGCAGGAAGCCATCCACCGCCGGCCAGGGCTCGGCGAGGTCGGCGTCGCCCGGTCGCGCCGCTGCGGGAGGACCCACGACCCACAGCAGGAAGCGCAGCCCGAGCACGGGCTCCCACCACACGTCGGGCGCGAGGGCGAGCCGCTCGTGGTTTGCGCGCGCCGCGATCACGCCCCCGATCGCTTGCAGCACGGCCACGCGTCGCCGCTGGACCTCGTCGCCTGCCATCGCGGCGCCTTCTACGCCGTCGAGGTGGACCTCCACGCCGTACCGGCCGGTGTGCGGGTGGACGAACGGCTGGATCGCGTCGGTCCCGCGATCCGAGCGTAGCGTGATCGCCGGATCGACCGCGCGCACGGCGTCGACGATCTCGGCGGCGAGGGCGGCGAGATCGGGCTCGTCGTCGGGCACGCGCGTCCGAACGCGCTCGGGCCGCAGCAGTCCGCCCGCCTCGGCGTCGATGAGTGCCTGCGCGGTCACGCCATCGCCGGTGATCAGCTCGGGGACGAACAGGCCGCAATCCATCGCCTCGCGCTGCCCCGGGTAGGGCGCAGGCGTGAGGATCGCGTCCGGGAGGGCCCGGCTCGCCGCGAGCCAGCGGTCCGGTGTGAGCCCGGGAAGCTCGACGCGCACCTCGAACGGCTCGTCTTCTGCGGGCTCGATGACGTCGAGTTGCGGCAGCGGCCCGAACAGCGCGTGCAGGGTCGCGGTGATCGCGTTGACGACGGGTTCGTCGGCGGCCGGCACGTGCAGCGCTGGACGGCCGGTCGCGAGCGCGGTGACGGCGCCGAGCGTGAGGGATGGCGGGTCTTCGGTGGTCATCACAGCCCCATGAGGTAGATCGCGTCGGCCACCGGCCGGGGGCCACCGGCGTCGGACGGATGGTTGACGATGCCGTTCGGGCCGCAGCCGTCGAGGAACATCGTGGTGCTTCCGCCGCCGTCGAGGTTCACCGCGTCCACCGCGCCCGCCTCCACGAGCAGCGCGGCCCACTCGGCGAGCGAGAGCCCGGCGCCGTGGTCCGTGCGGCCGTCGGCCGTCGCGAGCAGCAGGCGGCCTTCAGCGTCGGTGCCTAGCGCGGTGCGAGGGTGCCTCGCGTTCGTGAACGAGGTGTCCTCGAAGGGGTCGAGAACCACGGCGCCTTCGGTGACGAGCGAGGGGAAGCTCCCGACGGCGTTGGCGTACGCCGTCGGGTCTTCATCGCGCACAACCCACGACGTTCCGGGAGGACCTCCGTCGTCCCAAGCGACGACGCGCGCCCGGTCGCGCAGCGCGGTGGTGGCCGAGGTGACGCCGTCGTGGCGTACGACGTCGAGCGAGTTGCACGACCCGTCGAAGAAGCCGCCGTTGATACCCGCCCTCCCGGCGTGTGCGCGCGCCACGTCGTCGACCCGCTCGCACCCGGCGTGCTGGAGCGGCGCTGCGTCCCACGCGGCAAGGTCCGCCGCGAGCACGTCGATCGTCTGGCTCCCGAGCGCCCCCCGCACCGAGCGAAGGTGGCGCCATTCGAGCCCATCACCGAGGTGCACGCGCGCCCAGGTGTCGTCGGGCCAGGCCTCCACCGTCAGCGTGTAGGCCCCAGAGAACACCTCCCCATCGACGTAGCTGTCGACGACCAGCGTGTAGTCGCCCGCGGCGACGTCCTGCTCGAGGAGCGTGTTCGCGCGCGAGACGCAGCCCTGGTCGTCGAGCAGGTGCAGATCGACGTCAACGCCGTCGGCTTCCTCCAGGGTGGCGACGAGGTGAGCGTCGGCGGCGACGTGGAGTTGGTACACGACCTCCGGCCCGGACTCGTCGACGTCGGGTGCGCAGGTGTAGGAGTCGACGGTGGAGGCGGCGATCGCGGTGTCCGCGCGATCCGAGAACGGAGGAATCGCCGCGATCGGATCGTCCCATGTCCCGCTCGCCCGGACGCCGTCCGGCGAGGTGCAGCCGTTGAACGCAGGACCTTCGACGGGCGCGGGTTCGGCGTCTGTCTCGCCTGGGGGCATCCGAACGGGCCCGGACGCGAATCCGCACGACATGAGGGCCGTCGAGAGCGTTATGATGCGGCCGATGTCCGACGTGATCGCCATCGCTCAGGAAGCTAGCCCGCTGGGCCCGGCTGAGCCTGAGGTCGTGGAGCAGGCCACGCCCGAGCAGGTCGCGGCGGCGTGGCAGGCCGTCGACCGCAACGGCAGGACGATGTCGTCGATCGGCCTCGGAGCGGCGATCGTGGGGCCCCCGGTCCTGCTCGTCGGGTTCGGGCTCACGATCAACAACGCGCTGAATGGCGATGGTCAGGGGCTCTCGCTCGGGAAGGGGCTCTTGATCGGAGGGATCGCCGGCACGCTCGCCGGAGCGCCGTTGCTCGCGGGAGGTGGCCTGCGGTCGCGCAAGGCGCTGGCGATGCAGTCGGGCGCGTGGCACAACGGTGGGGCCGGCTACGCCACCTGGGCGCTGTGGGGCGCGTCGTTCGGCCTGCTCTCCACCGCGCTCACCATGCAAAATGCGGGCGAGGGGCAGGTCGCGAGCGTGCTCGGGGTCGCAGGAACCCTGGCTTACGGCGGGGCCGTGGTGAGCGGCGTCGTCCAGGTGCGCCTGAACGGCGACGCGCGCGTCGATCTCGCGTTGGTGCCGACGCGCAATGGCCTCGTGCTTTCCGCGCTGTTCTGACAGCCCTTCGTCGGGGCTAAACTTTTTGAGGGTGCGATCCGATGAGGCGAGCGGGGAGCACCCATGTCCAGCATCGACTCCAATCGACCCGATCCACGACGTGCGGGAGTCGCGGATTCGAGTCTCGAAGGCAAGTTCTTCTCCGAGAGCAGTCGCGAGCTGGCCCGCGCGGTGGCCGAGCGAAGTCAGGCCGTGGCGCTGTTGGACAAACACGGGCTCCAACCGCTTCCTGCCGGCATCACGGAATTGATGTCGCTGTTGCAGGACCCGATCGGCGGCGTCGACCGGGCAAAGCGCCTCATCGAGCACGATCCCGTGCTGGCGATGCACGTGATTCGTGCGGCGAATTCGTCGTTCTTCAGCGGCATCAGCCGTGTGCGTTCGGTTCAGGACGCGTTCGTGCGCATGGGCCCCAAGCGGGTGCTCGCGGTGGTGGCTGGCGCCGCAGCGCTCGGCGTGCTGAACGACAAGTCCGGCACCGCCGCCCGCGTGCTGCAGCACTGCGCAGCCGTCGCCGATGTCGCCACGGCGATCGCACAGGGTGGCGAAGGGGAGACCACCCTCGCGGCCCTCGTACACGACGTCGGCCACTTGGTGATCCTGCAGGTCAGCCCAGGGCTAAGGGCGCGGATCCTCGAGGATGGCGACCACACCTCCGCGCTCGAGGAGACGGTGCTGGGGTTTGATCACGCCGTGCTCGGCGAGATCATCCTCGAACGGTGGGGATTCCCGTCGGTGGTCAGCGTCGCGGTCGGCATGCACCACGCGACCAGTCGGATGTTCGAGAATCCAGGTCCTTCCGCCGTGATGGCGGCGCGCATCCGGCTCGCCGAGTTCATCGTTCGCTGCACCAGCGGGGGCGTCGTGCTCCCGTTCGTGGACGTCATGGCCCTGCCCGAGGCCGCCGTGGCGGCCGTCGATCAACGCGTGATCGAGCGGATCCTCGAGTCGGGGGGCGTCGGCTCGGCCTAGCTACGGCGCGCGGGGCCGCCCACCGGCCAGTCGATCGGGTTCTCGGGCGTGTAGTCGAGGATCTCGCGCGCCCGGTTCCCGTCCAGGACGAGCCCATAGTGCATGCGTCGGCGGTTGATGCCGTAGCGGAAGTCGCTGCCGCGAAGGCGGTGGCGCAGGCCGTACAGCGGCCGGATCAACGCGCCGGGCATCGGGATCTGCGGGGTGCCCCACTTGCGGATCGACTCGGAGAGCGGGAGCGTGTCGTAGCCGGGGATGTTGAACACGCCTTCGCCCGAGCCGTGGGTCGCCTTTTCGAGCGCGACGACGATGTCCGCGATCGACGCGACGTTCACCATCGGATCAAAGCCGGCGGGCCGCAGCGCGACGGGCGCCTCGAGGAAGTCGTACATCTGCGAGCCGGTGCCGGGCCCGAGCGCTTCGGCGGTGCGCAGCACCACGATCTCACAGTCCGCGAGGCCCATGCGCGCGCACGCGGTGAGGTCCGCTTCGACGCGATCGCGCACGTACTGGGGCGAATCCGCCGACAGGTTCAGCGGGTGATCCTCCGTCACCAGGACGGGAAGCTCGAGGCTGACGCGGTACACGTCGGCGTACGACTTCACCAGCAGGCGGCGGATCGTCGGGTGGCGGTCCGAGAGCTCGAGGATGGAGCGCAGCGCTTCGACGTTCTGGGCGTGGACGTGGCGCCCCTCGTCGTGGGCGACCGAGTGCTGCGCGAGGTGAACGACGACCTCGACGCCGAGCTCGCGAACGGGCCCGAACAGCAGCTCGCGGATGCGCCGCTCCCGCGCGAGGTCGACGCGCAGGTACGTGAGCCGCTTTCCGTGCGCGAACGGGAGCGCCGAGTCGGGCGGTTCGATGCCGACCGCCAGCACGTGATCGATGCGCGTGTCGGCGACGAGGCTGCGCACGAGGCGCTCGCCGATGGACGTGGTGGCGCCGGTGACGAGGACGGATTTCATGGCCGCTCGCCTGCGGCTCGCTGACTACGCCGCGCGTGGCGCGGCTGCGCCGGTGGTGCACGGCGCTCTCGCGGCTTCGCCGCTGCGAGAGGCCGTCGCGCTGCCCGCCTCGCGCCCGCTTGCGCCTCGCCGCTCGGCCGCCTGGCGCTGGATCCTGGCACGACCAGGGCGCTCAGGCGGCCTCCAGCCACTTCGAACGCGGGCGCTGCGGGGCTTGCGCCAATCATCGTTGTCACCGGAAGATCCCTTTTCGTTCCTTCAGTCCTTTGTCGATCAGCGCCTGAACGCGCTCCTTCACGCGTTGGGCGGCTTCCTTCAGCACGCCGGGATCGTCGGCCTGTTCGGGCGTGTAGTCGAGGTCGGTTCGCACGGGCTCGCCGTAGTAGATGTGGTACTTCACCGGCAGCGGAAACAGCGTCGCGGGGATGGGCAGGTACGGCATGGCGCCGCCGAGCGGGATCTGCGCGAGCTGGGGCATCTGCTCTTCGGCGCCCACGACGGCGATCGGGATCACCGGGGCGCGGTAGCGGATGGCGAGCTCGCAGTGCCCCTGCCGCCAGTCTTGGAGCTTGTAGCGCTTCGACCAGGGCTTCCCGATGCCGGGGGTGCCCTCGGGGAAGATCAGCAGCAGGTTGCCGCTCTCGAGCAGCGCGCGAGCGTTGCCTCGGCTGCCGCCGACCACTCCGCAGCGGGCGAACAAGGTGCCGACGAACGGGAGCGATGGGACGAAATAGTCGGCGATCGCGCGCGGGACCCGCGGGGGATTGGTGTTGCGGTAGACGTCCATCCACACCATCGCGCCGTCAAACGGCAGCGTGCCGGAGTGGTTCGCCGCGAGCACGCCGGGGCCTGTCGCGGGGATGTTCTCGTTGCCGTGCGACTCGACGCGGAAGTAGCGGTCGTACATCGGCGACGCGACCGTCTCGCCAAGGGCGACAAAGTCGGGGTTGAGGCCGAACAGGTCGTAACCGTGGCCGGCATCGGGGAACTCGAGCCGCTCGGCGCGGTCGCGCACCGAGGCGCCACCGAACGCAGAAGAGAAGAGGCGCGCCACGGACGCGGGGACGGCCATGGCTACTGCGGCTCGGGAGGAGGCGCGGCCTTTTCCGGAGCTTCTTCTTCGGACAGGTAGATCTGCACGCGCCGGTTCTGCTGCCGACCGGCCGGCGTGGTGTTCGGCGCGATCGGGTTCGCGTGGCCGCGCGGGATCAATTCGAAGAACGTCCCCGGGACCTCGCGCTCGAGCAGCGTCTTGACGGATTCGGCGCGCTTCTGGGACAGCGCGATCTCATCTTCTTCCTTGTCGTCTACGAAGCCCTCGAGGACGATGTGTCCGTACGACGACGACCGGTCCTTCAGCTCTTCGACGAGCATCGCGAGGCGCGCGAGCGACCGCTGGTCCGGCGTGCTCGAGCCCGCCTCGAAGTGGATGGTCTCGCGGAGCGGGCGGGGCTCGTCCATGCGCGCCGGCCGCAGGAACAGGGGCACGAAGCGCTCTTCGTCCACGATGTCCTGGCCGGCGGGGGTCTTGATCCACTCGATGAATTCGGACGTGGACGAGGACGGCGTGCCGTTCGTGTACACGTACAGGTCGTGGTACAGCGGGTAGCTGCCGCGGATCACGTTCTGCTGGCTCGGCAACATGGGGTGGCCCTGCGCTTCCGCGCGCAGCCCGACCACCTTCGGAGGCTGTTCGGAGAGGCTCATGAACGAGATCGCCTTCGGATCGCTGGCGACCTGGGAGGGGATGTCGCCGACGGGCAGGACTTCGACGCGCTTTGAGAGGCCTTTGGGCCCGCAGAAGAAGTCTTCGAACGTGGCGCGCGTTCCGGACTGGCCGTCGCGCGCGATCGCGCGAATTGGGAGCTCATCGAGCCCGAGGTACGACCAGTCGTCGATCGTGCCGGTGCAGAAGATGCCGATGACCTGATCGTACGTGAGCGACTCCACGAGGTTCTGCGGGTTCACGGCGACGCTGATCACGTTCACCGCGACGATGGTGCGGTGATCCTCGAGCTCGTAGCCGTCCACCTTGGCCTGCTCCCGCTCGGCCGGGGAGGCCCCGCGCGACGATGCAGCCATGTCGGCCGTGCGGTCGAGCAGCGCGCGGAGCCCGTCAGCGCTGCCCGAGCTCGCGAACTCGAAGCGCACGTCGGGATGGGCGCGTTGGTAGCCGTCAGCCAGGGCGGGCAGCAACCGACGCGTCATCGTGTCTGACCCTGCGACGCGGATCAGCGGCCCCTTAGGCTCCGCTTCCGCGCCCGCACATCCAACTAGCAGCAATGCCAGCCACAGCCGCTGCATCGGGCCTCCGGGGCGGGAGCATACGGAGGAAAGGCCCCAACCTCAACGGGGGACTTTACGTTTGTTTGGCGTGCTGTCCTCGAAACAGGCGACGTGGACAGGAGACTTGAGCCAAACGGGCTGGTCTTGTTTCACGGGCCCGATGGTTTCGGTGGGACAGGTCCACGGCGGCCCCGCGGTTACCATGAGGGCGGTGATTGTGCCGTCAGGAACGGAAATAAATGGCACTACCAGGTGCAGGTCGTCGTCCAGGGTGCCTTCGCCCCAGCAGTCGGTGGTGCTCGGCGGACCAAGGCAGATCTCGTAGGTAAACAGCGGCGCGCCGTTGCCCGTTACGTGAACCGCGTCTGCGGCGAACACGTGGAGGTCTTCCGTAGGGAGCGACGTCGTGGGCAGGACCTCGGCCGCCAATCCGCGGGCAACGAGCGCGCGCGCGAGACGATCCGCGGCTTGTCGCTCGCGGGGCACGGCGACGGCGATCCCGTACCCGGAGCGCTCGTAGGGGGCGAGGGGCACGACGATCGGGTAGTCGGCGTGGCGCGGCACACCGCGATCAAACGTGCCAGCCAGGGCTGCTAGCGCCTGCCCTTCGTCGGGCAGGGCGTCCCCAACGAGCACCACGAACCCTGGAACGACGGGTTCGTCGGCGTGGGCGGCGATGGCGAACGTTATGAGCACGGACGTCATGACACCTATCCCCGCGATCGGCATCCATGTAGCTGGTTGAGGCGTTCGAGGGTCGCAACTGCGATAAAACAGGCTATAAATACGGCAATACGTAAATGATCCACGGTTCGTTGGCCCCGATTGGTGCCAGCGGATGAAATGCGGTAGAGTGCCGCCGCGTAGGGGAGTGCCGACAAGGGCATTTCCGCCTTCAAGGAGTAGAGATGAAGTTCCGCACCGCTTTGTGCATCGCTTTCTTGGGTCTTTCATCGCTCGCCTGTGGCGGCGGTGGTGGCTCGGCCGACCTTTCCGCGTACTCCGTCCCCCTGTCCGATCCCTGGACGGGCATGAGCCTGCCGATCGACAACGGCAGCGTGCTCTACAGCGACAGCACCACCGTCACGATCACGTACTCGGGTGGTTCCGTCTCGGATCTCGCCGGCAAGTACGAGGCTGCCGCAAAGGCCGGCGGCTGGAGCGAGACGTTCAAGAACACCGACAACGGCATGGTCACCGTGACGTACTCGAAGGACAGCAACACGCTGACCCTCGCGGTCATGGAAGCCGCGGGCACCACCACCGTGAGCATGACCAAGATCTAAGGGTCGGCTTTTCGACAAGAGAGGGGCAGAGCGAGTCGATCGCCCTGCCCCTTTTTCTGTTCGTAGCGTGGTAGCATGCGGCACCGAGGTACCCCATGGAAGACGCCGCCCCCGACACGAACGGAACCGCCAGCGCCCCCGCGATGGAGCGCGCCCGCGCCCGCGCGAAGGAAGTTCAGAGCTCCGCTTTGCACGTGTTGTCCGATACGCCGGGCTGGGTTTGGGCGGTGGTCGCGGGCGTTATCCTGCTGATGATCGGCATCCTCGCGGCCAGCCGCTACCGGTCGCGCCACTCGGACGCCGGCTAGATGGGCCCGGGAGCGCGCCAGTTCGCGCGTCGCGTCGTCACGTTCTTCGCGGTCGCCATGGCCACTGCGGGCGGGCTGCTGTTCTGGCTGCACGACGGGGACGTAAAGGCGGCGCTCGAGGAAGGTCGTTCGGCCGTGCGCTGGGACGCTGACGCGCTCGCGCGTGAGGCCGGCATCGTGTCGCGCGATCCGTCCACCACGGCCCCGACGGGGGCTGTCCTTCGCCTCGACGAGCCCGCGGGACCCGCCTCGCGGTGATGCTGCTGTTGTTCGCGTGCCGCGCGACGATGTCGTCGGACGCGGAGGGGATGGGCGACCCGACCGCCGCGTGGAATTCGGTGCTCGGGCTCGTGGTCACGCCCGAAGGCCTCGTGGACTACGATCGCCTCGAGCGAAACCGTCAGGCGCTCGACGAGTACGTCGCGTGGGTGGGCACTCCAAAGGCGGTCCCAGGCCGGCCCGACGAGCGCCTCGCGTTCTCGCTCAACGCGTACAACGCGCTGGTGTTGTTCGCCGTGCTCGAAGATGGGCGCCCGGCCAGCGTACACGACGTTCCTGGACGGCTGTTTTCCAAGCCGGGGGCTGGGTTCTTCGTCGAGCGTCAGTTCGCGGTGGGTAACGATCTCTTGTCGCTTTACGAGCTCGAACACGAGCGGATCAGGGGTCGCAGCCAGGACTACCGCGTCCACGGCGCGCTGAACTGCGCGTCCCGAAGCTGTCCACCGCTCGGCAGCGAGCTGTTCACCGGCGCCGACCTCGACGCGCAGCTCGACGTCGCGATGCGTCGGTTCGTCGAAGATCCCGAGCGCGGCGTGACGGTCGAGGAGGGCACGGCGGTGTTCTCGCCGATCTTCGACTGGTACGCCCGGGACTTCACGGTATGGACGGTGGGAAAGGACCTTTGCGCGGTGGCGGCGAAGCACGCGCGGGGCCCGCTCGCGTCGGACCTCTCTGCGCTGTCGAAGCAGGGCTGCCCGCACCGGTTCCGAGCGTACGATTGGTCTCTCAACGACGCGTCGCGGTGATATGGGGCGTTCGGAGGATTCATGCGTAGGACGGCTGTCGTCGTGCTCTTCGCTCTGCTCGCCACCCGGGCGTTCGCGACCGGTTTTGGCGGGTCCGACGCGCCCCCGGCGCGGATCCCCGTGCCCGCCCACGAGTTCGCCGCCACGGTGATGGACAACTCGGGCGTGAAGGTGGACGTCACCCAGGTCTCCTACAACGGCGAGGTGTTCGTCTACGGCCGCGTCGGTGAGGGCCAGGTCACCGTGCCGTTCGCGTCGATGGCGTCGGTGCGGTTCGAGCCGTCGACCGAGGTGAACAAGCGCATCGCGTTCATTGTGATGCGCGACGGCACCAGCGTGAACGTCGTCGTGGACGACGACATCCCCGCGTACGGCCGCACCGCGTACGGCACGTACAGCATCACCACCGACAAGATCAAGGTGATCGAGTTCGCAGCGGGGCCCGCGCATCCTCCGGTGGGTGCGACGCCATGATCGTGTCGGCGCTCCTCGCTTGTACCGGCGCGCCCGAGGTCGTCCCGGCCGTCGTGGTGACGCCGCCTGTGGTGGCTGAGACGCCGGTGGACGGCGACGTCCTGGTGATCGCACTCCCGATGGATCCGGGCAACATCAACCCGCTCGTCGCGCCGTACGCGCTGTCCGGCATGATCAGCGACCTCGTGCAGCCAGGGCTCGTCCGCCGCAAGGTGGACGACACCGGTCTTTCGTACGAGCCCAATCTGGCGGCGTCGTGGACGTGGTCCGACGACAAATTGGCGCTCACGTACACCCTGCGCGACGACGCGAAGTGGAGCGACGGGACCCCGGTCACGTCGGCGGACGCGGCGTTCTCGTGGGAGCTCATCGCCGACCCGATCGTGGCCTCGAACTGGGCTGGCACCGCCAAACACATCGCGAGCATCGAGACGCCCGACGCGCGCACGATCGTGTACCGGTTCACCGCGCCGAAGAACCCGGTGTTGCAGCAGGGCTACACCATGCGCGGCCTCGTCTCCAAAGCGGAGCTCGCGTCGGCCGATCGCGGCACGCTGCGCGGTCACCCGTCGGGCCGTGAGCCCGTCGCCTCCGGGCCGTTCATGGTCTCGGCGTGGGCGCCGGACGAGAAGATCGTGCTCGTGCCGAACCCGAACGCCCCGGCAGACTGGAAGCCGCACCTCTCGCGCGTGCTGGTTCGCATCATCCCGGAGCCTGCCACGCGCATGCTCGAGCTGCACAGCGGCGCCGTCGACCTGGTGATGGACATCGATCCGTCCGAGGTCCCCGCGGTCTCGGCCGATCCTCGCCTGTCGCTCGTGGTCCAGAAGGCCGCGGGCATGCGGTACATCGGGTACAACCTGACGCGCCCGATGTTCCAGGACAAGGCGCTGCGTACGGCGCTCACGGAGTCGGTGAACCGCGACGCGCTGATGAAGGAGCTGTTCTCGGTGGACGGCGTCGTCCACGCGCAATCGTGCATCGGCACGATCGCGCCCACGCTCGGCCCCTGGTACGCGTCGGACGTGGCGCCGCTGCCGTTCGATCCGGTGGCGGCCGGGAAGATGCTCGACGACGCCGGCTGGAAGGACAGCGACGGGGACGGCGTCCGCGACCAGAACGGCACGCCGCTGCGGTTCCAGCTCATGGTGCAGACGGGGGAGGCGAGCCTTCAGCAGATCGCCGTGCGCGTCCAGGCTGGCTGGAAGGACGTCGGCGTCGCGCTCGACATCGACATGGTCGAGCCCACGCGGTTCTCCGACCGCGCGCACAGCCGCGACTACGAGGCGATCCTCTGGTCGTTCGGCGCGAACCCGAAGGTCGATCCCTCGCAGGAGTGGCGGTCGGACGGGCCGTACAACTGGTTCGGCTACGCGAACTCGGACGTCGACGCGAAGATCGACACGCTCGTGGCGTCCACCGATCTCGCGGCGTCCCAGGCCGCTGCGCGCGAAATGCAGGCGATGATCCACGCCGATCAGCCGGTCACCTTCCTCCTGTGGGAAGACAGCTTCATCGCGGTGGATAAGCGGTTCCACGACGTCGACATGGACACGTTCACCGCGCTCCGGCACCTCGAGCGGTGGTGGGTGCCCAAGGCCGAACAGAAGTTCTGACGGGCCGCGCCCCGGTTGGGCGCTTCACGGCGACCGGAGTGGGGTCACCCGGAGGCGCTCGGATGCGGTCGCCCCGAGCCAGCCCAGCTGGATTTCGCTCTTGGGTGAGCCAGCCGGTCCGAGTTTCGCTTTTCCGGGATCTTGGGCCCTCACCGGCCAACGCAGAACCGACCAACGCCGACAATTGCGAGCGCGGCCGGCGCTCAATGGGCGATCGCGAAAGTCGACGGGGCTGGCTCCGCCAATCGCGAAATTCGAGGGAGCTGGCTCGTCTCCAGGAGCGCCCTACGGCTTGCGTCCGAGGCGCGCCCTACGGCTTGCGACCCAGGCGCGCTTCGAGCTGTTCGAGGCGGGCCCGCAGCGCGGTGAGGTCGTCATCGACGGCCTCCTTCTTCGCGGGCTTTGAGGGCTTCTTGGACGGCTTCTCTTCGGGCGGCGGCTCGCGCTCAGCGGCCTTCGGGCGCGGCGGCCGCGGCGCGGTCTTGAACAGCGACTCGATCTGGTCGAGCTGCGCGGCGAGCACGATGAACGCGTTGGCCATGTGGTCGTGCAGCATGCGCTGGACGGGATCCTTGCCGGTGGCCCGGATGACGCGGCGCAACACCCCCGTGGGGAGGAAGTCGCGGCCCTTCAGCACCTCGAGCACCACCTGCAGGTAGAGCTCGCGGGTGAGGTCTTCGTCGGTGTTCGCGTCGACGATCTTCACGTCTTCGCCTTCGCGGATCAGCTCGGTGAGCTCCTCCAAGTTGATGTACTTGGAGCGCTCCGTGTCATACAGGCGGCGGTTCGGATACTTCTTGACGACCATACGCCCGCGTAACCTGTCGGTCGAAAGCGCGTGAGCGAGGAAAGTTGACGCACCGCAACAAAAACGGTTGACGCGTCGCAGCATGGTGGCTATTGTTCAGGTGTCGGGGCGGCCACGCCTCACAACCACCTCACAGGAGCAGACATGAACACCGACAAGACCAACGACTTCGCCCGCACCGCCACCAAGACCCTCCTCGATGCGCACCTGAAGATGGTCGACGCGTCCATGGCGCAGGCCAAGATCGCGGAAGAGCAGACGGCTTCGATGTTCGCGGCCACGCGCCGCAACGCCGAGCTCCAGAAGGACCTCATCCAGAGCCTCGCCAAGGTGTGGATGGACGCCGTCGTCCCCGAGAACAAGCCCGCCGCGAGCGCGAAGTAGTCATGCGCGCCGAGGACGACGTCAGCAAGCTCACTGGCGACCTCTACCGCCAGTGGGAGAAGTCGATGGAGACCTGGTGGGACGGCGTCCTCGAGTCTCCCGAATTCCTCAAAGGGATGGGGAAGAACCTGGAAGCGCAGGGCAAGGCCCGCAAGTCCTACGAAGAAGGCGTCGACAAGACGATGGGCGACCTTCACCTCCCGTCCCGCAAAGACGTGATCCGGCTCGCCAAGGTCGCGTCGATGCTCGAAGACAAGCTGTTGTCCGTCGAAGATCAGGTGCTCGCGCACGGTGACGCGCTCGGCCGGATCGAGAAGGACACGCTCAAGGCGCGGATCGACGCCGCGGAAGCGCTCGTCGCCGTGCACGAGAAGCTCGGGGCCATCGAGGCTCGTCTCGATCGCGTTCTCTCCGCGCTCGAGAGCGGCGACGCCAAGAAGAAGAAGGTCTAGCCACTCGCGACGCCCAATTTCTCGCAGAGATGGCGGAGATTGCGCAGAGGTTCGCAGAGAGGTCAACGCCTCCGCGAACTCTGCCCATTCTCCTGCCCCTCTGCGAGAAACGAGCAAGCAGGAATCCCCGCTCCGCTGTCGGAGTGCAACAAAGTCCGGAGCCTCCGCCAATGTCCGTAGTGATGCAGCGCAACATCGACGCCTACAACTTCCTCGCGTCCGAGCCCGTCGCTTCGGCGCGGATCGGCCAGACGCCCCACGCGATCGTCGCCCGCGCGGGCGCCGTCACGCTGCGGTACTTCGCGCCCGAGAAGGCGCTCACCCGCCCGGTCGTGATCAGCATGCCGCTGATCAACACCTGGGCGATCTGGGACCTCACGCCCGAGACGTCGCTGATCGGTGATTTGCTGCGCCGCGGCATTCCCGTGTACGTGATCGACTGGGGCCGTCCGGGCCGCGAATCCGAGGAGCTGCCGCTGTCGCACTTCATCGACACCGTCCTCGGGCGGATGTTCGACCGCGCGCTGCGGCACGCTCGCACGGTGGACACAACGGTCGAGAAGCTCGACGCGATCGGCTACTGCGTCGGCGGGACCTTCCTCACCGTGTACGTCGCGCGGAACCCCGGCGTGGTGCGCAAGCTCGCGCTCGTCGCCGCCCCGATCGACTTTCATGCGTCCGGCCGCCTGTCGACCTGGGCGCACCCCGACAATTTCCCGGTCGATCACGCGATCGACGGCCTCGGCAACTACCCGTCCGAGATGATGAAGAGCTCGTTCGCGTGGCTTCGCCCGATGGGTCAGGCGCGCAAGTGGTTCGCGGTGTGGGAGCGCGCGGGTGACCCTGCGTTCCGAAAGCTGTGGGCGTCGATGGAGCGCTGGAGCAACGACGCGGTCGACTTCCCCGGCGAGGCGTACCGCGAGTACGTGAAGCGCTGCTACTTCGACAACGCGATGATGAAGGGCGGCTGGATCCTCGGCGGCACGCCGGTGGACCTCACGAAGGGCACCTGCCCGCTGCTGGCGATCGCGGCCAAGGACGACCACATCGCCGCGCCCGCGTCCGTCATCGGGATCTCAAAGGTCTGGGGTGGCCCGGTGGAGACGGTTACGATGAAGGGCGGCCACGTGGGGATCTCCGTGACATCTGCCCTTCCCGAGACGCTCGCGAAATTCTTCCTCGGTTCGGCGCCCCAGTGAAAGGCGCCGTGCCGGATCCCTTCGCCTTCGTCGGCGCCCTCGTCGCTCCGTACGAGGGCCTCGATGAGGTGGAGCGCATCCGGCGCGGAGCGTTCGTGCTTGCGACAGCGCCGCGACCGCCCGTGGGGCAGACGCCGCACGAGATCATCCACACCCACGACAAGCTCGTGGTGCGCTACTACGCGCCGACGGGCGACTACGAAGGTGACGGAGACGCGCTGCCGGTCGCGCTGATCCCGTCCCTCATCAACCGCGCCTACGTGCTCGACCTCGAGCCGGGCCGCTCGGTCGTGGAAGCCCTCGCCGCAAAGGGGCACCCGACCTACCTCGTCGACTGGGGCGTCCCCGGTCCCGAAGATGCGGCAGAAGACGTCGCGTATGTGTTGCTCGATTTGCTGCATCGCAGCATCGAGCGGATCTGCCGCCACGCGCGCTCGAAGCAGGCGCACGTGTTCGGCTACTGCCAGGGCGGCACGCTCGCGGCGATGTACGTCGCGTTGCGCCCGGAGCGCGTCGCGTCGCTGTGCCTGCTCGCGGCGCCTGCGAAGTTCTCCGAAGGGGGGCGGTTTCGCGACCTGGTGCTGCACCTGGATGTGGACGAGGCGATCGACGGCGACGGCCTCGTCCCGGTGGACGTGCTCAAGCCGGCGTTCCGGCTGCTCGATCCGATGGGGAACTGGACGAAGAACAAGGGCGTGGACGCGGCGTCCAAGGACCACAAACGCCTCGCGTCGACGCTCGCGCGCGAGGTCTGGCTGGACGACACCGTGCCGATGACCGGCGCGTTCGCCAAGGAGTTCGTAAAGATGGGGTACCACGAAGATCGGCTCACCAAGGGGACCTGGGAGGTCAGGGGCCAGCCGGTGCTGCTGTCGGCCATCGCGTGCCGCACGCTGGTGGTCGCGTGTGACGGCGACTTCATCTCCCCGAAGGAGGCGGTGCTTCCGATGGTGGACGCGATCGGCGCCAACGCGAAGTCGGTGACGTTGCCCACCGGACACATCGGCGTGGTCGTGTCGTCGGCCGGCCCGAAGCTTTTCTACCCGCTGCTCGACCGCTGGTTCCGGGGCATCCAGCCCGAATGAGGACGAATACTCCATGAAAGCCACCTCCGACTGGCTCGCGATGCACGCGCGCTTCCGCCCCGACGCGGAGGCGCTGTTCGACGTGTCGACCGGGCGGCGGTGGACCTATGCTGCGCTGCAGCAAGAGGCGCGCCGGTGGGCGGGGCGGCTCGCGCAGCACGGCGTGGTGCGTGGGGATCGCGTGGCGGTTCTTGCGCACAACCGCGGCGAGACGCTCGCGCTGTTGTTCGCCTGCGCGGACCTTGGCGCGGTGCTGTTCCCGATGAACTGGCGGCTATCTCCCGAGGAGCTGTCGTGGCAGCTCGGGAACGCCGAGCCGCGCGTGTTGTTCACCGACGCGACCCATCGCGACGTGCTGCACCTCGACTCGCTCGCGCTCGACGACGGGCCTGGTGAGCGGGCGTTGGACGGCCAGGGGAGCCCGCTCGACGCGCCGTGGGTGCTGATGTACACCTCGGGCTCGTCGGGGAAGCCGAAGGGCGCGTTGCTGTCGCACGGGCAGCTGCATTGGAACGCGCTGAACACGACGATGGCGTGCGATCTGACGCCGGCGGACACCACGCTCACGTTCACGCCGCTGTTCCACACTGGCGGGCTGAACTGCCTGACCACGCCGTTGCTGCACCGCGGCGGGCGCGTGGTGCTGACGCGCGGGGTCGATCCCGCCGAGTCGCTTCACCTGATCGCGACGGAGGGCGTCACGCTGCTGATGGGCGTACCGACGATCTTCCAGATGCTCGCGGATCACCCGGCGTTCGACACCTCGGACCTGCACACCGTGCGCGACGCGTTGTGCGGCGGTCAGGCGCTGTCGAGCACGCTGCTCGGCCGGTACCTCGACCGCGGGATCCCGCTCCGGCAAGGGTTCGGCATGACGGAGGTCGGCCCGAATTGCTTCTCGATGCCGCCGTCGCGCGTGCGCGAGAAGCTCGGTTCGGTGGGCCTCCCCATCCATCACGTCGCGGCGCGGATCGCGCGTCCGGACGGGACGGAGGCCGCCGTGGACGAGCCGGGTGAGCTGCAATTCGCCGGGCCCGCCGTGTTCAGCGGCTACTTCCGCGACGACAAGGCGACGGCCGCGTCTTTCGACGGACCCTGGTTCAAGACCGGCGACGTGCTCGCGCGCGACGCCGACGGCTTCTTCTGGGTTCGCGGGCGGCTGAAGGAGATGTACAAATCGGGCGGCGAGAACGTGTACCCGGCCGAGGTCGAGATGGTGATCTCGCAGTTCCCGTCCGTCGCTCACGCCGCGGTGATCGGGGTTCCCGACGATAAGTGGGGCGAGATCGGGCACGCGTTCGTCGAGGCGCGGCCCGGTGAGGTGATCGATACGGTCGGCCTCGCGACGTTCCTCCAGGGTCGCCTCGCGCGGTTCAAGCAGCCGAAGCGCATCGTCGCGATGGACGCGCTGCCGCGCACGGCTTCGGGAAAGATCGACAAGGTCGCGTTGAAGTCGGTGGGGCGCTCATGATCGTCTTCGGAATCCTCCTCGCGTGCGCCCCAGACGACTGGAACGGCGACGACTACGTGCCGGACACGTCGGTTGATACCACCGACACGAGCGACACCTCGTCCGGCGACGGCTTGGTCGGGAATTGGCGTTCCGAGGGGGCGGACTTGTCGCCGCTGTTCGCGGGCGATCCGTTCAACTACGCGCACGTGGACGCCTTGTTCCACGGTGACGGCACGTATCGCGTAGACGCCGTGGTGACGGCGGGCGACACGTACACGCTCACGGGCACGTACACGACCGATGAGGGCACGGATCCCGCTTGGATCGAGCTGCACCAGCTCCAGCCGCAAGAGGCGCTCGCGGAGGGGATTTACAGGGTCGCGGGGGATGTGCTCACCTACGAGATCGTGCCGACCTCGCCCGTGAACGAATTTGTGCCGCCCACGTCGGCGTTGGGCTTCGGCAGCACGTCAGGGCCAAACATGGACGAAGGCATCAACGTTCAGACGTATCGGAGACGTTGATGTGGTTGTGCATTGCAGCAATCAACGCGCTGGCGGTGGAGCCGGGCGCGCCAGCGGAGAGCCAGGTCGTCGAGCCGCACCAGCCGCCGCCCGGAGGGTTCACGTTCCTCGGCCTGGTGCAGGCGCGCGCGACCGCGTCGAACCTCGCGTCCACCAACCCGTTCCTCGATGGCCAGGTCGTCGGTCGGCTCGGTGGGACGAACGGCGTGATCGCCGATCCCTCCGTGTTGTCCGCAGTGACGGAGGAGCGCGTCGGCGGCTTCTTTACGTACCGCCCGACGGTGTTGAACGGCAACGCGGAATTGGCGGCGGCGTTCGAGGTCGACTTCGCGTTCGGTGACCGCAGCTACGGCACGGGTGGAAACACCGGCGGCGCGTTCGGCGGCGACATGGTGAACCTGCAGACGCGGCGCCTGTATGCGGGCTTCCGGCCAAAGTACGGGGCGCACTCGCTGCACGTCATGGCAGGCCTGCAGTTCGTCGGCGACTCGGTGACGGACCCGACGGCCGGTGGGCCCGACGGTTTGCTGCGCAGCGGCGGGCGCCTGATGGTGCTCGGGAGCGAGGCCTCGGGCCTGTCGGTGTATGGCCGCATGCACGACGACTGGGGCGATCGGGTCCGGTGGCGCGCCGGCGCGTTCACCCTGTACGAGCAGGGAATGGCCGAGCCCGACGATCTGACGCTGTTCGTCGGCGACGTCGCGTACATCCCTGCCTATGCGACCCAGGTCGGCCTGCACGCGTGGTACCTGCAGGACCGCACGGGCGGCGCGGTCGGTTCGCTCGGCGCGGGCCCGACGTCGGCCTTGTCGGAGCTTCAGGGCGGGCCGCGGCTCGACCCGTACGATGGCGCCGCGTGGCCCGAGGACGCGCAGATCTACGCGGACATCGCGTGGCTCGGCGCGGACGCGAGCTACAACGCGGACCTCACCGCGGACAAGGTCGGCGCGTCGGGTGTCGTGCTCGCGAACGTCGGGCGTATCTATGCGCCGGTGGTGCAGGACTACGCCGTCCGTGGCCTGCTCGCCGACGGCGAGGTCCGGTACCGCTACGCGCCCGGGGAGGGCTCGGTGGTGCGCGGCGAGGTGCTGTTCACGAGCGGCGACGATCCCGATCGCGGCGCCTACACCGGTGTGATCACCGCGAACTCCTGGGGCGTGGCTGGCGCGGTTCCGGCGACGCACGGCAGCCTGTTGCTGATGAGCGATCCCCGCTCGGTGAACCGCATGGTAGCGGTGGTCTCGGATGTGTCGGGGGCCGGTCGCGGTGTGCGCATGGCGTCGGTCGAGGCCGGCTACGATCCGATCCCGGGCCGGCTGACCCTTGCAGGTGGCGTTGCCTCGGCAACAACCGCCGATGGCGAGGGCTGGGGAACCGAGATCCACGGAAAAGTGGTGGCAGAGCCATTGCTGCTATGCAACATAGGATGGTACGTGGGGTACGTGATTCCGGGGACCGCCTCGGGGCTCACGTCGTCGCCGTGGGAAACCTACGTGTCTCTGGACTGGGTGGTGTTCTAGTGAACCCGTTGATGTTCCTCGCGATGGCGGCGTGCGCGCCGCGGTATGCGGACCTTGGCCCGATGGCGCCGTCTGAGCTGTGGTCGCCGCTCCCCTACAAGCACGTCGAGGTGAACGGCATCGACGTGGCGTACGTGGACAGCGGCGGAGACGGGCCGCCGATCGTGTTCATCCACGGCCTGTCGTCGTACACCGCGTACTGGGAGTACCAGCTCCCGCACTTCGCGAAGACGCACCGCGTATTGGCGCTGGATCTGCCTGGCTACGGCGCGTCCGGACGCCCGGACGCCGCGATGACGCCGCCCTGGTACGCGGATCTCGTCAGCGACTGGATGGACGTCGTCGGCGCGTCGCGCGCCACGGTCGTAGGCCACAGCATGGGCGGGCAGATCGCGATGACGCTCGCGCTCAACCACCCGGGTCGCGTGTCGGCGCTGGTGTTGTCGGCGCCAGCGGGGTTCGAGACGTTCACCGCCGGTGAGAAGGCGTGGATGGGCTCGTATTGGCACGAGGCCCGCGCGCTCGATTCCAGCGAGATCGAGATGCGGATGGCCTTCACGCAAGCGGTGTTCAACGTCAACGATGCCGGTGTCGAGCGCCTCCTCGAGGAGCGCGTGCGCATGGGCAAGACGCCCGAATTCCGCGGCACGTCGGTGGCGGTGAGCCGCAGCGTGAACGGCATGATGAACTTCCCGGTCCTTGATCGCCTGGGCGAGATCAAGGTTCCCACGCTGATCGTGTTCGGCAGCGACGACCACATGATCCCGAACCCGATCCTGCACGGCGGCCGCACGAAGGGCATCGCGGACATCGGTCACGACGCGATTGACGGCAGCGAGCTGGTGATGATCCCCGCGGCCGGCCATACGGTTCACCATGACGCACCGGACGCCTGGAACGACGCGGTCGACACCTTTCTCCGGAGCCTCCGATGATCGTGTTGCTTTGCAGCATCGCCCACGCGACGGGCGCGTTCGACGCGACGGAGCCCGTGTGGTCGTCGACCGGGGACGAGACGTTCACGCAGGACGGCGCGACCAAGCTGTGGGCGCGCCTCGAGCGGTGGCAGGACCCCGACGACACGTTGTTCGGCGTGCGCGAGTACACGGATGCTGCAGCCTGGCATGACACCTCGTACTCGCCGTGGATCGCCACCGCGTTCGGCAGCTCCAAGCCCGAGACGGGCTCGTTCCTGCTGCACACCGGCCCGTCGGAGCTGGTCGCGCACGGCACGCCGATCCTGTTTGTGCCCGGTGCCGGCGACAACGCCTCGCGCGGCTTCATCACGATGGCGATCCACGAGGATCGGCTGAACCGACCGGTGTACGCGCTCACGTTCGCTCACCCGCACGGCGACGTGTTCGAACAGGCCGAGTCGATCGCCGACGCGATCGCGGTGATCAAGCAGAAGACGGGCGCCTCACAGGTCGACCTCGTCGCGCACAGCAAGGGCGGGATCTCGGCGGTGGTGTACGCGTCGAACGCGGCGAACACGGACTGGGGAACGAATGTTGCGGCGCAGCGTTACGAGCAGGTCGGCACGCCGTATCGCGAAGACGTGCGCAACCTCGTGTTGATCGCGACGCCGCTCGGCGGCATCGACACGGCCTACCGCTGGTCCGCGAACAACCTCGCGGCCCTCGACCCCGCGACCACGTTGGCTCCAGCGTCGTGGTCGACGTACTACCCGAGCACGACCGCGCTCCCGCTGGTGAGCACGGACCTGCGCGGTCAGGACTTCCTGCCCGACCACGGCGACCCGTTCCCGGGCCAGCGCCAGCTGCTCGCGCGTCAGGACTACGACCTGCCTTGGACGATGTCGTGGCTCGGCGGCTATTCGACGGTCCAGGTCGACAACTACACGACGTACGAAGGGGGCGTCGGCGTCCTCGGCAACGGCACGATGTCGCACAGCGACGGCATCGACGCCGCCATCCTCGCCGGCGGGGATCTGATCGCCCACCTGCGCGGCGTGGGCGTCGATCCCAACGTCGCGGTGTGGCTGCTCGCCGGCCAGAACCCGCTGATGCCGAACGGCGACGCGACGCTCGCGTCGACCTGGGCGTCGATGGGCATCACCGAGGACGACTGGGCCGGCCTGCTCGCGGACATCTCCGCGCACGACGTCCCGGTATCGGCCGACGCGGACGAGCTCGACGGCCTGCGACGCGGAATGCTCGTGTTGGGCGAGGTCACCGGCGTGTCGGACGGGCTGGTGTTCGAGACGTCCGCCCTCGATGAGCGCGCGATCGTGGAGCGGGGTGCTGTGATCGCTGGTACGAAGACGGCGAACCTTTCGCACCTGGACCTGCTGTACGCGAGCCCGATCACTGGGAACCTGCTGATCGACAGCGCGCAGGACGGCACCGTAGCGGACGTGTGGATGCGCGGCGTGGGCAAGCGGTACGTCGAGGCCGACACGATCGGCTGGGTCGAGGACGCGCTCGCGGACGACGTGCTCCCCGACACCGGGGACACGGATCCGACGGACACGGATCCGACCGATGACACCGACACCGGGCGGCCGTTCGCGCGGCCGTGCGGGGGGTGTTCGACCGGCCGCGAGGGCGTGGTCGGTCTCGGATTGGCTGGTTTCGTGCTGCTCGCGGGGCGCCGACGTAGACTGAGCTGATGGTCGCTCCGTACCTGCTCGCGACGTTTTCGGCGATCTTCTTCGTCGTCGATCCGATCGCGGTCGTGCCGATCTTCCTGGCGATGACGCCGCAGGATGATGACACCAAGCGATCGAGCATGGCGTTTCGCGCGGCGCTCGTGTCGGGCGGCGTGCTCGTGTTGTTCACGCTCGCCGGCACGCTGGTGTTTCGGTTGTTCGGCCTGACCTTGCCGGCCTTCAAGGTCGCGGGCGGGCTGCTGTTGTTGCTCACGTCGCTCGATCAGCTCCGAAGCCACTCAGCGTCGACGCGCACGTCCGGCGAAGAGGTGAAGGAGGGCCAGGCGAAGGACGACATCGCGATCGTCCCGCTCGGGGTTCCGCTGCTCACCGGGCCCGGCTCGATCGCGACCGTGATGGTGCTCGCGGCGGACGCGACGGAGGCCTGGCAGACGGTCGCCATCCTCGGGAGCATCGTGCTCACGTCGCTGTTGTCGTGGGGCTCGCTGCACGCCGCCACCCGGATCGATCACCTGCTCGGCGCCACCGGGAAGGCGGTGTTTCTGCGGATCGCCGGGCTGTTGCTCGCCGCCTTGGCCGTGCAGTTCATGATGTCCGGGCTCGGCGAGGCGTTTCCGGCGCTCGTGGGAAAGTGAGGCCTCAGTTGGCTGCGGCCGGCGTCGGGTCCGCGTAGGCCCAGGCGCCCCCGGCCGCGTCGCGCGACCAGGTCAAACCGTCCTGCGCGGCGGGCATCGTCGTCTCGTCCACGGGGCCGTCGGCCGAGGCGAGGACGAGGTGTTCGCCGGTGGCCGAGAGCTTGAACGACGCGTGCCAGGCGCCCTGGGAGCTGTCGTCGTCACACCACACCATCCGGTACGTTCCCGGTTCGACCTGGATCGGCGGCAGCGGCCACGGGTCGGCCGAGCCGTCGGTCAGCGAGTACCCGCCGAGGTCGACGGGACCGTCGAATACGGCGAGCTCGATCCAGTCCTCACCGGGGTCGCCGGCGTCGTCGTTGACGAAGTCGCCGGACGCCGAGACCTCGTTGAGCTGCACGCGACCGACGGGCTCGGTCGTGTCGACGACGCCGGTCTCTCCGGAGGTGTCGCTGTCACCGCCCAGGGGTGCGGCCTCGCTGCAGGCGACGGAGGTGAGCATGGCGAGCAGGGGCAGAGCGAGGGACTTCACGGCGCCTCCGGATGGACGAGGTGGGTGTCGATGATCAGGAACAAGGACGTCCAGTTCGCGAGCGCGTCGGCGCCGGCGAGGGGTGCTGCGGCGGCATCGTCGTGGCCGCGCTCCACGCCGAGCCATGCATGTGCGGGCGGGCTTTCAGCGTTGAACGGCAACGCGAGGCCGACGGCGCCAAACCCGGTCATCCGCGTCGCGGAGCCATCGTAGCGCGTGAGGTCGCCGCGAAGCGCACCGGATACGGGGCCCTGCTCGACGACCGCGAACATGGAGCCGCCGAGCGCCGTGCGTAGCGGATCGGCGTCGATGCCCCACGCCGGCACGGACTCGAGGCCCGCGTCGACGTGTTCGAAGGCGACGAGGACCCGCGCGGCGAGGCGGTGGTCGCGCGCGCGATCCATGCCCCTGG
>CANNIZ010000022.1 GCA_947505245.1 Pseudomonadota bacterium | reverse complement strand
GTGGCGCCCGGCGCAACGTGCGCCTGTAGCGTCTCCTGCAGGTTGAACGAGGCGCTCGCGCCGATCTTCCAGGCCGAAAGGAGCGGGCGGCGATCGGGGCCGAGCAGGTGGGCTTCGAGCGCGTCGGGGAGCCACCGGCCGGTGGTGTCAAAGCCGGGATCCGATCGCACCTGAAACGACAAGGTGTTCGGCTGCGTCGGGATCACCACGGTCTGCTCGAGGACGACGAGGTGGCTGTCGCCCTCGCGGATCAGCGCGGCGCCGGCGTCCCAGGTCACCGAGCCGGGATCGGCGAGGCCGCCGTGCTCGCGGACGGTCCACCCGGAGAGGTCCACGTCGAAACCGGGGTTCGCGACCTGGGCGCGCGCGACGGGAGCGGCGAACAGCGACGCAGCCGCCAGCGCCAGAACGGTCCTTCGAAACATCGTTTCCCCCAACGCCGCCACGGCCGAACGGACAGGCTCCCACAGCGGACCTACGTGGATCAACCGACATTTGGCCGATTTGTGATCCCGGCGCTGCATCCGATGCCGCGACCACCCCGACCGTCGACACCGCGCGTGAGCGCGCCTGGGTTCAGCGCCCCAGGTCGCGCCGAATCAGCAGCAGCAACGCCGACAGCGCGAACCCGCACAGTAACGTCGCGAAGAACATCGCCAGCCACGCGATCTGCTGGGCGGTGAGCACGTCGGACAACACGCTCGACACGATCGCGCATACCGTCGACACGAACGCGGCCCACGCCGCGATCGAGGCGCGATCGGGATTGCAGGCGAGGAACAGCACGAAGAGGGTCATCGCTTGCGCCGGCGTGGCGCTCAGACGAGTCGCGCCACGTCATGACCATCCCGCCAGAGAGTCGGGCTTGTGGGGAGTCGTAGCGTCGCAGAGCGCTTCGCGGCGCTGCTCATCGTTGCCGATCGGCTCCCATAGCCAATCGGCGGCCGAGACACACCGGGGACACAGGGCCGTCCAGAAACGCGAATTTTCGTCCCTGAAGATGGATCGACGTCCCTCGTGATCGTGAGGCTTGCGACCGCGCCGACCGAGCATTACTCATCATCGTGCTGACCGCAGGCTGGGGTTCCTCCGCCTCCGCCAGCACGCCCAGTTTGAAAACCAGAGGATCTTGTCGGAGTCGTGACCGAGTGGCCGAAGGTGCATGATTGCTAATCATGTGTGGTGTCAAAAACGCCACCGCGGGTTCAAATCCCGCCGACTCCGCATCTCCCTGAACAGACTTGTGCGTTCCTGGTTGCGCGCGCCGCAGCCATCCAATACATGCAGCCTGCCGCACCCATAGCTCAATTGGATAGAGCGTCGGACTACGAATCCGAAGGTTAGGGGTTCGATTCCCTTTGGGTGCACCATATCATTTCGCCCCTCCAAGGCTTGCTTTGGAGGGGCGACGTGTTTCTGGAGCGCGCCTCCGACCCGATCGTCTCGACGACGACGTGGTCGGTGGGCAGCAAGCTGCCCTGGGTGGCTTGTTACCATCGAAAATGGTACTTTTGATGCCATGCGCACCACCATCGATCGAGCGGGCCGCGTCGTCATCCCCAAAGCGCTCCGCGATCTCGCCGGGCTCGGCGTCGGCGGGCCCGTCGAGATCGAGTTCGTGGACGGTCGGATCTCGATCGCACCGCCCGTCGCAGCGACCGGTCTCGGCGACGCGTACGGGCTCGCCGTGCTCGTTTGCGCAGACGCGGGCCCCGTGACGGCAGAGGACGTCCGGCGCGTGCAGGACTCCGTGCGTGGCCGCTGAGCTCGTCGCGCTCGACACGAGCGTGATCGTGGCGGCGATGCTCCCCACGCACGAGCACCACGCGTTCGCCGCGCCGTTCGTGGGTCGGCTGCGCGCGTCAAAACGGGCCGTCCTGCCTCTGCCGGCGCTGGTCGAGAGCTACTCGGTGCTCACCCGCATCCCGCTTCCGATGCGGCTCGAGCCGGCCGCGGTGGCTCGCGCGCTGGCCGCGAACTTCGAGGGTCGGGCGACGCTCGTTACGCTCGAAGGGGCAGGCGCGTGGTCGCTCCTCAGTGCGGCAGCGGCCCTGCCGGCGGCTGGTGGCGCCGTCTACGACCTGCACATCGCGCGGTGCGCGCTCGCAGGCGGCGCCAGGCGGCTCGCGACGTTCAACCTTCGGGACTTCGCGCGGTTCGAGCTTGCCGGGCTCGAGCTCTTCGCGCCCGCCGGGTGATGTATCGGCGACAACCCTCCTGCCCTGGCGGTGGTCGCTCAGGTTGATGAATCGTAGCCACAGTGTTGAGAGCATCCGGCAAGATCTCCAGCAGCGAGAGGAGCGCCATCGCCGAGATCGCCGACGCGGTGAAGGTGAAGGACGCAAATCCTGGGAGGTCGTGAAGTCCGAGCTCGGCTGCCTTGCCGGCCGCCACCTCGCCCGGCGAGGCAGCGCCCGTCGTCGCTGCCAGATCGCCCGCCATGACCCGCGGTGCACCCCGATCTGGCAGTCAAACCCGCCCCCGGCGTGCCAACTCCGGCCCCTTGACCTCCTCATGCCCGCCGATCTGGCACTCCACCGTCGAAAATCTGCCCGATCCACTGCCACATCGGCGCACATGTCCAGCCATGCACCCCGATCTGGCAGTCCCGCCGCCGCAACTCGAGCGATGATCACCCAGGTTTATGGATCGCTGCGGCAGTGCTGAAACCGTCCGGCGGCGCCGAACGGCCTGATCCGTACGTTCGCGTCATCGACGGGCTCATCGAGGGCATCCATTCTCTTGGGGGCGTCCCCTCCTTCGTCGGGGTCGGTGCCCTCCGCGCGCGCTTCGCTTGGTCCCTTCGGCGGCGCTGCGCCGCCTCCGGGGACCGGCCCTACGGGCCGCGCTATGGGCGCCTCGCCCAAGCCCCAGCTTCGGGTCCAGTCGCCGACGCCTGCGCGGGGCGGCAATCGAATCGAGTTGACGGCGCTCAACCGTGGAATCCTACCGCGCGCCAATGGACGGCGGAGGGCCCCGCTTGTCGTCCTGGAAGCGCTCGGGCCAGATCCGTCCGGGGGACGCGGGCGTCGAGGTGGCGTTGGCCTCCGAGACGGCGTGGTGGAACCCCCACATCATGGCCCGCCGACGATCGCTCATGCACACCAATCGTCGAGGCCGTAGTGGTCCTCCCAGGACTCGTGCCCGCAGGTGTCACACCGCATCTGGGTGAGGTCGAAGCAGTAGTCGACCGCCGCCACCTCGGCGGACGTGCATCGCGGACAGGCGCGCCCGCGGCGGACCACCTGCGGAGCCGGCAGGTCTGGTTGACCGGCCACAGGCATCGCTGGAGGGCTGGGTGCCGCGGGGGTCGTCTGGCCCCGCATCTGGTCCAGTACCGTCGCCATCGAATCGCCAGACCTCCCGTCGAGGCGCACGAGGCACTCGGCGAACGGACGCCCACCAGCGGGGTTGACGTTCTTGACCCAGCGAGGCCACAGCTTGAGCGACTCGCTCAGCGCGCGGCCGCCGGCGGCAGGCGCCGCCTCGATGATGGCCAGCGCGGCCGACCTCGCCCGGTCGTCGCCAAGGTCGAGGACCGCGCGCAGCGCCCACTCCACCTTCGCCTTCGCCTCCGCGTCGTTCCACAGCGCGACAATCTCCGGGACACATGCCTCAGGGTTCGCCCGCAGGTAGCTGACGAGGCCCCCCGCGCTGAACCTGGCGAGGTGAATCGGGAACGCTGGCGGCAGGATCGTCTCGACGTCCATCCACTGGCTGCTGAAGCCCGCGCGCACTCCCGCGTCGCCATCGGTGGTAACGGCCAGGCCCCACCACGCCTCCGTGGCGCGCAGCAGGTGATCGTCGTCGAGCGTGAGCAACATGGAGCCAACGGCGCGGGGGCCGTCGCTCTGCCGGAGCGGCTCGCGAAGCGCGTGCAGGTGCTCGGCGCCGAGGCGCGCCTCGACGCGTACGCCCCTCGACGGGTTGAATCCCGTGGCTGCGGGCCCCCTGGCCTTTGCCGGCAAATGGAACCATCCCTTCGCGTCCACGGACGTCCACGTGGCCGCGTCGAGAACGAAGGTCCATCGCACCTCGAGGACGCGTCCCTGGTCGGTGCGCAGCGACTGGTCGATCGAGGTCATCTGGACGCGCGACGCGCTCGGCGAAATTAGCCAGCCAGACGCGAAGTGCTCGAACCGGCGACCCCCCTCGGATGAACTCAACATGGGGAATCGTATCGCAACTTCTCGTCGATATCGACGGCCCCGGTGAGCCCGCGCTGGACGAGGAGCGCCGCCCTGGCCTGCGACCTCGCCGGTGGCCTCCTGGACCAAGGCCGTCACCCCGTCGAAGCGACCCTTCGACACGGTTGCTGGTTTCGGAGCGATCATCGCGACGGACCGGAGCCCGGACCTGCAGGGCGAGAAGGGACTGCCGTGCGTGATGTGGACGGGATGCCGCTCAGCCCTTCCGCGAGGAGGCCTGCTGCGCCTGGATGGCGGTCAACGCGATGGTGAAGACGATGTCGTCGATGAGGCAGCCGCGCGAGAGGTCGTTGACCGGGCGGTTGAGGCCCTGCAGCAGAGGCCCCATCGCCACCACGCCGGCGCTGCGCTGCACGGCCTTGTAGGTGACGTTGCCGGTGTTGAGGTCCGGGAAGATGATGACCGTGGCCTTGCCCGCCACCGCTGACGTGGGCGCCTTGGCCCGCGCCACGTCGGGCATCACCGCCGCGTCGTACTGCAGCGGGCCATCGATGATCAGCTCGGGGCGCCGGGCCTTCGCCAGCTCGGTCGCCCGCAGCACCTTCTCCACGTCCTCGCCGGAGCCGGAGATGCCGGTAGAGTACGAGAGCATCGCCACCCGGGGCTGGATGCCGAAAGCCGCCGCGGTGTCCGCGCTCTGAATGGCGATCTCCGCCAGCTGCTCCGCGGTGGGGTTGGGGACCACCGCGCAGTCGCCGAACACCAGCACCTGCTCGGGCAGGCACATGAAGAACACGCTGGAGACCAGCTCGCAGCCGGGCACTGTCTTGATCAACTGCAGCGCCGGTCGAATGGTGTGCGCGGTGGTGTGAACGGCGCCGGACACCAGGCCGTCGGCCTCGCCCAGGGTCAACATCATGGTCCCCACCATGATGGCGTCCTGCAGCTCCTCCTCGGCGCGCTCGCGGGTCATGCCGCGGGCCTGGCGCCTCTCCACCAGCGGGTCGAGGTAGCGGCCCGCCACGGACGCCGGATCGATGATCTCCAGCGACGCGGGTAGCTTCACCCCCAGCTTGCGCGCCTGCTCGTTCACCGCGTCGGGCGCCCCCAGCAGCACGCAGCGGGCGATGCCCCGCTCCTGCGCGATGGCCGCGGCGGCGATGGTGCGCGGCTCGGTGCCCTCGGGCAACACGATGCGCCGGTGGGCCAGGCGCGCCTCTTCAACAAGCCGCTGCCGGAACGCAGGGGGGCTCAGCCGCTGCGCGCGCCGCGAGGCGACCACGCTGCGCAGCCAGACCGGGTCGATACGATCGGCCACCACGTTCATGGCCAGCTCCACCCGCTCCTTGTCGTCGATGGGGATCTGTCCATCGATGTTGTTGACGCGGGTGGCGGTCTGGAAGCTGCCGTCATCGAGCTCCAGCACCGGCAGGCCCAGGGCGAAGGCCGGCGCGCACAGCTGCATCACCCGCTCGTTGGGGGCGACGCCGCCGGTGAGCACCAGGCCGGCGATGCGCATGCCGCCCATCACCGCCAGGGCCACCGCGAGGATGATGTCGTCGCGGTCCGCCGGGGTGATCAGCAAGCGGTCCGGCGCGAACACCTTCAGCGAGTTTGGCACGGTCATCGCGCACAGCCGCACGTCGCGGTACCGGCGGTGGTGCATGTCGCCGGCGTGCAGCACCTTCGCCGAGATGGCTTCGGCGAGGTCCTTCACCCGCCGGGCCGAGAGGTCTTCGCGCGCGGGCACCAGCGCCACCGGCGTCAGCTTCTCCGCGGTGACCGCTGCTGACCAGGTGGCCAGGCGCTCGTCATCGTCCACCGGCACCCGGTTGAGGATGCAGCTCACCTGCCGCGCCTCGCCCAGCTCACCGAAGCCTCGGGCGGCGATGGAGAGCGATTCGGCCAGCTCGGTGGGCGTCTGGTCGACGGGCGCGCCCACCAGCACCAGCTCGGCGTCGAGCGCCCGCAACATCAGCGCGTTGACCCGCATCGAGTACGCCGCGCCCCCCTCGGGCACCATGCCCTCCACCACCAGCACGTCGGCGCCCGCAGCGGCCAGGTTGCACACCGCCACCACCTCCTCGAGTAGCGTCTGCTCGTCGCCGGACGAGAGCAGGTCCTCCACCCGCTTCCGGGCCAGCGGCGGAGGCGGCTGCAGGGCCGAGCCGAGCTTCACCAGGGCGATGCTGCGATCGGCCGCGCGGGTCGAGATGGGCTTGGCGAAGGCCACTCGCACGCCCTGGCGATCGAGGGCGCGCACCAACCCCAGGGCGGTGGTGGTGAGGCCGACGCTGCGGCCTGCAGGAGCGACGAAGAGGGTTCGGGTCATGGAGGCGCCCATAACGCCTGAATCCGTCAGGATCGCGTTCATGGCCGATCTGCGGATCTGAACCCCGGCTCGCTCCCAGGGTCAGCTCCGTCCTCGCCCTGCCTCAGCGGCCGATCACTGATCGAGCTTCATGACCGCCGTGTGCCCGTGGCTGCCCGGGCCCGCCGCGTCCCAGGCGTGCACCCGCTCCACCGTGCTCTCGACGTCCACCCACACCGTCGTGGTGGTGAGGTTCTGCACCGTGCCGTTGGCGACGTCCGCCGCGACCATCGACGCCGTCGAGTCCGAGACCGCCGGCACGTAGTCGACGAGGCGATCCGCCCCCGTGCCCGCCGGCAGTACGAGCGAGCCCGCGTCGGGCGCCTGGTACCAGAAGGCGGCGTACCCCTCGAAGTCCATGGTGCTCGTGTAGCCCTGGGCCGCCACGCGTGGCGTGTGGGTGGAGTCGAACACGATGCCCTTCACCCGGTGCTCGGTCATCTCCTCGGCGCCCTTGCCCGTGTCGTAGAACGAGCCAAAGTTGTACGCGCCGGTGGTCTGGTCGAGGTTGAGCAGGAAGCCGTCGGCGTACTGCGTGTCGAACGGCGTGATCGCGATGCGCCCGCCCACCCACACGTCGGCGCCGTCCAGGCGGACGACGGTGGGCGTGTTCGTGGCGATGCCGTCGAGGTGGACGAGCCAGCCGCGCGCGTTCGAGCTGCCGCCGACGTAGGCGCCGCCGCTCCCGTCCGCGGCGATCAGCACCTTGTCGGTGCTCGCGTCGATCGCGTAGCCGGCGGAATTCTGGTTCGCGATCGTGGGCTCGGTGGCGGTGGCAGCCTGCCAACAGCGCGAGCGCAACCAAAGAGCTTGTCGAACGCATGATTCCTCCAGCCGGGGGAGGTCAACCTACCGCCGCGTCGCCGGGCTCTACTCCGCTACGTGACGGATGCAGCACGTGGTTTAAGGCGGATCCTCAGCCTCGCTGAATGGCGACCTCGATCTGGTCGCGCGGGTTGGCGCCCTTCGTGAGCACCTTCGACGCCCCCGAGAGGCGCTCGCGGTCCTCGGCGGTGAGGTCGGCGGCGGACAGCACCACGACCGGCACCTCGCGAAGCGCCTCCTCGACGCGCATCGCCTCGATCAACTGGAAGCCGTCCATGTTCGGCATCATCAGGTCGAGCAGCACCAGCCCCGGCGGCCTTGCGCGCATCTGGTCGAGCGCGTCACGCCCGTCCCGCGCGCTGCGGACGGTGCACCCGTGTTCGGTGAGCACGCGGACCGCCAGCTCGCGCAGCGCATCGTCGTCGTCTACGACCAGCACGTCGCCAGAGAACGCCACGAGCGACTGCACGACCTGGGTCAGGCGCCGCCGATCGATCGGCTTCAGCAGCCACGCCGCCGCGCCGAGGGCCTTTCCGCGCGCCTCCCCGTCGACGATCGTGACCATCGCAACGGGAATGTCTTTGGTCTTCGCGTCCGCCTTGAGCGCCGCGAGGACGTCCCAGCCGTCGATATCCGGCATCATCACGTCGAGCGTGATGGCGTCGGGCATCAGGCTCCGCGCGAGTTCGAGCCCCTCGCGGCCATTGCGCGCGCTCACCACCCGAATGCTGCGCGTCTCGAGCGTGCGCGCGATCAGCTCGTGAATCACGGGGTCATCATCGATCGCCAACACCAGCGTACCTTCCCCACGCGGAAGATCCTGCAGCGTCGCCTGAGCGGCCGACTCGACGATCGGCGCGTCCGGGAGGCGCACCGTGAACGTCGACCCCTGCCCCGGGCTGCTCGTCACCACGACGTCCCCGCCCATCAGACGCGCGAAGTGCCTGACCAGCGCGAGGCCAAGCCCTGTACCCCCGAACTTGCGCGTCGTGGAGCCGTCCGCCTGGGTGAACGGCTGGAACAGCCTTGCTGCGGCCTCTTCCGCGATGCCGATGCCCGAGTCGGAGACGCTGAACTCGATCCAATGGCCGTCCCGGCGGGCCGCCAGCACGATGCGGCCGTCGCTCGTGAACTTCGACGCGTTCGACAGCAGGTTGAGCAGCACCTGACGAACGCGGATCACGTCGCACCACATGGAGCCGATGTCGGCCGGGACCTGCAGCTCCAGCGTGTTGCGGCCGCGCTGGACGAGCGGCGCCACCGTGCCGGCGAGCTCGCGACACATCGCGTCAACGTCGAAGCGCTCGTGGTGGAGCTCCATCTTGCCGGCTTCGATCTTCGAGAGATCGAGCACGTCGTTGATTAGCGAGAGCAGGTGCTTGCCCGAACCTTCGATCTTCTGAAGATCGGCGACCACACCCGGGTCGTCGTGGTCCTCCCGCAACATCTCCGCGTAGCCGATGATCGCGTTGAGCGGCGTGCGGAGCTCATGGCTCATGTTCGCGAGGAACTGGCTCTTGCTCCGGTTGGCGGCCTCGGACGCCTCCGCAGCGTGGCGCAGCCGCCGCTCGGCTTCCTTGCGGTTTCGCACGTCCTTCAGCACCCAGACCGAGCCGCCTCCGTCCACCGTCCCAGGCAGCTGCCCACGCGACGCTGCGACGTCGATCGGGTGCCCATCGACGTCGTAGAGCACGCCCTCCCCTTCGACCGGCTCGGCGCGAAACAGGTCACGCAACCGCAACCCAAGCAGGTCCTTGCGCCCGACGAGGTTCACGAGGGCTGGGTTCACGCGATGGATGAGACCGTCGTCCACGACGAACGCGAGCGGTTCGGCCATGAAATCGAGCATGTTGTCGAGCGCGGCTCGCTGGTGGCGCGCCTCATCGCGCGCGTGGCGGGCCTGCTCCAGGGCTTCGGCCCGAAGCCGGCTCGAGAACGCGACGACCCCGCCCACCAGCCCCTGGAGCAGCAAGAACGAGATCCCGGGCGCATCCCCCTTTCGCGCGAGAGGCACCACCCAACCCTGGGCGTCGCCAACGGTGAGCACCACCGCGACCAGCGCCGACAGCGCGAACATGACCACCACACCGCGCGTGCCGAAGATCAGCCCCATCAGCACGAGCTCGAACACGTGGAACCACGGGAACACGCCGCTGAAGCCGCCGTTCGTGATGGCACCGGCGAGGAGGAGCGCGAAGATTCCGGCGATGTAGACGACCGAGACCGACTTGAGGTACCCGCGTCGCAGCAGCGCCAGGTAGAAGAAGTTTGGCAGGATCCCCGGCAAATACCAGATCAGGCTCGCGCGCGCGTCGCCGCTCGCCAACAGGCCTTGCACCACCATGCCGATCAGCGAACCGACCGTACCGATCAGGATCACCGTGTACAACACGCGTACCGATCCGTCCTGATCCTCGTCTTTGCCCGGTGGCGGCGTCAGCCAGCCGCGAATCCAATCCATGCGCTCCGCCCCCGGATTTTAAAAGCTACCGGCGCTCGTCGAGGTCGTGCCAGACCTTGTAAAGAGCCTCGATCGCGTGCCCGATCGCGTCCAGATCGCGCGCGACCTCAGCCGCCTTTCGGCCGTCCATCGGCGTCCCAAGCAGCTGCTCGAGCTCGGCGCGGCGGCCCTCGGCCACCTCGATCTGCGCGGGCAGCGAATCCAACTCGCGCTGCTCCTTGAACGAGAGCCCCTTGCGAGGTGCCTTCGGCGCCGCCACCGCGCGCGTCGGGGCCGGACGGATCGACGCTGCCTCGGCCGCGGCGCGCTTCTGGGCCGCGATCCACTGGCTGCGCGAAGCATAGGCGACGATCTTCCCGTTCCCCTCGAACGCGATCAGGCCGGTACACGCGCGATCGACGAACGCGCGATCATGCGTGACCACGAGCGCGGCGCCGTCGTAGGAGAGCAGCGCCTCTTCGAGCACGCGCAGCGTGGACAGGTCGAGGTCGTTCGTCGGCTCGTCGAGCAGCAGCAGGTTGGCCCCCTGCAGCAGCAGGCGGGCGAGCAGCAGGCGCGCGCGTTCACCACCCGACAGCGCTTCCACGCGCTGATCGAAGTGCTCGCGGGTGAACAGGAACCGCTCGAGGAAAGACGCGACGTGTACCGGCTTGTCGTTGACGATGACCTGATCGTTGCCCCCGGCGGCGGCCTCGCGCACCGTGCAGTTCGACGGCAGCCCCGTGCGGCCCTGGTCGAGCACCGCGAGCTTCACCCGCGGCCCGCGCGTCAGCGTGCCCTTGTCCGGGAGGATGTTCCCGATGATCATGTTGAGCAACGTCGACTTTCCGGCGCCGTTCGGACCGACCACCGCGAGCCGGGTCCCCGGTCCGAGGTCGAGATCGAGCTTGTCGATCAGCAGCCGCCCGCCGAGCGACTTGGTCACGCCGCGCGCTTCGAAGATGGTCCGTCCGAGCTTGTCACCCGTCGAGAGATCGAGCGACATCGAAAGATCGCGCACCTGCGGCACCGAGTCCTTCAACGCGTCCAACCGCTGAAGCCGCGCCTTCTGCTTCGTGCTGCGCGCCGCGGGGCTCTTGGCGGCCCAGGCAGCTTCCCGCGCGATCAACGCGAGGGATGTGTCGCGATCGCGCCGCGAGAGCGCCTGGCGCTCCGCGCGCTGGATCAAATAGTCGCCGTACGACCCCTCGTAATTGACGCAGATCCCGTCTTCGACCTCGACGATCCGCGTCGCGACGGCCTCCAGCAGGTAGCGATCGTGGGTGACCAGCACGAGCGCGCCGCGAAACCCGGAGAGGTGGTCCTGCAGCCACTCACAAACGTCGGCGTCGAGGTGATTGGTGGGCTCGTCGAGCAGCAACAGGTCCGGCGACCCGAGCAGCGCGCGCGCCAGCGCCACCCGCCGGCGCTCCCCGCCCGACAACACCGCGATCAAGGCCTCGCGAGGCGGCGCCCGCAGCTTGTCGAGGATGGCGTCCGCGCGGTGCGCGATCTCCCAGCCGTGAAGATCGAGCAACGACTGGGCGTTCGCCGTCATCACGTGATCGTCCGCCTCGATGCCGGCCTCGTACTGAGCGAGCAGGTCGCGGTGCCACGCGAGCGCGTCGTCCGCGGCGTCTCCGACCGTTACGCCAGGCAGCACCGGGTCCTGCTCCAACATGCCGATCGCCGTTCGTCGGGCGACCGTGCCGTGATCGGGCTCGTCAAGGCCCGCCAGGATTCGCAGGAGCGTGGACTTGCCGCAGCCGTTCGCGCCCACCAGCCCCACGCGATCCGCGGTGCTGACGGATAAATCCGCGCCCCGCAGGATGAGCCGATCGCCCCACGCCTTCTCGATTCCGCTGCCTGCTAGGAGTTCCACGCACCGCGGTTAACCGACCCGGCGCCGAACGGTCGCCAGTCGTCAGCGAGTCCGCCAACCCGTCACGAAACGTCGACCCGGGGATGGTCCGTCGAAGGACGGCGGGAACCCCAGCGTTGTGTTGAGTGTCGCGTCGGGAACACCGAGGCGGGGGAGGGAGCGATGGGTACCGAATCGGCTGCGGCGTTGTCTGGGGTGTTTACCGACGAAGACGAGGACATCAAGCGCCTGTCGCGCACCAACCGCCGCGCGGCCGTGGACGCCGTCGTGCGCCGCTACCGCGATCGCATCCTCCACCACGCGATCTACGTGCTCAAGGACTACCAGGAGGCCGTGGACGTCACGCAGGAGGTGTTCATCAAGGCGATGCGCGAGCCGCGCCTGTTCGACGGCGAATTCCGCGTGAAGGCGTGGCTGTTCCGCGTCACCAGCAACCTCTGCTTCAACATCGTCCGAGATCGCCGGCGGCGCACCAACATCCTGGACGCGATGCCCAAGGTGGACCGGTACATGCCCGACCAGATCGAGAACATCGTCGGCGACGAGCGCCAGGTCGTGATCTTGGGAGCCATGGACAAATTGACGGGGGAGCACAAGGAGATTCTCTCATTGCGCTACTACAGCGACCTGTCGTACAACGAGATCGCTGACGTGCTCGGAATCAAGCTCGGAACGGTGATGTCGCGCCTGTCCCGGGCCAAGGGCCGGCTCGTGGAAGTGTTGGACGAGCTGGGGGTTGTTCTGGACGAAGACACCGTACGGAAAGTGCTCGCATGAACTGCCGAGAGACCCAATCGCTGCTCGTCGCCTGGCAAGACGGCGAGCTGTCCCCAGGTACGAGCGCCCGCATCTCGGAGCACGTCTCAGCGTGCCCGAGCTGCCGCGAGATCGAGATGCGGCTGCGCGCCGCGACTCCCATGGCGGGTCCTGGCCTGCCGAACGATCTCCGTCGCCTCGCCTGGGATCGCATCGATCGCGCGCTCGAGCTCGCGCGAGCCACCCCCACGCCCGTTCCGCCTTCGGCGCTGGAGCGCCTCGGGGGCCACCTCGGCGCGGTCAACGAGCGCGTACCGCTGCCGTTCGGCGCGGTCGTCGGGTACGCGATGGTCCTCGGGCTCGCGCTCGCGTGGGGTGCGTCGAATTGGTGGACTGCAAACCTGCTTCGCGCAGAGGTCGAGGGTCGCCGGATCGTGGTCGAAGCGCCCGCGAGCGACGTCCCCGCTGCGCAATTCCGCCCCGCGTCGTACGCCCCCACTGCGCCTGAAAACGAATCGTCGGCGCCTTGACCTTGGGCCTCGCCTGACGCTAACGTCGCATCCCGACGGGGAACGTTTGCCGAAGACGCTCGATACGCTTGCTGCCCAGGCCCTCGCAAAGAACCTCGAAAAGGGCTCTACCGGGCGCCTTTACGTGGTGACCAGCGCTGGCACGGCCGGGTCCGGCTCCGCGGAAGTGTCCGTTCACATCCAGCAGGGCGCGATCCTGGCCGCCGAGGCCACCGACGACTCCCACCACTTCGTGCGGCGGCTGCGGGTGGCAGAGGCGATCACCAGCTCGCGCACGATGGACCTCCTCGCCAAGGTGGTGCGAAAGAAGTCCGTGTTCGGCGAGCTGATCGACGGCGCGATTCCGCCCGAGGTGCTCGACCCCATCCTGATGGACCGCTTCCGCGACAACCTCGCGCGGTTCCTCGGCTCCGAGTCGCGCCCTAACTTCGAATTCACCGCTGGCATCTTCGTCGACAACCTCCAGGTGGGGCTCTCTGCGGCGGCCGTCATCGCCGAGGCCGCGGGCATCTGGCAGGCCTCCTCGACCGTGCCGCTCGACCTCGACCTCGCCGCTGGACCCACCGCACCCACAGACAAGCTCGAGCGTCTGCTGGTGGAGTCGCTACGCCAGGCGCGCGTCGTCACGCCCCTCCTCGCCCGCCTGCCCCTCGAACCCATCGGCGGACGCGCGTTCGTCGGCTCGCTGCTGTCGCGCCGCGTGCTCCGGCTCGCGTCCGAGCCGCCGACCGACACGGACGTCAAGGGCGTCAACAAGTCGATCAACGCCGACGACGAGCGCACGCTCCCGAATTTCGACGAAGGCGTGGACGACCAGCCCACCGCCGGCGGGCCGCCGGTGCGCAGGCTTGCGAGCGACGTCAGCGACCTCGACGACCTCGACGATGAGCCCGAGCCGGACGCCGAGCCCGAGCCCGAGCCCGAGCCCGAGCCCGAGCCGGAACCCGAGCCGGACGCCGAGCCGACCGAACCGAACGACACGTTCGAAGACGACGAACAGACCGCCGAGACCGAGGCGGTTCCGGCTCCACTGGACGAAACGCCATCCAAGGACGCGGGCGACCTCTCCAGCCTGCAAGCCTGGATGAAGGGCACGGACGAGGTCGAAGAGGACATGGACGCCTTCGCCGACCACGACGAGAACCGCGGCCTCGCCACCGGCGCCCAGCCCAAAGGCGCCGCAAAAGGCTCCTTCTCGACTGAGCAGCACAACCTCGACCGGGTCGAGGTCTCCGAAGACCTGACCGGGCGCGCGGAGCCCCCGCCGGCTGACGACGACGAGACCCCGATCGCCATCGACGAGGCTCCCCAGGCAAAGTTCGCGGCCCCGACGCTCACCGAAGACGAGGCCCTCGAGAAGATCGCCGTCGCCAACGAGGTGCTCGGCCACATCATCGCCGCGATCGACGCCCACGAAGGTGCGGGCGGCGGCCGTGCGGCGCTGCAGCTCATGTTCGAAGGTGCGCCGGCGCGCTTCCACGCGCTGTTCGAGGGCGCGCAGGTCGGTGAAGAGGACCTGATCGAGGCCGAGGCCCTGTTCGGCAACCTCGCGACGCGCCCGCCCACCGAGCACCGCCGCCTCCTGAACGATGGCCTCGTCGATCTGATCGAGCGCGCGCTGTCGCACGGCGCAGACGAGCTCTCGGACGAAGCGATCGACGCGATGCTCGAGGCCACCGCCGGCTACCGCGGGCGGCTGGGCCTGTGATCCGTCCCGCGGCGCGGGTGTCGTACCTCGCCGCAGCCGCCGTGCTGCTCACCCTCGCGTCCGCGTCGGCCTCCGACGCGTTCAACGAAGGCGACGAAGCCCCGGTCGCGACGAAGTCCCCGACCAAGTCCCGGCTGCTGCCGATCCCCCCGCTGCCCGCTGGCCCCCCTCCCTCGGGCGCGCTCCCGAAGGGCCTCGCGGACGTCGCCATCGCCGTGCGCGACCTGCCGATCGGCGCGCGAATGAAGGCGGTGACCGATCCCCTCCTCGGCGTGCCGTACAAGCTCGACGGGCTCGGTGAAGGCGACGGCTGGGACCCCGATCCGCTCGCTCGGTACGACGCGTTCGACTGCATCGGGTTCGTCGAGGAGGCTCTCGCGCTCGCGATGGCCGGTGACCCGGTCCACGCCGCCGACGTGCGCAACCGGCTGCGGTACGGCGCCGGCCCCATCGACTACGCGCACCGGCGGCACTTCATGGAGCTGCAGTGGATCCCCGGCAACGTAGCCGACGGCTTCGTCGTCGACACCACCGCGAAGTACGGCGCCACGATGCACATGGAGCGCGAGATCACGCCGGACACCTGGAAGCGCTGGCACAAGCGATCCGCGTTCCACCTCACCGATGACGAGCTCCCAAACGGGACGATGAAGCTCGACGTGTTGCCCCTCGCCACCGCCCTCACCGCGGTGGCCGCCCTGCCAGACGGCGCGATCGTGCTCACCGTCCGCAAGGATGTAGGAACGCCCGTGTGGATCTCGCACACCGGCTTCGTCGTCCATGACGCCGAAGGCCACGTGATGCAGCGCAACGCGAGCCGACGCGCCGGCATGTCCGTGATCGACGAAGACCTCGCCACCTACGTGCACCACCTTCAGACGTACACGAAGTGGCCGTCGGCCGGCATCGCCATCCTCGAGCCGGTGGACCCATGGCCCCGGCGCAGCGCGCTTTCAAGCACACCTTCCAAGGGGACCCAATGACCACCGACAACCCGTTCTCGCCCGGAGCCGACCCGACCTCGCCGTCCGAGGACCTCGAGCCCGTCCCCATGGACGTACAGCCGATCCTCGAGCGCTGCTGGCAGCTGGTGCTCGCGAACCCCGGCGTCGTGCTCGGCGCGATCTTCGTCCCGCTCGTACCGGCCCTCGTCATCGGCGGCCTCTCGGGCGTGCTGCAGGTCATGGCGGACACGTCCGATGATCAAAACATGATGGCGTTCGCGACCGTCGCGCGCCTGGGCCTGAACATCGTCAGCAGCCTGATCGGCGTGTTCTTCTCGCTCGGCACCACGCGGGTCTTCCTCAACCTCTCCCACGGCCGGCCCGCCGACGTGGGCATGGTGATCGGCGAAGGCGCAAACTACTTGAAGGGCCTCGGCGCGACGATCCTCCTCGGCCTCATCGTCTTCGTTGGCCTGATCTGCCTGATCATCCCAGGCATCATCGCGGGCCTCGGCCTGCAATTTACGCTGTATGCGATGCTCGACAAGGACCTCGACCCGATGGAGGCCCTGTCCGAGTCGTGGCGCCTCACCGACGGCTACAAGTTCACGATCTGGCTCATCAACCTGGTGATCGGCCTGCTGGCGATCGTGGTCACGTGTATGACGCTGGGCGTGGGCTACCTCGTCGTCCTGCCGGTGCTCTCACTCACCCAGGCCGTGATGTACCACTCGCTCAAGCGACTCCAGCAAGGCGTCTGAGCACGGTCGCAGCGGGCTCGGCCAGCGCCGTGTCCGCGACGAACCGCAGCAGCGCGCGGTCCACGAGCCGGCGGGCGTCCTTGCCGAGCGGACGGATCGCGTCGTCGAACCAGGCGTCGATCTCTTCGGCGCGTTCGGCTCGCGAAACGAGGGCGGGCACGGTGACGGTCGCGAAGGCGATCTTCGCCTCGACCGCGACGAGGTCGTTCACGGCGTGCGCCCACGCCGGCACAGCGAGGTCGACGCGCAGGAGCATCTCGTCGACAAAGGCCTCGGCGAGCCGCTCGGCCTCGGCGTCCACGACCGCGCGCGCGACGCCCGGCGCCCCACGAACCTCGACGTAGACCTTGGACTTTGGCTCGGTCCCGGACGGTCGCAGGATGACGCGGGCGTCCGCCCCCAGCTCGAACACCAACACGTCCCGGCTCGCGGCGTCCGTGGACGAAACGATGCGGCCGAACGGGCCGTTCGGATCGCGGCGATCGTGGAACGCCGTCACCGCGCGCCCGCCGATCGTCGCGGGTTGCCGAGCGCGGAAGCTTTCCTGGATGGCGCCGATCCGCTCGCGTCCTACGGCCCCACGCATGACGATCGAGATCAGGTGGTTTCGAACGTAGCCGTAGCGATCCGACAGGCCGTCGAGCACGTCGACGAGCGTCTGGCCGCGATCCTTCGCGATGGACGCGAGCTCGGCGAGGTACAACGCGCCGCCGGCCGCGTCTTTGTCGCGCAGGTAGGGCGTGATCAACACGCCGTGCGACTCTTCGACCCCGAGCACGAAGTCTTCGACGGTGCCAGTGACGTCTGAACCCGGCACGCGACCGGTGGTCTCGAGGTTCCGCAGCACCTCGCCGACGTACTTGAACCCGACGAGCAGCCGATCGACGACCTGGGCGCCCTCGGCCCGCGCCATGCGCGCGATGGCGCCGGTGGTGACCTCGGTCTGCACGACGATGGGCCGCGAGGGGCCCTTGTGGTTCGCGAGCGCGTGATGGCAGACGAGCAGGCCGATCTCGTTGCCGGTGAGGAACCGCCAGCCCCCGTCGTGCCGCACGACGCAGCCGATGCGGTCCGCGTCGGGGTCGGTCGCGAGCGCGAGGTCTGCGCCCACCTCTTCGGCCTGGACGATGGCGATGTCGAACGCGCGCGGGACCTCGGGGTTCGGCGCCCGAAACGGGACGGTGGGGAAGTCGCCGTCCTGGCTCATCTGGTCGGCGACGGGATGAACAGCGAAGCCGGCCGCGCGCAGCACGGGCAACACCGTGCCCGCACCGGTGCCGTGCAGCGGCGTGTAGCAGATCACCGCGCTCCGCGACGGGGTGCGCGTGCGCATCGCCACGTGCTGGACGAAGCTCGCGTGGGCGTCGTCGGGCAGCGGCCGAAGCAGGCCCGAATCTTTGGCCTTCTGCCAGGACAAGGTGCGGATGTCCGTCACCTGCTCGACGCAGCGCACCATCGCCTCGTCGTACGGGGGGATCTCCTGCCCACCCTGCTGGTTGTAGAACTTTCCGCCGTTGTCGTCAGGCGGGTTGTGCGACGCCGACACGTTGAGCCCCGCCTGCGTACGAAGGCGGCGAATCGCCCACGAGAGCTCGGGCGTGCTCATGCACCGGTCGTCGCCGCGGCGCGGCATGTAGACCTCGACGCCGTTGCCCGCGTACACGCGCGCTGCAAGCTCGGCAAAGTCGCGGCTCGAGAGGCCGAGCACGGGGTTTGGCCGGGCGGGGTCGTAGATGGAGCCGCGGTCGCGGAAGACACGAACGTCGTACGCGATCACGACGCTCAGATCTTCGTCGGGGAACCTGTCCTGCAGGTACTCCACGTGGCCCTGCACGCTCGTGGCGAGCGTCCACGGGTTGATGCGGTTCGGGCCGATGCCGCAGGTGCCGCGGCGGCCGCCCGTCCCAAACGGGATCACCTGGTAGAAGCTGTCGAGCAGGACCTCCCACTTCCGACGCACGATCAATCCTTCGATCTGCGCGCGATACGGGACGAACGCGTCTTCCGTGAGCCAGCGGTTGAGGTTCGCAAGGGCCATTTCACGGGTCGCGGGCGCCACGGCGAGGGTCGACATGCCCTCTGCGGCGCGCTCCAACATGGGGTCCACACATCCTCCGGCGGTGACGCGAGGATACACCCGCGCGGGGTCTCACGTAAGCGTCGGAGCGGAACCTCGTTCGGGGACGGATGCCGTAACATTCGGTGTCCGATTATGGTGCCACGCATAGGAGCCTGTATGTTTACCGTCACCCTCGCCGCCTTATGGACTGCCGCGGCCTACGCCCAGGACCCCGTCGCCGCTGGCACGCTCTTCACCGTGAAGGACATCAGCACGGCCGACGGCTACTACGCGCAGAAGGCCGCGCTCGTCGGCAAGGAATGTACGGCGTCGGGCCAGCTCACCGTGACGCCGGGGACGACCTGGTACGGTGGGCCGGCGAACTGCTCTGGGGCCACGTACTACTTCTACCAGGTCGCGATCGACAAGAAGGCGACGTTCGGCTCGGCCACGACGAGCACGATGCTGCCCGGAACCACGTTCGTCGTGAAGGACATCGCTTCGGACGACGCGTACGCGACCACCCGATCGACGATCGTCGGCGTCACGTGCACGGCGGGCAGCCAGATGAGCCGCACCGACGGCGCGTGGTGGGCGGGACCTGCGAAGTGCGGCGAGAAGGACTATTACTTCTACAAGGTCGCGTTTGACGTCACCGGCGCCGCACCGATCACGGGCGGGTTGAGCTCAGCCGCGGTCAACGCGCTCCCGCCGGGCTCGGTGTTCGTCGTGCGGGACGTACACCCTGAAGACGCCTATTCGTCCAACAAAGCCGCGATCGTAGGTGCTTCGTGCATCGCCGGGGCGGACATGTACCGAACCGAAGGCCAATGGTGGGCTGGTTCGGCCACCTGTATAGGAACTTCCTACTATTTCTACAAGATGGCGTTCGACCTCTCGTCGGTCGGGGCCACCCCTGCGTCCACCTGGGGCTCGGCCACCGCTCCGGCGAGCCTGTTCCCGCCCACCCAGGTCGTGATTCGCGACATCGGCACGGACGACATCTACGCGGCTCAGCGCGCGCTCCTCGTCGGCCAGACGTGTACGGTCGCCGCTGAGCTGCACCGCAACGACGCCGAGTGGTACGGCGGCGACGTGAACTGCGCGAACGGTGCGTATTACTACTTCTACAAGGTCGCGTTCGACGTGGTCGGCACCGCCAACGCGACGCCGAGCTCGGGCTACGGGTCCGCCACCGCGGCCATCAGCCTGCTGCCGCCCACCCAGTTCATCGTGCGCGAACTCGCCCCGGACGACGCGTACTTCCCGTCGGCGTCCACGCTCGTCGGGCAGACGTGTACGGTGAGCGGCGACCTTCACCGCCAGGACGGGCAGTGGTACGGAGGCGCCGCAAATTGCGGGCCGGAAGCGAACGACTACTACTTCTACAAGGTCGCGTTCGACCTCGTCGGCGGCGCGACCACTGGCGGCTACACCTCGGCGAACGCGCCCGAGGCCATCACCCAAGGCACGGCGGTCACCATCCGCGACGTCGCTTCGGACGACGGCAACGCGTCGACCGCGGCCTCGCTGATCGGCCTGTCGTGCACCGTCGGCGCGAGCGGCCTCACGCGCACGACGGGCGCCTACTACGGCGGCGACGTGAACTGCAGCGACGGGAACTACTACTACTTCTACAAGATGGCGTTCGACCTCGCGTCCGCGGGCCTCACGTCCGCCGGCAGCGTGATCTCGGTGATGGACATCGCCCCCGACGACGCCTACTACGCCGACCGCGGCTCGATCATCGGCCAGTCGTGCACGGTCGTTTCGGGCCTCACGCCCACCGACGGGGGCGGCGACTGGTACGGCGGCGACGTGAACTGCAGCAACGGGTCGTACTACTACTTCTTCAAGATGAAGTACGCGCTCGGCGGCGCCGCCACGCCCACCGGAGGCCGCTACTCCGGGTACTCGATCCCGAAGAACGCCTGGGTGACCGTTGCCGACGTGTCGCCGGACGACACGTTCTACCCCTACAAGGACTCGCTGATCGGCAAGTCCTGCCAGGTCAAGAAGGGCGAGCTCACGGCCACGGGTGACGGCTGGTTCGGCGGCACGCTCAAGTGCAACGGCAGCAACCTGCACTTCTACCAGATCGGCGTCATCTACTAGCCGAACAACGTGTAGGCCACGAGCAGCGTCCCCCCAGCCAGCGCGAGCGCGATGGCCGCAAAGGCGAACCCCTGCAGGGAGCGCTCGTCCGCGGCGGGCGCGACCTGCGCGATGGGCGCCGCGACCGGCTTGGGTTCCGCGGCGACGCGCGCGGGAGCCGGCGGCGGAGGCGGGGCCGCCTCGACGACGAGAGGCGCCGGGGGTGCCTCGTCGGGGATCTCCACCAGCGGGAGCGAGAACGTGTTGAACGAGTTCATCGACGAGCGGACCGCCGATCCGACGGGTTCGATGGTGCTCGTCCGCCGGGAAGAGACCTCACGCGTGGGCGCGTTCGGCACCGTGCCGCGGTCGTCGAGGGCGGTGGCCTTTGCCCGCACCGGGCGCAGCGTCCACTCGGGCTCGCTCGGGTCCGCGACGCGCTCCGACGGGGTGGCGTGATGCGCGACGAGCTGCCCGAGGGGCGGCGTGGTGTCCGGCACCGGCTCGAGCGCCGGCAACGCCGCCCGCAGCGCGAGGCCCATCTGCAGCGCAGACTCCCACCGAAGCGAAGGGTCTTCCTGCGTCGCTTTGCGAAACACGTCGACGAGGTCGACGGGCAGCTCGGACCAGGCCGATTCCGTGAGCGAAGCTGGCTCGCGGCCCGTGAGCATCACCAGGAGCGAGACACCGGCCGCGAACACGTCGCTCGGCACGCCCCCAGCGGCGCCGAGGCGCTGTTCGGGCGATTGGTACACCGACGCGGGACCGTCGATGGCGCCTCCCAACACGCGAAGCGGTCCAAAGCCAAAGTCCGTGACCTTTGGGACCCCGGTGGCCGACAACAGCACGTGTCGCGGCGTGAGGTCGCGGTGGGCGAGGCCGTCCCGGTGCGCCTGTTGAAGCGCTTCCAACACGAGGATCATCACGTCTGCGGCGACCCTCGCGGGCATCGCCCCGTTGCGCTGGAGCCACGCCGCGACGCTCCCGCCTTCGAGCAGCTCGACGACGACGTACGGGCGGCCCGCTTCGGTGCCGACGTCATGCACCATCGCGATGTTCGGGTGCGAGAGGCGAGCCATCGCGTGGGCCTCGCTCTCGAACCGCTGCCGGACCTTTGCCTTCGCGGCCATGCCCGTAGCGAGCACCTTTATGACGCGCTCACAGTCGACGAGGCTGTCCCGCACGCGCCAAACGGTGAACACCTCGGTGGCGCTCAGCTCCGCGAGGAGGCGGTAGCGTCCGTTGGCTATCGAGGGGGCGTCGATGGACGCGCCGACATCGGGCTGCACGAGGTGTACTCCTCAGGCACGAACCCTATCACGGGACGCCCCCCGATGGGGTCACGCGACGGGCAGTCCGAGCGCGTGCCGGGCTTTCCCGACCTCTTCGGGCGCAACATAGAGTCGCGCGATGCGTCGAACGTCCGCGTACCGCTGAAACACGTCAGAGGCGTCGGACAACGGACGCACGCGCTCGACCGGCTGCCCTGGCATGCGGTCAAGCACCAGGATGGGGGGCGCCTTCTTTGGACCGAGGCCGCTGTACCGCGACAGTCGCCCGGTGCTCGCGGTGTGGATCACGCCGATGCCCGCGCCGAACAGCACGGCCTTCTCGATCTCGAGATCGACATCCTCCGGAGTCCCGTGCTTTTCGAGCACCCGGCGCCACGGGCGGTGCTCGACGATGCGGCGGGCCCAGCTGTTCGTCGCGTTGCGGAGGTGCATCTCGAGCGCGATGTCGTCGAACGCCAGGTAAGCATCGAGCGAAGATGGCACCACGAGCGTGCTCCCCGTGCTCGTGACGTAGCGCTTGAGCATCTCCTCGAACACGACGCTCTTGTGATGAAAATACACCTGCAAGAACATGTGATGCCGCGCGATCAGGAAGTCGTCGAACGCGTAGATCGCGCGCGAATCGAGGGCGAGGCTCATCGTCCCCTCGTGGGGTACCGCCACGAGGTTGCTGATGATCCAGTCGGCGTCGATCTGCCCATAGCGAGCGCCGGTGAAATACGAGTCGCGACGCAGGTAGTCGAGGCGGTCGACGTCGATCTCGCCGCTCACGAGCTGCGCGAGCACCCGCCGCCAATCGAGTCCGTCTTCGTCGAAGAAGTCGTCCTCGACCGCGACGTCGTCGCTGATCAGCGCCGCCACGTGCCGGGCATCGAACGGGAACGTGCGGCCGATCAGCTCCGCGAGCGACGTGCGCTCGAGGATGGCGATCGTGTAGTCCTCGTGGTGGGCCTTCCGGTCGCGCACGCCGGCGCCATAGAAGCCGACGCCGAGGTCGGAGAGCATCGGCATCGCGAATTCGGTGCAGTGCGAGAACGGCGCGTGGCCCAGGTCGTGGCACAGCGCGGCGAGGCGGACCGCGCTGCGCAGCCGCTTTCGGGCTTCGGGCGACAGGCGGGCGTCCTTCGCGATCACGTCGAACGCGACGCCCGCGAGGTGCATACACCCCAGCACGTGGGCGTAGCGCGTATGCGTGGCGCCTGGAAACGGCAGGTGGCTGAAGCCGGTCTGCTTGATGTTCCGCAGCCGCTGAACGAACGGATGATCGACGATCGCGAGCTCGTCTCGCTCGATCGGGATCACGCCGTGGACTGGATCGCGTACCTCCATGCCCGCACACTGTACCAGGGTTCCCGTCGCGGCGCGTGGCGGCGCGCCGAACGAGGCGCTGCGCGTTACCCGTCGAGCCGAGGTCCCCATGGCAACCTGGCTCCACGACGTCGACGTCTACGTATCCCTCGCGGAAGGGGAGGCCGGTCCCGCCCGCGACTGGGCCCAGACCCGACTCGCTCTGTACGCGCCCGAGCGGTTCACCGCGTTTCCGGATGACGCTCGCCTGCATGACGTGGTGTTCGCAGCGGCCCCCCCGAACGTGAGTGCGGCGCTGATCGCCGCCCTCGGCCGGCGGCCGTTGTCCGAAGGGATCGCGAGCGCGGCGTCCGCGGTGGGCGTGTACGGGCTCGCCCCCGAAGATCCGGCGACGCTGTGCGCGGCGATGACGGCCGCGCTGCGAGACGACGGCTCCGAAGGCGATCTGTGGCTCGCGTATGGCCTGTCGAACCTCGGCCGGGCCGACGGACGAGCGCTCGCGGCGGCCGCCAAGGTGGACGCCGAGACGTACGACTGGGTGCTCCCGGTCGTGCTCATCCGCGTGGCCGACGCGATGGGCGCCGCGGATGAGGCCGCGAAAGAGATCGTCGCGCAGATGTTCGCCGACAAGCGGCCGATGCGGCTGCTCGCGCTGCTCGCGGCGATGGGCATTCCGCTGCCGACCCACGTCTGGCGCACCAAGGAGCCCGAAGAGGCGGCGCGGTTCGGCGCCGCGCTCGCGCACCACGGTCCGTTCCCCCTCAAGACGATGCACGGCAGCGCGCGCCGACGGCTGCAGGCCGTGGTGAAGTCGCTGCTCACGAACGTGACAGGTCCGGCCGCCGCGCTCGTCCGACAGGCCCTCGCACACGAGCCCGCGCCCGAGTGGGGGATGCTCCCCGCCGCCGTCGCGGCCTGGCTGCGCGCGCGCTCGCCGGTGGCCCACGAAGGCCACGATCACGACCACGACCACAGCAGCGATCCCGTCCACGACGTGCTGTTCCACGCGGCGGGCGGCGACACGACGCGCATGACCGAGGCCCGTCGGCGGGCGGCCGACAACGTCGCGCTCCTGCTCGAGGCGCTCGCGGAGGGCTCGGACAGCAACGGGCTCGTGCTCGCGGTGGCCGCGCTGCGGGCTACGCAGGATCTACGCCTCGCCGAGCCGATCCTGCGCGCCCACGGAGGTGACCCGGACCGCGACCTGCGCACGGCCGCGTGTGCGTGTGTCGCCGCGGCCAGCGTCCCCGACCTGATCCCCGCGCTGCTCGCGTCTCCCGACGCGCACAAGCGAAACCTCGGGCTGATCGTCGGCGAGTTCGTCCCGACGCAGGAGGTGCTCGCCGCGCTGCTCGAGGTCGCCGTTCCGGCGGATCCGGCGATGCGCCGGCAGTACCTGCAGACGCTCGCGGCGATGGGCGACAACTCCGTCGTGCCGCTGCTCGAGGCGGTGTTGGTGGGGGAGCCGGCGGGCTTCCATGCGTCCCGCGCGCTCGCCGAGGCCCTGCTGCACAGGAAGCTCGCGGTGGGCGCGTGATCGCCCTCCTGGCGTCGGCCGCGTTCGGCGCCGGCGGCTTCTACTACCCCGACGACATCGCCGCCGCCTCGAAGCGGTTCGCCGAGGCGAGCGAGCGCGCCGGCGGGGTGTTCGAGGATCGGCAGCGCGACGCGAAGGTGCTCGCGACCGCGCTGCGAAGCTACGAGCTGTCGCTCGACCTGGTCGGTGAGCGAGCCCCCGTCGCCGAGCGCGAGCGGCTCACCGCCGCGTGGAAGGAATACAACCGCGAGTTCGCGGTGCTCGACGCGTTCGCGACGACGATGATGGAAGACTTCGACGCCGAGTTTCGCGCCGCCCTCGAGCGGTCGTTGAAGAACCACCCCGGCGCCATGGAATGCGTCGCGGAGGTCGCGACCGGTCCGAAGATGATGGGCATCAAGCAGCGCACCCAGCCGAACCCGGACTGCAAGGGTAACGACCTGAACGTGCAGATCGCGCACGAGCTCGACGTCGACCCGATCCTGACCAAGGCCGTCGCCGAGATCGTCGCGCTCCGGTGGCCGGAGGTCGCGCTGGACAGCGCTCCGCAGGCTCCGATCGGCGCCGGCGAGCGCGCGGTGAACGTCGCAGCTCTGGTGCGGGAGGTCACGCCGAGGGCGCTGGCCGCGATCGACTCCGCCGACCGCGACGCGCGTGACGCGTTCGCGGCCCGCATCGAACAGGGAGCGTCCAAGGACGAGCTCGTAGCGCTCGTCGACAGCTCCCACGCCCTCAGCGCGAAGACCGCCGAGGCACGCGCCGCCGCCGGGCGTCCCGTGCTCGCCGCGGCCGACAAGGCGCTCGCGAAGTGGGCGAAGAAGGGCGCGCCCGCGACGGCCTGGTGCGCCAACCCGGTCGACCTCGGCGGCTGCACCCTTCCGGACGCCACCAAAGACCTTGTCCCGGCGTTGCTTCAGGACAAACGGGTCGCGAAGCTCGCAGAATAGCTACCCGAGGCGCCAGCGCGACGCGCCCGACGAGCCCGCGCGGTACACGAGCCCGAGCGCTTCCAGCTCCGCGAGCTCGCGACGCACGGCCTGCGGAGAACCTTTGGTATGGCGGATGAGCTCCCCCACCAGGGCACCCTCGCTGCCGGCCAACGCCTCTACGATCCGCTCGGTGAGCGGCCGACCGGCCCTGGGCGGGGCGGCGAGGAGCGCGTCGATCGGCTTCTGACGCACTGCTTTGACGATCTTTGGCGTCGAAGGCTTGGGCGGCTCTGGGGTCTCCAGCTCCTCGTCCGTCCGCTGCGGCTCGTGCGTCCGCTGCGGCTCGGGGAGCAGCAACGCCACCGGCGCCACCACCCGGGGCGCGACGGTGGTGTCGCCGAGGGCGACGGCGAGCGCGGCGCGACCACCCGCCTCATACAGCGGAGCGAGCGCCTTCAGCAGGTCGGAGTCGCCGGGGATCGGCCCAAGCGACCGCAATCCGGCCCCGGGCGACCCGTCCACCGCATGGAAGTCGAACCGCAAGCGCTCGAGCGGCACCGGGCTCGCGTAGGGATCCTCACAAAACGCGGGCCGCTCGGTGGATCGCGCAGCGCGGGCCTCTTCGCCGCCCCACGCCTGCCGCAGCGCGCTGAGCAGAGCGTCGCGACCGCGGCCGCGCAGCGTGAACAGCTCCAGTGGATCGGCCTCGATGATCTGCCCGACCAGGAGGTGAACCGCGGCCACGTGGGCGCAGGGGTACACGTGGTTCGGACACAGGCAGCTGCCGTCGATCTCGTCGGGGGCGGGCACGAGCTGCACGCCAACCCCGGCGAGCTTCGCCACAAACGTGGCCGGAAGGGCACCCTCGAACAGCGCGGTGACCGACACGAGATCGTTCGCGAGGGCGGCCGTCACCTTGTCCCACTCGCGCGCACCGAACGTCGCAGGCTGGATGCTCACCCGGTACGTCTCGCCGTCGACCACCTCGGCGGACACGAGGCCGGGTGTGAGCTGAAGGCCCGCCACCTTGCCGCCTTTGAGCAGCGCGCGCGCGCGGTTGACGTTGATCTTCACGTCGTGCTCCGACGCCCGCGACTGGTTCGCTGCGAGCGCCGCCCACCACGCCTCCGCCAGACCTGGTCGGGAGGCCGTCATTCGAGCACCGCCTCGGACCCGAGCGCGACCAGCCGCCGCAACGTGTCGTCGTCCATCGACGCGACCAGCGACTCACCGGTGCCGACGATCGAGTCCGCGAGGGCGCGCTTCTCTTCGAGCAGCTTGTCGATCCGCTCCTCGAGCGTGTCGATACACACGAGCTTGTGGACCATCACGTCCCGGAGCTGGCCGATGCGGTGCGCGCGATCCGTCGCTTGATCTTCGACCGCCGGGTTCCACCACCGATCGTAGTGGATCACGTGCGTGGCGGACGTGAGGTTGAGGCCCGTGCCGCCCGCGCGCAGCGAGATGATCAGCACCGGCGGCCCCTCCCCTCGCTGGAACCGCTCCACGATGGCGTCCCGGTGTTGGGCTGGCGTGCCGCCATGCAGAAACGGCGCCTCCCAGCCGAGCTCGCTCTTCAGCCACCGAACGAGGAGAAAGCCCATCTCTACGTACTGCGTGAACACCAGCGTGCGCTCGCCGCGCTCGCTGATCTGCTGCAGGAGCTCCGTCGCGCGGGCGAGCTTGCCCGAACGGCCGCCCAGCGCGGTGTCGTCCTTCAACAGGTTGACCGGGTGGTTGCACACCTGCTTCAGGCGCGTGAGCATGCCGAGGATGCGCCCGCGGCGCTCGTTCGCGGCGGCCAGCGCAACGAGCTCCATCTGCTCCTCGACGACCTGCGCATACAGCTTCGCCTGCTCGGGCATGAGCGCGCACAGCTGCACCTGCTCGAATTTATCAGGCAGATCGGGCGCGATGTCCGGGTCGGACTTCAGGCGCCGCAGCAGGAACGGGCCCACGCTGGTGCGCAGCTGGGCGGCGGCGTCCGCGTCACCGAAGCGCTCGATCGGGATCGCGATCTCGCGCCGGAACTTCGCGCGCGGGCCCAGCATGCCGGGCATGAGGAATTCGAACAGGGACCACAATTCGTCCAGGCGATTTTCGATCGGCGTGCCCGAGAGCGCCACGCGGTGCCGCGCCTGCAGGCGACGCGCGACCTGCGCGCGCTGGCTGTCCGCGTTCTTGATCGACTGCGCCTCGTCCAGCGCGACCACGTCCCACTTGTAGTCCGCGAGGCGCTCGTCGCGCACGAGGATGCCATACGTGGTGAGCACGACGTCGGCGCGCTCGATCGCGTCGCGATCCCCGCGCGTGGCGCCGTGGTAGCGAACGACCTTGAGCGACGGAGCGAAGCGCTCGATCTCACGAATCCAGTTGCCGAGCACGGACGTGGGGCACACCACGAGCGACGGGCGGCGGTTGGCCGTGCGGGCCCGCCGGTTGAGCAGGTGGGCGAGCAGCTGGATGGTCTTGCCGAGCCCCATGTCATCGGCGAGGCAGGAGCCCAGCCCAAGGCGGCCCATCGCGGCCAGCCAGCCGACGCCGCGGGCCTGGTAGGGGCGCAGCGTGGCGATGAGGCCCGGAGGTGCTTTGAGCTCCGGCGGATCGCGCAACATCTCGATCAGCTTGCCGAGCGCGTCGTCAGCGACGACAGGGACGCCCTTCCACACGCCACACAGGACGGCCGTCACCGCCTCGGCGCCGGGCAACACGAGGGCCTCGGGCCCCTTCGGAAGGGCCGCGAGATCCGCGGGGTCGACGACGATCCATTGGTCGCGAAACCGCAGGATCGCGTGGTTCATCGAGCGCAGCTGCGCGACCTCGTGCGCGGGAAGGATCTCGTCGCCGAGCGTGACCTCCCAGCGGCAGGGGCACGGCGTGCTGGCGTCTGCGTCAGGGCCTGGAACACCGACGCGAAGCCGCGCGTGGAGTCGGTTCTTGCCGCCACGTTCGAAGCCCGGAGGGACGTCGACATCGAACCCGGCCGCGCGCAGCGCGGGGAGGCCGTCTCGCACGAACGCCCAGGCGCCGTCCGCGTCCAAAGCCACCGCGCGGGGGGTAGGCCCGCGCAGGGCGGCCCCCAGCGGCGGATGCAGGCGCACGGCCCTGGCGAGGCCGCGGATCACGGCCCACAGAGCGCCGGCCTTGCTCCAGCCGCGCTCGAGGTCGAGCGGCGGCGCGTGGGCCCGCAACAGCGTGAACCGGACCGTGAACATGCCCGCCGGTCCCGCCGGCGCGCCGAGCGCGATGCCGAGCCGCACGTCGGTGGATTCGGCCTCATCGGCGAGGGCCGCGAGTTGCTCGCCGAGGCCACGGAACCGCAGGTCGCGGATGCGCACGGCGCCATCGCCGGTCCGCAACGCCTCGGAGAGGTCGAGGGCCACGCCCTTTGCGGGGCCTGGCCAGGTACCGCTCCGGTACAAGGTGTCCACCGCCGCGTCGAGAAACCCGCGCACCACCTCGTCCGGCGACAGCTCCGCGGGGACGGCCACGCGCGGCAGCGCAGCGGCGATCGCCTCAGCGCGCGCGCGATCCGAAGGCGTCGCGAGCAGGGCCCGCCAACGCGCTCGATTGCCTTCGATGGCGGGCACCACACACTGCCGCGAGGCGAGCTCGAGCGCGAGTCGCGCGCAAGCTGCGAAGCACTTCACGCTGTCAGAGAGGCCCGCCTCGGACGGGATCTCGGCCAGGATGGCGAGCGCGGATCCGAGGCCGACCTCGTCGTCCACCACGTGCTTTGCGAGGGCTGGGAGTTCAGCGCTGACCGTAGCCGCGAGCGGGCCGCTCCGCGAGCCGAACCGCAAGGCCCCCGACCGCACCCAGGTGGCCTGAAGTGAAGGTGTCGTCCGGCCAAACGGCCGGTCCAGACGACTCACTCGTCTTCTTCCTCTTCTTCATCTTCGTCATCATCATCTTCATCGTCTTCATCGTCTTCATCATCATCGTCTTTGGCGTCCGTATCGCCTTCCCACTCGATGCCGCACATGCGCTCGAGCAACGACACGACCTCTTCGCCCGTGTACTCGAACTCGTCGTTCGAGGTCATCTCGGTCTCAAGGGTCTCCTGGAGGGACGCCTCAAGCTCGCCCTCCTCCTGGAGGGTGGTGATGATGTCGTCGATGCCCTCTTCGTCAGCGAAGGTCTCCAGCCCCTCCACCACGTAGTTGGCCACCTGTTCGGGCTCCGGATCGCTCGCGAACGCGGCGAGGAACTCGTCCACATCATCGACCAGGGATTCACGCATCGAGTACGGCAGCTTCACGGACGTCTCCGACAGAGCCACGCGGCCCTCTTGGACCTGCTAGCAACCCCGGGCCCCGGCATCAAGTGCGATCGCACGACCGACGGGTCATGCGGTGCCGATGAAGGCCGACACGCGTCGGAGGAAACGGACGACGGCAGGCCATACACCGCCGCTTGAGCGATACCTCGCGCCGCGCAACGCGAGGTTCGCAAATCGCGCAGCGACCACCGCGGTGACGCTGTTCACCCCAAGCCGGGCGATCAGCTCAGGGGAACCCAAGGGAGGCTTCAGCATTCGTGTCACGAGCCGAACGGGCGCCCCGATCGCCTGGAAGTCCGCCTCCAAGCGCAACGCAAGGTCGAGGTTGCGAATGTCGTTGGTGGTGCAGAGGAACACCGTCGTCGTCGACGCCCCGCCCTCCCGAACGAACGCCTCGATCGCCTGCGCGACGTGAGCGTCGCCCAATTCTCCAGCGAGCGAGCGTGTAAGCGGCCTCGCAGGGACCCGGCCGACGTCGCGATCCACGATGAACACCTCGGTGCCCGGCCCGAGGTGCCGCAGGACACCGCGTCCCATCGAGCCAAAGCCGACGATGACGCCGCGGCCCAGGCACCGCGACGCCACGCCACAGCCCGCGTCGTCGTACACGTCGAACAGGTGCACCTCGCCCTGCCGCGCCTCCGGAACCAATCCCGACGCCGATCGCCGCAACCGTTCGTCGTGGATCTGCACGTGAAGCCAAGGCGCGCCGCGAGGCTCGCAGTGGCCGAGGACGTCGAGCATGGCTGCCACGTTCGCGACGTCGTCGCTCGCGAGGATCAACACGGCGCGGGCGCGACCCGCGCGGGCCTCGTGGAGCGTCGGTACCACCCACGCGCCCTGCTCGACAAGACCCTCGACGTTCGCGTCTTCGTCGGGTTCGACGAGCACCACCTCGAGGTGCTCCCGGGCTTCGTGCGCTTGATGCAACAACGTCTCGGCCACCGCATGCGCGATCTCGCCAGAGCCGACGATCACGACGTGATCGTCGAGGAACAGGTTCGGGCGACGGATCGCCCCCAGCATGAGCGCGCCGAACAGGACCGATTCGGCCGCGATCAGCGGCGCGACGAAGCGCGTTCCAACTACCGCGGCGGTGGCCCACCCTCCGTTCGCCATGCGATCGGCCGCCGGGGCGACATCGAGCCCCAACGTGAACGTCTGGAGGGCGGCGAACGCGGCCATCGGAGCGTCCAGACCGAGCGCATGGTTCCCAACGGCCGAAACGACGAACGTTCCGCCCACCAGCACCACGCGGAGCAGCTTCCCGACTGCACGACGACGACTAAGGCGCTCTTTGGCGTGCAACCTGCCCCCCGACCAGTGTACGCGATTGTCGCGGGCTTCGACGTTACCTGACAGCGGGGGAAAGATGGCGACCTGCATCGCGTGCGGAAAAGATTGGCCCGAGGCGCGAATGATGCTGTCCGCCAAGGGGAACGTCTGCGCGGAATGCGACCTCAAGCGCGAGCAGGACAAGGAGCTGTTTCGTGGCGTGTGGCTGACCGCGTTCAGCGGCCCTGGCTTCGCGTTCAGCTTCAGCCTCGCGGGTCTGGTGTCGACGTTGTGCCTTGGCGTCCTGGCGCCGATCGTGTGGCTCGTCGGCGGGCTCCTCGTCGGCGGGCTCGCCGTCCGATCCGCGATGCTGTTGTGGTCGCTTCGCACGGACTACGCGGACTCGAACGTCGACACGTCAGCCCAGGTCGCGCTCGGGATCTCGGCGCTTTTGGGTGCGTTCTGGGCGTTCTGGCTCGTCGTGATCGGGGCGATGAGCCTGCTCGCGGTCGCGACGAGCTGAGCCGCAGCGCGGACGCACCACGCCGAACGGGGTGCTGACTATCCCGCGACCACGCGCGACTTGAACACCGCATACAACGCCACGAACGCTGGCACCAGCACGAGCGACCCCGCGCCGATCACCAACAGCGAGGCGCGCAACACCACCTCCGGCGCGGCCGATGACTCGATCGCGAGGTCCGGTACGACGAGGAACGGGAACTGCGCAGCCGCCCAGCCGGTGACGATCAGCACGACGCGCGCGGTCGCGAGCACGCGTGCGAGCCCGCTCCGGCCTGACGCTGACGCGAGCGTGGACCCGAGCATGACGAGGAACACGAGCGGGATCGCGGCGCGCAGCCCGACGAGGCCGCTCCACAGCAGAGGAGCGCCGGATCGCATCGCGAGCGTACAGACGCCCACCGCGAGCAGGCCCACCAGGCCCGAAACCGCAGCCCGGAGCTGGAAGTCGCGCCGTAACCTTTCGTCCTTCGCCTCGAACACCAGGAACGCTGCGGCGAGGTGCGCGAACTCACACAGCGCGGTGACTCCGCACAGCGCGGGGAACGGCGCCCACCACGCGGTGGTGCCCGAGACGACCCCGTCCACGACGCGGATGTTGCCGCTCGCGATCGCACCGACACAGACGCCGAGCATGAGCGGCGAGACCACGGAGGACACGGCGAACACGGCATCCCAGCGGCGCTGGCTCGACCCGTAGTCGTGGCTGCGAAACGCGAACGCGGCGCCGCGCAGCACGATGCCGACGAGCATCAGCGACAGTGGCACGTGGAGCGCGATGCCGATCGTGGCGTACACGGACGGGAAACAAACGAACAGCACGACGATCACGAAGATCAGCCACACGTGGTTGGCTTCCCAGATCGGCGCGACCGCGCGTGCGACCAGCTCGCGCTGCGCCCGCGCGCGAACGCCCGTGGCGAGCAGGTCCCACACCCCACCGCCGAAGTCAGCGCCGCCGAACACGGCGTACAACACGGTGCCGGCGATGGCGAGCCCGGCGGCGATCAGGGGCAGGTTCACGGCTTCCCCCCGTGCCCGTGCGTCGTGGGGTCGGTGCTGTCGACCAGCTGAACCATCAGCCGCGCGACGACCAACCCGAGCAGGACGTAGAGGCCGGTGAAGCCGAGCAGGTGCAGCCACAGGCCCGACTGCGGCGTGACCGCGTCCGCCGTGCGAAGGAAGCCGGTGACGACCCACGGCTGGCGGCCCACCTCCGTCACCACCCAGCCCGCCTCGATCGCGATGAACCCGAGCGGCGCACACGCTACGATGCCCCACAGCAGGGGACGATCGACGGGCAACGCGCGAAGCCAGGCAGCGCGCGCAGTGAACAGTCCCGCGACGGCCATCATCGCGAGGCCGCACGCGATCATCAGCTGAAACGCCGCGTGCACGGGCCACACCGGAGGCCGCTCGTCCTTCGGGAAGTCCTTCAAGCCTTGCACGACCGCGTTCGGATCGTCGAACGACAACACCGACAACAAGCCGGGGATCTCGAGCTTGTAATGGGTCTCCTCGGCGACCTCGTCCGGCACTCCGCCGATCGTGAACGGCGCCCACGCGCCGGTCTCCCAGCGCGCCTCCATCGCGGCGAGCTTGACCGGCTGGTTCTTCGCCACCGCCTGGGCCGTAAAGTGCGCGGTCGCCGGCGTCGTGAATGCACCCAGGGTGGCGACGATCATCGCGATCGACAGGGCCCTGCGATGGAACGGGTCTGTGGGCGATCGCAGCACGTACCAGGCGTGGACGCCGGCCACGAAGAAGCCGACGGCCGCGAACGCGGCGGCGACCATGTGGATGCCTTCGGGGAGCGCGGACGGGTTGAACATCGCGGCGATCGGATCGATGGAGACGACCTCGCCACCCTTCATCACGAAGCCCGTCGGCGTGTTCATCCACCCGTTCGCGCAGATCACGAACACCGCGGACAGCAGCCCCGACACGAGCACGCCGACGCCGGCCAGCAGGTGCAGCGACGCACGGACGCGGTCCCAGGCGTACAGCCAGATCCCGAGGAAGATCGCCTCGAGGAAGAACGCGAAGCCCTCGAGCGAGAACGGCATGCCGACGATCGGTCCCGCGAATCGCATGAATTCGGGCCACAACAAGCCGAGCTCAAACGACAGGACGGTGCCCGACACCGCGCCGATCGCGAACAACATCGAAACGCCCTTGCTCCATTTCTTGGCGAGCACGCGAAACACGGGGTCGCCGGTGCGCAGGTACGCGGCCTCGGCGAGCACCATCAACAGCGGCATCGCCATGCCGATCGCCGCGAACACGATGTGGAACGCGAGCGCCATGGCCATTTGCGAGCGTGCGGCGAACAAATCCGTCATTTGACCGAATAACGCTGCCAAGCGGCGGTAAAACACCCCGGAAGTTTCGTTTTCGGAAGTAGAACGCCTCCGAAGGGTTCCCTCGACGGGTGCTACAAACGGGAGCACCACGATATCCGGCGTTCGTTCGTAGACGGGTCGCGCGCGCTCTCCACCGAGGCGCCCTTCATCGCCCTTCTACTTCGCGCGGCGAACCTTTCGGGCCGTTCTACCTGCTGGCGCCGGCTAGGCTTTCTGCGGGTCGGCTTCGAGAGGCGGCGCCGCGACCTCGCGCACGAGCAGGTGGGCGAAGCCGAGCACCACGAGGATGCCGACGAAGCCGGTGACGGCCTCGACCTGGAGCATGCCGGCGGCGCCGAGCTTCGGGAGCTGGACGCCTGCGACCGCGCCGCCCGACACGACCGCGCCGAGGACGAGGCCCATGTACGTGATCGGCGTGTTCGAGAGCGAGGCGAAGATGTTGTACTTCGTCGCGGCGCCGCTCTTGCCGATCGTCTCAAGGATGAAGCCCGTCCAGGACGCGTAGGCGAGGCCCGTGGTGAACATGTAGGCGAGGCCGCCGACGATGAACGTCATGCGCGTCGTGGGGCCGAACGCCATCGCCAACGCCACCGCGGCCATCACCGCGCCGACCGCCGCGTACACCGTCCGCGCGCGCGCGTAGCTGCACAGCTGCCCACCGACGAAGCACCCGAACGCAGCGATCGAGCCGGACAGGAGGCCGTTCACCAGCGCGACGTCGTCTTCGCCGGCTCCCCAGTGCGCAGCCACCGTGGACTGCGCGAGCACGCCGCCAGCGGCGCCGGTGCTGATCGGCGCGAAGCAGAGGATCATCGCGAACAGGCCGGTTCGGGACAACGCGAGCCCGAACACGTCTTTGATGAGGCCCCCCACGGCGGCGGCGACGCCCTTGTCCGACGGGTCCGACGGCACCGCCGGAAGCGGAAGGATCGCCGCGGCACACAGCGCGAACACCGCCGCCACGACCGCCCCCGCCATCCAGGGTTGGGGGAGGTGCGTCATCAGGTACAGGCCGGCGCCGCCACCGATGCCGCTCCCGCCAAGGTTTCCAGCCTGCAGCCAGCCGCCCGCGCGCCCGCGATCGTCGGGGGGCGTGAGGTGCGCGATCATGCCTTCGACCGCCATGCCGAGGAAGCTCGTCGCGAGGCTTGTCACCAGCACGACGCCCTTCATCACGGAGATCGTGGAAGGGCTCAGCGGGATGGCCGACATCGCGATCACGCCGATGATGCAGATCACCGAGCTCATCGCGTACCAGGCCTTACGGTTGAGCGTCATGTCGCAGAGCGGCGCCCACAGGAACTTCACGACCTGCGGCGCCATGCCAAACGCGATGATCTCGGCGGCGTCGAGCTCGGTGAGGCCGTTGCGCGTCGCCATGAACCCGAGCGCCACCGCGGTGAAGCCCGAGATGGCGCCGAACGGGATGATGAGCGCCGTGTACAACGCCGGGTGGGGCGCCGCGGCGCGGGCTTCAGCGGGAGAGACGACCGGGCTGCTGGTGCTCACGAAACCTCATACGGGGCGGGAGACGGGGATCCACACGATCGCGAAGTCGACCAGCTTAACGTCGTTCGCCTCGAGCTTGACAGCGACCTGTTCAATCCCCTCGAGCAGGGCCTCGTGGCGCTTTCGGATCGCCGCGACGTCGTCTTCCATCCGGTTCTGCGCTTCGTAGATCTCGCGCGTCAGGCGCGTCACCTCGTCTTCGGACTGCGACGCGCGGGCCTGGGCGTTGCTCGTCGACGCCCGGCGCGACATCGCCGAGGTGACGGCGGTGCCGACGTGACGATGGCCGAACAACATCCCCATCACGCTGGTGCCGACGCTGACGGCCTCGGTGAGGCCCCGGTACTGCGCGTCCTTGTTCTGGCGCTCAAGATCGCGCGCGAGCTTGGCGCGACGCTCCTCGAGGCGCTTCACCTCCGCGTCGGCCTTGGTGGCGAGCTTTGCAGCGTCGGCGTCCACGCGATCTTCAACGGCCGCCTGGACGCGGCCTTCGAACGCCTCACGGGACTCGCCCGCGCGGCCTTCGAGCTTGAGCGCCTTGTGGCGGAACATCGACTCGGTCTCGCCGCGGAGCACGTCGGCTGCAACCTTCTTCGCGAGCGCGTCGAGCTCCTTCTTCTCGTCCACGTTGGCGGGGAGCGGCGCGAACAGGCCGTCCTGCGGCGAATCGAGCAGGTCACCCCGCTCGAACGCGGGCTCCACCGGAGCGCGCGCGAGGCCGATCGGGAAGAACAGGCGGTGCTCGTCGCGCTGCAGCACGAACTCGGTGCCCTCGTCGAACGTGAGCTCGAGGCGGGCGTACAGCGCGGGCTCCCAGACGATCGTTCCGTCCGCGCGGGCGGCCTGAGCGCGAGGCTCGACGAAGGGCTGGAAGCGCGGTGAGAACGCGACCGACGGGTCGAGGTACAGGTACGGATAGCCCTCGGGCGCCGGCGACGGAACGGACGTGAAGCCGCTCGGAACGGCCGCCGACGCGACCGGGCGAGGCGACGCGGCGGCCGGTGACGCGGGCGACGCGAACGGCGCGGCGAACGGGGCCGCAGCGGGGGTTGCGAACGGTGCGGGAGCCACGACGCGCTTCGGCAGACCGGCGATCTGCTCACGCGTGAGCGGGCCCCGAAGCGGCGTGTGCGTGTCCCGGCTCATCATCAGCCACGGCGCAGGCTCGCCGGCGTCGCGCAGGATGAACCGACGCGACGGGAGACGCCCGAGCCAGCCCGCGAGCGACGCCTTGTCGACCGCGACGCCAGCGCCCGCGAGCCCGTCGAGCACCTTCTCGCGGTCTTGCGCGGTTTGCAGGCGGCCGATCATCCACAGGCCCGCGTTCGCGAGCGCCGCGTAGTCAACGTCCACGGGGTTCTGCGTCACCAGCACGACGCCGACGCCGACCGCGCGGGCCTGCTTCATGAGCGCGAGCACGGGCCGCTTCGCGGGCGGGTTCTTGGGGTACGGTGGCAGGTAGCCCCACACCTCGTCGAAGTACACGAGCGCCCGCAGCTTGTTGCTGCCGGCCTGGCGCCGCGACCACGCCACCACGCGGTCGAGCAGCTGAGCGACGAACCACTGGCGCTTCGACTCGTCGAGGTGCGCCGTGTAGAACACGCTCACCGGCGTCTTTCCGTTCACAGGCGTGAGGAACGTCGCGGGATCCAACGGTATCCCCTGAGACCACGGCGCGAACGCCGCCGCCGAGGTGATCGCCGATAGCGCCATCGCGAGCTGCAGGCGGTCCTTTCGGGGCCAGAACGCGTCGAGCGCGAACACGCCGACCTTCGCGAACGGCGGGTCGGCGATGCGGCTGACGAGGGTGGCGAGGTCAAGCGGCTGACGTTCGCGCCACGCCGCGTCGATGATCCGCTGGACGACGAGGTGTTCGGGCGAGCGCGACGGGTCTCCTTCGACGCCGACCAGCCCGAGCAGGCTCGCGGCCGTGCCGACGATCAGCTCGCCGAGCGCCTCTTCGTCGGACAGCACGTCCGCCGGCGGTGCCGCCAGCGCGCCGACGAGATCGATCGGCGTCCCGGCGAGGCTTCCCGGCGTGTACACCGTGACCTCGACCCCTTCGAGCGCGGCATACGCGAGGTTCGCGATGTCGCCCTTCGGGTCGATGACCAGGATGGGGACGCCGCTCGTCGCGACCTCTTCCAGCAGATCGACACACAGGCCGGTCTTGCCCGAGCCGGTCATGCCCACGCATACGACGTGCCGCACGAGGCGATCGGGATCGATCGCGAGCGGGTGCGCGGTCGGCTCGAACGTGGCCGGGTCCGCGTGGTGGCCGATCATCAACATCTGCGACTCCACCCGCAGCCAAACAATGCGGCGCGGTCGATTTGGCTACTCCTCGTCCCCGTCTTCCCACGGCGGGACCACGTCGACCACGACGTCTTCGACGCCATCGCGCTCGGGATTCCGCGGATCGTCGACCTCGTCCATGTACCGCTTGGACAAGGTGCCGAGGTAGCGCTCGATGTCAGGGCCTTTCACGTCCCGCGTGACGATCGCGACGAACGTGACGCCCTGCTTGACGAACGCGTTCCAGCCGATGCGGAAGTCGCCGTGCGACACCACGCCGTGCGACTCACGCTCCTCGTCCAACGCGTCGTTCGCGGCTTCGCACGTGGCTTCCCACTGCGTACCTTCGAGCTCGCCCGGATCCGGGTCTGCATAGATCGGGTCCTCGAACTCATCGTCGAGGAAGATGTAGAGGCCGATAAGCATCAACTCCCCTGGGGGTGCGGGCGGCATACCAGAAGCGGCTACGCGAAGGAAGGGGTCAGGCAAAAAGAACCGGTTACGAGACCCCCCATGTCTACCTGTCTTGTCACCGGAGCCGCGAGCGGCATCGGACGCGCCATCGCGACGCGGTTGTTTGAAGCTGGCCATACCGTCCACGCCACCGACATCGAGCCCACCGGGCTCGCAGATCTTCCCGCGGGGGTACAGACCCACCGCGCAGACCTTCGATCGAAGGACGACGTGGCGCGCCTCGCCCTCGAGACCGGCCCCGTCGACATCCTGGTGAACAACGCCGGCATCGGCGCGTGGGGGACGCAGGAGGAGGCGGATCTCGACGCCGTGCGCGACATGTTCGAGGTCAACGTGTTCGGGGTCGCACGCCTCACCCAGGCCTACCTCCCCGGCATCCGTGAACGACGCGGCGTCGTCGTGCAGATCTCGTCGATCTCGGCGCGCATCGTGTTTCCGGCGTCCGGCTTCTACGCCTCGTCAAAACACGCGCTCGAGGCTATGACCGAGGCCCTCTACCAGGAGGTAGCCCCGGACGGCGTTCGCGTTCGCGTGATCGAGCCGGGCTCGATCGAGTCAGGTTTCCAGGTCGCGGCCGCGGCACGTTCCCCCGCGCCCGCCGCGTCGCACTATGACGCGCGACACGCGACGTGGAACGCACGACGCGACGCCCTGCTCGCGAGCCCACAGGCTCCCGAGCGCGTCGCCGAGGTCCTGATCGACTCTCTCGCGGATCCACGTGGGTTCCTGCGCCTGGCGGTGGGGGCGGACGCCGAGCGTCTGCTCGCGATGCGGGACCAGCTGTCGCAAGACGAGTGGGTGCGGCTGATGGCCGAGCGTAACGGCGCGCTCCAGGGGCTCGACTCCCCCGTCGCCGACCCCGCAGATCCGAACCGCGTGACGGACGCGCGGCGGCTCGCGAACACGTACACGGCCCTGATGTTGGGCCACCTCGACCACTGGAGCCCCGCTTCCGTGGCCGCCTGGCGCGCGACCTGGCGTACACGCTTCGCTGGTCTCTGACCGTCCTCTGGGGCATACTCGGCAGCCGAGGTGCCCATGCGCAAGTCCGCCCTGCTCGTCGCCCTGTTCCTGGCCGCATCCTGTCGCAAGCCGCAGGACAATGACGGCGACTCCTTTGCGTCCGACGTAGACTGCGACGACAGCAACGTCGACGTCAACCCGAGCGCGATCGAAGTATGCGACCTCGTCGACCAGGACTGCGACGGCCTCGTCGATGAGGACGCGGAGGGAGCGCCGCTCTGGTACCCCGACGCAGACGCCGATGGCTACGGGGAGAGCACGTCGTCCACAGCTTCGTGCGCCGCGCCTCCAGGAACGTCAAACAACTCGGGCGACTGCGACGACGCTGACCCCGCGCGCCACCCGGGCGCCTCCGAGACCGACTGCACCGATCCGATCGACTGGAACTGCGACCGCAGCACGGGCTTCGCCGATGAAGACCAGGACGGCTTCGCCGCCTGCGAGGACTGCGACGACTCCGACGCGGACGTAAACCCCGACACCGTGTGGTACGCGGATCTGGACGGCGACGGCCACGGGTCGTCGCGCTTCACCACGACGTCGTGCCTCCAGCCGGAGGGCTTTGTAGCGACCACCGACGACTGCGACGACTTCGATGCGCGCTCGTTCCCGGACGCCGACGAGACCTGTGACCAGCGCGACAACGACTGCGACGGCACGATCGACAACGAACCGGTCGACGCGGAAACGTTCTACGGCGACGGTGACGGCGACGGGTACGGAGAGACGGCCGATGCTTCCACGGCCTGCGAGCAACCCGCCAACTCTGCGATCCGCGCTGGCGACTGCGACGACGCCGATCCGGCCGTACACCCCCTCGCACCGGAGATCGATTGCACGGACGCCACCGACTACAATTGCGACGGCGCGACCGGGTTCTCCGACGGCGACAACGACGGCTACGCCGCCTGCAAGGATTGCGACGACACGCGCAACGACGTCCACCCATCTGCCATCGAGGTCTGCGATGACGCCGACCAGGATTGCGACGGGAGCGTGGACGAAGACGCGACCGACGCCACGCTGTTCTACGCCGACGTGGACGCGGATGGCCACGGAGGCACGCGGTTCACGGCCACCGCGTGCAAAGCCCCGCAGGGCTACACGACCACGAACGACGACTGCGACGACCTGGATCCCACCGCGTTCCCCACCGCAGCCGAGACCTGTGACGGCGCGGACGACAACTGCGACGGCACAAAAGACAACAACGCCGTAGACGCGAAGGACCAGTGGCCCGACGTCGACGATGACGGTCACGGCGACCCGGACGGCGTCGCGGTCAAGGCGTGCGCACCGCCCGCCGGCTATTCCGCGGCCGACGACGACTGTGACGACAGCGACGCCGCAACGTACGCAGGCGCACCCGAGCCCGACTGCACGGACCCCATCGACTACAACTGCGACGGCCTGACCGGCTTCGTCGACAGCGACCTGGACACGTTCGCCGCCTGCGTCGACTGCGACGACACCGATCCAGCAGCCCACAAGGGGGCTGTCGAGGTCTGCAACGGAAAAGACGACGACTGCGACGGCACCGTCGACAAGGGTGCGACCAACGCGACCGTGTGGTACCGCGACCTCGACAACGACGGCCACGGCGACACGAACGCGTCGGTAAGCGCGTGCGCGGCTCCGGCTGGCTACGTCGCGAGCAAGGACGACTGCGACGACCTCGACCGCACCGCGTACCCGGGCGCCGCCGAGGTTTGTGACGGCGTTGACGACGACTGTGACGGCACCAAGGACGACGGCGTGACGCTGACGTTCTACGCTGACACCGATGCGGACGGGTACGGCGCGCTCGCCGCCCCGGTGCAGGCCTGCGCACAGCCGAGCGGGTACGTCGGCAACAGCACCGACTGCGACGACAAGAAGGGCGTCGTGCACCCGGGCCAGTTCGAGGTGTGCGACGGGTTCGACGACAACTGCGACGGAAAGTCCGACGACGCCACCGCGATCGACGCGGCGCAGTGGGGCATCGATTCGGACAAGGACGGGCACGGCAGCGCGCTGTCGCTCTCGAAGGCGTGCGTCGCCCCCACAGGCTACGCGACGCCCGATGACTGTAATGACGCCGACAGCACCGTGTTCCCGAGCGCGACCGAGTACTGCGACAACATCGATCACGACTGCGACACGCTAAAGAACGAGACGACGTCGGCCGACGCGAAGACCTGGTACAAGGACGTCGACGGCGACAACTACGGCATCGCGAGCACGATCGTCGCGTGCGCGGTTCCGGTGGGGTACGGCGCCAACCCCGGCGACTGCGACGACACCAAGGTCAGCGTCTACCTTGGCGCGCCCGAGACCTGCGACGGGCTCGACAACGACTGCAACCTCACCAAGGACGACGGCACGGCGATCGGCGCGGGCGCCGCGTGCGCTGTGGCCTCGTGCAACGCTCTCAAGACTGCACGCCCGACCGCGACCTCGGGACCCTACTGGATGACCACCGCCCCGGCGTCGCAGACGTACTGCGAGCAGAGCCTGAACGGCGGCGGGTGGACGCTCGTCGCAAAGCTGACCAACCAGGACGCCCTGCACTGGGTGACCGCGAAGACGGATTGGACGAGCGCGACGGCGTTCGGCACGACTGTGAACCTGACGACAGGCGCCGACGCGAAGTCGGCCGCGTGGGGCACGGTGGCCGCGAGCGAGATGATGTTCTCGGACAATTTGAGCGCCACGAGCTACGTCGCCACGTCCGGCAACTGCCTCGGCGGCGCGACGCCTGCGGCGTTCTTTACGACGGCCCTCGCGACGTTCCCGTACGCAGGCGAAGCCAACTACAAGACCTGCAACGTGACGCGGAATTACTGGCCCGGTTGGGCCGCCGAGCCGGACTACGCTGGCAACGGCATCAACAGCCCCAACCTGTCGCTGGCCACGAACTACCTGGTGGTCGCGCGCACGGACGCCAGCCAGGACACATCAGGCGTGATCAGCTTCTACAGCACCGCCTACCCCGAAGCCGACGTCGGTCTCGGCGCCATGGAGGACGGGCCGGCGTTCTCGACCAGCATGTACCAGCGCGACATCGGCGGCCCCACGTCGTGCAGCTACGCCGATGCCGAGTGCGCCGCCGAGTACCCGCAGACCGTGTTCTTCTGGGTGCGCTGACCCCATGCGACGGTGGCGGGGCCTGAAAGCGCTGGTGCACGACGCTGTCGATGCCACGACGGACCTCGTCGCCGAGGGGCACGACTCGACCGCGCGCACCGTGGTGCGCCTTGCGAAGATCGTGATCGCCGACGGACCGGTCGACACCGCAGAGACCGCGCGACGGCTCGCGATGGACACCGTCCTCGGCACCGTCCGCTTCGTCAACCGTGGCGTCGAGGTCGTCACCGACGCGGGTCTTGAGGCGGTCGTAGCGCCGGAGGCCGACGACCCGCCGATGGCGCTGCGCTCGGACGCCCTGGGCTCCGCTCCGTGGATGGGCGACGCGCTGCTTGGCGCCGTGAACGGCGTCGTCGGCGACCACCTGCATCGGCGCGGGAACGGGCTTGATCTCGGAATGTCGCTGCGCGCCGACGGGACCCCGACCGGGCGCATCGCGGTGTTCGTGCACGGGCTCACGACGACGGAGTGGTCGTGGTCGTTCGACGCCGAGCGGTTCCTCGGTGATCCGGCGACCAACTTCGGAACCCTGCTCCGCGCGGACCTGGCGTTCACGCCGGTGTGGGCGCGGTACAACACGGGCCGCCCGATCGCAGCGAACGGCGAGTTGTTGTCGGCCGAGCTCAGCGCGCTGGTGGCGTCCTGGCCGGTGCCCGTCGAGGAGCTCGTGCTCATCGGGCACAGCATGGGCGGACTCGTCGTCCGCAGCGCTGGGGACGTCGCCAAACGCGAATCCGCCGCCTGGCTCCCCTCACTGACGCGCGTCGTCTGCCTCGGGACGCCGCACCAGGGCGCCGCCCTCGAGCGGTTCGGGCACGCCGCCGCCGGTGTGCTCGACGCCGTGGACCACCCGGCCACGCGCATCTCCGCCTCAGTGATCCGCGCGCGCAGCGAGGGCATCCAGGATCTGCGCTACGGGCTGCGCGACGTGCCCCTGATCGACGGCGTCGCGTACGGGTTCTTCGCCGGGTCGATCACGAAGGACCCCGCGCACCCGATGTCCGCGATGCTCGGCGATCTGCTCGTTCGCGTGCCCAGCGCCGAGGGTCCGCACGGCCTGTGTGAAGGGAACTTCTCGCTGCACACGGCCCGCTTCGGTGGAGTCCGCCACCACGAGCTTCAGGTGCACCCCGACGTGTACGCGCAGGTGCGGCGTTTCTGCGCCGGTGAGTTCGACGCCCCCGCGCTCGCCGAATCACTGGACGGGTAGCAGCCAGATGGCGCCCTGATCAGCGCCCGTACCGTTCGAGTTCACCGCGCCCACCGCGAGCCACCCCGCACGGCCCGCCAGCGTGGACCCGAGCTGAGCGTTGACATCGACCGTCTCGCCGCCCACGTAGCCCCACGGGCTCGGGTCGAGCGCGGACGTGCCCCAGCGGAAGATCTCCACGCCGCCGCCGCGCACGGCGCCGCCGAGCGTCCCGTTCGGGATGCCCACCGCGACGAGCGAGCGCGACGACGCGGGATCGGGCACGGTCGCCACCGTGACGCCGAACCGCGCGTCCGTGATGCGGCCCGCCAACGGCGCGCCGACCAGCGTCGTCGCGGTGGTCGCGTTGTCTGCCGGGAGCGCCGTCCCCGTGAGCGTCTGCCGCTGCAAGGTCGCGAGCGCCGTCCCCGACACCACCCAGACGCCGCCCACTTCGACGTTGACGGGCGACTCGTAGCCCGGGGCCCCGACGATCAGGTCTGTCTTCCCGTCACCGTCGACGTCACCCGCCGCGAGCGAGGCGCCCGCTTCGGTGCGGTCGATGTTGGGGACGAGCGTGGACACCTCGGTCGCGGCGCCGCACGCCGCGCTGTGCCCCCACACCACGCGCGCCGAGCCCTGGTTGCTCTTGCCGAGGTCGTCGTCCTTCGCCCCCACCGCAACGTCGTCGCAGCCGTCCCCGTCGACGTCGCCGAGCCCTACGACAGCGACGCCCGCCGAGGAACTCGACGTGACGCCGAGGAACTCGTCGACACGGTCGCAAACCACCGTGATCTTCGCGGCGTCCACGGGCGCGCGGCCGTACACGATCGCGAAGCCGCCCGTGTTCGAGAACCCGGTGGACCCCATCAGGACGTCGCCAAAACCGTCGCCGTCGAAGTCGCCCGCGGACGTCACGGTCTCGAGCAGGTCGTTCGCGGCGTAGCCGAACCGCACGAACGCGGGCCGATCCGCGATCCCGGTCGCGGAGCCGCGGTACACGTACAGCGCGCCGGGGCCCGACACACTGCCCGGACACTGCGACGGGTTCGCGTAGTTCGCGTCGAACGTCGAAGGCTTGCTGTCGTTGTAGGCCAGCACACCGAGGTCGATGAAGCCGTCGCCGTCGAAGTCTCCGACCGGGGCCACGGCCCAACCGTGCCGATCAGAGGCGGACCAGTTGGTGTGGCCCTTCCACTCGCGCGACGTCGTCGCCGCCACGGTGGAAGTGTACGACCACGCGTACACAGCGCCCGCATTCGGGCCGGTGCCGACGAACCCGAGCGCGCCGCCGCCGCCGACGACATCGAGGTCCCCGTCGTGGTCGGTGTCCACCCAGGCCACCGACCCGTAGCCGCCGACGCGGTGACCGGCCGCGTTCGCAGGGAACCCGAGCAGCGTCGGGGCCCGCGAGGCGCCATCGACGGTGTAGGCTGCGCCGGCCTCAGCGCCGTAAGCGTTGTCGCGCCCTGCGAGTACCAGCAGGTCCGGGATCGCGTCCCCGGTGGTGTCGCCGACCGGCAGCGCGGCCTGCCCGAAGTACGTGTACCGGCCGGTGAGCACGCCGTTCACGAACAGCTTCGCGGGCACGTCCGCGCTCGCGTCGTACGGGGCCACCGTCGCGCCGATCGCGACGCCGTCGTAGACCCGCACGGCGCCCGTGTCGGTGAGCGTCGAGCCGAGGGCGGGGTCCTCGTCGTTGCCCGCACTCGCGATCAGATCGAGCGTGCCGTCGCCCGACGTGTCGCCGACACCGACGTAGACGCCGAGGTAGTCACCCGAGTTGTCGCCGTACGCGAGCCAATCCGCGGTGGTCGCGAGGATCGGCGTCTCGGCCGGGCCCGCGGACCGGGAGGGATCGAGGAACACCGCGACCGCGCCGGCGTCCCCGAGGTTTCCCGTCGGGCGATCCGCGCGCCACGCGCCCGCGACGAGGTCGTCGACCCCGTCGCCGTCGAGGTCGCCCGCGGCGAGCTGCCGGCCGAACGAGATGGACCCGTCGGTGCCGTTCGTCCACGAGTAGAGCCGCGTTGGATTCGCGGAGAGGCCGACCTCCGCGTCCGTCGCGTCGCTGTGCCACAGCAGGACGAGGCCGTCCTGCCCGTTGCCGTCGAGCGAGTAGTTCGGGTTCGACGCGGCAAGATCGCACCTTCCGTCCCCGTCGAAGTCGCCCGCCGCGAGCGCCTGGCCGATCTGCAGATCGACCTTTGACGGCCAGCCGCCGAGCCCGTCCGGGAGCGCACCGTAGCGGATCGCGTCGAAGTCTTCGTGCAGCCCGCGCGGGCCGCCCTTGTGGATCTGCACGGCGCCGGTGTTGTTCACGGTGGTGCTCGTGCGCCGGTCATCGCGCTGGTGGCCCGACACGGCGAGGTCCTGGTAGCCGTCGTCGTCGAAGTCGCATACCGCGAGCGCGTACCCGAGCCGGTCGCTGTTGTAGTCGCCGGTGAGCACGAGGGAGGGCTCGTCTTCGAACAGACCCATGAACGTGCCCCGGTGCACGAACACCGCGCCAGCGTCGCCCGTGTAGAGGTCCGACAGCTCGACGCCGTACGCGAGATCGACGAGCCCATCGCCGTCGAAGTCGCCCGTCACCACCGACCGGCCCGCCTGATCCGACGCGAGTCGCCCGCCGAACACCTGGGCAGGCTCTGTGTCCCCGCCGAAGTACACGAGGACCTCGCCGGACATGAACGCGGTCGACGACGCCTCGTAGAAGCCGACGACGCCGTCGCCTTTGCCGTCGCCGTCCAGATCACCGGGGGCCGCCATCGCGCCCCAGGTCGACCGCTCACCGTCGCGAACGGACGGAGGCGTTCGGCCATCGAACGCGATGAAGTCGCGATCGACGGTGTACTGGGGCAAGAACCGGTCGGTCAGGCGGACACGCGACGTGCCCGGCGCGTCAGCGTGCATCACGCCGAGATCGGCCACCTGCACGTCTCCGGACAACACGGTGACGGACACCTCGCCGCTGCCGCCGACCACGAGCGGCGAGAAGGGCTGCCCGACGGGCGCGTACAGCCGCTGCCCGCGCACGTCGAACGACGACGTCGACGACACCGTGTAGGTGATCTCGACGCGCTCCCCCGTGAAGTCGTCCGTGACTGCCACCTTGTCGACGGCGCCGGTGGGACCGGCGTGAACGGTGCACCCGTCCATCAGGCCGCCGGAGGGCTGGATCACGGTGGTGCAGGTGAACGGCCCACGACCGCCGCGAATGTCGAGCGCGAACACCGCGTTCGGAGGCACCACCGCGACCTTCGGGTGCACGTCGAGCGGGCCGAGCACGTGCACGTTCGCGAGCGCCTCGCCGATGCAGCCGCCGTCGGTCAGGCGCAACACGTCGACGGCGCCGACCTCCGGCCCGGCAACATATTGACCCGTGTGGGCGCCCACGAGCCCGCCGCTCGGAGCGTCCGCGAGCTCGAACCTGTAGTCGCCCGTGCCGCCGAAGCCGGTGAAGAACGCCGGCCGAAGCGGCAACACGTAGTCCTCGGCGGGATCGAGCGCGAGGGCTGGATCACACGGGTGCGGCCCCGTGTCCGTGTCAGGCGGGTCCGTCTCGACGGTGTCCGTCTCGACGATGTCCGTCTCGACCGGGTCTGTGTCGGTCTCGACGACGACGTCGGTCTCAACAGTGTCTTCGGACTTCGTGCAGGCGGCCAGTAGAAACAGGATCGACCTCACGGGACACCCACCGGCAACACGTACACCGCGCCTTGATCGAGTCCGACGGCGTCGGACCGGACGGCGCCGGTGAGCAGCACCGGAGCGCCGTCGACGCGCGCCGCGATCACGTAGCCACCGAGTTCGCCGAGGGCCTCGGGCTCCCCCGCGAACAGGCCCCAGGGCGTTGGCGGGATCCCCGGCAGCGACGGGTCGAACGCGAACGCCGTCAAACCGCCACCGAGCGGCGCTCCGCCGACCTCACCGAACGGCTCCCCGACAGCGAGCAACGCTCCCCCAGGCAGGTTCGGGTCGTCGACCAACGCGACCGCCTCGCCGAACCGGCTCGCGCCGCTCGTCCCGATGTGCGACCACACACCCGTGGTCGGAAACAGCGGCGACGGGCGCTGGTTCGCTGGAATCGCCGGCAGGATGGAAGGCGTGCCCGCGACGACCGGGAGGCGCGGCTGCGACAACACGTGCGCGCCCGGCGAAACGTACGCAGCCCCGACGGTGGTGCCGTCGACCGCGTACCCGATCGCCCCGACCGCGATGTCGGGGACCCCGTCGTGATCGAAGTCCCCTCCCCCGCCGAGCCCACGCCCGACCTGCAGCGACGCGGTCGCCACGCCGAGGACCGTCGCCTGGGCCACGTTGCTCCCGCAGGTGGCGCCGTGGCCCCACAACACGCGGACGGCGCCTGCGTCGTTGAACGACACGTTCGGCAGCACCACGTTTTCGGAGGGCGCGCCGATCGCGATCTCGTCGCAGCCGTCTTCGTCGAGGTCGCCGAGCGGGGCGACGGCGTAGCCCGCGTTGCCGCCGTCGTTCGCACCGACGAAGAACTCGGTCCCCGTGCACAGCACCTGCGTGCCGGTGCCCACGTGGGGGCGGCCCTTCACGACCACGAGGCCGCCGCGGGTGACGTTGGTGCTGGTGACGAAGCTCGTCGAATTCACGATCACGTCGTCGAATCCATCGCCGTCGTGGTCGAGCCCGCCCCACACGCCCGACAGGTTCTTGCCGGACTGCGGGCCCCAGAACGCGAACGCGGGGATCGCGGAGATGCCCGCGGGACCGCCGCGGTAGATCGACAGCAGCCCGAGGTTGCTGGTCTGGCCCGTGATCGCCGGGCACGCCGCGAACGAGGTCGCATCGTACGTCGATCCCGTCGGCAGCGTCGTCTCGCGCGAGTCGTTCCTCGTCACCACCGCAAAGTCGACGAAGCCATCGCCGTCGAAGTCCCCGATGTTCGCGGTCGCATAGCCGACGCGCGAGCCGGACGCGGTGTCGACGGGCATGCTGACGTTCGTGCGCGCGGCGTAGTCGACCGCGCCGACCCACGCACCACCGACGCCGAACGCGCCGGCGCCATCACCAGGCAGGGACCACACCTGACCGTTGTTGGCGCCGAACGAGCTGTTCGGTCCGTACGCGCCGGTGCTCGTGGGGAACGGACGCACCCCGACCCCGGGGGCCCCCAGGACGAGATCGTCGTCGCCGTCGCCGTTCGTGTCCCCGACCGCCACGGCGCGGCCGACCTCGTTGCCCGACGCTTCGCCGGGGATGGAGATGCGCGTGTCGATCGCGGGATTGCCGTCGGTGTACAGGTGAATCGCCCCGTCCCCGAGCCCGTCCGCGTACTCGCGACCTGCGAGCGCCGCGACGAAGCCGTCGCCCACCGCGCAAACCGCCTGCCCGAGGTATGGCCCACGCAGCCCGTCGTAGGGGTTCGGCCCGACGTACGCGACGGTGCCGCTCGCGGCGGGGTCCACGATCAGGCTCGAACGGTCGTCGCGATCGCCGTCGCCGAGATCGGCCGCGAGCACCGCGCCGGAGATCACGTGCGCGACGCCGACGTCGCCCTTGCCGGACGGCACCTCGTCCTGCGGCGACCCCATCACGAGGTCGTCCTTTCCGTCGCCGGTCACGTCGCCGATCGACAGCCCCCACCCGAGGTAGTCGCTGCTGTTGCTGCCCTGGAACACCACGTCCGCCGCCGCCCACGGGTCGACGAGGCCGGGCGTGCCGAGTGGATCGGACAACACGAGCACCGCGCCGGCCCCACCGGCGCTCACGTCCTGCCGGTCGCGCTGCCTCCAGCCGAACGCGAGCTCGAGGGAGCCGTCGCCGTCGAGGTCGCCGACGGCCATGCGGGCACCGAAGCGCGCGTCGGTGTCGGTGTTCGGCGACACCGGATTGAACGTGACGTACGGGGTCGGCTCGATTCCGGAATCGCCGCCGCGGTACAGCCACACGATGCCATCAGCGCCGTCGTAGTCCCAGGCGGCCTCGGTGGAGCCCACCGCGAGGTCGCAGCGACCATCACCGTCGAAATCTCCCGCTGCGAGGCTGCGCCCGAACTGGAGCGACTTCGCGCCCGTGGGGGATGCGGGCCAGCTTGCGTTGACGGGGATCGGCCCCCACAGCACCTGATCGTAGGGAAGCCCGAGCCCGCCTGGACCGCCGTAGAACAGCTGCACCCCGCCTTGATCCGTCCACTGCGGGTCCGCCGCGCGGTTCTCGGAGCTCGGCGCGCCGACGGCGAGATCGTCGTACCCGTCGCCGTCGAAGTCGCAGGCCGCCAGGGAGGCGCCGACAAGGTCGGAGCTGTTGACCCCGGGGAGCACGATCGTCGCGACGTCATCGTAGGTGCCATCGCCGAGGCCGGCGTGCACGAACACCGCGCCGGCCGAAGTACCCGCGCGGTTGGTACGCTCGGCGCCGATCACGAGCTCGTTCACGCCGTCATCGTCGAAGTCGCCGAGCGCCACGTCCGAGCCGAACGCCTGGTCGAGTTGGGTGCCGCCCAGCACCTGCAGCGGGGCCGTGGTGGTCGCGGAGGCCTCGTACACGTAGACGCCTCCGGAAAGGTAGGCGCCAACGTTCATCTCGCGAAACCCGAGCACGAACTCCGGTGCGCCGTCTTCGTCCTGATCCCCACCAGGCCGGATCACCCCGTAGTTCAGCTGCTCCCCGTCGCGTTCCGTGCCGACGCCGTTCGCCGAGACCACATCGACCGCCACGTCGAAGCCACGACCCGCGTAGGCCCCGAGAAACGCGTCCTGCACCCGCACCAGCGCGTGCCCGGGGGTGTCGCCGCGCACCAAGTCCCCATCGATCGTGGGCCCGGTGCCGGAGAGGATCGTCATCGCGGCGACGCCGCTTCCCCCGGTGACCCGCGCGTGAAATGCGCCGCCTTCGGGGATCCACCACTGGCGCCCGATAACGTCGAACGAGGCCGAGGCCGAGACGTGCAACGCGATCTCATCGCGCTCGTCGGTGCCGTCGTCGGTGACGCGCACGCGGTCGTAGCCCGCGCTGGAGCCCGCCTTGTAGGCGCAGCCGGTGAGCGTCGCCCCCGAGCCGTTCACCAGGAGCTCGCACGAGGAAGACCCCGATCCTCCTGTGACGGACGGGGTGATCGACTCGCCCGGACGCAGCTCCACCTCGTCCGGGAGCACCCGCATCGGGGCGACGACCGTGACGGTCGCGAGGGCCTCGCCCACACAGGAAGGGTCGGTCACCACGACGGTGTCGGTTCCGGTGCCGCTCCCCGCCACGTAGGCGCCGCTGACGGCGTTGACCGCAGCGCCCGACGCGTCCGAGCGGAGCGCGAATTGGTACACACCGGTACCCCCGCCGGCCGCGAAGCCTCGCACGCCGCGCGACTGCACGGTGATGGAGAGGGGGGAGATCGTCAGCGCGGGGGCGCAGTCCGGGACGGGGACGTCGGTCTCGACGTGCTCCCCGGTGTCGATGACCTCGGTATCCACGACGTCGGTTTCGGTGTCCGGCGTCGAGTCCACCGTATCGATGGGCTCGTCCCCTTTGCAGCCGACCAGAGCCAGCAGCAACACGGCCCTCGCACCGACGCGCACGACCCCCATCACGCCCCCCGCCGGCTCGCGCCGCACATGGAGCATACGTCGAACGACGGACTTTGGTATCATCACGAAATGCGGCTGCGCGTCCCTGTGCAATGCGTGCTTCTGACGCTGGTCGTCGGATGCACCGGAAGTGACCCCACCGAGACGGACCCTGATTCGGGTCCCGTCGACGAGCGCGTACACGTGACGCCAGGACCGGCGCTGACGCCGTTCTCCGAGCCCTTCATCGCGGGCGGCGCGACGGCCTTCGCTGCCGACGCGCACACGCTGGTGGCGCGGGTACCCGGCGATCTCGTCGCGGTCGGGCCCGACGGGGCCGCGATTCAGCTCGGGGTGGACGCCGATCTGTACGGCGCCGGGCGCACTTCTGACGGCAGTCTGTTCGTCGCCGCGGACGACCTGTACGTCCAACACGCCGCGACGCTGGTCGCCTCGCCCTTGGCGGAGGCGATCCCGGGCGCGGTCCGCTCGCTGTCGACGCGCGGAACCGACGTGTGGCTCGGCACCGACGACGCGATCTACCGCTACCGCGTGGATGATCTCGTCCGCGTCGCCGTGGACGGCGCCACGGGACAATTCGTCGTCGCCGGCCGGCACGCGGGTCGGCCTCTGGTGTGGGTCGCTGCGGCAGACGGCGTGTTCGGACTCGTCGCCGACGAAGACCAATTCAGCGTCGCCGAATCGGTGTTCGGCGAGCCTCCGGACTCGCTCGCGGGCGACGGCGACGGCAACGTCTGGTTCGTCATGGACGGCGAGCTCGTTCAGCGCGGTCCGAGCGGCGGCATCACCACGTTCGTGTTCCCAGCCCCCGTGAACGAGGTGGTGGCGACCCCGTCCGCGTCGGGCGTGTGGGTGGGCACCGAATCGGGCTGGCTGCTCGGCGACGGGTCCGGCTTCCGACCAGTTCTGGGCGTCGATCACGTCGTCGGCGGCGACGGGATCGGTCGCCTGCTGTTCGCGGACGCGACGGGCGTGAGCCGCGCCAGCGACGGGCGACGCATCGAGCTCGTCGGCGTGGATGCCGGTCAGTCGCTGGTCGAGCCGACCACGCTGCACGTCTACACGTCCGATCCCCAACACCTTTCGACGCTGACGGTGACGCTGGACGGCGTGTCCCAGGTCGTCACGGAAGGCGCGTTCACGGTCGACCCCACCGACCCGGACGCCGTGGCCGGCCTGCACACCGTCGAGGCCACCGCCGCGTTCGCCAGCGGCGACCCCGTCACCGCGAGCGTCGGCTTCACGCTCGGCAACTGGACGCCACCCGACTGGGACACCGACATCCAGCCGATCTACGCGGACCACTGCGCGATCTGCCACGGCGGCGCGACCGAGACGCAGCTCGGCACCGAAGCCGACTGGCTCGAGAGGATGAGCTGCCTGCTCGAGATGATCGACGCCGGCGCGATGCCGCCGAACGGGGACGACGTCGCGCCGACCGAGTTCGCGACGCTGCAGACCTGGTGCAAGGTTCAATTTCCGAGCGGGTCGACCTGCTCGGACTTCGAGACGCTCGATGCGACCGCGCTCTGCGGCCGGGGGGGACAATGAGATCCTTCGTGCTTGGAATGCTCGCGCTTTCGGCCTCGCCGGCGCTGGCCGAAGACGTGGACGGCGCCTACGACCCGCCGTTCTGCCCGCTCGACGACCCGTTCCTCAGCCCCACCGAATACGTGCAGTCGCTGTCGCTCGACCTTCGCGGCATCGTCCCGACGATGGAGGAGTACGCGCAGGTCGAGGCTGCGGGCGAGGTTCCGGACGAGCTGATCGACGCGTGGCTCGATTCGCCCGAATTCGCGGATCGCGTGGTGCGCATGCACCGCGATCTGCTGTGGAACAACGTCTCCACCCAGAACCTGTTCGCGACGAACTCGACGCTCAACACGTTCGGCACCCCGCCGACGTACTTGCGCCGCAACGCGGCGGCCCCGTACCGCGGCGGGGTCGTGGACTGCGGCTCGTTCCCTGCTACGTTGAACAATGGCCGCTTCGTCACGCAGCCGCATCCAGATCAGGTCACGTTCCCCGGGGCGACGCAAGAAGGCTACGTCGACGTGAACCCGTACTGGGCGCCCACGACGACCATCCGCGTGTGCGGCTACGACGCGCAGACCCGCGCCGTGTCGTCCACCGGCACACACTGCGACGGGCCCGACGGCTCGCGCGACATCGAGTGCGGCTGCGGCCCCAACCTGGAGTGGTGCGGAACCAACGGAAGCAACTCGCCGAACGCAGCGATCCTCGCGGGCTTCGGGGAAGACGTCGAGCGGCGTATCCGCGACGTGGTGCTCGAGGATCGGCCGTACCTGGACGTCCTCACCGGCCACGACGCGTACGTGAATGGGCCGATCGTCAACTTCTATCGCAACCAGGCCAAGATCCCCGGCCCGGTGCGGCTCTCCGAGCTGCCGGTCGACGTGGATTCGCTGCCCGACATCCCGTACACCGACACCTCCTGGCACCGGATCACGGTGCCCGAAGCGCACTCGGGCGTGCTCACGTCGCCTGCGTTCCTGCTCCGCTTCATGACGCAGCGCGCCCGCGCGAACCGCTTCTACAACGCGTTCCTGTGCCAGCCGTTCCAGCCGCCCGACGCCGGCATCCCGCTCGGGACGTCGGGGCAGGCGACGGCGGACCTCACCCAGCGCGACGGCTGCAAGTACTGCCACTCGCTGCTCGAGCCCGCGGCAGCGCACTGGGGCCGCTGGACGCCTTCGGGCGCCGGTCACCTGGACCCGCTCGACTTCCCGTCGTTCGACGACGAGTGCGCGTGGTGCGCAAACACCGGCAACTCCTGTGACGCGACCTGCAAGCGGTTCTACGTCGTCGACCCGCAGTCCACCGAGCAGGAACAATTCACCGGGTGGCTGAACGCCTACCAGTTCCTCACGCCCGAGCAGGCCGAAGGCATCGATCGCGGGCCTTCGGAGCTCGTGGAGCAGACGGTGGCCGACGGCCGCCTGCCCGAGTGCGTCGCGCACACCGCGGCGACGAAGCTCGTCGGTCGCGGGCTCGCGCTCGACGACCCTGACTACATCGACGAGCTCGCGAGCGAACTCGTCGCCAGCGGCTGGAACTACAAGGGGATGGTGAAGGCGATCGTCACGTCCGACGAATACCGGAGGATCCGCTGATGTTCACGCTCCTCGCGCTGTTCGCCTGCAACCCCGAAGCTCCTCCGGTCGACACAACTCCGCCCGTGGTCGAGCCACCTCCCGAGCCACCCGCGGTGGTCACCGATCCGCTCGGAACGTTCCAGGTCCACCCTCCGGTCGGTCCGGACGAGGCGCCGGATCGCGACTGGCGGCGGATGGACATCGACCAGCTGCGCGCGTCGCTTGCGCGCGTATCGGGCGGCATCCAGTGGAATTTGTCCACCACCGACGTGCCCGATCTGGACGAGTTCCAGCGCCTCTCTGCGACACTCGGCAAGCCCGACTACGTGCAGAGCACGCAGGAGAACCTCGAGCCGACGCTGTTGTTCCAGAAGTTCCTCGACGACGCGGCGGTACACGTGTGCACCCAGCTCGTGGCGACGGACTCGGCGAAGCCGCAGAACGAGCGCGTGTTCTTCGTGCACGCCGAACGCAACGCCGACCCGTTCGACGACGCCGACGCGATCGAGGCAAACGTGCAATACCTCGTGCTCCGCTACCACGGGCGCTCCGTGCCGCTCGGCGACGCCCGGCTCGAGCCGTGGACGTTCCTGTACGAGAGCACGCACCAGGTGACCCACGATTCGGGCGCCGCCTGGCGGGCCGTCTGCGTCGGCCTGATCACCCATCCCGACTTCTACACGTATTAGGCGCGAGGTACCCATGTCGTTGTCCCGACGTCATTTCCTGGGTGGTGCGCTCGCAGCTGGCGGCGCCGCTGCGTTCGGTGGTCAAGCCACGCTGTCGTCGCTCGCGCGCGCGGCCGAGGCTTCCGATCGCTACTTCGTCCTCTGCTACTTTGGCGGCGGCTGGGACGTGTTGTCCGGCCTGGACGGGCGTGACCCGTCGATCTACCGGCGCGACAACCGCCGCGACACCGGCATCGAGCCGGCGTACGACATCATCGAGACCACCGGCCTGCCGCCGCTGAATGTGCCTGGCCTCGTTCATGCGGACGGGACGCCCGTCGAGAACCACTTCTTCGGCCCCGCGTTCGGCACGAGCCGCCTCGCGCCACACCTCGACAAGCTCGCGGTGGTGCGCGGGATGAGCATGGACACGCTCACGCACGAAGCCGGTCGCCGGCGCTTCCTCACCGGCAAGGTGCCGTCTGGCCTGTCTGCGCGCGGCTCGTCGGCGTCCACCTGGCTCGCGTCCGCGCTCGGCGCGAACGACCCGATCCCGAACCTTTCGGTGAACACCGAGGCGTACAACGTCGATCGTCCCGTGTGGGCCACCGCCCTCGGCGTCGCGAACGTGAACGACCTGCTCGCCGCGCTGCGCCCGGGCGCGTCGGTGCTCGGCGCCCGCGAGCGCGACCTCGTCGAAGCCACGCTCGACAGCTACGCGGCGTGCCAGGTGCAGACCGAGTCCGCCACGTTCGTGAAGGCCACCGAGTCGCGCCACGGCGCCCGAACGCTGGTGAACCGACGGCTCGACTCGATCATCTCGTCCGAGCTCACGTCGCGCGCCGTGCAATACGGCCACGGCGGGAACTACTCGTCGCCCGAGGCGTACGCGCTGCTCGCCGTCACAGCGATCACGCTCGGGCTGTCGCGCTGCGTCTCGATCACCGTGACGGAGTCGCTCGATACGCACTACGACGACTGGTTCCGCGTCCAGACGGCCCGCCAGCGCCGCGGCTTCAACACCATGGCGACGATGATCGAAGACCTTGGCAGCCGCGCGCACCCGTCGGGCGGCACCTGGCTCGACCGCGTCACGTTCCTCGGCTTCAGCGAGTTCTCGCGCACCGCGATGCTCAACGCCTCGCTGGGCCGCGACCATCACCTCATGAACGGCTGCGTGCTCGCGGGCGGCGGCATCCGCGGCGGGGTCGTCGCAGGCGCGTCCACGAACATCAACGGCATGTTGCCCGGCCCCGTGAACCTCACCACCGGCGTGCCCGATCCGAACGGCGTGATCATGTACCCGGAGCACGTCGTGCAGTCGCTGCTGCACCTGGCCGGCATCTCGAGCGCGGACGGCAGCGAAGACCCGGCGGACCTCCGCGTGCCCGTGTTGCCCGCGATCCTCGCCTAAGCTACACGACCCGCTTCGGAGGCGAGATGAAGCGCGCTGTTGCGGCCCTGGGAATCGTGATCGGATTCAGCCTCGGCTGCGGCATGGGCGCGGACGAGGAGAAGATCCGCCTGCAGGTCGAGCTCGAGCAGAAACAGCAGGAGCTCGACGAGCTGACCGCGAAGCTCGCCACCTGCAACTGCCCCGAACCCGTCGTCGCCGCCCCTGCGACCGCCTCGTCCACGCCGAAGCCCGCAGCCGATCCCGGCGACTCGTCGCTTCCGGGCGAGATCGAGGTGAAGGCGAGCACCGCCGTGCAGGTGCTGATCGACGGCAAGGTCGTGGTGTACAACCCGATCAAGTCCGCGTACATCAAGCGCGATCTCACCGCTGGACCGCACCTGATCGAGGTCGAGACGCCCGGCATCCGCCAGGTGAACTGGAGCGACACGGTCAACGTGCCCGGCGGCAAGCGCCTGCGCTTCCAGCACAAGCTCGGCGTGAAGGGCCTCGCGGAGCTCGGCACGGTGGACGCGAAGGGCAACGACTGACCCGTCAGCCGGCTACGTTCACGCCTTGCGAGCCTTGTACGCCGCCAACGCGAGATCGACGTCCCAGCCGTTGGCCGCCAGCAGCTGCGTCCCCTCCAGCATCGTGAGCTCCTTCGGCTCCGCGGCGGGCAGCATCAGCGCGAGCGGCGCCCCCGCGAGCCCCTTGGCAGCGCGATCAGCGTGGTACGCGAGCGAACGGAGCCGCTTGATGCGTTCAGCAGAGTCGGGTGGGATCGGCATTCTACTCCTCGTTTCCGACGGTCTTGCGACCCTGTTTTGTGGCGCCCTTGCGCTTCTTGTCGTCCACCCGGCGCCGCTCCGCACCCTTGCCGGGTTTGGTCGCGACGCGCTTCTTCTGCACGACGAGCGCGAGGCGGACGACCTCGGCGAGGCGTTCGCGGGCCTCGAGGCGATTCTGCAGCTGGCTGCGCGAGTCGTCAACCACGATGAGCAGGTCGCCCTCGGTGGTGAGCTTGGAGCGCAGGCGGATCAACAGGCGGGCCTTCAGGTCTTCGCGCAGCGCCGAGCTGTTCGGGATGTTCCACCGCAGCTGAACGCGCGTGCTCACCTTGTTCACGTGCTGCCCGCCGGCACCTCCGGCCCGCGACGTGGTCTCGTCGAGCTCATGCGCGGGGATGCGCACGTCCGGTCGCACGACGATGTCCTCCACGTCATCTCCTCCAGGCGGGGCCCGTTCCTTCCGGCTAGTATCTCGTTCAATGCGCATCCTGCTCGTCCAAGCCTTCACAGCGCTCGACATGGAGCTCGTGTACCCGATCGGCCTCGCGTACCTCGCGGCCCATCTGGACGGCCACGACGTGCGCATCGTCGACGTCAACGTGTGGGCGTTGGACGGCGGCGCGGACGCCGCGATGCGACGGCTGGGCGACGAGCTCGTCGCGTTCGAGCCGGATGTCGTCGGGGTGTCGCTGCGCAACATCAAGGTCGCCAAGCCTGGCAGCCACGAGGACGACTTCGCGCCGCAGCAGCGCACCGTCGAATTGGTGCGCGCCACCTGCCCGAACGCGTTCGTGGTGGCCGGCGGCACCGCGTTCTCGCTGTACGCCGAGGAGTTCATGGCGCGCCTCCCGGGCGTAGACGCGGGCCTGTGGGGCGAAGGGGAGCACAGGTTTCCCGAGCTGATCGCGAAGAAGGACACACCGTGGGAGGTGCCCGGGGTGTACGCGCGACGCGACGGAAAGGTCGTTTACAGCGGCACGCCGCCCACGGTGAACTTCGCGGCCGTGCGCCACCCGCGGCGCGATCTGCTCGATCACGCGCCGTACATCGCGTCGAGCTTCGTGTCCGTCGGCGTGCAGAGCAAGCGCGGCTGCGCGCTTCATTGCATCCACTGCAGCGACACCTACCTGCTCGGACGCACCGTGCGGCAGCGGCCCGCCGTGGACGTGGTCGACGAGATCGAGGACCTGTACACGAAGTACGGTGTGCGGCAGCTGTTCTTCTGCGACCAGATCTTCAACATCCCCGTCTCCCACGCGATGGCGATCTGCGACGAGCTCGTGAAGCGGCGCCTGCCCGTGCGGTGGTCGGCGTGGATGAACGAGCACAAGAACACGTTGCCGGACGAGCTCATCGTCGCGCTCAAGGAGGCGGGCTGCGGCCTGCTTTCGTTCTCGCCGGACCACGTGGACGACCGCATGCTCAGGCGGCTCGACAAGAACTTCCGCTACGCGGACATGTTGTACACCGTCGAGCTCGCGAAGAAGCACGACATGGACGTCGAGTACAGCTTCTTCCTGAACAGCCCTGGCGAGGACGCGCGCTCGTTGGCCGCGATCTTCCAGTTCCTCGCCCACGCGAAGTGGCAGCTCGGGCCGAACCTGCGCATGTTCACGCTGCTGATGATGCAGCCGATCCGCCTGTACCCGCACACGCGACTGGCCGAGCTCGCGAAGGAGTCCGGCCTGATCGACAAGGACCACACGCTGATCGACGGGCAATTCTGGAACCCCGGCGGGCTCCAGGTCGCGGTCGCGGGCGTGCAGGCGGGCGCGTCGGCGCTATGGACCGCGCGGCAGCGGCTGCGGCAGCTGCGCGGGCGCGGCGGGCCGATCGGCGTCGATCGTTAGGCGTCGCCGAAGGAGGCGGAGCAGGTCGCGAGGGCGAGCGCGATGTCGATCGCGCGCTTGCCGCTGATCTCGCTGTGCGCGGCGTAGACGATCTTGCCGTCTTCAATCCCAACCGAACCGAGCATCGCGAAGGTGTCGAGCAACGCCCGCCGCACCGGCGCGTCCAGCGCGCGACGCGCCACCTCCGGGTCCGCACATTTCACCACGAAGACCTTGTCGAACGCCGGGTCGCCGATCTCGACATCCGTCATCCCGAACGCCTTGCCGACGGTGGACATCCAGCCCTCTTCGTACACCACGAGCCCCGCAAGATCGCGGCTCGTAGAAGCCTCGGCGCGCACGTGGCGGCTCGTCGTTCGGCCCTTGCCCGAATGATCGTCCTTCCTGCCGTGCGACGCTTCCCACTGCCGAACCTTCACCTCGACGCCCGCAAGCTTGCCGCTCATCGCGACGTCGGGCCAGGCTCCCGTCGGCACCAGACCCGCGCCGTGAGCTGCCGCCACCCACGCGTCCGCTTTTCGCTTTCGATAGGCGTGCTGCGCCAACAAGATCAGCGGAAGGAACGGCGCGACCCACCACGGAAACCAGTCGCCGAGCCAGGTCGACACGCGGTCGACGAGCGACGGGTCCGGCGGAGGTGGGGGCGGTTCGATCGGGGCCGGAGGGACCTCGACCGGCGCGGACGCGACGGCTGCAGGTGCGGGAGGGCAGGACGCGAGGTACCCGAGCTCGCAGGCGCGCGCGACCTCCTCGTCGTGAGCGTTCGACATCGGAACAGGGCCGTCCGGCGCATAAATCGCGGCGAGCAGCGCGCACGCGCGACCATCCCCGCCCGAAAAACACGCAGCTTGGAAGCGCCCCTCCGCCGATGGAAAGTCGGCGGGCACGCCTTCACCGAGCTGCTCGGCGCGCGCGAGGTTTGTGCAACTCTCGACGTCTCCCAGGGTGCAGCCCGCCTTGAAGCGCTCCGCCGCCAGGACGAGATCGACGGACAGGTCGGTAGCACCTGTGCGGTAGAGGTTGCCTGCGAGCATACACGCGTTGCCTACGCCGGACACACAGGCGCGATCGATCGTGGTTATCGCGACGCCCGGCGTCTGCTCCAGGTACGCCGCCTCGCCACACGCGCGCTCGAGCCCCGCAGCGCACGCCTTCGCGAGGTGGTCGAGCCCGACCTGCCGCTCGCCGCCGGCCGCGAACACGGCCCAGGACGACAACAGGCAGGCGACCGCATCGCCCTGGCCGCACAGTTCGGCCGCGATCGGACCCGCATCCGCGAGGTCGGCACGCGCCCACTTGCCCTCGAGGGTTCGCCATTCGGACGCGCGACACGACACCGCAGCCCCACCCGCGCACGCCTGGGCGTGGAGGCTCGCGACAGCCTCCGGCGTCGCGGACATGCCGTCCTGGTGGAACTCGAGCGCGAGCGCCTGCACGGACTGGTCGAGCGGTGTCATTCGCGCACTCTACCGGACGTTGCACCCGGCTGGCGATTCACCGCGCGCTGACGATCCAGACAGCGGCGGGCATGACGAGCCCCGTGGGCTTTCGATAGGGACCCAACGCCTCGAGGATCGCGGCGATCGCGCGCTCGCGGAGGCCTTCCGGAGCGTCGACCAGGCGGCGGGCGGCGGGGCCGATGCGCACGAACGTCTCGCGCAACGCCTCGTCGTCATCCGAGGTCGTCCACTGGAGCTCCGTGTCGAACGGCTCGATCGACACGTCCTTCCAGCCCGCATAGCCGAGGATCGCGCGCAGGCGGGCGGCGTCCCCAAACGCAAACGGACCCGGCGCATCCGGCGCCGGAGCTGTGGGCGCCGGGCCGAGGACCGACACGGTCGCCTCGAGCGGGAGGTGCGCCCACGGGTTCGCGGTGAGCGGGCGCCAGCACACGAACGCGATTCGACCGCCCGGAGCGAGCGCCGAACGCAGGTGGCGGAACGCGCCGACGGGGTCGTCGAAGAACATCACGCCGAACCGCGAGTAGATGCGATCGATCGTGCGGAGCGGGGTGCTCGCCGCGTCCGCGAAGTCGAATTCGATCGGGGCGCCGGGCGCCGTCTTCGCGCGCTCGCGGGCCCGCGCGAGCATCGGCTCGGACACGTCGACCCCGAGGACGCGCCCCGCGGGGCCGACGCGCTCGGCGATCGCCAACGTGGTGTCGCCGCAGCCACAGCCGACGTCGAGCACGCGCAGGCCCGGCGTGAGGTCCAGCGCCGTTAGCGCCGCGTCTCCGAGCGGGCGGATGGTGCGGTCCATCTCGCGCTGAGCCGAAACCCAGCGCTCACCGGCCACGCCGCTCCAGAAATCGATCTGCTCCTGGTTCGAAGCCATCACGCCACCACGTCGAGCACGGGCTCTTCGCCGTCGCCGAACAGCTCGCGGTACGCGCGAACCTGCAGGGCCAACAAGAACGCCGGCCCGAGGATGGGCACATAGGAGGCTGCGATGCCGACGACAAGCATCATCGCGAACCAGATCGCGTGCCACGCGAGGTGGTTCTTGGTGTGGTTCACCGCGATGGTAACGGCCTCCAGCGGCGTGCGTCCGTGGACGTATACGAGCGGCGCCGCGAACGCCGTGAGGAACGCGACAGCGATGCCGGGGACGTAGCAGAACATCGCACCGACCATGACGGCGAGCGAGAGGCCGACCTGGACCATCATGACGCCGCCGACGTTCTCGGTGATCGTCGAGAACACGGAGCCGAATTCGAGCTTGCCCTCCCCGCGCTGGTGCTTGACCACGGCGCGGTAGAGGCTCGCGGACAGCGGCGCGAGCAAGGCTCCAAGCCCCGCCGCCATCGCGAAGATGGTCAGGAACATCGCGAAGAACATCACCAGCTGACCGAGCCCGAGCACCAGCCCTGCGTAGTCATCTCCGACGACGCTCGCGAGCGCGACCATGCCGCCGATGCCTACGACCGCCCCGACCCCGATCACCGCGTAGATCACGAAGATGAACACGAACACGACCGGGAGTACGATCACCGTCTGCGCGAGCGACGCGAGCACGTACGGCCCGATGTTGTCCATCAGGTCCTGCAAGGCCGCGGAAAGGAGCTTGGCGTGCTCAGGCAGCCGGCCCCCTTTTACGGGCGCGAGCGTGTAGGGCTTCTCTTTGGGTGCGTCCATCGTTCTCTCCGAGCCCACCCCGGTAACGGGCTCAGATGCGCCCGGCGAGCAGCAAGCCCGCGACGATGGCGCCGGCAGCGATGCGCCACACGCCGAACAGCGCGAACCCGCCCCGCTCGAGGAACGCGACCATGCCGCGGACGGCGACCACCGCCGACACGAACGCGACGACGAACCCGATCAGCAGCGGCGCAGCACCGTAGGCCGCGAACATCTCGTCCGCGTGCTTGAGCGCCGAGAACGCCGTCGCCGCCGAGAGCGTGATGAACCCGAGCAGGAACGAGAACTCGACTGCGGCCGGCAGCGACAGGCCGACGAGCAGCCCGCCGGCGATGGTAGCGAGGCTGCGGCTCGTGCCCGGCCACATCGCGACGCACTGCGCGAGGCCGATCAGGAACGCGTGCTTGTTCGACAACGCGCCGAGGTCAGCGCCCGTCAGGCGCAGATCCCGACCGAACACGAGGATCGCCACCCCGCCGACGACCCAGGCGATCACCACCGGCCAGGCCCCGAACAGCACGGCTTCCACGTGTTTGTCGAGCAACAGACCCGCGACGACGGCGGGGGCAAACGCCACGAGAATACGCTCGAGGAGACGCCTTCCTTCGGGGTTCCGGCCGATCATGCCCAAAGCTGTCTGCTTCAAGCGATGCGTGTACAACACGCCGACCGCGAGGATGGCGCCGGCCTGGATGCAGATCGCGTACGCCTTGCTGGCTTCGCCGTCCGGGAGCCCCATCATGCGCTCCGCGACGAGCAGATGACCGGTGCTGCTCACCGGCAGGAACTCGGTGATGCCTTCGACGAGCCCCAAAATCACGGCCTGTAGCCACGTCATCCGCGTTCTCCCTTCGAGCGCCCGTCACGTATCGCGGCAAGCCCCACAACGACCGCGCATGGTACGGTCACCGCCTGGAGGCTCCATGTCACTCGGTACAAACCCACATGTCGTCGGCCGGCGGTGGCTCGCGTTGGTGGGCGGTGGGTATGCGAGCGGTCTGCTGGCGGCCTTGGCACTCGTGGGTCCGCTCTACTTCGTGCTGCCGGCACGGCTCGTCGAGGGGTGGACCACGGCGCCGACCTTCGTCGAGCCACTCGGGTACGTGATTGCCGCCCTGCTCGGCGTCGCAGGGGGCGTCATCGCCGGGCTGCCCGCCGCACGTCCGATCGGAGCCGGCGCGATCGCGGGCGCCGCCGCCGGCAGCGTCGTGTACGGGACGATCGCCGCTCCCGCGCTCGCGCTCGCGGTCCTGGCGCCCGCCTGGCAGGGTCTCGCCTTGCCACACGATGACGTCGCCGGCGTGTTGTTGCTGTCGCAATGCGTGATCGCGTTGCTGATCGCCGAGTGGTTCGGCTGCGCGCTCGTGATGGCGACTTTTGCCGGCCTCGGCGCGCTCGGCGGCTCGATCGCGACGTCGCTGCAGACCGAACCGCCGGCCCCTGCCGACCCCGCTCCGTTGGCCGCGCTCTCCTCGGCGGGCACCTCGGGCCCGATCATCCTCGCACTCACAGCCCTCGTCGTCGTCGCCGCCTCGGATACCCTCGAAGAGTCCATCGCGAATAAGGTCGCTGGAAGCCCGTTGGTGTGGCTCGACCACTTCGCGCTGTCGGTCACGCCGGCGGTCATGTATGTCGCCGCATTCGCCGCGTGCGCCACGGTGGGCGCTGTCGGCGCCTCGCAGTCGGTGCGCTTTCAGGGGCGCGGCGGCGCCGCCCAGGCCTGGATGATCGCGCTCGCGAACGTTGGCGCCGCGCTCGCCTTCACGCTCGCAGCCTTCACCGTGGCGCCCGATTCGGTATGGCCCACGGCGGCCATCAGCACGGTTGGCATCGCCGTCGTCGTGTTCTGGCAGGCGCTCCGTACGCCGAACCCCCTGCCGGGCAGCCCGAAGCCTGCGACCCTCCGCGAAGCGGCGGCTGCTGGCATCACCGACTCCTTGTTCATGATGAATCCGTTCGTCATCGTCGCGATCACCAGCGGCCTCGCGGCCGCGCTCGGGGTGGTGCCGCTGATCGATGCCGTCAGCAACAAGGGGCCTGTTCCAAACTCCGTAGAAATGACTGCGGCGATGTTTGGCGTGTCGCTAAAGAGCATGGTGCCGGCGTTCTTGCTGCTGCCGCTGATGCTGTTCGGCCTGCACGTCGTGGTCGCACAGCTCGCGAAGCGGCGACAGGCTGCCGCACCCGAGTAATGGCCGGGTTAGGGGAGCGGGCTGCTCCCGTAGCTCAGTTGGATAGAGCAACGGCCTTCTAAGCCGTTGGTCGCGCGTTCGATTCGCGCCGGGGGCGCCTTCGAATGCCGGGTTTCACGAGCGCTGAAATTTGACGTAGGCAAAGTGCTGGGCCTGTCGCTCCTCCGTCGATCTTGCGATCACATCGGTTTTCACGAAGTCATCAGCGAATTCGCATGGGAGGTTGGCACTTTGCCTATCGGCGCCTCCGCACGGAACGATCGGGCAAACAGTTAGCCTCGTTCGCCCGTTCATACGTAAATCGCCACGCCAAACCAGGCCGTCGGTCGCTCGAACGCGTCTCGACCTTGCGCCATTGCCAGACCTCCGTCAGCTGACGCGCAAACGTCGTCCGAGCGGGTTGTTGAGCTGGCGAGCGCGTTGCCGGCGAACCTGTGCACCATTCATCGTCTTGGCAGCGGACTTCAGGGTTTAAACTTGTAGGTGCGCTCGATCACCGAGGCGAGATCGGGCCCCTTCCAGTAGGGGGCGATCCACCGCGCGCGCTGCTCGTGCCAGTTCTTCGCAGGCCGCCGCCAATGACCGCGCACCATGAAACGATGCAACATCTGGCCGCCGCTGGGCGCGCGACCGAGGTCCTGGAGCTTCCGGAGGCGGGAGATGTCGATGGTGCCAGGAAGGAAGAACACGCTGTCGGAGCTGACCACCGCCTGATCGCGCGGCGGTAGCTTCCCCGGCGCGCGCGGGCTTTGGCGCTCCTCGGCCCCGGGCCCCGCGCTCGTGGCGTACAGGAGAGCGTTGAGCGTCACGCGCAGGAGCATGTCGAGCGGCGGGTCGGGGACCGTCAGCTTCTGCCCGTCCATCGTGAAGGTGCGGGGCGTGAACGGACTTCGGGGTTCGCCGGTTCCTCGCCGATCACGCCGACGCCCGCGACGTGCTGTCGTGGAGGGTCAGCTTCGAGTTGCACCGGCGAAAGACCTTCTGGGTCGACGAGTCCCTGGCCTTCATGCTCGGCAAGACCGACGTAGACGTGCCTGGGGATGAGGTCCGCGCTCCGTTTCCGTGCTTCGCGATCGTGTTCACCGATCGCTTCGTCCTGTCGCTGGCCGAGCGCGTCATAGCGTTCGACGACGCGCCGACCGTCCGGCAGGGGTCGATCAAACCAAAACCACGCCTGCTCCACGCCCTGGGCCATCGGGAGCGCGTCGCCGAGCTCCAGGGCGCGCGCGTGCAGGTGTCCCCACAGGTCCTGGACGGCCTCCTCGAACTCGGGCCCGAGCGCCTTCTCCGCCCAGGCTCCCAGGTGAACGAGCGCTGAGGCCCGCTCCTCCTTTGTGTGACCCGCCATGTCCCACCTCCGGCTGATCTCAGCCGGCCGGGCGTAACCCGAAGGCGCTACGCGCGAACGACCGTGATCGCGCGCCCGCCCGGCGATTGACGCGATTCCTGGGCGATGCGCTGCTCGACCGGCAGCCGTCGCTCCCGCTGGTCGAACACGATGAGGTAGCCGCGATCGAGCCCGAGCCCCTCGAGGTAGCCGTCGAGCTGCGCGAGGCCTGCCGTCGCTGGGTCCGCGTCCCGATCCCGCCAGCGCTTGACCTCAATGGCAAGCACCGTCTCGCCACATCGAACGCACAGATCGATGGCGCCCATGCCGATCGCGTACTCCCGCTCGATCGTTCCGCCCCCGTTGACGACCCGGTGCAGGAACGCCATCAGCACGAGGTGCGGGGCGATCTCGGGGTAGGCGGTGACGGCCGCGAGCGCCTCGCCGTGCTGTCGCCAGAACGTCAGGAACGCTGTGATCAGCGCATCAGGGACGAGGCGGCCCTGGGCGTCGAGCCAGGTCGGCCGCGGGAGGTGGATGAAGTCTGCGGTCTGCGACGCGAGCTCGCGGGGGATGACCTCGCGGTAGATCGGGTTCGCGATCTCGATGCCGTTCCTCCGCACGATGAGACCGAGGTCGACGACGTACTCGATGTCCTCGTTGCTCGGCGCGACCGTGGGGATCTCGCCCTGGAGCATCGGGGCGATCACGCGACGGACGCGATCCTCGCGGAGCTTGTCGGCGAGCGAGTCGAGGTGCGTGTCGCGGCGGACGATCAAGCGCTCCTTCGCGTCGTCCACGTCCGCGCCCGTGATGGGCCTGCCGTCCGTGGCAATCTGTTCGACACATTGGCGGGCGAGCGCGTTGACCAGCCACGGCTGGCCGCGCGTCAGGTCGAACGCCCGCGCGACAGCGTCGTCCTCGAAGCGCTGGCCCGTGTCAGCGGCATGCTGGGCGTACAGGGCCGCGACCTCAGGCGCCGTAAACACGCGCATCGTGAGCGAGTCGCTCTTGATGTTGAACGGGCTGGAGGTTCCGAGGCGCTCGGACCCACCGGCGGCGGTCTTGTAGTCGCGCACGTCCCGGAGCCCGACGAGCGCAAGTGCATGCGGGAACCCGGACGGTCGTGCGCTGTGGCCGCCGCGGAGCTGGCGCAGCACGCTGATCAGCGAAGCCCCTTGGAGCGCGTCGATCTCATCGAGGAACACGACGAGCGGTCGTGGACAGGCGCGGGTCCATGCGTCGAGCGCGGCGCGGATGCGGAGGCCGGCGGGTGCGTCGGGCCAAGGGGGCGGTCTGAAGTCTGCGGGCAGGCGCTCCGCGGCGTCCAAACGCCAAGAGCCGAGGACGACCGCCTCGGCCCTGTCGACGTCATCCCCGAACGCCTGGCCGACCTCGCAAGAAAGCACTACGGCGGCGTACCGCCCCTCGGCCGTCAGCGCCCGGGCGAGGCCCAACAGCGCGGTGGTCTTGCCGACCTGACGCGGCGCATGCAGTACGAAGTACTGGCCCGCATCGACGAGCCCGCGAACCGCGGGGATCCGCGCTTCGGGAGGGACCATGTAGTGCTCGTCCGGGCGGCACGGGCCGGCGACGTTGAAGCGGCGCATCTTCTCCGGGTAACCGATCGCGCGGTTCGACACCGGGCACACCGTGGTGCGCTTGCCGCACCCTGACGCTGCCACAGCGGCGTGGCGTTGGTGCATGGCTCGGGCCGACGGCGCTGTGCGGCAAGCTATCCTCGGGGTCGAGGATGTTCCCGATGTCCGCGCGAACGAAGAGCAAGGTGACCCCGAAGTACAAGACGAAGTACCGCGTGCAGAACTGGCGGGCGTACGAGGCATCCCTTCGTCAACGAGGGGACGTGACCGTCTGGTTCGATGAAGGCATCGTCGATGCCTGGAATGCGCGGTCATCGGGGCATCGCGGCGGCCAGCAGCGATACTCCGACCTCGCGATCGTTACGGTGTTGACCCTACGCGCGGTATTCCACCTCGCGCTTCGGCAAGCCGAGGGCTTCGTCGGCTCGCTGATCCGGCTGATGGACCTCGATCTCGAGACGCCCGACCACACGACGCTCTCACGGCGGAGCGCGACGGTCATCGTGCCGCCACCCGTGCCGGTCCACGCGGGCCCGATCCACCTGGTCATCGACTCGACGGGCCTGAAGATGATGGGGGACGGCGAGTGGCATGTTCTTAGGCATAAGCCGGGGAACCAGCGTCGGTCCTGGCGAAAACTTCACCTCGGAGTGGACGCCGATGGCTTCATCGTCGCCGCGGCGCTGACCGAGAGTGGCGTCGATGATAGCTCGGTCGGTGCCGCAATCATCCGCGGGCTGGGCAGCGGAATCAAGCGCTTCAACGCCGACGGTGCCTACGATTCCAGGGCGGTATACGAGGCCCTGGCGGCTGGTGGAGCCGAAGTGAAGATCGTCATCCCGCCGAGGAGAGAGGCGACTGCGTCTGGCGACGACGTCCTCCATCAGCGCGACGCAGCGATCGCCAGGATCAAGGAGGTGGGCCGGCGCCGATGGCGCAAGGAGGCGGGCGCACACCAGCAGGCCCGCGCGGAGAACGCGATGCTCCGGTACAAACGAATTGTCGGAGATGTGCTCAGGGCGAGGACGATGGCAGCACAGACGACGGAAGCGATGATCGCGGTGAGCGTCCTGAACCGCATGACCGTGCTTGGAACCCCCGCCTCGGCGCCCGTGGTTCCGTGATTCGAGACCGCTGAGGGCCTGATCCAGTCCGACGTTGAGCCATGCACCAACGCCGTGATGCACGGGACGACAGGTCGACCACGCCGAGTACAGCCAAACGGTCCACGCCCGCGGACGTAGAGATATTGCCGATCCGACCTTTCGGGTCGCAGCCGACGACTCACACGCTCGGCCAATTTCGATGCGCGTTGCCCTCGGCGGGGAGCTGAGCGAGACTGACTGGGTACCGGCCCTTCAGCTTGAGAGCGCCATGAAACGCCATCGCCACGCCCCGCCGAGCAGGCAGCAGGACTCCGCGCGTCCGACGCCCGCCGGCCTCGACTTCGGTTCGAACCATGACGCCCAGCAGATGCTTGGCGCAGGCGCTAGCGAGGACGAATCGTCGCTGCTGCTCGATCAGGTCACCGACGAGAGCCATCTCCCCGCCGCCGGGGCGAAGGCGGCCAAGGCTGACGCGCCCGCCGCCGGGGCGAAGGCGGCCGAGGTCGACGCGCCGCAAGGAGAGGTCACTGAAGACAAGGCCAAAGAGGAGGTGGCCGAGGAGGAGGTGGCCGAAGAGGAGGTTCCGACAGTCGCCCCCGCCGAAGTCGACGAGACCGTCGCGGAACCCGGCGGGCCGCCGAGCGGCGGAGCTCCTGCGGGACCAGGCGGGCCGCCGACGACCCCGGACGGGGGCGGCGGAGGTGGCGCCGCACCCGGAGGCGGAGGCGGTGGCGGGGGCGGCCCGTCGGGCGGCGGGCCGGTAGATGTACGCGCCGCAGACCCCGTCGTGGCCGACGCCTGCGCACCCGGGCGGACCGTCGATGGAGTGACGGACTACTACATGGAGGTCCACTGGGAGGAGACCGCATTCCACGGGATCGCCCACCAAGTCGGCTACCCCGACGACGTGTCGTCGGACGCGGTGAGCACTGTGGACATGCTGATGCCCGCGGACACCTCGCCCGAAGTGAGGGCGATGGTCGACGTGATGTGCGCGGCCGCCTCCGGCTTCTTCGACGACTACGCCATCTCGAAGGCCGCAGAGATGATGGGCTTCTCCGGGGAGTTCGTCCACGGGCTGATCGACATCGGAAGCACGGCTGCCGATTACGTCGAGTTGGAGGATCCGGTCGGGCTCACCCTGTTCGGCGGCAAGCTGGCCATGGAGGGGATCCTCGCAGGGGCGGACGCCGTGCTCACATCGGTCTCTGAGAAGCTCTCGACCCTTTCAAGCATTTCGATGGCGATCAGCGCAGCAATCGCGGTAATCGGGCAGCTCCCAGCGGCCGCGGCGACAGCCGTCGCGAACGCAGCGGGCTTCGCGACGGTCGAGCTGCTGGTGGCGGAGCTCACGGCGGCAGCAGCCGCGATCAGCGCAACACTCCAAGCGCTGAAGATGCCGGTACAGGCCTTGATCGCCGTCGTCGATGTGCTTCGAGGAAGCCTCGACGTCCTCGCCTACATGTACAACGAGTACTCGGCGAATCAGGCCGAGGCAGCGGGCCGATTCGACAAGGCCGCGCAATACCGGGATTTGATGCGGGGCAACGTGTTCGATGTGCTCACCGACTGGCTGAACGCCACGGTGAACGCATTGTTGGTAATCCCCTACGCGAGCACGGTGAAAACCGTTGGCGTTGTGGGCGTAAACCTCCTGACCGGCGGTCCGTCGCTCGACGTGGCGACCTGGAAGGGGCCGACGATCGAGGGCGTCGTCGGCGCAGGCGAGATCCTCACCGACGCCGTTGCGGGCACTGAGTGGTGGAATGACGCAGCGGCCGCCCAACCTGCATCGCTGGGCCCGATCGACGGAGCCGATCTCGCCGATCCAATGCGCGTGGTCGAGGGTGCTCCGTACGTCGCGCGTCCCACCGCGACCGGCACCTCGGCCACCATCGACGCCGCGCGCTCGCGGACGGTTGGCTGGCTCGCGACCAGTTGGTCGTCGCTGCAGGGCGACGATCCGAGCTGGTACCAGACCCTGGTCAACGATATCGCCAGCCCCGACGACGGGCCGTCCTACGACGAAGCCACCTCGCCCGCGTTCTGGCTCGGGCAGCTGCTGCAGGGGATGCCGTTCGTCGCCGAGTACCTCGCCGACACGTCCCTCGAGGGGATCGCGGCCGGCTGCGAGGCAGCGGCGTCCGCACTGCCCGGCACCCAGCCGTTGTTCGACGCAGTCAGCCTGATGGTGCTGGGGCTCAAGCCCGAGCTTGAGCTTGTCATGTCGGAGCTCAACAGGGTCGTGCAGGAGCAGTCCGTCGACCTCTCGCGACTCGAAGAGATATCGACCGATCTTGAGGCGGGGCTCGCGGACCTCCGCACGATGGCCGACCCGGTCGACGAGATCAAGACAAGCGCGGATTCGATGATCGCATCGCTGGAGTCAATGCGCCTCGACCCGTCCCAGTTCGACCTCCCAGCGTGGGCCCCCGTCTCGATCGTTGACAGCGTGATCGACCCGCTAAACGCCGGCATCGACGCGGCGATCGACGAGGTTCGCGACATGGCCGACGCGACGGCGGAGCGTTGGCGCGAGCACGTCACGGGGATGATCGCCGCGATGGAGGCCAAGGTCGCCGAATTTCACGCTCAGGTTGCCGAGGGCGGCTCGTTCCGGGCCGAGCTTGAGGCGACCGTCGCGTCCTTCCAGGCCTCTGTCGCCGAGGCCGATATCGCGCTCCGCGAGTGGGACGGCGTGCTGACGTTCGACGTGGCGGCGGCGGTCAGCTTCCTCACCTCGACGGCCGCGGCAGCGCGGGCGGCGGCGGCCGAGGACGCTGCACGGGCGAGCCAAGGTGACCCATGGCCCCAGATCCTCTGCGACGTCGCCCAGCCCGCGGTCGACAGCTGGCGGGCACGCCACCAAGCTGACGTCGAGTCGCAGTACCAGCCCCCAATTCCGACCTGGGAAGTCGAAGCCTGCCGCGCTGTCTACGCCGAGGTCATGGCGGATCCCAGCGTGTCAGAGGACGCGAAAGCGGCGGTGGAGTCCGCGTGGCAGGCCGTCTCAGCGCAGTCGGGCGGTATCGGACGAGACGCGCTGTACGCGTTCTGGGCCGCAGAGGCTGAGCTGTCGTCTGCCGTGTCCGCCGCGGGGCATGGATGACCGTGACAGAGCTCGAGCGCGGCACAGCCGCCTCGATCCATCAGGCGCTGACGTGGGGCACGTTCCTCGTATTGCCGCTGCTCGTCGGCGTTCACCTCGCGGCGTCCGCGATGGGCACACCGTCGCCTTTTGTGCGGCATCACACGAAGCAGGCAGCGCTCGTGCACGGGGCCTTCGCGCTCGTGTCGGTGGCGACCTGCGGACTCGGATTCCTCGTGCTAGCGATTCCGGTGTGGATGTGGACGTGGCGCGCGTCCGAGGAGGCGCGCCGCGGGGAGTGGTCGGTGGCGCCCGTGATCGGATGGCTCGCGCCTGCGCCAATCGGAGCGTCGTGAGTCGCCCCCCATCGTTGGCGCACCGGCTCGAGCACCGTCACTTCCGCAGCTTCCCGAGCGCGATGCTCACAGCGGCCGTCGACACGCCCTCGCCGAGCGCCAACGCCGACTGGTTGCGGTAGACGCCCTCGTCGAGCATCCGGCGCCACTCCCTTGCCCGCCACCCGATCGGCTTCCGCTCGACGATCATGGGCGGCGGAACAGCCTTCCGCTCCAGTGAAAACGCGATCTTACGAGTTCGTGCTACCGACCGACCGGGGGCGCCTTCGAATGCCGGGTTTGGATGAATCCTACGACGCCGAGAATGAGAGGATTTCCAGGCCGTTGGTCACGCAACGAGACTGGCGTGAATCGCGAAATTACATAGGAACATTGCCATCTTCCTCAGATTTCAACTGATGGTGGCGAGGCGCGCTTGACGACCGATAGGCAAAGCGCAGGCAAAGCGCGCCGATCGCTCCCTCGGAAGCGACATCCGAGAATTGCCGCGCATCCGCGAGGAGGCGCACCTCGTGCGCTTGCGGGCGAAATCGATCGCGAAATCGAAGAGCGTCGACGTCACCGACAGACGCCACCGCGGGTGTCTTGTCCGACTCGTCGATCAACGAGGTATGATCCATGCATGCCCGACGCGACTCTCACCCCCGACCCGACGCTCGATCGGCTCCTTCAGAACGTGGTCACCCACCTGGAGCCGCTTGAGGTCTGGCTCTTTGGCAGCCGGGCAGAGGGTCGCGCGCGCCCTGACAGCGACTACGACCTGCTCGTCGTTGTGCCAGATGACGTACCTGAAGAGACCTTCGACCCCGTCGCGGCGTGGCATCTCGGGTACGACGTGGGCGTGGTCGCCGACGTGATCCCCTGCAAGAGATCGGACTTCGAAGAAGAGAAGCACGAGATCGATTCCTTGCCACGCGCGGCATTTATCCGCGGACGCAAGCTCTATGAGCGTTGAACGCCGTGTGTTAGCGTTCTACGATATTGCCGACGCCGATCTGGACGCTGCCAAGCTGTTGTCCGATGGCGGAAACCGAAACGCCGGGTACCACCTACAGCAGGCGGTCGAGAAGCTCACGAAGGGGTTGCTGCTGCAGCGGGGGCGGGAAGCCGGACTGGAGCACCGCATCGATGCTTTGATTGCGCGCCTGGCGCCGGAGGATCCGTGGTGCGCGCGGCTCCGCCCGTTCGCCCGATGGTCGACGTTCGCGACGACCTTTCGGTATCCAACCATTGGCGGGCGCGTTGCCGATGGCGCGAAATCGGGGGATGTCACCGCGGACGTTGCAGCTCTCCGCGCCTTGATCGCGACCGCGCGCGCCGAGCGGTGACGCGCGCGACTTCGCGGGAAACGGTGTCCGCAGCGGGGTTTGGATGCTCGTGACGGAGCTCGAGCGCGGCACAGCCGCCTCGATCCATCAAACGTTGACCTGGGGCACGTTCCTCGTGTTGCCGCTGCTCGTCAGCGTTCACCTGGCGGCGTCCGTGATGGGCACACCGTCGGCCTTCGTTCGGCATCACACGAAGCAGGCAGCGCGGGCGCGATCCACAAAAAATCCACAAGTTGTCCGCAGGCAGATCAATGACGGCGTTCAACGATCCGAGTCGAGAAGGGCCTTGACGAGAGGAACTGCGGCGTGATCTACCAGCGACATGAAGATACCGCAGGCCC
>CANNIZ010000021.1 GCA_947505245.1 Pseudomonadota bacterium | reverse complement strand
CTGGGTCATGTTGGCCTGCTCCGGTGTTCGGTCGTTAGCAAGCCGCTTCTAGCCTCCCTCCTCGCTCCGCGCCTCTACGATAGTTCACGCAGCCGCACGGGCGGGCAGTTCACCCCGACACTGTCCGTTCAGTTTGACCGGTGCCCGAAAAGCTGACGACCGCGGAGCAGATCGAGCGCGCAAAAGCGCAGGTCGACAAGCTAAACAAGGGTGTCCGCGACGTCCTTGGCGACAAGCGGCTTCCCGTCCCCGGCCGATAGAGTATTCTCGCGGCCATGGCTACCAGCACCGCCCGATACCGATTCGAGTTCCGCCTGCTCGAGTGGGCCGAAAACACCGGTCGCACCTTGTGTGGAGACCGCCGCGCGATGTTCGTGGGCGTGCGTCCCGACACGGCCGTGCGCCGGATCTACTTCGCCCCTGCGCTCGAGTCGTTCGAAGGTGAGCGAAAAAGCGCGCTCGCCGAGAGCCACGCGCACTGGTTTCTTTATACGCCTCACCCGGAAGCCGGCACCGGGTACCTCGAGTGGTTCGCGCTCGAGCGGAAGATCGCCGAACGGTGGCTGCAGCACAAGCTCGAACCCGAAGACTTCATCGACGTCCGCGGTCCGGGAACCCGGAACGAGTGGCCCGCGACGTGGCGCGTCCTGATCGCCTGACAGCTTGACGCCTGCGGGTCGCGTGCACGCGAAACAGCGGTTAGAGGCATGGGGTAACGCCCGGCTATCCGCAACAACGGCTCGCACTTCGGAGGTTCCTCGTGGTGGACACGCCCCCGCCCGGTGATCTCGACCAGATCCTCGGTCTCACGCCCTCTGAACGGATCGAGCCGCTCGCGCGCCTCGGTCGCCGACTCCTCGACGGGGCGGTTGACGCCACGCTGAAGGCCCGCGCCGCCAAGGCGATCGCGACGCTGATCGAAGAGGGCGTCGGCTCGGGCCACGAACGGCTCGGGTTGGGCGAGGTCGTCGGCTGGCTCGGCGACGTGCGTCTGCGCACGCCCAAGGACGCAGACTACTGGGCGGCCGTCGACACGGACGACGGCGTCGTAAAGTTCGGGAGGTTCCTCGTCACCAACGAAGAGTGGCGCGCCTTCATCGACGGTGGTGGCTACCAGAACAAGGCGCTGTGGGCCGACGAAGGCTGGGCGTGGCTGCAGGGCTGCGAAGACCCGTGGCCGGAGAAGGCGAAGGGAGCGGAAGCGCGGCCGTTCGTCGTGCCGAACCAGCCTGTCGTCGGCATCTCGTGGTGGGAAGCGTCGGCCTACGCGAAAGCCAACGGCGCGCGCCTGCCGCGGTTCGATGAGCGGGTGCAGGTCATCCGGGGAAAGGGCAAGAAGCGCCCATACCCGTGGGGATCTCCGTTCGGTGAGGGGAATTCCAACACGCGCGAAGAGGTGCTCGGTCGTCCAAGCGCGGTCGGGTTGTACGTGCGCGACTGCACGCCCGAGGGCGTGTGCGACCTCGCCGGCAACGTCGCTGAGTGGACGGAAGATGGGGTCGGTGGTCAGCAGTTCTACGCGCCTGGCGCGTTCAACGAGCCATCCATGGCCGCCTGGGCCAAGGCCCGCGAGATCGCTCCGCCGGGTCACCGATCGGCGGCGCTCGGCTTCCGTCTCGTCCGGGACTGATGTCAAAACAGCGAAAGAGCCCGGAACAGGCGGCACCTGAGCGCGAGGTCGAAAAGCCTGGCGTCGGCGTGGGGCCTGAGTCCGCGACGCCCGAACACGCAGGTCTCGGGAACGCGGCGATTCAGGCGCGGATGGCCGGCGGCTCGGTCGAAGAGGCGACGCCGTTCGACGTCGTGCGCGACACCGCGCTGCCGATGGTCGGGCGGGCTGCCCTCGCGCTCGAGGTCGAGCCGAAGGGTGCGCTGGTCGATCGGCTGGTCGCCATCGTGGAGCAATCCGAGCTGCCCGCGGAACGGAAGGACGCGATCTGCGAGCGCCTTCGCGGTGACGAGACGCTCGCGACCGGGATCAGCGAGGCGCTCACGCGCTGGTTCGGGTCCGATGGCGCTGACGTGCGCTCCGCCGTATCAGCGGATCTCAGCCGCATCGAAGACGCCCTCGCGGACGGTCGGATGGAGGCAGGCGGCTGGCGCACGCCAGACGTGTTGATCGCGGTGTCCCCGGCTGCGTTCGAGGGGACGGCCGCCGCGCGCGCCGAGGTGTTGATCGCCGACCTCGCCCGAGCCACGTCGTCCACCGCCGGGCCGGACGCGATGCTCGGCTTCTGCCGCGATCTGCACCTCGCGCTGATGTGGCTCGAAGAAGAGGAAGAGGAAGAGGACCTGGAATCGGACGTGGCACCCGAGCAGGTGTAGTCTACGGGCGCCATGGAAACACCTGCCTCCGGTTTGTGGACGCCCCAGCCCCGACCGCTCGTGATCCGCGACGTCGTCGAGCGCTCGCGTCGTCGAATGGCCGCGAAGCCCGACGCGGAGCTCGCCGCGCTGCTCGAAGACGCCCTCTACAACGAGCGCAAGCGGCTCGAGAAGTCGAAGGATGAGTCAAAGGCGGAGCACGAGGTGCTCGAACGGCTCGCTCGTGCGCTCGTCACCGACGATCGACACGGTCGAATCGACGCCGCCTGCGAGCTTGTCGGGATGTGGGCCGACGAGATCCACGGGCGCTTCGAACCAAAGATGTACCGGTTCGCCACGCGCGTGCTTCCGCGTGCGCTCACGGGCCTGCTGTCGAGCAAGCCGAGCCGGTTCCGCGACTGGGATCTCTCCCCCGATCGGCGCCTCAAGATCCACGGCGACCTCGATCTCCTGCGTCAGTTGTGCAAGGAGTCCACGCTCATCCTGGTTCCGACGCATCTGTCGAACCTCGACTCGCCGCTGATCGGCCTCGCCCTGCACCAGGCGGGGCTGCCGCCGTTCGTGTACGGGGCGGGGCTCAACCTGTTCAGCAACGCGATCATGGGCTTCTTCATGCATCGCCTCGGCGCCTACACGGTCGATCGCACGAAGCAGTCGCTGCTCTACAAGGACGTCCTGAAGGACTACAGCGTGCGCTGCCTCACCACCCGGCACCACTCGCTGTTCTTCCCGGGCGGCACGCGCGCGCGCAGCGGCGCCGTCGAAACCAAGCTCAAGAAGGGCCTCCTCGGCACCGGGCTCGTCGCCTGGCAGGAGATGCTCGAGGCGAAGCGCCCCGATCCGGACGTGTACGTCGTGCCGCTCACGCTGTCGTCCACGCTCGTCCTCGAGGCCGCGACGCTGATCGACGATCACCTCGCGGAGCTCGGAAAGCAGCGGTACATCATCACCGACGACGAATTCGCCGAGGCTCGGATGGTCGCGAGCTTCGGCCGCCGCGTGCTCGATCTGGACGCGTCGATCGTCGCCCACTTCGGGGACCCGCTCGACACGCTCGGGAACCCCGTGTCGAAGGACCCGATCGAGCGCCATGCGCAAGCGATCGAGCGCCGACGGTACGTGTGCGACCGGGATGGCCTCGTGCAGCGGGACGAGCAGCGCGATCACATGTACACAGACCGGCTCGCGGGCGAGATCGCGGCTGCGTTTCCGCGCGGCGCTCACGTGCTCCCCACGCACATCGTCGCGTGGGTCGGCTGGCGATCGCTCGAGTTGCGCACCAACTCGAGGGACCCGTTCCGCCTCGTCCGCGTACCGCCGGAAGCTCGTCGCATCCCCCGCGCGAAGTTCCTCGAGCGACTCGGCAAGGTGATGGAGCAGGTCCTCGTCGGGGCCGGCGCGGGGCGTTGGCACGTCGATCTACCTCCGTCGCCCTCGTCTGTACTCGACGTCGCGATCGACCGGTTCGCGCGGTTCCACAAGACGCGGGCCGTTGCTGCGGTGGGCGACGACATCGTCGTCGAAGACCCGAAGCTCTGCATGTACTACCGAAATCGGCTGCTGTTCGCGAACCCGGAGCTGAACGCATGACGCGCATGAAGATCGGCATCCTCGGTGGTGGCCGTTGGGGGCAGGCGCTCGCGCGGCTCGCGCAGGCGGCGGGCCATGATCCGCTCGTCGCCTACCGAGACAAGGCCGAGAAGCCACCCCACATCATCCCGTCCACGAACGATCCCCCGCGCGTCGCGCAGGAGTGCGACCTCCTGATCGCCGCCACGTCCGCGTCCGAATTGCGCTCGGCGATCAAGCTCGCGCGGCCCGGTCCGGGCAACCGCGTGATCATCGCAGGCCGCGGCATCGAGCCTGGGAGCGGCCTGTGGCTCTCTCAGGTCGTGCAAGAGGAGTGCGACGCGGTGCGGATCGGCGCGCTCGCCGGGCCTGCTCCGGTGGACGAGATCCTCAACGGTGGCCTGTGCGCAGGTGTCGTCGCGAGCCCGTACGCGGAGGTCCGCGCGCTGTTTACGACCGGCCTGCACAGCACCCGGTACCGCGTGTACGAGTCGGACGACCTTGCTGGCGTGCAGCTCGCAGGCGCGTTCGTGCCCGTGCTCGCCACACTGCTCGGCATGGCCACGACGCTGCGTGGCGCGGGCGTCGGCGTGCACGCGATGGTCGTCGCGCGCGGCCTCGAAGAGGGCGGGCGCCTCGCGAAGGCGATCGGCGCGCGTCCCGAGACGCTTTCAGGACTCGCCGGGGTCGGCGATCTGATGGCGTCGCAGGCCACGACGGCGCACCCGAACTTTCAGGCGGGCGTGGCGCTCGCCAAGGGCGACCGCTCGCAGGGGCCTCGCGCGATCGCCGAGACGATCGTAAAGCTCGCGCGCGCGAGTCGGGTGGAGATGCCGCTCACCGAGGCGATGGTCGAGATCTGGAAGGGGCTCGACCCGCTCGAGGCCGTGCAGGGGCTGATGTCGCGCAAGGCGACGAAAGAGCACGGCTGAGCGCTACCAGGCGTGCATCGGCCCGATGTCGATGACCTTGGTGAAGCCGGCTTCGCGTAGGACCTGCGCGGCGACGCCGCTGCGTCCGCCGCTCTGGCAGTACACGACGACCGCCGCGTCGGGTGGGCCGACCTCGCGGATCCGCTCGGCGACCTGGTCAAACGGGATGTTGACGGCGCCGTCCAGGTGGCCCGACGCGTACTCTTCGGGGGAGCGCACGTCGATGAGCTTCGCCCCCGCAGCGACCGCCTCGTGTGCGGCCGTGGAGTCCTCCGTGGCGCACGCGGGAAGCGCGGCGAACATGAGGGAGAGGCCGAGCAACAGTCGGTACATCGCGGCTCCAAATATGTGATATCTGGAATATAAGATGTATCGTCCGGGAGTCAAGCGGACACGCGAACCGGGGCGTTCTTAGTAGTCCATCCCCAATTGGAGCCGAGCGGCCTCGCTCATCAGGGACATGTCCCAGGGCGGCTCCCAGACGATCTCGACCGCCGCGCCTTTGATGCCTTCGACCGCACGGATCTCCATCTCCACCATCGGCGGGAGGTTCTGCGCCTCGGGGCACGCGGGCGACGTGAGGGTCATCTTGATGTCCACGGTCAGGTCCTCGTTGACCTGCACGCCGTAGATCAGCCCAAGATCGTACACGTTGACGGGGATCTCCGGGTCGTAGACCTGGCGGATCGCGTCGATCACCTGATCGTGCAGCTTCGCGTAGTCGACGGGTCCGCTCGGAGCGGGAACGACGGGAGCGGGGGTCGGTTCGGTGTCTTCAGGCATGGTCCGTGCTTCCTCGTTCATTCCGTCGAGACCGGTTCAGCGGCGCCGTTCAGGGCAGCGTGGAACGCGTGCCAGGCGAGCGTCGCGCATTTGACGCGCATCGGGAAATTGCGGACACCTGCGAACGCCTCGAGCTTGCCGAGGTCGGGTCCGCCGGGGTCAGGGCGGTCGGTGACGAGCGCGTGCATGCGCTCGAACAGGGCCTCCGCTTCGGCGGTGGGGCGGCCGCGCACGGCTTCGGTCATCAGCGAGGCCGAGGACGTGCTGATCGCGCACCCCGCCCCGTTGAACTTCACGTCGACCACGACGCCGTCCTTCAGGATCAGGTCGACGCCGAAGTGGTCGCCGCACAGCGGGTTGTAGCCCTCCGCGTGGTGCGTAAACCCTTCGATCTTCCCGAAGTTCCGCGGGCTCTTGCTGTGGTCCATGATGACCTGCTGGTACAGGTCGTCGAGTTCTTCGCTCATCGGAGCACCTTGATCGCCGCCAGCAATCCGTCGATCAGACGGTCGATGTCGGCGCGCGTGTTGTACAGCCCGAGCGAAGCGCGGGCGGTCGCGGGGATCTTGAAGTGCGCCATCACGGGCTGCGCGCAGTGGTGGCCGGTGCGGATCGCGATGCCGTGGCGGTCGAGGATGGTGCCGAGGTCGTGCGGGTGGACCCCGTCGATCACGAAGCTGAGCACGCCGACCTTCTGCGGCGCGGTGCCGACCATGCGCAAGCCCGGGATCTCGAGCAAACGCTCGGTCCCGTAGGCGAGCACGTCGTCTTCGTGCGCGTACATCGCCTCGCGGTCGAGCGAGCCGAGGTAGTCGAGCGCCACGCCGAGCGCGATGACCCCGGCGACGTTTGGCGTGCCGGCTTCGAATTTCGCCGGGATCGCGGCATACAGCGTCTTCTCGAACGTGACGCTCCGGATCATGTCGCCGCCGCCCTGCCACGGAGGCATCGCTTCGAGCAGCTTCGCCTTGCCGTACAGCGCGCCGATACCCGTCGGCGCGTACACCTTGTGGCCGCTCATCGCGTAGAAGTCGATGTCCATCCCGACGACGTCGACGGGCACGTGGGCGGTCGCCTGCGCGCCGTCGACGAGCATCACGGCCCCCTGCGCGTGGGCGAGGGCGGCGAGGTCGCGCACCGGGTTCACGGTCCCGAGCGCGTTGCTCACGTGCACGCAGCCGACGAGCTTCGTCTTCGGGCCGATGATCGTGCGCGCGGCGTCGAGGTCGAGCACGCCGCGGTCGTCATACGGCAACACGCGCAACGTCGCGCCGGTGCGCTGGCAGAGCATCTGCCACGGCACGATGTTGCTGTGGTGCTCCATACCGGAGATCGCGATCTCGTCGCCCGCCTTGACGTTCGCGGTGCCCCAGGTGTTCGCGACGAGGTTGACCGCCTCGGTGGTGCCGCGCAGGAGCACGATCTCGCGCGACTCGGCGGCGCCGAGAAACTTCGCGATCTTGTCGCGGCCGGCTTCGAATTTCTGTGTCGCGCGCGCCGAAAGGGCGTGCACGCCGCGGTGAACGTTGGCGTTGTCCTCCCGGTAGAACGCGGCTTCGGCGTCGATCACCACGTCCGGCTTCTGCGTCGTGGCGGCGCTGTCGAGCCACGTCAGCGGCTTGTTCCACACCTGCTGATGCAGCGCGGGGAACCGCGCCCGCTCGCGTTCGACGTCGAAGTTCATGACGAAAGCCCCGCGAGCCAGCGGTCGACGAGCACGTCGAGGGACGCGCGCAGAGGCCCGTCATCGATGGTCGCGAGCGACTCGGAAGCGAACGCCTTCGTGAGCAGTCGCCGCGCGTCGTCGGGACCGATGCCGCGCGTGCGCAGGTAGAACAGGGCCTCTTCGTCGAGCCGACCGACCGCTGCGCCGTGTGAGCACTTCACGTCATCGGCCAGGATCTCGAGCTGCGGGCGGGCGTTCGCGATCGCGTCATCCGCGAGCAGCAGCGTCTTCGTGTGCTGCGCGGCGTCCGTCTTCACGGCCCCCTTGCGCACGATGACCTTGCCGGTGAATACGGCGCGACCGCCAGAGTCGACGGCGGCCCGGAACCGCTCGCGGGTGGTGGCGTTGGGCTCGGCGTGATCGACGAACGTGTGGTGGTCGACCAGCGCGTCCTTTCCGGCGAGCGACAGGCCGTCCATCTCGATCGTGGAGCCCTTCGCGAGCTTCACGTCGATGCGGGTGCGGGAGATGCGGCCTCCGAGCACCACGCTTGCAAGCGCGAGCGTCGCGTCCGGAGCGAGGTCTGCGGCAACGGTCCCGAGGTGAAAGCCCTTCGGGGCGTCCTCGACGACGCGCACGTAACGGACCTTGGCGCCCGCCCCGATCGTGAGCGTGGTCGCGGGGACGTGCACGAATACGTCGTTACCGGCGAACCGCTCGACGAGGTGGAGCTTGCAGTTCGCGGGGACATGAACGTGTACGTTCGCGCCGGTCAGCGCGCCCGCAGGTGTGGCATGCGCGATCGTCACGACCGCGTCGGCCCCCTCGTGCACGAGCACGTGGACGTGTTCGTCGACCTGCACGACCACGTCGTCGATCGCGGGCACGTCGCCCGTGCGCGTCTCGACCGTGGCGCCTCTCGCCGCGATCACAGGCGCGACCACGACAGGCTTCACGTCTGCCTGCTTGAGCGACGCGAGGCTGGTGTACTTCCAGTCCTCGTGCCGCGGCGTCGGCAGGGACGCCTTCCAGGTGATGAGGTCCGTCACAGCGCCACCCCGGCCGCGACCTCGCGCTTGACCCAGTCGTAGCCCTTCTCTTCGAGCTCGTGCGCGAGCTCCTTGCCGCCGGTCTTCACGATGCGGCCGTCCATCAGGACGTGCGTGACGTCGGGGACGATGTAGTCGAGCAGGCGCTGGTGATGCGTGATCACGAGCTGCGAGCGCGTCGGCGAGCGCATCGTGTTGATGCCGCCGGCCACGACGCGCAGCGCGTCGATGTCGAGCCCTGAGTCCGTCTCGTCGAGGATCGCCAGCTTGGGCTCCAGGATCGTCATCTGGAAGATCTCGACGCGCTTCTTCTCACCGCCGGAGAAGCCCTCGTTCAGCGGGCGGTTGAGCAGCGCCGCCGGGAGTTCGACGAGCTTCGCCTTCTCCTTCGCGACCTTCAGGAAGTCGATCGCGTCGATCTCAGGCTCGCCGCGGGCCTTGTGCTGGGCGTTGAGCGCCGACCGCAGGAAGTACGCGGTGGAGATGCCGGGGATCTCGACCGGGTGCTGGAACGACAGGAAGATGCCCTTGCGGGCGCGCTCTTCGATCGGCATCGCGAGCAGGTCGACACCCTCGTACGTGATCGACCCCTCGGTGACGACGTAGTCGGGGTGCCCGCAGATCACACGCGAGAGCGTGCTCTTGCCGGAGCCGTTGGGGCCCATGATCGCGTGGACCTGGCCGACCGGGACTTCGAGCGTGAGACCCTTGAGGATCTCCTTCCCGTCGACGCTTGCGTGAAGATTCTTGATCGAAAGCATTAGCCCACCGCTCCTTCGAGACTGACGCCGAGGAGCTTTTGCGCCTCGACGGCGAACTCCATCGGCAATTCCTTCAAAACCTGTTTGCAGAAGCCGTTGACCACGAGGCTGACCGCGTCTTCTGCCGAGAGCCCGCGCTGCCGGCAGTAGAACAGCTGGTCTTCGCTGATACGGCCCGTGCTCGCTTCGTGTTCCACCGTCGCGGAGCTGTTCTTCACGTCGATGTAGGGGAACGTGTGCGCGCCGCAATCGGGGCCGATCAGCAGCGAGTCGCACTGCGTGTGGTTTCGCGCGCCGACCGCGCGCTTCTGGATGTTCACGAGGCCGCGGTACGTCTGCTGCCCGTGGCCCGCCGAGATGCCTTTGCTCACGATCGTCGACTTCGTGTGCCGCCCGATGTGGACCATCTTCGTGCCGGTGTCGGCCTGCTGGTAGTTGTTCGTGACCGCGACCGAGTAGAACTCGCCGATGCTGTAGTCGCCCTTCAGGATGCACGACGGGTACTTCCACGTGATCGCTGAGCCCGTCTCCACCTGGGTCCACGAGATGCGGCTGTAGTCGCCTTCGCAGATGCCGCGCTTGGTGACGAAGTTGTAGATGCCGCCTTTGCCGTTCTTGTCGCCCGGGTACCAGTTCTGCACCGTGGAGTACTTGATCGTCGCCTTCTTCTTCGCGACCAACTCGACGACGGCGGCGTGAAGCTGGTTCTCGTCGCGCATCGGCGCCGTGCAGCCTTCGAGGTACGACACGTGGCTGCCTTCGTCCGCGACGATGAGCGTGCGCTCGAACTGGCCGGTCATCGCCGCGTTGATGCGGAAATACGTGCTGAGCTCCATCGGGCAACGCACGCCCTTCGGGATGTACACGAACGACCCGTCCGTGAACACCGCGCTGTTCAGCGCCGCAAAATAGTTGTCCGTCACCGGCACGACCGAGCCGAGGTGCTCGCGGACGAGGTCCGGGTGCTCGCGCACGGCCTCCGAGAAGCTCATGAACAGGACGCCCATGTCCTTGAGCTTGTCCTTGAACGTCGTCGCGACCGAGACGCTGTCGAACACGGCGTCAACGGCGACACCGGCGAGGCGCATCTGCTCGACGAGCGGGATGCCGAGCTTCTCGAACGTCTTCCGGACCTCCGGGTCCACCTCGTCCATCGAGCCGAGCACCTTCTTCGGCTTCGGCGCGGAGTAGTACGAGATCGCTTGATAGTCGATCTCAGGGAACTTCACGTTCTGCCAGTGCGGAGGCTCCATCTCCTTCCACTTGCGGAACGCGGCGAGGCGCCACTCCGTGAGCCACTCGGGCTCGTGCTTCTTTGCGGACAGCGCGCGGACGATGTTCTCGTCGAGCCCGGGCGGGAACGTGTCCGATTCGATGTCGGTGACGAAGCCGTACTTGTACGGGGCGTCGACGAGCTTTTCTACGTCACTCACGGGGCGATCTCCCGGGTAAGCGGGGAGGGGACTTGATGAATCGCAGTCGACACCGAGCCGGGTCCGGCGACGAGGTCGGCGAGCGTGATCTGCGTCAGCACCTTGTCGAGCGCGGTGCCCACCCACCGCCAAAGGAAGCGGATCGAGCAGGCTGCGGGCGAGTGCACACACGAGAGGTTCTGGCTGCTGCCGCCGGAGTGCGAATTGCAGAAGCTGTCGGCGAACAGCGGGCCGTCGAGGACCTCGATGATCTGCATCAGCGTGATCTCGTCACCGGGGCGGGCGAGGCGGTATCCGCCGGTGGCGCCGCGGGTGCTCACGAGCAGGCCGCCCTGGCGCAGCACGCGCATCAGCTTGCCGACATACTCGGGCGACATTCCTTCCGCCGCCGCGATGCTCGGGATCTGCGCCGACTCTCCGACGCGATCGCGCATCGCGACCTGAACCAGGCAGCGAAGGCCGTATTCCTCTTGGGCGGAAAGTCGCATTGGTGGCTGAACTCTTTAAACACTACCGACTAGTCAATAATGTCTCCGTTCATGTACTCCGTGAGCGCACCCCCGTCCAGGGATACGCTTGGACATGCGCTCGTGGCCCCTCGTCGTGCTGGTTGGATGCGGAGAGTTCTCCGGCGCTGAGCGCGATCAGCTGCTCAGCGACCACGTGACCATGCTCGCGGACGTCGAGGCGCGCCTCGAAACGATCGAGACGCTCATCCCGCCCGAGCCCACGGGTCACGGGAAAGGGGACGGCGACTACGCCTACGAGGGCGTCCTCGACGCGGGCGGCGCCTGGACGGACGGCACCGTCGACGTGTCCGGCACGGGCCAGTCGTCGAACAACGGCGGCATCCTCACGTACGACCTGCGCCTCACCTACGACGGCGTCGTGCGCGAGGAGACGACCTACGACGGCGCGCTGTCCACCCAGATCAACATCGCCATCGTCGATGGCGACGTGAGCGTCAGCTACGTCGTCCACGGACCCATCGCCTGCGACGGCCGCGTAACGGGCGACGCTGACATGGACTGGAGCTACGCCGCGTCCTCGGTCGATGGCGGGCGCCCTCATTACCTCGGCACGATCGACGGGAAGTCCGTCGAGTAGTCCGTTGATTCCCGCACGCCTTCGGCGCGCTCCCCACCCCCAAACCCCCGACCCCTTTCCCCCGAGTGGGGAAAGGGGAGGGTGCGGGAACGGGGGCAAGGTCGCCCTTTCGGAACAACGGCCGAAGCAAGTCATCCCAAACGGAACCTTTGGGGCCGCAACGGCCCCGATCGTCCATCCGGCCGACGCGCCGACGCCGCGTTTCGGCCATGGCTCCGCCGGCCTGTTCCGATTGGGGCCCCATGCTTTGCGGATGGTTCCGTTTCGGCCTGCTTGGTCCGCCGGGGAGGGGGCTGCGGCTCGCTGTTGTGCCAGGAACGCTGCACAAAGAAAATCCGTGAACGTGGATAAACCTCACACCCCCACCCGTCTGTAGGTGCATGAGCGATTTCCGCCGCTTCGAACGACTCGTCCTGCCGGTCCTCGGGGATCTGCATCGGTTCGCGCGTCGGCTCGCGGGCGACGGCGCGGAGGATCTCTTGCAGGCGTCCCTCGAACGCGGCCTCGGCCGCATCACGTCCCTGCGTGACGATCGCGTGTTCAAGGTGTGGCAGAGCCGCGTGCTGTTCAACACCTGGCGCGATCAGAACGCGAAGCTCGTCGAGTTCCCAACCGACCGGGTCGACGAGATCGCACACGATCGCAGCGGACCCGAGCAGGCGGCATCCGACAGTCAGACCGGCGCCCGGATCCGCGAGGCCGTGGACGCGCTCCCCCCCGAGCAGCGCGACGCCGTCTGGCTCGTGGACGGGCAGGGGTGCGGCTACCACGAGGCCGCCGAGATCCTCGGCGCCCCGCCCGGCACGATCGCCTCGCGCGTCGCCCGCGGACGCCTCGCCCTCCGTGTGTCCCTCGCCGAACTCGCCGCTGAACAGGGGGTCGCATGACCGTCGATCGCGCCCGCCTCGAAGCGCTCGTAGCGGCCTGGGATCCCGCCGGACCGACCGATCTTCCCCCCGAGGTCGCGCGCGCCCTCGACGACGACCCCGCGTTTCGCGCGTGGTTCGACGGCCGGTTCACAAAGGCGCGGCTGATGTCATCCTCTACGCCGCTTGGCCTCGCGGGGCGGGTGATGCCCCCCAAGCCAGCCCGCAGCCCATGGGGTCGGGTCGTCGCCGTCGTTGCCGCGGCCGCGGTGCTGTTGATCGGGGTGACGGGCCTCCTGCTCAACGAAGGCGGTCGCACGCAGGTCACCGCGGTCGCGCCGGTGGAACCACCCGCCGCGCTGAGTGACGAGCCGACCCACGTGTCCACCACAGTCGCGCCGGTCGACACCGACGAGGCGGCCGTCCCGCCCTCCGTCGCGGTCGACGAGCGCGCGCTGATCGCGGAGCCAGCGCCAGTCGACGACGGTCCGATCAAAGCCGCCCTCCAGAAGAACGCGACTCAGCTCAAGTACTGCTACGAGGTGGGACTTCGGTCCAACCCCTCCCTTGCCGGCCGGGTCGTCATGGACTGGACGTTCGCAGAAGGGCGCGTGTCGAACGCGCGTGTGTCCGAGAACACCACCGGCGACGATGCCCTCGCGGACTGCGTGCTCGGCAAGGTGCGGCGCTGGAATGGGTTCCCGCGCGAGGCCGAAGGGGACGTGACCTGGCCGTTCGTCTTCAAGCAAAAGGGAACCCCTGCGCTCGTCGACGACAACGCCATCGTCGAAATGGTCAAGGACACCGTCAAAACCGAGCTCCCGAAGCTCCGGTACAGCTGCTACGAGCCCCTGCTGCGCGACGATCCTGTCCTTCAGGGCTCCTGGCTCCTCCATTTCACTGTTCAGACAGACGGCTCCGTAGCGGCCGTGACGGCCTCGCCGAACCCGGGCACGGTGCCGAGTCCGGCCCTGGAGCAATGCTTGCGTGAGCAACTCCAGGCGTGGCGGTTCTTGCCGATCAGGGCCGAGTTGCCGGTGAGGAAGACGATCGGCTTCAAGCCGAAGTGACGTCAGTACTCGTCGTACTTCTTCGCCTGCCCACGCACCTTGTCGGCCGGGTACTTCTTATCGGCGTCGATGAGCTTCTTGTCCAGCGCGTCCGCGAGGTCGATCCCCGCGCGGTCGCAAAGGTTGAGCAGGCACATCAGCACGTCGGCGGCTTCCTCCGCCACCTTCGGCACCCGCTCCGCGACGTGCGGCTGCGGCCCGTCATCGGTGCTCCACAAATACAGCTCGAGCAGCTCGTTCGCCTCGACCGACACGGCCATCGCGAGGTTCCGGGGTGAATGGAACTGCCCCCAGTCGCGGTCGTCCGCGAACGCCCGCACCCGCGCCTGAAGCTCCTTCAGGGTGGGCTCAGCCAACGTAGACCTCGGCCTGTTCGATGCGCGAAAGCACCCAGTCGAAGTCACCGCCCGTGATCTTCGCTTCGCAGTAGCCACACACGCCCGTCTCGCCGACGCGATCGAGGGCCGCGCCGCAGCTCGGGCAGGTGTCGTTTGGCTTCACACCCGCAGGTTTGCCGGCCGCGCGTACGAACGTCCAGTACTCGCTGAACCGCCGATCGACGTTCGCGTTGCCGCCGACCACGTTGCCGACGCCGTCGACGACGCTGTCCTTCATCGAACCCCAGATCCGCACCGTGATCGACTCGTACCACGCGTCCTGTTCGACCTTCACGATCCGCGTGTTCTCGAGCTTCACGTCGTCGAGCCGGTTTCGCAAGCCCGCGCGCGTGTAGCCGTCCATCCAGAACCGAAGCGTCTGGAACAGGGTGTCTGTCACATACGGACGGGAGCCTTCCCAGCGGCCTTCGGACCAAGCGGCCTGGAGGCGAGTGTAGATGTCGCGCACCTTCCCGTCGAACGCGTTTGCGTTCCATTCGGGGTGGCGTCCCTGGAACGCGCGCAGCGACGGACCGAGCTCGGCGTCCACGGCGCTCGGGCGGGAGTACCCTGGCTCTTCGCCACCTGGAGATCGCGACACGTCGGGCGGCGTGATCGGGCGTGGAGCGACGATCGCCGTCCGCGCGACCGCCAGCCACGACATCTGGCCGTTCGTGATCGGCGTCTCACACGAGCGGCAGCGTCCCATCGCGTCGGTCTCGATCGCGTTCCCGCACGACGGGCACCCGAGCCTCCGCGCGACGTCGGGAGCGGGGGAGCGCACGCCCTTGGGGCGCACGAGCTGCCACTCCTCCTTGAAGTACTCATGACGCGTTCCGCGGGGGCTCGTGACCGTACGCGTGCCTTCGAACTCCACCGCGAGCCGATCGCCGGAGGTGGCAGCGGGCGCCCCGCGCGGACTCGGCGCGATCGTGATCGCCGCGAGCACGACCTCTGCGATCTTCGTCGCGTCGCCGACCTCGCGTTCGAGGGCCTGGCGCATTCCCTCGCCGACGAACGGCGCGAGAGGTGCCCACTGTTTGGTGACCGAGGCTTCGAGCGAGCGCCGGAACAGCACCTGCAGCTGGTCGAGCAGAACGGGCGTGCTGAACGTCGGGTCCACCGCGCGAAGCTTGAGCGTTGGATCGGCACGCGCCGGTCGTGGGGGAGGCACATACACGTCCCTCGACGTCGGGTGCGGAAGTCGCTGAAACCCGCGTGCGCCGCGGTTCAGGAACGCGATGATGCCGATCACGATCAGCAACGGGATGCCGATGTGCGGGTAGCGGATCACCAGCCAGATCAGCATCATCAACGCGTCGCCGCCGCCGCCGGAACCTCCGCCGCCGCCACCGTAGGACCCCCCACCGCCGGAGGAGCCTCCGCCGCCCGATGAGAATCCCTGACCGCCGCCGACGCGGCTCCAGGCGTCGTCGTCGAGCAGCAGAGTGGCCGTCAGGGTGACGACCATGGCCGCCTGCACGCGGCGGTCTCGCAGGAGGTGGATCATGTGCGCCTCCGCGGAGCGTCTGGAAGATCGACCGCGTCGCTCTCGGCGGTGTGCGGTGCGTGGGCGGCGAGCACGTCGCCCAACCCCTCGAGGCCGGCCACGAACGCGTCGACCGACGTGGTGGTCAACGTGCTGAGGGCAGGCGCCAGCTCTCCGGTCGCGACGCGCCCCGCGAGTCCGAGGTCGAGGATCACCTCGACGCGTCGCTCGAGCGCACTCGCGTACACGAGCACGCCGGTATGGTTCGGGGTCCCATGTACGGCCTCGCGCACGAATTCGGCCTCGGCGAACATGCGGACCTGGGCGTTTTGACGCGAGGCGCGCGTCACGAAGTGAAGTACGGCGCGGTGCCCGGCCAGCCATGAGAAGAACGGGAATGCGATCGCGACCTCGACCAGCGCCCCGATCGGGTGGAGGTCGATCGGCGCGTAAAACAGCGCAGCCAGCATGGCGAGCGTGCATCCTCCGCCGATCCACATCTGGACGTCGCGGTAGTGCCCTGACCGCTCGGCAGCGACCACGACGATCTCGGCGTCGGTTCGCTTTTCGATCCGCTTCACCGCCTGCTCTACGGCCTCATCGAACTTTGGGTCGTCGATCACGTCGCATCTCCCGTCATCGGCACGGTGAGGAGCCGATACGCAGGACCCCTCACGAAACCTGACTTCTCATACACCTTTACCGCCGGCAGGTTGGCCTCGTTGACGTGCAGGCTGACGAACGGGTGGTCCACGAGCAGGCGCTGGCAAAGAGCCTTCATCCCGAGCGTCGCGAGCCCCGCCCCGCGAAGGTCCGGCGGAACCCACGTGCCGCCGACCTGGCAACCGTACTTGCTCGACGTGCCGACGTTGATCTGAAACGCGATCCGCCCGTCGCGCTCGATCACCCAGGTCTTTCCATTTCGGATGCGCTCCCGCACGACGTGTTCGTGCGTCTCGGGGTCCATCACGGAAGGATCGCGCCCCGTGTCCTCGTACTCCATGCGCGCGGAGTTCTGCGCGGCGACCTCCCAGTCCGTCAGCACGGCCTTGCGGAAGCCTGGCACGTGGGAGACGGCAGGCGCCTCGCGGCAGATGTACAGCCGCTGGTCGTAGAAACGATCGGGCTCGATCCGGCGTTGGGTCCAGGCATCCCACAGCGCGTCGGACGCGAGGCGCGGGCCCACGATCATGCACGGCGTCTGCTCGTGTCGTAGCTTTCGCCCGAGCAGGGTCGCGTCCGACGGATCGGGAGCCCAAGGCACCGCGAGGCGATCCGGAACGACACACGCGATGGCGACCAACGCCCCGTCGCGTTCGACTCCGTACCAGAGCCCACGCCCGAGTGATGCGCCGTCCAAGAAGCCGAGGAGGAACAGGTTCTGAAGCGTGTCGCCCGCGAGCAACGCCATGGTCGCTTCGAGGTGCTCCGTACCAAGCCGGAAGGCGCTCAACCAACCTCCAACGACATGCTATCTCAACGCCCGCGTGCTATCTCGCGCCCCCGAGGTGTCCGATGGAGATCAAGAGCGAGTCGCTCATCGCCTACCCGCGCGACGTCGTGTACCGCGCGTACCGCGATCGCCTTCCAGAAGTCGCGAAATACATCCCCGACGTCAAGCAGATCATCATCCACAAGCGGCTGGAGGAGGGCAAGGTCCTTCGCCTCCACAACGAGTGGGTGAGCGAGCGCGATGTCCCCGCGTTCGCGCAGAAGTTCCTCAAGCCGGAGATGCTCCGGTGGGACGACTTCGCGACCTGGGACGAGGCCGCGTGGGCCTGTGACTGGCGCATCAAGACCCGCGCGTTCACAGACGCCGTGAGCTGTGGCGGTCGCAACCTGTTCGTCGAGGCCGGACCCCGTTCAACACGCGTGATCCTGTCGGGCGAGCTGAAGATCGCCTTGAAGGAAATTCCAGGTGTTCCTGGGTTCCTCGCGTCCACGATCGGCCCGCAGGTCGAGAAGTTCATCGTGTCGTTGATCACGCCCAACCTCGTGAAGGTCAACGAATCGCTCGGAAAATTCCTCGACGAACAGGCCGGCCGTTGAAGGCTTGCTCGGTCGATCGCGACGGCAACGCCGACGGTTTCGTGCCTGAAGAGGGCTTCATCGGCCAGACCGAGCCCGGCATGCCGACGCGGCTGCTCGTGTCCGTGCTGCCCGAGCGGCTCGCGGCCGCTCACCGCGCCTTGATCGAGGTCGTCAACGGGCCGTTCGGTGTCCGGTGGGTTCAAAAGGTTGATCGGAGCGCGCCAAAGGAGGGAGCCCCGCCACGGGAGTTCCTCGCTCTCGACGTGCCGAAGGACGGGGTCCTCGAGGCGCTGTCCACCTGCGCGGGCGTGCTGTACGACGACGCGCGCGGTGAGCTGTGGGTTCGCGGTCGCCGCGGCGAGCAGATCATCCTCGACGGAGACGGCCTGCTGTACGGATACCCCGACGACCTGTTGTTCCGGGACGCCGCGATCGCTTTCGGCTTGGCGGAAACGGACGTGAAGACCCTGCTCAATCGGGACTACGTGAAGCAGTGGTACCGGGCCGAGCACGACGCCGATGAACGGCGTCTGATCGAGTTGCTTGGGCTGAGAGTCATCGGAGGGGGGAAGTGATGCCGACAGAGAACCGGTCGAAGATCGAGCGCGAGGGCCTCGAGCCGCTGGGCGCGTTGCGGCTGGGGTCCGTCGTGGTGGTTGGTGATCCACTCGTGCTCGCGCGGAACCCGTCGAACGGCGCGTACCACGCCACGCGGGCGCTCTCCGGCATGTGGCAGGTGTTCGGTCGCCCGCACGAGACCGACGAAGACCGCCTCGTCGAGGTCGTGCTCGTCGCGTCGGCCGCAGCGGGGCAGTTCTGGGAGCTGTACGACGACGCCGTGGTCGCCGCTGTCCTCGCGTCAAACGCCGCCCGCATCGCGGTAGTCGACGGGCCTCGCAAGGACGACCTCGAGCTTTGTCGCTCGTTGTATGAGCCCGACCTGGACGCGCTGCCGTGGCTGCTGGACGACGCGCTCGTCCTCGCCGGGGACCCGAGCCACGAGGTCGTGGTCCGCTGTGCTGGAGAGCCCGTCTCGTTGGTGAGCATCGCGTTCGGACCGGTGCCGATCATGCCCTCCGCCGCGCCGATTCGCGAAGAGTAGCGGGACGAACGGCCGGGCATCCGGTTAGAGGGTGGGGATGCCCGCTGTTCCCCACGAATTGTTCGTTCGCGACGTTCGCATCGCGCCCAACCTCGTCCTCGCGCCGATGGAGGGCGTGACGGATCTCACGTTCCGTCGCCTCATCCGCCAGATCGGTGGCCCCGGGCTCGTGTTCACCGAGTTCATCCCGGCCGAGGGGCTCCGGAGGGACATCCGCAAGGTCCGCGAGATGGTGGCGTTCGATGAAGATGAACACCCGATCGCCGTGCAACTGTATGGTCGTTCGGCGGCCGCGCTGGCCGAAGGTGCGAAGATCGCCGAAGACCTCGGCGCGGACATCGTCGACTTCAACATGGGCTGCCCGAGCAAGAAGGTGTGTGCCCACTCCGGTGGTTCGGCCCTGCTCAAGGAGCCCGAGATCGCGCGCGAGCTGGTGCGGGCGATCCGCGGCGCGATCAAGGCGCCGTTCAGCGTGAAGATGCGCACCGGCTGGGATCCGTCCCACAAGAACGCGCCCGAAATTGCGTGGATGTGCCAGGAAGAAGGCGCAGAGATGGTGACCGTCCACTGGCGCACGCGGGCCGATCTCTACGGCGGCGTGCGCGAACTCGACACGATCGCGGAGGTGAAGCGTCGGCTTCGCATCCCCGTGCTCGCGAACGGCGACATCGTCGACTATGACTCGGCCGTCGACACGCTCGCACGAACGGGCGCGGACGGCGTGATGATCGGGCGCGGCGCGATCAAGAACCCCTGGGTGTTCAAACAGGTCGCCGCACGTTTTCGCGGCGAGGCCTCAATCGAGGTCGATGCGCACGAGCGTGAGCAGGTGATGCTCGGCTATTTTGCCTCGATCCGCGATCGTTTCGGGCACGACAAAGGCGCCCTCGGCCGCTTCAAGAAGATCAGCAAGTACTTCACACACGGCGTGCCCTACGGGAGCCTGTTGCGGGTTGCCGTTCTTCACTCCCATTCAGCGGACGAGGCGATCGGCGTCGTGCGGGAGTTCTTCGACCGACTTCGCCGCTGGGAGGCGGGTGAGGAGCCCCACCCGTTCAACGGCGCCTCGCCAGAGGACGCCTCACCTTCCGAAGAATCTGCGGCCTGATTCAGCCGCGCGCGAAGTAGATAGCGACGCCCAATGCGAGGATCGCGGCGCCGATCACGGCCCCGACCAGCGCCGCCGCGATCACCACCATGAGCGGAAACCCAGCCCGAAGGGGCAGGGGATCGGCCCTCCGCTTCGCGGTCGTACGGGGCTCGGCGATCACCTCGACCGTTGCGGTGTCCTCGACGAAGGCCACCTCAACCTCTGGCGAAGCTGCGCGCGGCGACGCCGCGGGGGGCGTGAACATCGAGCTGTCTTCTTCGTCCTCTTCGTCGACGATCCGCCAGCCGTCCTCCGTCTCTTCCCATCGCGGCGCGGCCGACGCGACTGGATCGGCGTCCTCCGGGATCGGTGGGATCTCGCTCGGGTCGATCTCGTCACCGAGGATCGCGACCTCTCCGGGACCGGGGGCTGCCGGATCAACGTGCGGAAACCACAGGTGCGGGCCCAGGTGCGCGACGGACCAGGACGCCAGCGATGGCCCGGGAGCACGATCGGCGAGCGTTCGGAACGTCTGGTGCGCCTCCGCAGCCGTCGGGCGACCTTCCGGGTCCCAACCGATCATGCGAAGAAGCAGGTTTCGGAGCGCGAGATCATCCTTTGGTGTTCGCATTTCCAAAGCGGGGAGCCGCGCGACGACCTCGGACAGGTGGCGATCGTGTGATGGATTGTGAAGGTGCAACCGCCGGAGCCATCGGCCCCGGAAAAGCTCCACTGCGAGGATCCCGAGCGCATAGACGTCGGCCGGCGGCCCACCGCGCTTTCCTTCCCGCCGTGCTGGCGAAAGGTAGCGGACAAGACCCTTTTGGAGCGCGCCCGTGCGGCCCGAACGCCCGGCGATCGAGGTGAAACCGCACCCAAAATCGACGACGCGAACTTCGCCGTCCCGTCGGATCAGGACGTTCGTTGGCTTGAAATCGCGGTGCTCGATCGCGAGCGGATCCGCGTCGTCGGGACCCATCGCGGAGAGCGCGCCAGCGAGTGCACCCGCCGCCCCTGCGAGGATCTCGCAGGCGACGCGCGTCGGCAGCGCGACGTCGCGCTCTCGGAGGATCTCGACCCACTCCAGGACGTCCAGCCCATCCACCCACGGACGGACGATCGCCAGGCGGTGCCCGACCCGCGCGAGGTCGACCACGGGCACGACGCCGGGCACTCCGGCGCGCTCCATCAATCTCCCCCGCTCTCGCGCCGCGATCAGGACGTCGATGTCTCGCGGATAGCGTCGCTCGACCACCTTCATCGCCGCCAACTCGACGCGCGGTCCAACGCGCCGCTCGACCAGCCAGACCTCTCCCAAAGGACCGGCTCCCGTCTCAGTAATCGGAACGAGGTGTTCGAGGCCCCTGGTTGGAGCTGTCAAAGCATAATCCTGTGGCCGACAAATCCAGGTGGCAATATGAGGCAACCGCTCGGTTCCGGAGCACCCTCGCGAGTGGTCGCGAGTTGAAACGTGTGCGGCAGTGTGGCATGACACTGTCGGTCCGGGGCCCCGCACCCTGCCGGGTCATGGAGAGTGGATGAAGAGCGCAGCGATTTTGACGGCCACATACCTTGTTATCGCCGCAGCGGGTTGTGCGGACATTTTCGGCACTTCGGACTCTCCAGAGTTGACGAAGGACGCCGATGCCCTCGCGAAGAAGGGGAACCTTCCCGAAGCGAAGGACAAATACGCCCAGGCGTTGAAAGACAACCCTGACAGCGTCTATGCCATGGAAGGAGATGCCTACGCGAAGATGCTCGCGGGCGACTTCGATGGTGCTGACGCGGCGCTCTCCAAGGCTGAAAAGAAGGCCACCGAGGGCGGCGACGCGTACAAAGACGAGGTCAAGAAGATCAAGGTCCGGCGCGCCATCGTGGCGCTGCAGTCCGGAAACCTCGACAACGTGAAGAAGTTCGGCAAGGACTCCGGCGATCCCGTCGGTCAGGTCCTCGCGGCCGAGGTCTTCATCGCGGACGCCGAGACGGACGAGGCTCTCAAGCTCCTGAAGGAAGCTGAGAAGGCGGACGGCGAGGTCGGCCAGACGGCAAAGACCTACGTCGCCATGCTCGAGAGCGAAGATCCTTTGAACCAGGGCCTGGCCGCCGCGAGCGCGCTGTGGGCGCTGGGTCAGCGCGATCTTGCAGTCGAAGCCGCCGAAGAGACGGTGCGCATGCTGCCTGAAGAGCGCGAAGACAAGAGCGAGCTGTTGCTGATCTGGGCTGGACGCGCGGTCACGTCCGGGCGCCCCGCGATCGCGACGGGTCTGCTCGATGCAATGAGCGCGCCTCCGCCAGAGAACGCGTGGCGCGTCGAAGCCACCAAGGGAATGATCGCGATCGCAGAAGGTCGCGACGATGAAGGTGTCGGCGTATTCGCGGCGCTCGCCTCGGCGGGCGCCCCGGCGGACGGCCTCTCGGACGCGCTCGCAACGGCGTGCGCGCTCACCAAGAACGTCGAGACGGCTACGACCCTTGCCGGGTCCGTGGAATCCGTCGCCGCGGCGCGGTGTCTGGTAGAAGCGGGGGCGACCGACAAGGCCAAAGAGGTCGTGCCCAGCGGTAACTACAAGAAATTCCTGGAGAACTGAAATGCGCAGCGTTGTTCGTGCATTCCTGGTCTGTCTTGCGCTTGGCGCCACAGTCGCAGCCGTCACCGAGAGTCAGGTCGCCCACGCCGCCGATGAGGCCGAAGGCATCCCCGTCAAGGTGATCGTCACCGACGTCGACGGCAAGCCGATCCCAACGGCGGTCGTCCGGCACCCACAGGAAGCCGACCGTCACCGAGTGAACACGTTCGACGGCAGCTGGGAAGCCGCCGTGTTGTACCTGCCCGATGGCACCGAGCTTCGGTTCCTGAAAGGCATGACGTTGGAACTCGAAATTTCGGCACCCGGCTACGTGAATCAGAGAATCCAGTACCTGGTCCGCTCTCGAAAAAACGTCCTGCCCATCACCCTCGAAAAGATGGCCTTCGATTTGGGAACCGATCCCGACGAAGAGGATCCAGTCATCCAGTTCGGTCGCGACAAGCCTATCGACGGCAGCGGCTCGAACCCCAACCCCTGACCTGCTTTTTCCGCCCGGAGAAATGATGCGAACGTCTCTGTTTCTTGCCTTGCTCACCGGCTCGACGTTGTTGGCCGGAGTCGCACAGGCTGGCGCCTGGTCGGATTACGAAAAGGCCTTTCCGCTGTTTCCGTGCCAGGACGGTTGGATGGCCTGCATCGTAGACGGGAAGGCTGTCGGTCCCGATTTCGCCGAGAGCTCCAAGGGGCTTCCGGTTCCGGCGACCATGCGGGTCTCGTGGGACACGCTGGAACCGACCGCGTCGTTCTCGCCGTTCTCGAAGCTCTCGAGCTACACCGGCCAACTCGCCGTCGCCGACGCGGAACAGGAAGAGCCGCCACCGACCGAGGTGGCGCCTGCCACCGTGCCGGACGAGCCGGCCGCGAACAACGGTACAGCGGAGCCTGAAGTGGCGCCCGCGAGCACGGCTTCCACGGCTTCAAGCTCGTCTGGAAGTGAGAACGCGTCGGCGTCCACGGCTTCTACCGCCTCCACGGCATCCACCGCGGCGACGACCTCGAGCGCATCGTCCGTGCGCCCAGCCTCGGGGACGTCCGAGCCCGCGGCCGTCGCGGCAACGACCACCAGCTCCTCCACCAGCTCGTCCGTAAGGCCTGCAGCGACGGACCCTGCGGCGACCAGCTCCTCAGTCCGCCCCGCCGGCGCGACGACGGCGGCTGCAGCGACGACCACGCCCCCGGCGTCGACGTCCACCAGCTCATCGGTCCGCCCCGCTGGCACCGCGTCGACCAGCACGACCGCGGCGGCCTCCACCACCAGCACCGCGGCGCCCGTCGCGGCCGCCGGCACAGCTGAAACTGCCCGCGCACCGGCCAGCACGAGCATCCAGGTCACCTCGCAGCCTGCGGTGGCGTCCACGGCGCCTGTCGACAACTCCTGCGACAACCTCACCAAGCTCGAGCCGCCGGCGATGCTCGGAAAGCTCACGGACGGTCAGACGGCCTGCCTGGAAGGCGCCTATACCGCCGCAGCGAAGCCGACCGACAAGGACAAGATCAGCCGCATCCTGATGGCGAACGCCTACTCCAAGGGCGACACGAAGACCTGGGAGAAGCTGATTAAGCGGCACCTCGAAGAGATCGACCAGTCCGACCCGGACCTTTGCTACAAGTACGCTGTGCATCTGTCAAAGGGTGGCGCAGGGCGTGCGAGCGGCGTCATCCGGTGGGCCAACACCGCGCTCGACAACCGCACCGTATGGACGGGGGACACCTACGTCAGCCGCGTCAGCGGCCTCTACAAGCTCCGGGCCGCCGCCGCACAGTCGATGTGGAAGGCCTCTGAGGAGGAACACGCGAAGGCCCCGACCGAAGAGACCAAGAAGAAGGTCGACGAGTCGCGGAATACGACCAAGACGTTCGCCCGCGAGTGGTATGAGTACTGTAAGCAGGCCGGCAAGGACACGACGACCGCGTTGCAGTTGTGTGTATCTGCCGCAGGCACGGCGGACTTCTGCGAGGGCGGCTGATGCGTTTGCTTGGCAGCCGGCCTCGCCGGGGTTCGTGGCTGGTCGCGTGGGTCTTTCTGGCGTCCGGTGTGGGCCTTTCGGTTCAGAGCGCCTGCACGGGCTCTGTACCCCCTGAGGACGTTGACACGACGAGGCCGGCGGCGGACGTCCTGCCGGCGGCTCTGATCGACGCTTCGTGGCCGTTGATGCTGGCCACGCCGGCCGACCAGGAGAAGCTGACTGGCACCTCCCAAGGCTGGGTCGCGCTCATCCTGCAGCGCAAGTACGAGTCGGCCACGACTCAACTTGGCAAGCTCGGAGGGTTGCCGGCTGCACGGGCTCACGCCGACCAGGCCGCGCTGTATCGCCAAGCCGCGATGATCTCGTCCTGGAGCTACCTCGTAACCTACGAAGAGAGCGCAGAGCCGACGGATCCTGCCGGAACCGCGCACTTGTTGTCCGTTGCCTATGCGTTGACCGGCGACCTCGCCAAGGCCCGCGAATACAGCGCGAAGATGGACGCGTTCGCCGCTGACCCTTCCACGCCCTGGCATGCGCCGTGGAAGGCCTGGCTCGCGCAGGAAAACCCTGTCTGGCCGCCCGACCTCTCGTCGCTCCCGCTGAACCTGCCGCCCCCAACGCTCGGTGAGTCCCCGCAGGTCGCGTTCCCCAACTACAGCCTCCCCGAGCAGGGCGGCGCGACGACGTCGATCGAGACTGCAGATCCTGGGGCACTCGTGGCGCTCGCGTTGTGGCACGACAAGGTCGCGCACGACGCAGCAGGCTCGAACGGCGCAGCGGTCGACACCTACCTCGCTCGGTACCATTTCGTTATCGAGCCCGACGTCGCAGGCGTCGACCTCCCCTACGAGTTCCTCGTCGGCAGCGACTACCTCGTTCCGGCCGATGGCCCGTTCATGGCCGACTTGATGGGCGCCAAAGGCGGAGCCGCGGTCGAGCAGTGGGCCAGCAAGAGCCTGCTCGCCGCGATGGCCGCGCAGAGTCGGAACGCCGATGGAACGTTCAGCGCAGAGCTTGCAGGGAATCATGCAGCAAATCTACGCGACCAACTCATCGTCGCTTCGGTCGCAAAGAACGGCGGCGAACAGGACGCCGCGCATAGTACGTTCGCGGACATCGCGAAGGCAGGTGCGATGCGCTCTCTCGCGTTCGTTCCTGAGGTCGAAGTGCGGCGCCAGAGCGAGGAAAGCGGCAAGCTGCGCATCCTGGCCATGGAAATGGCCGACACCAAGGAACATACCGCCTGTCCCGCGGGTTTGTTGTCTCTAGCAGCGTGGGACGCCGGAAACGGCTACACGTTGCGCGGCGCGGAGATTCTCCACGACGCGATTCGACGTTACCCGTCGGTCGAAGCGTCGAGATACGCACTGGACATTCTTGCGTTGAGGCGGAGCCGTCAGGGCCCGGCACTTGGACCGCAGCAGTAGACGAACCCGGCCAACACGAATCACGCTATTTGCCCATTAAGGGCTCTGATTGAGGGAGATTGCCTGATGAAGTCCACACACCCGCTATTCGCTGCGGTCGGTCTCCTCGGTACCGTGTTGCTCGGTGGCGCGACGGTGACCTACTACGAAGAGTCGCTTCCTACCACGATGAACCCGCTGTTCGCGCGGACCATGGTCGACTTCCGCTCCCATGAGCTGATCTTCGATCGAATGGTCTTCCGGTCGGCGATCAACAACGAGCTCCGCAGTCGCGTGCTCGTCGAAAATGCGCAGGCGCCGTACGTCAAGCTTGAGCGGCTCGAGGCCGGCCTCGCCGTGAAGTTGTGGGTCAAAGAAGGCGTCAAGTGGCACGACGGCGAGAAGTTCGGGCCTGAAGACGTGTGCTTCACGATCGCGGCGATGCTCGACGAGAGCACGCCGTCGCCAATCGCGAAGACGTTCCGCGAGTCGATCAACTCGTGCGAGTCGGTGAAAGGCGAAAACGCCGTAATCATCCACTTCAAGAAGGCGTTCCACCAGCCGCTTGAACACCTGCAATTCTCGGTGCTGCCGAAGCACTCGTTCCAGGGGACGTCGATCTCTCCCGACCTCGACTTCTCCTCGCGTCCCATCGGTACCGGCCCCATGAAGGGCGCCAAGGGTCGCAAAGAGGTGAAGTTCGAAGCCTTTGCGAACGTGCACCACAGCCCCAAGATCGACATCCTCTCCCTGAACGAGGGCGGTGATCCGTTCGTGCAGGTGCGCACCCTGCTGTCAGGCGGTGTTCACGGCGTCATCTCGGTCGCCCCGCCGCTCCGCCCGGACGTCGCCGCGGCAGACGACGTCGCGCTCAAGAGTTACGACCTTCGTTCGTGGTGGTTCGTCGCGGTCAACACGAGCAAGGGAGCCTTGAAGGACAAGCGCGTCCGCCAGGCCCTCAACCTCACGATCGACCGCAACGAGCTTCGCGAGCTGACGATCGGCGTCGATCCGAACGACGACAACCCGCCGTGCGAGTTCATCTCCGGTCCGTTCGTTCAGAGCTCGCCCTACTACAACCGTCAGATCAAGCCGGTCGAAAAGAGCGATCGTGCGACCGCGCGCACGTTGATGACGGCCTCCGGCGCCACCGAGAACGCTGGCCGCTGGATGTGGACCGATGGTCAGCCCATCACGCTCAAGATCGGCATGAACGCGCCGCTGGACGCCGAGGCGAAGGACCTCCTGAACCAGGTCGGCAACCAGTTCCAGGCGGGCGGTTTCGACCGCACGGTCTACAAGATCACGCAGGACGACTGGGCGCGGAAGGCCGTGACGGGCCAGATGACGGACTTCGATCTGCTCATCGGCAAGTGGTCGTTCGGTCAGGTGGAAGACGTCAACCCGCTGTTCCACAGCCGGAGCAAGGACGGCAAGGGTGCGTTGAACGTGTTCAACTACAACAGTACCGTCACCGACGCTATCCTCGGGAAGTTCGACGCTGCAAAGACGGACACCGAGGCGCGTGACGCGTACCACGAGCTGCACGCGAGCCTCTCCGACGATCTGCCCTACCTTTTCCTGTGGAAGCTCGACACGAAGTCGGCGTGGCGCAACGAAGTGCGCAACAACACCATTTCGCCGTACTACTACTTCACTGAGTTCGACGGTTGGCGGTACGAAGGCGCGGCGGTTCCTGCGTCGCCCTAGCCCGACACGACCCACCTGAAGTTCGGACGCGTTTGGCCCTGGCGCCGATCGCGTCCGAACTGTTTTGGCGGACCGGTTCGGGCAATCGGTCAGATTTCGCGTGATTGTGCGGCTGCGCTACCTCAACTCTGTTAAGCTTCGTGGCCGCGGGCGACCTCGTTTTTCTGGGAGACGGTTTGTACTGGTGGATACGGCCACTGATGCGGATCATCGCTGCGGTGCTGCTCCCGTTGATCGTGCCGTTCGTGATCACCGAGATCTTGTGGGCACTTCCAGGCGACCCGATCGACATCATGTGTCCGCCGGGGCTCTGCACCGGGCAGGCGCAGATGGCGCAGCGGCTGTGCATGGCTGACGGCGCCTGGCACTTCTACTCGTGCTGGCTTTCCCACGCCGTCGAACTCGATTTCGGGCGCTCGCTGCGCGTCGCACAGGGGGAGCACGTTTGGGTCCTCCTTAGGGAGTCACTGCCCACCACAGCCGCGCTCGTCGGTGCATCGCTCTTGCCGGTGTTCGTGCTGTCGTCGCTCGCCTCCGCGAACCTGCTGCCCCGGGCGCTGGACTACCTGTGGCAGGCCGTCGGACTCGTCCCCTCTGTGATCTTGTCGCTGCTCGCCGCCGCCTACATCACCATCTCGTACGGTGCGGGCAGCGGTGACGGCGTGCCCGCCATGCTTCGCCTCGGGTTCGGCGCCCTCGTCCTCGCGTGCGCCGATGGGACGCTCGCAGGCGCGGTCATCGGGACGCGGTCCGTGTTCGACGAAGAGATCAAGGCTCGGTACATCCAGATCGCGATGCTGCGGGGTGAGTCGACGTTCCTCAACGCCCTCCCCAACGTCACTCCCGCGCTGATCGGTCAGTTCCGTGGTCGCGTGCTGCACATCATGTCTGGTGCCGTGATCGTGGAGGTCGTGCTGGACATCTCCGGGCTCGGCGACCTGTTGTGGGACGGAACGCTGCTTCAGGACTTTCCCGTGGTGCTCGCCGCGGCCTTCGCGTTCTCACTGATGTCAGGCGCGCTCTTGCTCGTTCAGGCGGTCGCCGAGGTGGCCGTCGAGATGCACATTCGCCGTGCTCCCGCCGTCCCACACGACGCTGGCGAAGCGGTGCCGGCATGAGCACACAAGTCGTTGGCGCGGTCGAACGCGCGCAAAGGATCAAGACGCTCTGGCTTATCGCCGGCATCGTGTTGCTTGGCGGTCTCGCGCTCGCCTCCTGGATTGCTCCAGAAAACCTGTCCCCGCCACCCGGCTCGTTCAAGGAACGCATGGCGGCCTCGTATTTGCTGCCCTGGCAGCGGTGGCCGTTTGGCACCGACGGAATGGGGATCGGGCTCCTCGAATACGCGTTGCAGGGCGCGCGAATCGTTACGTTCCCGGCGGTGGTGGCTGGGTTGCTGGTGAGTTCGCTCGCCACCCTGTCCGGGTTGTCCCGCTGCGCGGACATCGGCTGGACCGACCGCGCGTTGCAGGTCTTCACCGAGCTCGTCGGGGCGTTGCCGCGTCTCGTCGTCATTCTGGTCGTCGCCCTGGCGGTGCCTCGCGAGTGGCGTTCGTTGTACCCGATCGGAATCGCATGGGCGTTGCTCGCAGCCCCAGGCGCAATGGATGAAGCTGCGGCAACCGCTGAGCGGCTCGGCGGTGCGCGGTTCGTCGAGGCCCTTCGCGCGCACGGATTTGACGCCGTTCGCATCTACGTGTACCACATCGTCTGGTTGAACCTCCGCTCCGTGCTCGTGCGTCAGGGCGCCGAAGTGATGATGCAGGTCGTGTTTCTCGAGATCGCCATGAGTTACCTCGCGGCCGCACGGAACGAGCCGTCGTTCACCCATGGCGACAACCTTCATTCGTGGGCGTCGCTGCTGTACGATGGCTACACGTCGCTGGTCGGCGGCGTCCCCATGTACCACGCGCTGGGCCTGGGCCTGGGGTTGGTCTTCGTGGTCGCGTTCATGGCGCAGGCCTTTCGCATGTCGGCGAGGGCGCGATGAGCGACCCGGACCTGTTGCTCGACCTGTCGGACCTCTGCATCAAGACCGCAGAGCGAACGCTTGTGGACGGCGTGAGCTACTCCGTTCGGGCAGGAAAGGTCACCGCCGTGATCGGTCACTCGGGGTCAGGAAAGAGCCTGTCCGCGCGTGCAGCGATGGGCGTCCTCGACGTCGATCCCGGCCTGGTGCGAGGCTCCCTTCGCTTCCCAGGGTGGTCGGGCGACCGCGACTGGTTCGAGGGCGTGCGCGGGAACGGCATGAAGGCCCAGCGGCGCCTGCTCGCGGACACGACCATCCTCCGCGGCGGGTACCTTACGTACTCCCCGCAGTCCGCGTCGTCTGCGCTCAACCCGGGGCGAACGATCGGGCGCCAGCTCGAGATCGCGATCGGGCGCCGGACCAAGCCGGCGACGAACATCGGTCAGGTTGTGAAGGACGTGCTGAACGAGGTCGGGCTGCCCGCCCGGGCTGCGTACGCCCTGCCGCGCGAGCTTTCGGGCGGGATGGCCCAGCGCGCGGCGCTCGCGATCGCGATCGCCCCGCAGCCTCGGATCATGATCGCTGACGAGCCCGAGACGGGTCTTGACCCGGTCCTGCGGCGCGTCGTGACGGAGCTCATGCTCGAGGTCGCCCGCAAACACGGGGTGGGCCTGATGTTGATCTCCCACAACATGGACACGGTCGATCGCGTGGCGGACGTCGTCGTCAAGATCGTGCCGGTCGGAAGCAAGCCCACCCTGGAAGGCGCACCCGTATGAACGCCACGCCCGCTTCGGCGAATCGAAACGTGCTTCCGGAGCGTCCTGCGCGCACGCCGGCGGGGACCGTTCGTCTGCACGCGCCAGCGCCGCGCACGGTCGAGGCCCAGGCCAAGCCGATCGTCGAATTCAACGGTGTCGACAAGAGCTTCACGATCCCTGGTCGGTGGCCGTGGAGCCCGAAGCGCGATGTTCATGCCGTGCGCAACGTCACGTTCACGATCAAGCCCGGTGAAGTCCTCGCCCTCATCGGTCAGTCAGGTTCGGGGAAGACGACGGTTTCGCGCATGGTCCTCGGGCTCGAAGAGCCCACCAAGGGCGAGATTCGCCTGGAAGGAATGCGCTGGGACGGCTTGTCGGAGATGCAGCGCCGCCCGCAGCGGGTCAAATACCAGTACGTGCCGCAGGACGCGCTGTCAGCGCTGGATCCGCAGCAAACGGCCCTCGAGCACGTGATCGAGTCGCTGACGATTCTTGGCAAGCGGGACCCGACAAACGTGGAAGGGGAGGCGGTGAAGATGCTCGAGCGCCTCGGCCTCGGGCACCGCCTCTACGCGCTCCCCCGCGAGATGTCAGGCGGTGAACAGCGGCGCGTCACGCTTGCGCGAGTGTTCGCGCTTCAGCCGAAGCTCGTCGTCGCCGACGAGCCCACGAGCGGCCTCGACCCGGATCGCCAGGAGTCCGTGCTCGAGGACCTGATCCACAACCTGCCACCGGAAGCAGGCTGCATCCTCGTCACGCACGAGATGACACAAGCACGAAAGTGGTGTCATCGTGGTCTGGTCATGCTCGAAGGTCAGGTCATCGAAGAGATTCAATTTCCGGACGGCGATCCTAAACATCCCTATGCAAAGATGCTGTTCGACCCGTGGGGTCAGCACGACTTTGCGATGTCCACTGCGTTTTAGAGGAGCGACAAATGCGCGGCTTGAACCGGTTGATCCTTGCCTCGGGCCTTGCCGTTGGCGCCATGTCTTATGCGGCTCCGGCGCTCGCCCAGGACCCCGACGCGGCGGCGTGTTTTTCGGCTCGTGAAGAGATGAAGAAGCTCGCCACGAAGAACGCGTGGGCGGGCGTGGAGCGCAAGTACGACGAGCTCACGAAGCTCAGCTGCGGCACGTTGAAGTTCGACGACCACTTCCTCGGCGCGCAGGCTGCGAAGTATCAAGGCAAGACCTACGAGATGTACGAGCGCCTCACCCGTGCCAAGGGCATCGACGCCAAGCCTGACGTGGTCTCGGAGCTCGAGGCGATCGACGCTCGTTACGGTCGCGTCGAGATCAAGGGCACCTTCAAGGTGCTTCCCACCGTCGAGGTGGTGATGCCGTTCTCGCCCGACGAGCGCAAGAGCATCGAGTGGGCCCAGAAGGTGTTGGTGGAGACCGGCTCTTTCAAGGGCATGTTGCCGATCGACATCGAATACAAGGTGAACGGCGCCGGGTACATCGTCCCGATCACGCCGCATGCGGGTCCCGATTGGCAGGCGTTCGACCTGCACAGCGTTGGCCTTTGGAAGGCGGCCGCGGGTGGGAAAGTCGCCGCCCCGCCGCCTCCCGACGGCAACCCGCCCCCCGACGGCGGGAAGCCGCCCGACGGTGGCAAGCCTCCTGACGGCGGGAAGCCTCCCAAGGCGACCAGTGGAGCGCAGGGCAACATCGATTCGGCCGGCCCGGTCGCGATGATCGGCTTCAACTACTTGTCGTCCGGGGAGCCCAAAGCGCCCGATAATTGCCCGGCGCCGACCGCGGACGTGCCGTGGTGTCCAGACTCTTATACGGACGACACGCCGGCGAGCGCAGATTACATGCCCACGCAGATCGGCGCGCTCGGCGGCGCAGGCCTGTCGGCCGAAGTCGGCGCCGAGGTTGTGTTCACCGGCAAGAAGTTCGCTGCGTCGGGCACCGTGGCGTACTCCGGAGCCTTCGCTCCTCCAGACTCGGCGCACCTGTTCCGCGGCTGGTTGGCCGGTTCGTTCCGCCCGGGAAACGCGCGGATCACGTTCGGACCTACCTACGGTGTGGTCGTCGCGCAGGGGCAGGGCGTCGCTTCCTGGTACGATCGCACGACGGACCTGGGCAACCAGGATCACACCGCATACCCCAACGATTTGCTCCGGTTCGGCGGCACGGCGACGATGGCTGGCTTCCAGTTTACGGCCGGTTACGGTCTGCTGGATTTGGAGCCGTTGATGGGGTTGGTCGAGCTTGGTGGCTCATGGGCGACGGACGGGGACCGCTCGTACATCAACGCGGGCGTGCGGTTCGGTGTTGTTCCGCACATCAAACGTTTCAAGGGATGATAGAAGCGCGTCCGGTGTCTACCGTATGACCGCCACATCGACGGGTTCCCAGACGGCAAAACGCCTGCGCGTGGTTGCCGTCGCCCGGCGAAACAGTTTAGTGCAGACCCTGTTCGACATGTTCACGGATTGGAGACGTTCATGAATCGCGTTTTTGGTGTGTTGTTCGGAGTTGCGCTCGCGAGCCAGGCTCTGGCTGGGGACGTTCGGTACGCGGCTGAAGGGCATGCCTACAACCCGATCTTTTCGAAGGACGGCAAGTGGCTGGCCTACGAAGTCAACAGCTATGACGGCGGCAGCATCGACATGTTCGTGTCGTCTGTCGCGGGAGCCATCGCGAAGGACGGCATCAAGGTGTCGCTCGCGGGTGGCAGCCAGTTCGGCGCCACCGGGCAGATCCTGATCAACCCTACGTGGCACCCCGCTGGTCAGGCGATCTTCGAAGGCAGCAACCAGGGCGGTGATTATCGCCTGTACATCTACCAGCCGGGTGGCGGCTCGCCGACCGAGCTTTTCACGAGCGCAAAGGCGTCAGGCAACCTGACGTTCCCGATCGTGACGGCAGACGGCAACACGATCGCGTTCGTGTCGAGCGCGACGGGCGCTGGCGACATCCGCAGCTGGGATCGCACGAAGGACGCCTTCGGCCAGCTCACGACGAGTGAGCACTCGGAGTCGTTCCCGACCTACTCGGCCGACAACAAGACCCTGTTGTTCAATCGCAACTCGGGCGGCACGGAAGACGTCTTCCTGCTGGATCTCGCGACCAAGACCGAGAAGGCGTTCGTGACAGGCGGCGGCGACCAGACACGCTCCACGTTCGCGGCCGGCGGCACGGTGTTGTACTTCAGCAACGAGCGCGGCCAGGACGCGTGGGACATCATGGCCGTGGACGCGGCTGGCGCCAACAAGCGCACGGTGGCGAAGGATGTTCGCCTGCCGCTGCGCTCGCGCCCCACGCTCACGGCGGACGGGCAGTGGGTCTCGTGGACCTCGAACAAGGCTGAACTGTCCGGCAAGGTGTACCTTGGCAAGGTGGACGGAACCAAGACGGTCGAGATCGACAGCGGCTTCAACGCCTGCGGTGAGCCCGCCCTCGCCGTGAACGGCGGTCGTACGATCCTTGCGTTCACGTACCTGCAGAACAACGGCGCGGACTGGCGCAAGTTGACGGTGCTCGACGTGACGGACAAGCTGCAATAGGCGCGGGTCGAAGTCTCTAAACGAAAAGAGGCTCCCTTCGGGGAGCCTGTTTTCGTTTGGAGGGCGGCTGCTGGCTAGATGGGGCAGTCCGCGCTGCCGAGGATTTCGCAGCCACCGGCGGAGGCGTACGTGACGGCGCCTGCCGCGTCGGGTCCGTTGTCCGTTCCAAAGCCATTGGCGAACGGGTTTCCGCTCTCGAAGAACACGGTAGAGACGTCATCGGTGCCGAAGGTGAGGTGGTAGACGACGTCGTAGCTCGAGGCTTCGAATTGCGTGTACTCGGAGAGGCAGGTCGACTGGCCCGAGTCCAGCGCGGCGTGCATCGTCAGCGTGTAGGTGTAGCTGCCGGTGTCCGGCGTAACGGTGCCCGAGAGGCTCCACACCACCAGGCAATCGTCCACGTCTGGGGTGTCCGTGTGCCACTGCGCGTTGGGGTAGACGACCTTCGCCTCGTATCCGCATACCGCGCCGTCCGCGTCCCAGGTGACCTCGCCGACATAGAAGCGGGTGTTGCCCGCGACGTGGTAGCCCTGCGGGCAATCGTCCGTGACGATGACTTCGCAGTCGGGCTCGGTGCCGTCGATTCCCCACAGCGCCGTGTACGCGGATGCGGCACCGTCGACCTCGCAATCGATGTCGCCCGGATCGACGTTCGTGTCGGATTCGGAGCCGCCGTTACACGCGACAGCAAACAGGGCGAGGAAGGGGACGAACGTAGGGCGCATGAATCCTCCGACCCGAGCGTACCCTAGGCTTTCGCGCGACGCTCGCGGAAGTGCGGTACGTTGGAACAGAGGTGGGCTTGATTGTCCTGCTGACCGCTGCCGCGCTGGCTGGCGAGGGCCCTTACGAGCTGATGACGGTGAACGTCTGGGGCTTGCCCTCGCCGATCGCAGAGGACCGCGCGGGGCGTCTTCCGAAGGTCGCCGAGTGGCTGGCAGCCGCCGATCCAGACCTGGTGGGAATTCAAGAGCTTTGGCGAGGAGCGCGCGCGATGCTCGCCGTGCCCGGCTTGTTCACGCCCCACCTCGACGCCGGCGACACCGGTCTCGCGATGCTTTCCCGCGGGGATGCGCGCGATGTTCAAGCATCAATGTTCGGCGATGAGCGGGGGTTTGACGCGCTGAAGTCGAAGGGCATGCTGGAGGCGATGATCGATCTGGATGGCCGGGACGTTCACGTCCTGGTCACGCACCTTCAGGCTGGCAGCGGCGATCGGAACGCCGCAGTGCGCGCACACCAGGTGAGCGAGATCCTATCGCGGCTGGACGGTGAGGCCGATCCGAGCGTGGTCCTGGGCGATTTCAACTTGTATTCGGGCAACGGGATCGACCGCGCGACCGAACGCGCCCTCGAAGCCGCCGGGCTGATCGACGCGGCGGCGGTCTCTGGGGATGGCTCGCCGACGTACCCGGGCACGCAAGACCGGTACGATCGGATCCTGCTTCGGAGCGGATCAGCGGCGGCTTGGACGGTGGCGGACGCGCACGTCGTTCATTGGCCGGATACCCGTCTGTCCGACCACTACGCCGTGGCGGCGACCGTGCGACTCGAGGAACCGTGAACCCCGAAGAGATCGGTCAGCGACTTGCTGACGCAGCCGAGACCGACCGCGCAGGATCGGGCCTCCATGTACGCTCCATCCGCGGGGTCCGTGGCTCTCCCCACGGCGTCATCGCGCGGGTGGCCGCGGAGGCGTGGAAGGGCGGGGGCTGGAAGCTGCCGCGCGCGGAAGATGCGCTGAACACGCTGTTTGGAGCGGCCTGGGAAGACGGCATCGTCGCAATCGGTCTGCTCGCGGCCAGCGTCCCCGATCGCCCGCACGACGCCTTGGAAATCGCCCGCGGCTGGCTCGACCGGATCGACGATTCGATCTCGGCGGATGCCGTCGGCTGGCTGGTGCTCGGGCCGTCGGCGTTGGCGTCCCGTCAGGACCTCGTCGGACTCGCGAGCAAGCTGCGGACGATGCCGCGCCCGGAGACGCGCCGCGCCGCCGTGATGGCCGCGATGGCCTCGCTTCCCGTGCCGATCGAGGGCCCGGCGGGAGCGCCGTTGCGCGAGCGCATCGGGTCGAAGGACGTCCAGTTCGTCGAGCATGTGGTGCCGGGAGTGGTAGGCGGGATCGCGGATCTGTTCGTGCGCGATGAGGATCCGATCGTGCGCAAGGCCCTTCGTCGCGTGCTCGGAGCGTGGGCGGCCGAGGACGCCGACGGCGCGACCGAGTGGCTGGAGGCCGTCAAAGGGGGGGCGCCGCGGCTGCTTCGCGACGAGGTCGAGAAGGCCGCGAAGAAGGCGCGAAGGCGGGAGGCCTAGTGGGGGCGCTGTTCGCGACCGATGACGGGTGCGCGATCGTGAGCGTGGAGACGACGCGGGAGGCGTCCGAGGGCGGTTTCCTCGAGCACAGCCGCGTCGTCGCGACGTCGGAGGACGGCTCGTGTCGCTGGGTGGCGATCGAGCTGCCGACGACGGCGGACCTCGTCGACTGGCGAGGACGCCTCGTGCTGTCCGACGACACCAAGCGCAAGCTGCCGGACACTCGCCTGTCGTTTCGGGTCGACGGGGGGCGCAGGGTCGCGCAGATCGCCGTCCCAGAGCTCTTGATGAACGATCACGTTCGCGTGGATTTCACGCGGCGCTGGTTCGTCCCTGCAGGCTTCGATCCGTTCGCACAGGCCCCTGAGGCGCCGATGGCAGCGGGCACGTCGGCGATCGATGTTCACCGGACGATGACGTTCGACCTCCCCGGCGGCGACGTCCAAGCCGCGATGTACCCCGGAGGAGCTGCGTCGGCGGCGGTCGTCGAGCAGGTGCGGATCCCGTCGACGCCGGACGGGTCGACCGTCTTCCACGCCGTCCCGCGCGAGGCGGTTGACGTGTCGGTGGCGTTCGAAAAGCCTGGTGACGGCACGCTTCGCGTCGTCAACGGAGGGGTACTCGCGACGCCCTCGCCTGCGACAGAGGCGAACCTCGAGGTCAGGTACACGCTGCCGGACCCCTCGGCGTGCGGTGAACAGGTCACCGAAGCCGGCCAGAACCTCGACTGGGACGTCGTAGATCCGGACGGGTACGTCGCCATCAACGGGCCGTTCTGGACGCTCGTTTCCCACGGCGATCAGGCCGTGATGCCCGAACGAGCTTCGGTTGCGCGCGGACTGCAGTGGCGATTTGACCGCCTCGCGCTACCCGAACCGGCCCTTCCGCTCGAGCTCAAGCACCACCGCCGCGATCTCGAGCTGGTCACGTTGCTGCGCCCGGCGTTGTGGCGTCGCGCCCGCGTCGCGGACCTGCCGGGCGATCCGCTGTTTCCCAGGCACCTCTACAAGGCCCGCAGCTCCGAGGTCGTCACGCCCGTCGAGGCCGCGCTGATCCTCCGCCTGTACGCGATGCAGGCCGCGCTCCCGGCGGACGTGGTGCTCGTGCGGCCCGCCGATCAGGGGCCCGGGGACGAGGTCTGCCCGGTCGGGCACGACGAAGCGCTCGTCCGCGTATGGTTCGACGATCAGGCCTATTGGATCGATCCTGGCTGCGCGTCGTGCGCTCCGTTCGAGGTCCGTCCGCTCCTGCTCGGCGCGTCAGCGTTTTCAGAGACCGTCTCGCAGACGCCTGATCCTGTCCGCGGAGGCCTGCACGTCCGCGTCGACGGGACGCGGGTGACCGTGACCCTCAAGGGGCCCCAGGCGCTGATGCTGCGGCTGGCCTTGGAAGACGTCGGGCCGGACGACCGCGAGGTGGCGATCGCGCGACGTGTCGGCGGCTCCTCCGCGCGTCTGGTGGAGGTGAAGGGGCTCGGCGAGGCTGGCGCGGACGTGACCGTCGTGGTCGACCTGGCCGACGCCGGTGCGCCCGACTTTCTGGCGATGGGCTGGCGCGCGACCGATCGTGACCACTTCTGGGTGGACGCGCCGGGCACGTGGTCGGTGGACCGGGCGTGGGTCGACGAGACCCCGGTGGACGTGCAAATCGGGCCCATGCACTACGCGCGAGTGGTCACAGACAGCCACGTCGTCGAAACACTGGACATCTCGTCTCGGACGGTGTCTTTGGTGGACATCGAGGCGCTCGCAGCGGCGCGTCGGGCCCGATGACTGCACGCCGGTTACCCGTGGCCGTGTTTTCCGAATCAGCCCTGTCGTTTCCGTCCCGTCTCGTCCGTGGCCTCGCTGTCGTCGCGTCGCTCGCGTTGGCCGCGCCCGCGGTGGCCGATGTGCCGGCTCCCGCTGATGGTCGGGTGTCAAAGGTAACAATCGAAGGCACTCGCCGCATCGAGGAAGCGACGATCTGGCCTGCGATAAGCCTGCGACGGGGCGAACTGCTCACGGCAGCCAAGGTGCGCCGTGACCTGAAGGCCATCTACGGCACGGGCTTCTTCGATGATGTCCGCGTCGAGGTCGTTCCCGACGCCGACGGGGTGTCGGTCATCTACGTGGTCGACGAGAAGCCCGCCGTGCGGGACGTGAAGCTCACGGGCAACAAGAAGATCGACGAGGACGACCTGAGGGAGATCCTCGACATTGAGCCGTTCGCCGTACTGAGCGACGCCGCGGTGAAGTCCAACACGGATCGACTTCGCGATAAATACATCGAGAAGGGCTACTACCTGGCCGAGATCGACCCCGTCATCACCGACGTCGGTGACGATCAGGTCGACATCACCTTCGACATCCGCGAGGGCCGCAAGGTCGTCGTGCAGCGCGTCGAGATCGTCGGCAACGATCAGCTGGCGGACCGCAAGATCGAGAAGTTCCTCCAGACGAAGGAAGGCGGCATCGCGCCGTGGCTTACGAGCCGGGGCACGTTCAAGAAGGACGGCATCCAGAACGATCCGTACATCGTCGAAGAGGTGTACCGCGAGGAGGGCTTCGTCGACATCAAGGTCGATCCCCCCGAGATCTTCCTGTCGCCCGACAAGCGCTTCATCTACGTCCAGTTCCACGTCAACGAAGGGCCAAAGTACGCGATCGGCGCGGTCGACGCCCAGGGCGACTTCGTCGCCGAAGATGGGCTCACCGAGCAGGCCGTGATGGACCTCATCATCGGCACGCCAGTGTTCGACGTGCAGGACGAGCAGTGGCGGACCGCTACGAACCGCCGCGTCCGCCGGTCGCGCGACCTCGCGCCGTCCAAGGTCTTGGAGAACGACGCGTTCAAGATGTCCCAGGTCCGCGGCGTCATGCAGGCGATCACGGACCTGTACAGCGATCGCGGCTACGCGTTCGTCAACGTCGTTCCGCTGCCGCACACGAACCCCGAGACGAAGATCGTCGATCTCACGTTCGCGATCGACAAAGGCGACAAGGTCCGCATCGGTCGCATCAACATCACCGGCAACGACCCCACGTTCGACAAGGTCGTGAGGCGCGAGATCCTCGTCAGTGAAGGGGACCTGTACCGCGGATCGCTGCTGCGGGCGTCGAAGTCGCGCTTGGAGCGGTTGGGCTACTTCGAGACCGTCGACATCTCAACGCCGCGCGGAGCCGGCGACAACGAGCTCGACGTGAACGTGCAGGTAAAGGAACAGCCAACGGGCAGCTTCTCCGCCGGGTTCGGGTTCTCGAGCCTCGAGAGCTTCGTGCTCACGTTCAACATGTCGAAGAACAACTTCTTCGGCCTCGGCTACAACGCGGCCATCGCGATCAACTGGTCCAAGCTTCGGCACCAGTTCAACCTGTCGTTCAGCGATCCGTACTTCCTCGATTCGCGGTGGAGCTTCAACGCTTCCGCGTATTCGAGCACGCAGCAGTACCAGGAAGATCAGTACCAGCGCGGCTCAAGCGTCGGCTTCGGCCGCTACCTGGACTACCGGGACGACGTGCAGCTCTCCGTCGAGTACACGTTCGAGGACGTCGGCCTCACGTCGATCGATGCGTTCAAGGAGAAGCTGTACGGCGGCCAGCTGTTCCGCAGCGGCCTGACGAGCAGCCTCGGGGTGACGCTCAGCGTCGACAAGCGCAACAACCGGATCTTCGCGACCGACGGGTTCTACTTCTCGGCCGCGACCACGTTGTCCGGCGGCCTTCGGGTGTCCGACAACAAGGTGTTGAACGTGCTGGGCGGGAGCTTCAACTTCGTCGAGTCGCGCCTCAACCTGCGCTACTTCCAGCCGCTCATCGGTGACGGCGACAAGCTCGTGTTCCGGTTGAACAGCACGGCGGGGTGGATTCAGTCCACGGACGGCTCCACGGTTCCGTACATCCACCGGTTCCGCGCGGGCGGCATCAACTCGGTTCGCGGCTACAACTGGTTCAGCCTCGGGCCCACGATTCGCGTGCTGGATACCGAAGATCCGCAGCACGGGGACACGGAGCTGGTCGTCGGCGGCACCTCGACCTGGATCAACAACGTCGAGTTGGAGGCGCCGATCATCCGGCAGGCCGGCATCCTCGGCGTCGCGTTCTTCGACGCCGGCAACGCGTTCGGCGACCCCGGAGGAAGCGGGTTCATCAACCCGCTCGAGCTGCGGTTCGCGGCCGGCGCCGGCGTTCGCTGGCGGTCGCCGATCGGCCCGTTGCGCTTCGAGTACGGGATCCCGCTCAATCCGGATCCGGACATGAAGAAGGGCGTGTTCGACTTCTCGATCGGCAGCTTCTTCTAGCGACTAGAAGCCAGCCGTCTCGGGGCGTTGGTACCGGAGCAGGCGCTGGGCGGCGGCGAGCTCGAGCGGCGCCCGGTAGAACTGAAGGTGCCAACGCCACGCTGACAGGGCTCGCAACAACGCGCGCCGCGGCCCGGTGAGGCGCACGTCGGTGGTGGTCGGGTAGTACGCGTTGAGGACGCGCTCGAACCCGCGGACACGTCGGCGGGTGGCCGTGGGGAGCCATGGGAGGCGCTCCGAACGGCGTTGCACGACGTCCTCGAACGCGGCCCACGCCTCGAGCGTGGTCGGAAACGCGAAGCCTGCGGCCTGGGCCTGGTCCCACAGCGGCCCGGCGACGGGCTCGGGCGTGTACAGGTACAAGATGATCTCGGTGGCAGGATTGCGTGCTTTGACCTTCCGAATGAACGCGAGCGTGCGGTCGATGTCCCCCTCGGGGTCGGGCGGCGAGCCCAGCACGAACGACAGCTCCGGCACGATGCCGAACGCCTTGGCGCGCGCCACGAAGTCGAGCGTCATCTCGGGCGTGAGGGTGCCGCCTTTGTCCATCCGCGCGAGCGTCTCGGCGTCGCCGCTCTCGGCCCCGCAGAACACCATGCGAAGGCCCGAGCGCGCCATCGTCGCGAGGGACGCGTCCGAGTACTTCATCAGCCCGTCGATGCGCGCTTCGCCCCACCAGGTGAGCCCGTGGTGGGTGATGCGCTCCGCGATCTCGACAGTACGGCCCTCCTGGACGAAGAAGTTGTTGTCGTAGAATTCGACGGCGTCGGCCTGGTGCCGTTCGACGAACCTCGCGACGTCGTCCGCGACGCGCTCCGCAGGCAGTCCGGTCCACCGCCCGCCGACCATGTTCACGACCGCGCAGAAGTTGCACACGTAGGGGCAGCCGTAGCTCGCGTGGTACCCGAGGGTGCGCCTCCCGAGGACGGTGCTGCGGACGTACCGTTCGAGCTGCACGCGGTGCCACGGAAACGGAGCGAGCTCGGACGCGCGCGGGATGGGCGCCTCGGGGATGCGCGCGGAGGACCCTCGAACTGCAACGCCCGGAAGGGAGCTCACGTCGGCGTTGGTCGTGAGCGCGTCGATCAGGTGCGGGAACGCGACGTCGGCGTGCCCGCGCACCGCGACGTCGACGAGCGGCGAGCGGAGGCAGGCGTCGACGTGCTGGGTCGGAAAGTATCCGCCCCACACGGTGCGCACCGCGGGAACGAGCGACTTCACGCGGCCCACGACGCCCACGGCATCGACCACCTGTGGTCCGGGCATGCTCGTGACACCCAGGATCGGTGGACCGCCCTCAGCGAGCTTGCGTGCGATCAGGGAGGCCGCATCATGTTCGAGGTTGCCGTCGACGATCGCGTAGTCGTGGCGCCCCTCGACGGACGCGCCGAGCGCGAGGAGCGCGTACGGAACAATCGGCTTTCGCTGCGCGTTCGAACGCGGGTTGTATAGCACCAGCATCGGGAGGCAGGATAACGTGCGGGTCGCAGCGGGGCGGGGATGAACAGGTTTCTTGGGGCCGCGGGCCTCGACGACGAGCACTTGGAGCGGGCGCGGACCCTGCGCGAAGACCTTCATGCCCACCCCGAGCTGTCGCTGCAGGAGCGCCGCACCCAGCGTCGCATCGCCGAGGACCTCGTCGCGCTCGGCCTGAAGCCTCGGGTCGTCGCGGAGACCGGCCTTGTCGCCGATCTCGCGGCGTCTCCCGTGTTGTGCCTGCGCGCCGACATCGACGCGCTACCGATCACCGAGGCCACGGGCGTGTCGTTCTCCTCGACGGTCCCGGGTGTCGCCCACGCTTGCGGCCACGACGTCCACGCCTCCGCCCTGATCGGCGCGACGTCGATCCTTGTGCGCGACTCCCCTGCGATCCGCGTGCTGTTTCAGCCTGCCGAGGAGCGGGGAATCGGCGCGCGCCGGTGCGTCGCGGACGGCGCGTGTGACGGCATCGCTGCCGTGTTCGGCGGCCACCTCGACCTCGACTACCCGGTGGGCACCGTAGCGCTCCAGGCCGGGCCGATGTGCGCGAGCACGGATCAGTTCACGATCACCGTGCGTGGTCGCGCGTCGCACGCTGCTCGTCCACACAAGGGCGTGGACGCGATCCTTTGCGGGGCGCGCATCGTCGACGCCCTGCAAGGCATCGTCGCGCGCGAGGTCGAGCCCGGGCAGCCCGCCGTGATCACGGTCGGCGTGTTTCGCGCGGGCGAGCGCAGCAACATCCTCGCTGGCGAGGCCACGCTTCAGGGCACCATCCGATCAGGATCGCCGGAGGTTCGCGTACAGCTGCGGAGCGCCGTCCCGCGCGTGTGTGCCGGCATCGCAGCGGCCTGCGGGGCCGAGGTCCAGTTCACGCTCGAGCCCGGCCACGATCCAGTCGTCAACGACGCGGCGCTCGTCGACGCGGTGGTCGCTGCGTTCCGGGCCTCTGGGATCCACGTCGTGCGGCTCGCGCGGGCGAACACCGGTGGGGAAGACTTCAGCGATCTGCTCGTCGGTCGGCGGGGGGTGTACCTGCGCTGGGGCGCGTCGGGCGCGGGCGCGCGGACGGATCCGGCCCACTCAGGGGGATTCCTTCCCGATCCCCGGGTCTTGGACGTCGCGGTCGCCGGCTACGTCGCGGCGGCCCGCGCGCTGCTCGCGGAGCTCGGCCGCTAATCACCGTCGGTGGGGCTCGTGTCCTTGACGGCCTCTGGGCGGCGGGCTAATCGCGGATGGTTCAACCGCTTCGTGCGGCCGGGGTATTTCATGAAGGTCAGCAACTCGCTCAAGAGCCTCAAGGCGCGCCACAAAGACTGTCAGGTCGTTCGCCGGCGCGGCAAGGTCTACGTGATCTGCAAGAGCAACCCGCGCTTCAAGGCGCGTCAGGGCTCCACCAGCAAGAAGGGCTAGTCCGGCTTCGGCCAGACGCGCCGTCCCGCCCTGTGGGACACGTAAACGAAGAAGACCTCGCGGGCCGTGCTCGCGAGGTCGTCTTTGTTTGTGTCTGTGGGGTTTGTGTCTGCGGGTTGCGAGACGGTCAGGGCGTCAGACGCCGCCGACCGCTCGACGGGCGGCATGTTCGAGCCACGCCTGGGCGGCCTCTTTCTGGCTCTCTTCCATGGCATCGATCCGCGACTTGATGCGGTCGACGCGCTTGGTCACCGCGGCACGGCTCACGCCGGCGTCCCGCGCGTAGGCGGCCTTCGATCCAGCTGCGAGCAGGGCTTCCAGGTACTCCTGGTCCTTCGGGTCGATCGGGCTCTCGGGGAGCAGCAGCACGAGCTCGTCGGCGCGGCGAGGTGAGAACTGCCGCCCACGCAGGACGTCCGCGACGGCGTCGGTCTCAAGCGCGCGCTTCTCGTCGATGCGCTTGCGGGCCTGCTTCCACAGGCAGCGGTCCGTCACGGTGCGCACGAACGCGAGCAGCTCGGGCAGCGAGCCGCCGCGGAACTGCGCGAGCGACCCCAACATGAGCTGGTACATCACGTCGCCTACGATCTCTTCGAGGTCGGGGTCGCCGAACAGGTCGGCCCCGCGAGCGCGACCGAACCAGCGCACGCGACCCTCGACGTACCGCGAGAGCGTGAGGAACAGCGCTTTGGCCTCGGGGCCGTGTCGATCGGCGAGCAGCGCTCGGAGCGCGTCGCGGAAGGTATCTCCGTCCATTGCCGCGCCCCTTAGAAGCCGTTGTAGATGTCGCCTTCGAAACCACCGTCGATCCGGCGGTGCTTTTCGTACGTGACTTCGGCAGTCGCTGGCGGCGTCTGCGTGGACCCTCGCCAATTCGGCTCCTGCTCGGGCTGCAAATCGCCGGCGAGGTTGCAGGTGGTGAGCACGACGTAGAACCACTGCAGGACGAGTTCGACCATGATGCGCTCCGAGAGATCGATCAATCGGTGGCAAGCTAGCTGGGAATGTTGACCAGCCGGGTCAAAAAAAAGCCAACCGCGACCGAGGCGCGACTTCCCGCTCGGTCAGGGCAGCGCGACGCACGGCAGGACGATCGGCTCCTGCGCGGCGGGGTCGTCGGGATAATCACCGTCCACGTAGGCGAGGATGGCGCCCACGCCGGGGAGCGGACCCGCGCCGGGAGCGAACGTGCCGTGTACGACGCGGGAGCGCCCGTCGATGAAGTCGTCGGCGGTGATGCTTCCGGAGCAGCGCGCGTCGGGCACGCCGTCGAGCGCCTTCTGCGGGGCCGGCGTCGCCACGTCGACGTCGAACGCAAAGTCGCCCATCGCGAGGACGATCGCGTCCGACGCGTGTCCATACACGAGCGATGACGCGATTGGATCGGTACCGTCGACGACGTCGAGGACGGCGGTGCCGGTTGCCCCGTTGAACAGGCGCAGCCGGAAGTCGCCGGCAGGGGGCATCGCCCGATCGTCGAGCAGGACGGCGTGTCCCAACGTCACCGGGGCGGCGGCGACGCCGTAAAGCTCGATCGTCGCCACGACGCCCGGCGCGACCGTGACACCTTCCACCAGCTGCACGACGGTGCCGTCGACGTCGGTCGCGGCGAGGTCATACGTGCCCGGCAGGAGCAGGTCGGCGTAGCCGGTGTTTCCCCCGGTCGGGAACGCTTCGACGAGCGCGAGCGGGTTCTCGGGCGGGATCGCGACGTCGAGCCCGCGGCCGGAGTCGGGACCGTACCGGTCCCAGATGTGATTCATGACGCGCACGTAGGAACGGTCGCGGACCGCCGGCGGGGCCCACTCGAGGTCCACGGGGATGTCCGTCTCGGCGGCGGTCTCGTCGACTGCGGGCACCGTACATGCGACCAGGGCAGCGAGCCACATCAACGCCTCCGGGTCCGGAGCATAGCGCCTGCGAGGAGCCAAGGGGCAAGGCCGAACGTCGCGGTGGACGCGCAGCCGCACCCGGGCGGCTCCTCGACGACCGCGTTTGGATCGGTCCCGAGGCGGTACTCGTCGAGGTTCGCGAACCCGTCACCGTCCGCGTCTTCCGAGGCGTCATCGCGCGCGGGGTCGAGCCCGTTCGCCGACTCCCACGCGTCGTCCATGCCGTCGCGGTCGAGATCAGGCGGGAGGCTCGCGTCCCACACCACGCCTGCATCGCCGTCGATTCGCACGCCGCCGCCGAGGAGCGGGTTCGGCGTGCCTGGGTAGTACGTGGGTGCCCACGAGCGGTCGCCGCGGCAATACGGCTCGTAGCGCGCAGACAGGCGGTACGAACCCGCGGGGAGCCCGCGCAGATCGTAGATGCCGGTGAGCGCGGTCTCCGTCGAGAACGGCTCGCCGTCCGCGACGGGCGTGGCCTCGATCGTGGCGCCATAGACGGGCAGACCCGTGGAGCTGTCGGTGACCACGCCGGACACGTGCCCGCCGACGACGAGCGGCACTTCGAACGCTGCTGCACCGGGCAGGTCGAACGTTCGCACCGCACCTGCCTCGTCGCGCGACCAGTCGTCGAGGAAGCCGCGTTCCGACCCGTAGACCCACAACGTGTAGCGACCCGCGTGCAGCCCGTGGATGACGAACGCGCCGTCGACATCTGCGACCGCGCCGGCGGCGACGGTGTGATCATCGTTCCACGCGAGCACGTTGATGCCTTCGATCGGGAGCCCGCCTCCGTGCAGTTCGCCGAGGAAGGTGGCCTCGGCTGGGGCGGTGATGTCGAGCGAGTCGTACAGCTGACCCTCGGCGAGCACGGCGATTCCCGCGCCGGGGCGATCGGACGACGGCGCGTACGTGAGGGCGAGCCCGTCGACGTACGACCACGCCTGCACGAACCCGGGCGGCAGGCCGCGCGCGAGGTAACGCCCGTCTACGATGGTTGTGGTAGCGATCTCGGACGGGCTGTACACCTTGACCGCACCTTCGGCTGCAGCCCCGTCGGGCCCGAACACGGCCCCCCCGACCGCGATGCCTTGCAGCAGCGTGCGATCCTCGTCCGCGGTCTCCTCGCCGGGTCGCGCGTCGATCTTCTGCGCCAGTGCGGGATCGTAGGTGGGCCCGACGAACTGCCTCGGGAAGCCACTCGCCTGGACCTCGAGCTTGAACGACCCGTGGTCGCCGCTCAACGGCGCGAGCCCGCGCAGGCGGAACCGCCCGTTCACGTCGGTCCGGGCGGTGCGGAGCTGCGTGGAGCCCGCGTTGTCCGGCCGAGCGATCACGAGCGCCGCGACGACGGGTTGCCCCGCGGGATCGCGGAGCTGTCCGGTGATCATCCCGCCGACGTGGAGTTCGACGTCCACGTGTTGATCGCCGGCCGGCACGACAGCGCTGTCGCAGACGTTGAGCCCTTCGGGCCACCACGACTCTTGGACGTTGTCGAGCATCGAGGGCAGGACGCGGATCCGGTGCTCCCCGTCGGGGACGTCGAGCAGCGCGTAGGTCCCGTCGTCGGCGGTCTCGGTGTAGACGTACGAGAGCCGCGCGTCGTACGCGATCACGGACGCGCCGGGCAGGGGACTTCCGTCCGCCGTGGTCACCTGGCCTTCGATCGTCGCCGCGCGCGCGATGCCAGCGAGCAGGACGGCGACCGATGCGCTCACCGCAGCGCTTCGTTGGTGTGGGGATCGCCCTGATCGGGCTCCTCTTCGTCTGTGATGTCCGGCGGAAGCGTCGTCTTCGCGAGCTCTTTGAGCGTTGGACGATTCACCGCGACCCGGGCGAGATCGTCCGCGAACCAGCGCGTGATCGTCTCGAACACGTCCACCGCGCGCGCTGCAGCCTCGCTCGACGGCTTCTCATCGCCGCCCTTGAACGCGAGCGCCCGGTACTTCAGGACGAAGGCGGCGCGCGCGTCGGTGGCACCGGCGAGATCGATGGACGGCACCTGAACGCCGGCCCAACGCAGGCGCTCGACAAGCGCGGGACCCGTCGGGCGGTGGCTCTGCGTGAACAACGGCCCCTCGGCGGTGATCGCGGCGAGCGGCTGCCCGGCGACGTCTGCTACGGCGACGACCAACACGGGGCCGCGAAAGGTGCGCCGGTGCAGGGTGAGGAACGAGTCCATGCCGCCCTGGTAGGCGCGCGCGCAGCCGGTGAACGCGAACCAAACGTCCAGACCAGGGACTGGATCGCGCTGGAGGCGTCGCATCAGCTCGAGCAGGGCTGCGGAGCCGCTGCCGTCGTCCTTTCCCTCGCCCGGTCGGCGGTGCGCGATGACGCCGAGCAGCATTCCGACGCCGAGCACCCCGAGCGCGCCGACGTACAACTCGAAGCTCCGCGGGCCCCACGGCTCGGCGAGCGTACGAAACGCCAGGATCCCGGTAATAAGGGCGCCTGCGCCAAACGTGAGCCGCATCGGTCGCGCGTTGCGCACCCAGGGGAGGTCGAGCGGCTCCCACGGGGGCGCGTCCAGCGGCGCGGCGAATACGATCGTGCCTTGCGCGTCGGGGACCTTCTGGCGGACGACGAAATTGTAGGACGCAGACATCGGCAGCAGCGCGCGTAGCGGGCTCGTCCGCCCTGCGCCTTCGAGCAGCAGCGAGCCCGTGACGAACGCCGCGACCACGAGCCCCATCGACGGGTGCCAGAGGCCGAGGAGCCCGGCGACCACCAGCGCGAGGTCGTGCGCGGCCGCCACCAGCGACGGGCTGGTGTGCGCGACGAACGGCTCGATCCTTCCGACCGCGCCATCAGGCAGGCGCCTGCGCACGAGGTGAAGCATCTCGCGCTCGCCTTCGGAGCCTGCGAGGCGCTTCTCCACGCGCGAGAACTCGACAATGTCAGCGGCGATGCGCTCTACCGGTCCCGTCCGCCACCTCCCGATTTCATCTTAGCGCCAACCGGACCCCTTGCGGCGGATCGCTGCTGGCCCTAAAGTGCCGACGAGAGGGGCATCCTACATGCGCTACTTGGGCAAGGACTACACGGGGAAAGGTATCTCCGTCGCGATCGTGGACTCCGGCATCGATCGGAACGATCCGCGACTGGCCGGCGTCGAGATCGAAGGGTGGTCGATCTCGCTCTCCGCGACGGGCCACGCGCTCCTCGCGAGCGACTACCACGACGAAAACGGCCACGGAACCGAGATCGCGGCGGCCGTGTTGAAGATCGCCCCCCACGTCAAGCTGCTCGGCGTCAAGATCATGAGCGACCGCCTGCGCACGTCGGCCGAGCTGATGGCCGCTGGAATCGAGACGTCCTATCGAAATAAAGCGCGGGTCATCAACCTCTCGCTCGGCACGCCGAACATGGGAAAGGCGTTGCTGTTGCGCGACTGCTGCGCGAACGCGATCGAGGTCGGCTCCGTCGTGCTCTCGGCCGCGCACCCCAAGGGAGAGCGCGCGTATCCCGCCGACCTTCCCGAGACGGTGGGCGTCGCCGCGCACCCGGACTGCCCGATCGACAAGTACTTCTACTTCGATCCGAAGCGCTTCCCCCGTAAGGAGTGGGGCGTCCTGTCGGACAAGTTCCTCACCCACGGGTACGGCATCAACAAGGACGGCACCGTCGGCAAGTACCGCGGGTCCGGCATGGCGACGGCGTACCAGGCGGGCGTGCTCGCGTGCATCGCCGAAGCCTCACCGATGGCGTCGGGGGAAGACCTGATCAAGGCGCTACGGCGCACCGCGCTCGTGCCCATCCCAGAGATCGGCTACAGCTAGGAAACGCCGGGAGGAGCGCTTCATTTCGGGGTTCGGGCGGTGTGTTGGCCCCGGGCGGTGGGGGTCGGCCTGCCCTTGCGAGCCGGGCTCGCTGCGGGTCATTCGCCTTCGGCGAACGCCGGTTGTCTATGGACAACCGCACGGCCTCTGGCTGGCTCCTCGGAACGACATTCCGTCGGAACGTCGTTCGCTGCGGGGCTGCGCGCGCTTCTCGGCGGGTCTTGGCGCAGTTGGGCGGCTGACGCGTTAAGCGCGGCCATGTTCGCGTTCTTGCTCGACTGTGCGGCGTATGCGACGGTGCCCGACATGTACGGGGCCGGCGGTCGGCTGATCGCGATGGGCGGCGGCGGGGTCGCGATTGTGGCGGACGGTGCGGCGGCGCACACGAACCCGGCCGGGCTGTACATGATCCGGCAGCCCACGGTGACGCTGGGGTTCTCGCTCGCGACGGCGAATTTTGAGCCCGTGCCGGCGCTCTGGTGGGACACGAACCGCGACGGCGCCATCGATGCGTCGGATCCCCCGCTGGACTTTCAGCCGCGCGTGGACGATGCGATCGGGCTTCACTTCTCGATGGGGCGAAACATCGGCGGGAAGTTCGGGGTGGGGGTTTCGGGGTATGTGCCCACGCAGCGCCTGCTGCGGTTCTCTACGTTCGAACCGTCGCTTCCGAACTACATCATGTACGACAACCGGCCCCAGCGGTACGCGTTCGCGCTCGGCGTCGGCGGTCAGCCCGTAAAAGGGCTCGCCATCGGTGCGGGCATCGACTTCGTGCCGTCCGCCCGGTACACGGTGGCGCTCACGGTCGACGCGAACCTTCAGGGGACGGGCGATCCCGACGCGGGGCTCGAAGATCTCGTCGGCGACGTGACCGTAGACGTCCACCAGATGGATCTCGACCTGGTGCCCGGCTACGCGCCGATCGTCGGGTTCCAGCTGGACATCGGCCAGTGGAGCGGGAGCTTGAAGGGGCTCGTGCTCGCCGGCGCGTACCGCGGATCGGTCGGCCTGCCGATCAGCGTCGACCTCGATCTTCAGGCCAACGTCGATGTCGAAGACGTCGGGTCGCTCGACCCGTTCGTGTTCGCGGCGATCCTGGACGCCGGTCTCGCGCTGTACGACCACTACGTGCCTGCGAACCTCTCGCTCGGGGCCGCGTACAACGCCGAGAACACGCTCACGGCCTACGTCGACGTGCGGCGCACGTTCTGGAAGCGGATGCCGCTCAACGTCGCGCGGGTGTCGCGCGCCGAGCTCACGAGCCCGCTCGTCGACTTTGGCGACGGCTTCGCACAGGACGGCAACGCGTACGAGGTCACGCTGCGAAACACCGTGGGCGTGCGCACCGGCGTCGAGGTGTGGCTGCCGAAGTGGGAGATGACCTCGAAGCTCGAGTACGTGCGCCTCTACGTGCGCGGCGGCTTCCAGTTCGAGCCGTCGCCGCTCGTCACCCAGGGCGGCAACAGCGCCATCCTCGACAGCGATCGGTACGGGTTCGCGCTCGGGCTCGGCTTCGAGACCCACGATCCGTTCAAGCTCAACGACGGCCCCGTGCGCGTCGACGTGTTCGGTCAGCGCGACGTGCTCGCCTCCGCCTCGCTGCCGCACGCGTCGGACGTTCCGGCCGCGGGCTTCCCTGTCACCGGCGACGCGATCCCGGTCGGCGGCTCGTTGTGGGTGGTCGGTGGGCAGTTCGGCTTCGACTACTGAGCGACGCCTGAGCGCCTCCCAACCCGCGGTCGGTCGCCCCCCGGTCGGCCGCCTCGCGCCGACGCCTTCGGGGGAGCTGCACCTCGGCAACGTTTGCGCGTTCGCGGCGGCCTGGCTGTCCGTGCGCAGCGCCGGCGGGCGACTGCTGCTCCGCATCGAGGACGTCGATCTTCAGCGCGCCCGGCCTGAAGTCGAAGATCGGATCCGCCGCGATCTCGACTGGCTCGGGCTTTTCTGGGACGCCGAGGTGCCTCGCCAGTCCGCGCGCGACTACGCGCCGTGGCTCGCGCGGCTCGACACCTACCGGTGCGTATGCTCGCGCAAAGAGGTGGTCGGAGCTGCGTACCCTGGCACCTGCCGCGACGCCGGGCATCGCGAGGGCGCCGTCCGGTTCCGGCTCCCCGACGGGATCGTCGCCGTGCGCGATCGCAAGTTCGGAGCTCGCGACGTCGATCCGCGCGTGGCGTTCGGCGATCCGATCGTCCGGCGCCGCGACGGACTGTACACGTACAACCTGGCGGTCGTCGCAGACGACGTCGCCGACGGCGTGACCGAGGTCGTTCGCGGTGCCGATCTCCTCGACTTCACCGCCGTCCAGCTCAAGTTGTGGGAGGCGTTCGGCGCGTCCCCGCCGACGTTCCTGCACGCGCCGCTGATCCTCGGCCCGGACGGCAAGAAGCTCTCGAAGTCCCACGGCGCCGTCGCGATCGCCGCCCTGCGCGACGCCGGCTGGTCACCGGCGCAGGTCTGGGCCGTCGTCCTGCCATGGCTCGGGCTCCCTGGCGCCGACGATCTCGGCGCGGCCGCGCGTGTGTTCGACCCCGCGAACGGGCCTCGGGGGCCGATCTCCGTGGCTTGGGAAGGTGGCGGGTGCCCAACGCCCGAAGCGGGGGTATTGTGCCTCGTGCGTGGCACGGAGGAGTCCCCATGAGGTTCGTCGCGTTGGCTGTGTTTTTGGCGGGTTGCACTGACGGCGGCGGCGTCGATCTCGGCGGCGGCGACGACGGCTTCCAGACGATCGACACGAACGAAGACGGTGTGCCGGACTCGCTCGGCGACCCCGACGAGACGTTCGACGGCGATCTCGCCGACGGCAGCATCATCAGCGTCGACTGGGCCGACGACTCCGGCGTCTACTGCTGGGTCTCGACCGAGAACGTCAACTTCACCGGCAACCACGTGCTGTACCCGGGCATCGACAAGCAGGGTTCGGGCAACATCGTGATTCAGGTCGATCCCGCCGACGGCGTCGATGTGAGCATCTACACGATCGAGAACCTGCCCGCGTCCGCCGAGACACCCCCGAACGTGTCCTCGCCCACCCGATGCGAGGCGGGCATGGACCAGGCGAACGACAACAACCCCGGCGACACCGAGGTGATCGGGCCGATGATCGGCTTCGCCGATCGAGAGATCCTGCTCGGCGTGGCCGGCGCGAACGGGGCCACCTCGGGCGCGTTCACGGTCGGCATCTGGCGGCTCGATGGCGGCCTGATCGACGGTGACACCGGCCCGTGAAGGTCCTCGAGCTGGCTGAACGGCGCGGGTTCATGGTCGTCATCGACGACGTGTCGCCCGCCGGGCCGGTGCCACGCGCGGCGGCCTGGGGCGAGATCCTGCGGTACGGCGCGTTCTGTCGGGAGCTTGGGCTTGCCGAGGACGCGGGCCGCGAAGAGTTCGTGCTGGCCGCGTACCGGAAGTGGGGGAGGGAGTTCCCGTCGCATCTCCTTGGAGAGGTGTCGTACGCGGTGTGGGACCCGACGGAGGGGGTGCTCATCGCGGTGTCGGATACTGCCGGGTCGCGGCCGATCTACTACGCGGCGAAGGAGGGGAAGGTCGCGGTTTCGACGGACACGCGGGCGCTGCGGGCGCTGCCGTGGGTGGGGAGCAAGGTTGATGATTTGACGGTGGTGGCTTGGTTGGTGGACGGTCCGCAGCGCGAGGATGCCTCGTTCTATGCGAACATCAAGCGGTTGCCGGGCGGTTGTCGGCTGGTCGCGCGGAACGGGCGGGTGGACGTGCGCCGGTGGTGGGGGCCGTTCTTCCCGGCGGATGAAGGGATCAAGACGCAGGCGGACTTCATCGCCCGGTTTCGGGAGCTGTTGTTCGATGCAGTGAGGGACCGGCTGCTGTTGGGCGGGCCCGTCAGCATCCTGCTCAGCGGTGGGTTTGATTCGACGGCGATCGCGGGCGTTGCGGCTGCGCTGTCGAGGGAGCCGGGAATAGCTCTCCCGGAGGTCCGAACAATATCGGCGATGTTCCACGGTTTCGACTGCGACGAGTCTGAACGGATTGCGATAGCCCGCCAAGCCTTGCCCTTCTTGGGTGACACGTTCGCCTGCGAGCCTGGACCGATTTTGCCCTCCGATATCGCCGATCATGCGGCGCTTTTCGACGCTCCCTTTGTATTGCAGCAGGAATCCACGCTGGCGACTTGGTCCTCGCTTGCCAATAGCCGGGGATCGGTGGCCTTGTTTGGTGGGTTTGGCGGAGACGAACTTGTGTACGACCTTTACGACCCTGGTGACGTGCTGCGAGAGTTCGGGTTCGGGCGCTGGCCGAGGGCCGTTGCCTACGTAAGTGACGTACATGCCATCGGCCCTTTGAACGCTATGTTTCGCGTTTCGAGGGCGGCGGCCTCGGCGTCCCTGCAAGGATTGTTGCGACCTTGGCGCTCGATGAAGGAGCGGGTGGCATCAAGACAAGTACTGGAGCCTCGGTGGTGGCCCGAGGCGAGGATGATCAGCGTACGGCGTCGGGCGGTAAGCACGGGTCTTGCCACGTATACGGACGACGTGCGTTGGGCAATGACGAGCGATGCAAGCGCTCAGTGGAGGCGAGCTTGGTTCGGCCAGCTGTTCCTTCGAGACGGCCTCGAGGTACGGTCGCCCTTTTTCGATCGCAGGCTCTCTGAACTGGTGTACGGGACCCACGCGGCGAAACGCCCGGTGCCGGAAAAAAGCGCGCCATTCAAGCCGATTCTGGTGCATGCCACTCGAGACGTCGTTCCAAAGACGCTTACGGCTCAGCGATGGAAGCCTTTCTTCGACACGTACAACGACGCGATATTGCACGCGACGACGCCCGAGTTGGCTAACGAGATCGACAACTCGCGGGATTGGCAAGCAACTCGCTTCCTGGAATTTCAACGCGCCCGAGCGCTGGCCTCGCGATCGCGGTTGACGACAGGTCCGAGTCGCAGGGATAGTGGGAGGCATGTCCTAAACGTGGTGGCGGTCGAATCGTGGCTCTCGAAGCTGGATTCCAACGTTGCTATCGACACTACAGGAGGCCGCGATGCCGGACAGAGTTGACAGGAATGCCAAAGGGGAGACAAGCGAAGCTGGAGCAGCTTCCGCGCGCAAGTCTTACGTAGCCCCAACGCTCGTTCGCCTCGGGCGATTGGACGACCTGACCCTTGGAGGTGCCGGCACGAAAGCGGATACCGGTCCGTTCAAGACGAAACCGTAGCGAGAAACAGCCTCTGTGACCTCTCGCATCACGTTCTACGTTAGGGCTACTGGGCGCGAGCAGTTCGCGTTGACGATCGACGGCGTACCGGCGTTGTCATTTTTTGACGACGGCAGAAGTGCGCGCATTGAGGCGCGTGGTGCTGGCGATGTTGATCCGCGCGACCTTGTGCGCTGGGGGGCGGCCATTGGCCTCGCGACGCAAGGCGTCGTCTGCCTACACGGTTCAGCAGTCCAGACGCCGGTCGGTGTGATCGGTATCCTTGGCATTGGTGGGGCGGGGAAATCAACGCTCGCCCAGTTCCTGGGACGCGTGGGTCTCGCGCCGGTACTGGATGACCTGATCGTGTGTGACGACAGTGGAAACGTTGATGTTGCCGCGGAGATTGTAGTACGGGCTTGGGCGGGCGAAGCTGTGAGTACGCCGAACGCCGTGTCCTATGCGAACCTCGCAACTCGTCTGGTGTCAAATCGCCGCTGTTGGCGCCCTCTTTGTCTCATCGTTCTTCTCGGTGAACGTACATTCGGCGAGCACTCGATGGAAACCTTGGCGGCTATGGACGGTCTCGTCGAGGTCAGCCAGCATCGTTTCGGCGGGCATCCTTCCCCCTCTGCGTGGGAGCCGCAGCTACGAGCAGTGGCTGGCATTGTCCATCGCGTGCCTGTAGTGATGCTCAGGGAGCCCTCGGGGTTGGCGGCACTCGAAGAAGCCATTCCCAACATCGCTGAGGAATTGCTGCGCATCGCCAGCGACCCGAGCGTGCCCGGATTGGGCGGCCGCTGAGAATGACTTCTGCCGAAGGAACAGCGCAGCGCGGAGCGCGCACACTCGCGTGGCTTCGGAGCGTGGTTGGGGGGCCTGACGAAGGTACCATCGTGATTCTTGGGCTGCTCGTCGTGCTTCAGTGGTCCCAACTTGCGATGGTCGCGCTGGCGGGCCTCTTGGTGGACTGGGGCCGAATGCATGCGCTGTTGGTGGCCTCGGCGGCAGGCCTCTTGTTGCGCGCAATTGCAGGAGTCGTACGTACAGGCGCTTCGACGCGAGTGCAGGTGGCGTTCACAAGACGCGCGGCTGAATACGTGTGCTCGACTTCTGCGCTCGCAGTCGGACCATCGGATTCGGCGCAGGCATGGTTCTTTCGTGCCTTGCTTGCCTCGCGCGAACTGTTGGTGGATGTGTACCCAACATTGATTTCCAATGGCCTTGCGATTGCCACGTTTGGCCCACTTGTCATGTCACGAATGCCGCTCAAGGTGGTGCCGTGGATCGTGCTCATGTGCATTGTCACCGCGACTGCATACGCGGCACTTGGACGCGCGCACCAAATCAGGCTGGCACTCGCGCAGGACGAGGACCAGAGTTTCTATTCGGCCCTTGGACTGATTACGGACGGCCATCTTGAGATTGTCGCCGGAGGAGCGGCGCGCCAGCACGTAGATGCGACCGTGGCAAGCGCCTTGCGGTGGAGTCGGATGCGGCAACGGTCTTCGGCCGTAGGCGCCATAGGAGGGTATCTCCCTGTCGCTTTAGCCGCCGCGGCCGGAGCCATGATGTGGCTGTACGTCGTTGGCCGCGATGCTACGTGGTCTGCAGCGGCCGAAATGTTTGTCTTTGCAAGTCTGGTTCCGGCCGTCGTTGGACTGGCACACGGGGGCGTGCGGGCTCGTTCAGGCTTGGTCGACCTGACTACGTTCCTCTCAATGATGGAGGCGCCACCAGACCCTGGCTGGACTTCTGCGGCAACTGGTGTGCCAAATCTGAGCGGGGATGTCGTGTTTGACGACGTTACGTTCGATTATTCCAGGTCAGGCAGGGCGATCGACCGCTTGTCCTTTGTGTGGGGGCCCGAGGCGTTTCTCGCCCTCGCAGGTCCTAACGGATCAGGTAAGAGTACGGTATTACGGCTGATCCTTCGAATCTGCGATCCGTCCATTGGTAGGGTGCGCATCGGAGGTTCATGGCTCACCGACGTGGACATTTGCGCCTGGCGGCGCGCTTTGGCCTTCGTTCCTCAGAGATCACACCTTCCGGTGGGCGGCACTGTCGGCGATGCGATGCGCGTATACGCCGTCCAGATTTCGGATGATGTGCTCCGATCATGGCTCGAACGTGTTGGTCTGGGTCTAGCATTACGTACGAGGTTTGGAGATCCGCTGGCGGCTCCGCTCGACGTCCTTTCGTCGGGGCAGCGTCAGCGCCTCTGCTTGGCCAGGGCGTTCGCGGCCGATCGGCCCATCTTGATGCTAGATGAACCCGAGACGAACCTCGACCCCGCCGGCGTAGAAATGCTCGTCGGGATACTTTCCGAACTCAAGTCCACTAGGCGCCTGATGGTTGTGGCCCACTCGCCGGCGATACTCGCTGCGGCAGACCATGTCGTGTGGTTGGGTCGCCACGTTGATGGCGATCGGGTACAATAGACGTATGAACGATCCTCTTGGCCCAAAGAATCGTATTCGTGCCAACCGTCGACACGCGCATAGCGCGGTGCGCGACGAAGGGGTGGTGCTATTGCTCGATACAGGCGAGTACTTCGCTCTGAACGCAGTTGGCGTACGGGTGTGGCAACTCCTTCAGGAAGAGAGGTCCTTTGCCGAACTCGTTGCCGTTTTGATATCCGAGTACGACGTAAGCCAGGAACGTGCCGAACGAGACTTAGCGGCAGTCCTCCAAGAACTCTCATTTCATTGCTTGGTTGAGAACCGCGATGACGCGTGAGACCCTTGAGGCCGTCGCCCTAACGGCGGAGGTGATCCTGGCACTTCGCAAAGCGCGACGGTCCATACGGGTAGGGAACGACGAGGTGGCGCGGATGATGTCGGCCCGTGTTTGCGCAGTAACTTCTGAGGATGAGCGCTTGGCGCGCTTGATTGGTCGTACCGTTTCGCGTTGGGCCCGAGTTGTTCACGGGTCAAATTGCCTCGTCCGCGCAGTCGCCGCCCATAATGTGCTTGCTGTTCGAGGTGTCGATGCTCGGTTGTGCGTTGGTCACGCTGCCACTGCCACTGCCGGGTTCTCGGCGCACGCATGGCTTGAGATCGGTGGAGTCGCTGTTGTTGGCGAACCAAGCCCGGTGCGATTCAGTGTGCCACAGCAGTGAGCGATCCGGGGTTCTGTGACTGGGTGGACCGTCGCGTCCGTCGGGGCGAAGACGGTGAAGCTCGCTCTCTACTGTCTCTCCTACTTGGTGGCCCATTCGTATGGAATGAATCCAAGGGTGGGGAGGGCGTGCTCGTGCTGGCCGCCAAGAACAGGGTTCTTGGTGAGCTCCACGCGCGGGCGTCCTCAGCCGACGCTCCGCAGTGGTGGGTTCACGAACTTAGAGCGCGGGCGATGGCTCTCGCATATGCGAACGATCTAAAGTCACAGGCGACACGCGCCATCGGAGAGGCCCTTGCCCGCGAAGGGATTGCGTGCGTCGCGCTTAAGGGTTTCCACCTCGCGCACGGGGTATATCGCCATCCCCATGAACGGCCATTCGGAGATTTGGACCTCTTGGTGCTGCCTTCTGAGCGCGACGCAGCGCAACGGGTCCTACTCGACCTAGGATTCGAACCTGGCCACATGCAGACCGGACAGGGAGCGTGCGAGGCTTCCTTTCTCAAGGACCTTTTACCGTCGCTAACCCTGGACGTAGACCTACATTGGAGACTCGTGGGCCCGCTAAGTCTGGTACGCGAAATGCGTTTGGACGCAGCCGGTCTCTTTGCGCGCTCGAAGCCTGCGTTCCCGGGATTGCGTTTTCCCTCGCCCGAGGATGCGCTTGTTATCGCGGCGATCAACCTTGTGCGCCACGGATTTCGGCCCCTCGGAAACATCCTAGATTTCCGTGAATTGGTGCGTCTTGCAGATCCATACCTACTAATAGACCGGGTGCGCAACTCTCGCACTCGGTCAGCCCTTTCTGCGGGCCTGTCTTTGGCCGTAGCGCTGTTCGGCGCGAAGGTGCCGGACGACATCGCTTGTGCCCTCGTGCTGCCTCGTTGGCAGAGCGTTGCCTTTAGACGTTTGCTGCGGCCTGCCGACCTCGCTCGGCCTGAGGGGGCTGATGGGGCAACTGCCCGATACCTGTTAAAGGTTCTGGCACAGGATGGCTCCCGAGGCGTAATTCGAACGGCCACCAGCATGCCGAACGTGATCGCACGCCGGTTTACGGACGCTGCTACGTCTAAGTTCAGGATCTAGGTTCTCCGCCGCCGCAACGTGATGAGAGGCAGGAACGGCAGCACGATCCATGCGCAACTGGTATCGGTGGTGGGCTTGCAGCATCCGCCGCCGCCTGCCGCACCGCCACCACCGTCGCACGGTGCCGTGTCGGTGTCGGTGTCGGTGTCGGTGTCGGTGTCGGTGTCGGTGTCGGTGTCGGTGTCGGTGTCGGTGTCGGTGTCGGTGTCGGCGGGAAGGTCCTGCCCATCGCAGTCCTGGTCGACCCCGTCGCCGCGGATTTCGGCCGCTCCGGGATGAACTGACGCTTCGCCGTCGACGCAGTCGAGGGCGTTGTCCGCGAGGACGTCGTCGGGGCAGCCGAGCAGCGATGCTGCGTTCTCATCGCCAAAGCCATCGCCGTCCAGATCCGGCCATCCCGAAACGGCGACGCCGACGGTTACGTCGAGATCGTCGCAATCATCGCCGTTGATTCCTCCTGCGAACCCATCGCTGTCGACGTCTGTGACGTCCTGCCCGTCGCAGTCCTGGTCGATACCGTCATACGGGACTTCGACGGCGTTCGGGTATGCCGTCACGTCAAGGTCGTCGCAGTCTCCGTCCTGAGCAACGGTTCCGACGGGTGGCGCGGCGTCGGCGCAAACGACTTGCAGTGCTTTTCCGTACGTGTCACCGTCACCATCCACGTACCAAGTCGTAGTGGCACGATCTGCGGTGGCGGCGCCTGAGAAGCCGGGTTCGGAACCGCAGGCAGCGGTCAACAGGACTCCGACGGGAGTGCACCCGGCGTCAGGGACCACAACCGCGTCCCACGACGCAGTCGTGGTCGTGTGGGCGGGCAACCAGCCTAGAGCGATGGGCGGTGCATCCGCAGTCGCAGCGAATTTCGCAAACCCAGTGGGGCTGACAGCCGTCCCGGACAAATATGTGGCGCCATCCAGGCCGCCCGTGATCGCGATGGAACTGGCAGAGCACCCGATCTCCCCGTTCGAATCCACGGTAGCCGTCACTCGTATGGTGTCGCCAGGTGACAGGCCGATGGGTGGGAGGTCGGAAACGACTTCGATTTTGGCGGTTGCGGTTGCTTGCGCGGTGGGTTGTGTCGCGAGCGCAGTGGCGAAATCCACTGAACCCTGGGTTGGCACTTCATCGTCATCGTCGATCCGTGCGTCGATTGCTACGGCGTCGGTCGTTCCCCAATAGTTGTTGTGGGCAACAACGGGTTCGCCTGTGTAGTTGGCCATGTCGAAACTACCAAACGAGCCTGGGTTGGTTCCGTTCCCGGCAATGCTGTTCAAGCCTGGAGAAGTTCGCTCGCCGCCACCGAGGTCGGCTCCGAACCACGACGATGAGGAACTACCATAAAGGAGAAGTCCGGCGCCCGGATTCCCGACAATCGTATTTCCGCTTACAAGTGGCCTCGGTTGGGAACTGTATTCTACCAAGAACATCGCCATCTCTTTCGCGCCGGTAATGGTGTTGTCTTGCGTCCGCACGTCGTGCGTTTCGGCATTTGATGCCGCCGAGTTTGTTAGTCCGACGCCAAAGCTATTTGTCGCGCCATCTGCTGCGATCGAATTGCCCGCCACGAGTGACATTGCTCGCACCGTGCTTGCAGAGACCCCTATGAAGGAGTAAACGCCGTCGTTCACCGAGTTCATCCCATTGCCGGTGGCCTCGAAGGCGAATGCGCCGTCATACCCCGTTAGGTCTTCAGCTCCTCCGCTCACCCCCTCCCTTGCTGCAGCCACCGTATTGCCCATTACGCGATTGGTGAGATCAATTGTTCCGGAGGCGTTCGAAAAGGTGCGTAGCCACCAAAAAATCGCCTGACTCTTCGCGGTGACGATGTTGCCCGCCACTATTGATGTGCCTGTCAAAGCTCCAATTTCCTGAACCTGACCATGAAGGCCGCGGTCGCCCGTCAAAGGGTCGGAGAGCAGGGAGTTGCCCGTAATGCGCGGGGAGAAGTCCACGGAATTTGCGGAGGATGCTGCCAAATAGACAGCGGTGGCGATGTCCGATGACACGGACGACGCGGCAAGCATCGGCGTGAAATCGAAGGTGCCATCCGTCGCGACAACACGTACGCCGTTGTTGGACGAATTGATCGTGTCCCCATCCATCCGAAACGCGACATTCGCGTTGTGCGTCCGCGCATCAACACCCCGTTGAACGCCGGTGAACGTGCTGTCGAGGATCGACCCGCCGATATCGCCCTTGGTAAGCGAGTAGCTGACGCCCCGGTTGAAGTTCGCACCTACGGAGACCGTGTTGATCGTCGGAGACATCGCGAGCGACGACCCCTCGAACCGGAACGCGTCGACCGAGTACACGCTCGTCCCGCCGAACACCAACCCAAACCCGCGCAACACCGTGTCGACGTTGAGGTCCGTGTTCCCGCGGAACCCGGCCGTAGCCCCTTCCGGCACCGTGATCACGGTGCTGCCCGGCCCAGCCCCGGCGACTGTGACGCCGCTCTTGACCGGCAGCGGGAACGTCTCCCCAGCCCCGTAGGCGCCGGTGGCAACCCGGACCGTGTCGCCGTCGAGCAACTCGGTGGCGGTGAGGGCGCGCGTGAGCGTCTTCCACGGGGTGGCTTCGGTCTGGGCGGTTGCAGCGTCGCGCGTGTCATCCCCAGCGGTGGCGTCGATGTAGAACGTGGCGGCCTGAGCGACACCCGAGACGCCGAGACCTAGCACCAACGCGCAAGAACGACCGAACATTTGCCCTCCAACTTGAGCCACTGTAGCCGATGTACTGAGCAGGCGACTAGCGCCGCGTGGGATCGACGAGCCCGTTTAACGGGTCTTCGGTCGAAAGCGCACTCGCCCCGCCCGCCCGAGCGTGAACGAGCGCGTCCAGAGCCGCAGCCCGATCGCCGCGGTTGAGCTCGGCGTGCGCGATGGCGAGCCAGGCGTCGGGCCAGGTGGCCGCAGCGTCCCTCCAGATCGCGATGGCCTCGTCGACCTTGCCGTCGGCGAGCCGCATGACGCCGAGGTTGTAGGAGGCCTCGGAGCAGCGGGGGTCAATCTTGTGGGCGCGCTCGATCGAGGCGACGGCGTCGGCGTGCTGGCCGAGGCGCTCGAGCACCGTGCCGTAGTTGTTCCACGACATCGCGTGGTCGGGGTCGAGCTCGGTGGCACGGGCGTACAGGGCGAGCGCGGCGGTCGGGTCGCCGTCTTGATCGCTGACGACGGCAAGGTTGTAGGTGACGCCGTGATCGGCGGGATCGCGCTCGTGGGCGGCGGTGAGGATCGCGCGGGCCTCGGACCGCTTGCCCGAGCGGTTGAGGCAGTTGCCGAGCCCGGCGGCGGCGGACATCGCGTCGGGATCGAGGGCGAGCGCGCGGCGGTAGGACTCGGCGGCGCCGTCGAACGAGCCGGCTTCGGTGAGCACGTCGCCGAGGGCCGTGGCGGCGTCGGTGTTCTCGGGCTGGGCGGCGACGAGCTTCCGCGCGATGACCTCGGCCTCGGGGAAGCGCTTCTTGTCGCGCAGCAGGCGGATCGACGCGAGGTAGGGCGTGTCGCGGGCGGCGTCCTTGGCGATCATGCTCGCGTAGGTGGCGAGGGCCTCGTCGGGGCGGTCGGCCTTGGCGAGGGCGAGGGCGAGGGAGCCCATCGCGGTGACGTTGTCGGCGTCTTCCAGGAGGAGCGCGCGCAACGAGGCGATCGCGTCTTCGTACTTCTCCTGGCGGATCAGATCCTGGCCGGCCTGGAACCGCGTCCAGTACACGAGGCGATCCTTCGGATCGGATCGCGGGCCTTCCCCTTCGGAGCCGGCCTCCCAGACGTAGCCGAGCGCTGCGAGCTGCTCGCGGGTGGACGCGTCCATGGTGGTGGGCGTGTGGGCGCCCTTGGCGAACGGATCGGCGGCGCGCCTTGTGGCGAGGTCGGCGAACAGGCTGGCGATCGCGGGCTCGTCGCGGCGACTGGCCCAACGGTTGTCGAGCTCCGAGTGATCGCGGTCGAGGTCGAACACCTCGGGCCGGGGCGCGTCGATGACCTTGAGCTGATCGGTCCGAAGCGAGCGCAGCTCGGACCAGCCGAAGTTCAGCCGCGGAGCAAAGGACTCGACGTAGGCGGTGCGAGGCTCGTCGGGGCCGCGCCAGATCGCGGCGAGCGAGCGGCCGTCGAGGGCGGTGTCTGCGGGCAGGCCGAGCAGATCGAGCACGGTGGGGACGACGTCGACCGTGCGCACGACGTCCCGGACGCGACCGCCGACGGGGACGCCCGGGCCGGCGAGCAACATCGGGACGCGCGCGGTGGCGTCGTACACGAAGATCCCGTGGGTGGACTCGCCGTGTTCGCCGAGCGCCTCGCCGTGATCGGCGGAGAACACGAACAGCGTGTTGTCGAGGACCTTGGCGTCGTCGAGCTCCGCGATGATCCGGCCGAACTCGCGGTCGGCGAACGCGATCTCCGCGGTGTACGGATCGCCGGGGAACCGGGCCGCGACGTCGGGCGGCGGCGTGTAGTCGGCGTGGGGATCGAAGAAGTGGACCCACAGGAAGAACGGGCGATCGGTGGGGCGGGAGCGGAACCAGCGGACCGCGCGCTCGGCGGTGAGGTCGGCGGTGACCTCCTCGAACATGAACAGCTTCTGGGTGGCCGACCCGGTGAGATCGTCGTCGTAGGAGTCAAACCCCTGGTCGAGGCCGAAGCGTGAGTCGAGCACGAACGACGACACGACGGCGTGGGTGGCGTAGCCGAGTTCGTTGAGCCGCTCGGCGAGCGTGTGGACCTCGGCGGGGACGACGTAGGTCCCGTTGTTCCGCACCCCGTGGTGATCGGGGTACAGGCCCGTCATCAGCGACGTGTGCGACGGCAGCGTGAGCGGCTGGACCGTGATCGCCTCCTCGAAAGCGGTGCCGCGCGCGGCCATCGCGTCGAGCATGGGGGTGGCGCCGGCGGGGCCGCCGAGGAAGCCCAGGTGATCGGCCCGGGTGGCGTCGAACGTGACGAAAAGGACGTTCGGGCGCGATTTCGGAGCCTGCGCGCGAGGCCAGGCAAGCCACAGGCCCGCGATCACCAAGGCGGCGAGGGGCAACAGGAGGGCCGATCGAGAGCGGGACGTCACGCTATTTCGGCTTCGGGGCGATCTCGGTCCCGGCATCTTCGACTTCGACGAACTCGGTCTGCGCATCCTCGACGGCGTCGCCGACGGCGCTGACCCGGCGGTAGGCTGCGGGGATCGGCACGGCCATGGCGGGATCGGTGGAGTCCTCGAGGTACGTTCCGAGGTCGGTCATCTCCTCGAGGTCGACGAGCTCGGTGCTATCGGATCGCTCCTCGGTGCGGTCTTCGGTTGGAACCTTGGTGAACTCGGTCGCGTCGTCGCGATCGGGGACGATGGTGCGCAGCGTGTCAGGCGCCGCACCGAACAACGCGCGGTCGACCGCGGGCACCGGGATCCGCTCGTCGAGCGTCGACTCGCGACCGGGCCAGGTGGGCTCTTCGAACGCGACCAGCAGGCCCTCACCGCAGTAGAACTCGGCGAGCAGGAACAGCAGCTCGGGGTCCTGTGGGGCGGTTTGTACGAGCTGGCCGAACCGCCACATCGTGAAGCCCTTGTGCAGGCGCTGCTGGACGTCGTCGATGATCCGGCGGTCGCCGAAGTCGAGGACGAACGGATGCGCGCTGCCGGACTCGACGATGCGCGCGAGGAAGCGGCCGTCCTTGCCGGAGCGGAGCGTGAGCCTCATCATGGGCGCGTTCCGCGGATCAGCGTGTTTACGACGAACGCATCGTCCCAGTCGGGCGGTTCGTCCCCCATCCGCACGACGACGAGCCCGGACGCAGGGAGGACGTAGATCCGCTGGGCCCCACCGCCATCGAGCCAGAACATCGCCTTTTCGAGCAGGGGTTCGCTGCGGCCCTTGGCGCGCTCGCTCCCAGGCCCGTCATCGGCGCGCCACAGGTGCCAGCCGTAGTCGGGGTTGTTGCGCGAGGGAAGGGTCATGCGGATCACGAAGTCGCGCGGTACGACCTGGGTGGTGCCGACGCGACCGCCATCGAGGAGCAGCTGGCCGACGCGGGCCCAGTCGCGGGTGGTGGCCAACAGGCAGCAATAGGCGTAGGCGGTGCGCCCACGGCCATCGAGGGCGATCGAGGCTTCGCCGTTGCCCAGGGGGCGCCACAGGCGGTCAGAGAGGACGGTCGCCAGACGCTGTCCGCTCGCACGTTCGACGGCGAGCCCGAGGAGCTCGGTGTTCGCGTCGTTGTCGTCGAACGCGAAGCCCGGCGTGTGAAGGCCCGGGATCGACAATGCGGTGCGTTCCAAGGGTGCTTCGAGCGGGGTCTGGTCCGCGTCGTTGCCGAGGCCCGAGGCCATCTCGAGCAGGTCGCGCCAGGTGATCAGGCTGCGGGTGGCGTCGCGCGCGAGCTCGGGGAACACCGTCTCGGTGATCGGGCGATCGACGGGTGGGATCCGCTGCTCGCCCTGAAGGATCCCGAACGCCAGCGCGGTGATGGTCTTGGTCATCGAACGGCCGTCGAGGAGCGTCGTGGCGTCGGTGCCGGCGGCGTACCACTCGTAGGCGAGCTGCCCGTGGACCAGCACCAGCAGGCCGCGCGTGCTTCGCTCAGCGGCGTAGGTGCGCACGGTCTCGAGGGCGGCGGCCGAAATGGCGCCTGCGGGTGCGGACGCGAACGGCTCGGACACGCGCCCGGCGAGAGCTTCTTGTGGCGCGACATGACCGGCGGTGCACGCGACCAGCACCCAGAGCAGCAGGTGCAACGACCCTCCGCCGGGACAGGATAGCTTGGCTGGCGGGGGTGGGTCCATGTCGGCATTGGCCTCCTTTGGACCAGCGACCCGCGCATGGTTCGCGGGGCGGTTCGGCGAGCCGACGCCGGTTCAGGAACGCGGCTGGGCGGCGATCGCGGGCGGGGCGCACGTGTTGATGCTCGCGCCGACCGGCTCGGGGAAGACGCTCGCGGCGTTCCTGTGGGCGATCGATCGGCTCGAACGGCTCGATCGCGACGCGCCGAAGGGGCCGCGCGTCGTGTACGTGTCGCCGCTGAAGGCTCTGGTGTACGACGTCGAGCGCAACCTGCAGGCGCCGCTCGCGGGCATCCGGGCGATGGCGCACGAGTTGGGTGTGGACGCACGGCTGATCGGAGTCGACGTGCGGACGGGCGACACGACGCAGTCCGACCGGGTGCGTCAGCGGAAGTCCCCGTCGGAGATCCTTGTCACGACGCCAGAGTCGCTGTTCCTGCGGTTGCAGGCGGGGGACGACTCCCTGGCGCACGTCGAGACCGTGATCGTCGACGAGATCCATGCCGTGGCGGGGACGAAGCGCGGCGTGCACCTGGCGGTGACCCTCGAACGGCTGTCGGAGCGCTGCAAACGGGATCCGCAGCGGATCGGCCTGTCGGCGACCCAGCGACCGCTCGACGAGATCGCGGCCTACCTCGGGGGCGATCGGCCGGTGACGATCGTCGACGCACACGCGCCGCCGCGTATGGAGCTGCACGTCGAAGTCCCGGTGGAGGACCTGGACATCCCGGTGAAGCCGGCCCTGCCGGGAGAGCGGCTTCCGTCGGCCTGGGAGGCGATCCACCCGCGGCTGCTCGAGCTGATCCGCGCGCACCGCTCGACGATCGTGTTCGTGAACAGCCGGATCCTCTGCGAGCGCATCTCGATCGCGCTGAACGCCCTGGCCGGCGAGGAGATCGTGCGGGCGCACCACGGGAGCCTCGCTCGCGAGCGCCGGCAGGAGACCGAAGACCGGATGAAGCGCGGCGATCTGCCTGGGATCGTCGCGACGTCGAGCCTGGAGCTCGGCATCGACATGGGCGCCGTGGACCTGGTACTGCAGATCGAGAGCCCGGGGTCGGTGTCGCGGGGGCTGCAGCGGGTCGGGCGGGCAGGTCACCAGGTCGGCGGCACGTCGAAGGGGTACCTGTTTCCGAAGTGGAAGGGGGATCTGCTCGAGGCGGCCGTGGTGGCCGAGCGGATGCGCGCCGGGGCGATCGAGCAAACCCACGTGCCGCGAAATTGCCTGGACGTGCTCGCGCAGCAGATCGTCGCGATGGTGGCCGAGCGGGAACGCAGCGTGGGGGAGCTGCACACGCTGCTCAGGCGCACGTTGCCGTACCGGGACCTCTCGCGCGAGGCGCTGGACGCGGTGCTCGACATGCTCGCCGGCCGGTACCCGTCGGAGGACTTCGGGGAGCTGCGGGCGCGCATCGCGTGGGACCGCGCGCAGGATCGCGTGCGCGCACGGGCCGGGGCGGGCGTCCTGGTGCGCATGAACGCGGGCACGATCCCCGATCGGGGCCTGTACGGGGTGCACCACGGCCCGAAGGGGCCCCGCATCGGTGAGCTCGACGAGGAGATGGTGCACGAGACGAAGGTGGGCGATCGCGTCGTGCTGGGGGCTTCGACGTGGCGGGTCGCCGAGATCGGGCGGGATCGCGTGATCGTGGATCCGGCGCCGGGGGAGCCGGGTCGGATGCCGTTCTGGAAGGGACGCGGGCTCGGACGTCCCGTGGAGCTCGGGCGCGCGGTCGGGGCGTTCGCGCGCGAGATCAGCGCACTGCCGACGGAAGCCGCGGTGGCGCGCCTGACGACGGAGAACGCGCTCAACCCCCAGGCTGCGCGCAACCTGCTCGCCTACCTGCGTGACGAGATCGACGCGACCGGGGCGCTGCCGACCGATACGACGATCGTGGTCGCGCGATTCCGCGACGAGGTTGGCGACTGGCGGGTGTGCATGCTCACGCCGTTCGGCGATCGGGTGCACGCGCCGTGGGCGCTCGCGCTCGAGGCGACGCTCGGCGTGCGGCGCGGCTTCGCGCTGCAGATGTTGCACGGCGACGATGGGATCGCGCTGAAGCTGCCAGACGTGGACGCCCCGCCGGACGTCGCGGCGCTGTTTCCGGACCCCGACGAGGTCGAGGACCGGGTGATGGAGCGGCTCGGCGAGTCGAGCGTGTTTGCCTCTCATTTCCGCGAGAACGCCGCTCGCGCGTTGTTGTTGCCGCGTCGAACGTTCGGTCGTCGCACGCCGCTGTGGGCGCAGCGGCAGCGATCGGCCAACCTCCTGGCGGTCGCGAAGGGCCACGCGGGCTTCCCGATCGTTCTCGAGACGTACCGCGAGATCCTGCGCGAGGTGTTCGATCTCCCCGCGTTGGTCGAGATCCTCCGGGGTGTTCGCGACCGCAGCATTCGCGTGCACGAAGTCGAGACGCGCGGAGCGTCTCCGATGGCCAAGACCCTCGCGTTCGCGTGGGTCGCTGGCTTCCTTTACGACCAGGATCAGCCGCTCGCCGAGCGCCGCGCGCAGGCGCTGGTGCTGGACCGGGACCTGTTGCGGGACCTCCTCGGGGAGGCCAGCCTGCGGGATCTGCTCGATCCCGAAGTCATCGCGGACGTGGAGCGGACGCTGCAGCGCGTGGAGCCGGAACGCCACGCGACCTCGGCCGACACGCTGCACGACGTGCTGCGCGGCGTCGGGGACCTGACGGACGCCGAGATCGCCGCGCGGTGCGACAGCTCGCCGGACGAGTGGCTGGCGTCGTTGTGGGCGGAGAAGCGCGCCGTTCGCGTGAAGATCGCCGGTGAGCTGCGGTGGGTTTCGTCGGATGACAGCGAGCGGTTTCGGGACGGGGCGCCGCTCGCGGTGGCTCTCCGCGACGTCCTGGTTCGGTATGCGCGCACCCACGGTCCGTTCAACGCTTCGGGGCCCGCGCTTAGGTACTCCGTCGACCCCGACGCGGTTCAGCGCGTTCTGGAGGGGCTCGTCGCTGACGCGCGGCTCGAGCGCGGCTCGTTCCTGCCGGGCCGCACGGGGCAGGAGTGGTGCGACCCCGACGTGCTGCGGCGGATCCGGCGCGCCTCACTCGCCCAGGCGCGCGGCCAGGCCGAGGCCGTGCCGGGGTCTGTATTCCAGCGGTTCCTCATCGACCTTCACGGGGTCGGGTCTGCGGCAACCGGAACGACGCGTCTGCGGGAGGTCGTGGCGCAGTTGGAGGGCGTCGCGTTGCCGTGGTCGGAGATCGAGGCCTCGATCCTGCCCGCACGGATCGCCGACTTTCGATCGGCCATGCTCGACGAGCTCGGCGCATTGGGCGAGATCGCGTGGGTCGGTCGGGGAGCGCTCGGGACGACGGACGGCCGCGTCGCGCTGTATCGACGCGATCGCGTGCCGCTGCTCGTGACGTCCGGAACCTTCGAGGGTGGGCCCGTACACGTGGCGATCCTTGCGCACCTGGAGCGACGTGGCGCGTGCTTTCTAGCCGCGATCGCCGGCGCCTGCGGCGGGCCGCTCGACGAGGTCGTCGCGTGCCTGTGGGATCTCGCCTGGGCTGGAGTGGTCACAAACGACACCGTCGCCCCGCTGCGGGAGCTCGGTCGGGGGGCCGCACGGTCGGCGGGCGGGCGGTGGTCCCTCGTGCGCGACCTCGTCGGCGCCGGAACGGACGCGACGCATCAACTCGCCGCCGAGGCCGAGAATCGGATCGAACGGTATGGCATCGTCGCGAAGGATGCGGCGGAGGACGCGCCGACCCGGGAGCTGATCGCGGTCCTGCGGGCGATGGAGGATCAGGGGCGGCTGCGGCGAGGTCACTTCGTTCAGGGATTCGTAGGCGCGCAATTTGCGACGCCATCCACGGTGGACCGGCTGCGCGGACGGGCTTCGGAAGCTCCCCGCGTCGAGGTTCTCGCGGCGGTCGACCCCGCGAGCCCGTGGGGGGCGCTGCTACCGTGGCCGCACACGGGCGGCCGCCCACGCCGGGCCGCGGGGGCGGTCGTCGTCTCTTTTGGAGGCGAGCCGGTGTTGTTCTTGGACAAATCGACGGCGGCGTCGTTCGATGGTCTGACGGGCGAAGGTGTGGCGGCGCAGGTCGTTACGGCGCTGCGAACGTGGCTTGCCCGTCGCCGCTTGCGTTCGTTCCGCATCGAACGAATGGACGGCGCTCCGGCGGCGAGCCATCCAAAGGCAGACCGCCTGGTCGGAGGGGGCATGCTCCGAGAACGCGAAGCGTTGTTGGTGACGCGCGACCCGTGACGCGCGGATTGTCCACGTACAACGAACGTCGTCACGGATGATCCGATCGGCGCACGTGCCGGTTGATGTGCACGGATCGGATCATCGGTTTCGGGTGACGTGCGCGGATCGGATCATCGGTTTCGGGTGACGTGCGCGGATCGGATCATCGGCGAGGGGGCCGCTATGGCGCGCAGTCCGTTCCGTCAGTGATCGCACTCTCGAAGCGGGCGTCATGGGCGATCCAGCGGTCCACGATGTCGTCGGGCACTCCGCGTGCACACAGAACCGTTCGAAGGAGAGCGAGTCGACGGCGGAATTGACCCTTGTTGATCCGCAACGGGCGGTGCGCGGAAGCCAACGGACGGCCCTGGTACGTCAACTTGCCGCCGAGATGGAGGGACGCGAGGCCGAGTTCGTGGGACTTGATGCGATCGAGGTCGCGCCCTTCGAAGTGGAACCCGATGATCAGGTCGTCGGAAAAGCGGTCCACGAGAGCGTCGATAAGCAGCCGCACGCCAGGCTCGCCGCCGAGGCGCTCCCAGTCGGTCATTCAGGCAGCTTGATGACCGGTTTCTTCTTTCGTGGCCGATAAAGCACCATCGTGCGGCCGATGATCTGGGCAAGGCCTGCTCGTGTTGCGAGCGCAACTGCCTCCGCACCCGCCTGGACCTCGACTGGCGCTTCCTTGCTCACCTTGACCTTGACGAGTTCGTGGTTTTCGAGCTCCACGTCGACCTTTGCGATGATCGCGTCGGTGATTCCGGCGGTGCCGACCTGCACGACGGCGTCGAGGTGATGCGCGAGGGCGCGGAGGTGGCTTCGTTGCTTTGAGTTGAGGTCCATGGCCCCCATCTACCGTCCGCCGGGCCTCCGCACCACCCGACGTCCGTCGATCCATACGTCCACGACCGCGTGCATGGCCTCCGGATCGACGACGGGGTTGCCCTCAACCATCAACAGATCGGCCTGCCAACCTTCGACGATCGCACCGAACTTGCCCTGGGGATCGAGGAAGGTGCGGTTGCCCCAGGTCGCTGCACGGAGCACCTCGCCAGGGGTGAGGCCAGCTTCCTGCAACAGGTCGAGTTCATGGTGGAGACCTGCCCCGGCGGGCTCGGACAAGAACGGGGTGTCGCTGCCCACGAGCACGCGCCCACCCGCGTCGGCGAATGATTTGGCTCCCGCCAGCCGCACTGAGCGGTGCGCGGCCACGTCCTTCGCCCAGGCGCCCATCTCGTCGTCGAGCGGTGCGTGGGCGAGGGGGTCCGCGAGGTCGCGTTCCTGACGCGGGGTGAGCACCTCGCGGCCAAGATCGGTGGGGTAAACGTGCCCGGACGCGAGGCCGCCGACGGCGTCCCACACGGCGAGCGTTGGCGCGGCGGGGATGAACAGGGCGACGAGTTGCGCTTGCTGCGCGGGCGACAGGACCGCTGCGTACGGCAGGTGCATCAACGCCGAGACGCCGTGGGCCAGGGCGCGGTCGACATCTTCGGACCGTCCGACGTGCGCAAAAACAGGTTTTCCAAGCGCGGATGCGGCGAACGTGAGGCGCTCGAGGGCCTCGTCGGAGATCTCCGGCGAGCCCGGCGGGATGCTGTCGAACATCACCTTGATCGCGTCGCCTACGGGCTCGGTCGTCAGAGCCTCGTCGACGTCCTCAGCGGTCGCGACGCGGTTGGTCATGTGCCGCGCGGCGAAGCGACCGATGGCTGACGGGAACATGCGCTCGACCGAGCTCTCGGGGTGCCCGCCTGGGGCCGAGAACGGCTTGCCCGTCGCGTAGATCGAGGGCCCGACGGCGCGACCGGAGTCGATTCGGCGCCGAAGACGCGCGATCTCGGCCATGGGCGTGGCGAGATCCACGACCGTGGTCACGCCGCAGTACGCGAACGCAGCGGCGTTATCGAACGGATCGGGGATGCGGAGCTTGCCGGGCACGGCCACCATCGAACCGAGGTGCACGTGCACGTCGATCAAGCCGGGAAGCAATGTGCGACCGCCACCATCGACGAGTACGGCGTCGTCCAGCAGCACCGTGCGAGCACGCCAGTCCATGTCGCCGGCCGCTCGTACCGCCGTGATCTTCCCATCATTCAGGTACACGTCGAACGGACCGTCGACGGTGCCTGCTGCGGATTCGAACACCGCGACGTCGGTGATCAGCGTCGGCACGCTGTCGCCGTCGTATTGCGCGATCGCGGTCACAGCAGCGACTTGAAGCCGGGGCAGGCGGGGAGCGCCGAGATTTCGGCCCGTTCGCATGCGGCCATGACCGCGAACACGCTCGCTTCGTCCCACGCGTCGGCCATGATCTGCAGGCCGATCGGGAGGCCGTCGTGGAGTCCGACGGGGATGCTGCCGGCGGGGAGCCCGGTGAGGTTGCCGAGGAACGCGAAGCGCGTCATCCCAGCGGTGAAACCCGTGTCCATGATCGCCTGGCGGCTCTCGGTCAGGGCATAGGGGACAGGAAAACGGGCCATCACGGGGAGTGCGAGCACGTCGACTCCAGCGAGGACGGTCGCGACCTGCCGCCGCATGGCCGCGCGCGTGCGCTGGGCCGCGAGGAACTCCCGCGCGGATACATTGGACAGGAAGGCGCTGATGGCGAGCATCTCCTCGCCGAATTGGTCGCGGTAGTTCACGACGTCGTCGGAGATGTTCGCCGTGCTCTCCGATGCGATCGTCAGCGCGCCGACGGCGGGCGCGTGGATCGCGAGCGGGATCTTTACGTCCACCAACACCGCGCCTTCCTTTGCGAGGGCGTCGAGCGCGTTCATGCCGGCGTCGGCGATCGCGGTGTCCGTGTCTTTCCATTCGGACTGCACGATCCCGATCCGGCAGCCCTTGATCGAGCGCGTCAACGCGGCCCGCCAGCCGGCGACAGGTGCGTCGGACTGCATCGAGGACGTCCCGTCCTGCGGATCGACTCCAGCCGTGGCCGCGAGGAACTCGACGAGATCGGCCGTGCTGCGGCCGAGCGGTCCGAGGTGCGGCATGGTGCCGGGGCCCCAGAGGTCGCCCGTGCGCCCGATGCGAATGTACGTCGGCTTGATGCCGAACACGCCGTTGGTGGCAGACGGGATGCGGATCGAGCCGCCGCCGTCGCTGCCCAGCCCCACGGGCGCGAGGCCGATCGCGGTGGCTACGCCGGTCCCCGTCGACGAGCCCCCGGCGCCGCGATCGTTGCGCCACGCGTTGCGCGGAAAATCGTAGAACTGCGAGATGCCGAGCGGGTTCAGGCCCCACTCGGGGCAGTGCGACTTCGCGTACACGACCGCGCCGGCTTCCCGAAGCTTTGTGACGACCCACGAGTCCGCGTTTGCCGGGTTCCCGCGCAGGTACGTGGTGCCGCCGAGCGTGTCGTGCCCGACGAGATCGACCTCGTCTTTGACGCACACGGGCACGCCGTCCAGGGCGCCGATCGATCGGCCGTCCCGGTGGCGCTTCGCTGACGCCGCTGCGGCCTCGCGCGCGGGACCTTCGTCCAACGCGATGAACGGCGAGTTCGTCGCCGGTCCGAAGTCGTTTGCCTTCACCCGCGCGAGGGCGCGGTCGAGCACCGCGACCGGATCCGTGCGGCCTGCGCGGTAGGCGGCTGTGAGTTCGGCGGACGTGCAGCCGTCGGTACGGCCGGGAACGGGTGCGTCGTCGGCGCCCCACCGCCGGGGGGGAGCGCCCTGGACCGGCCGCGCGCTGTCATTGACGGGATGACGGTCGGACGCCGGCAGGGCCATGAGCTCGGCGATCTTGAAGTCCTTGCTGGTGACCGCCCACATCACCCCCTTGGTGAGCGGGTTTCCGGCGAGGATCCGAACCACCTTCAGCTGGGTTCCTGCAAGTCGCATGTCGGCCATCGAGACCTCCGAGTTCGGGGAGTATCCTACGCGCGATGACTCGAATCTCCGATCGCGCGCTCCGTGTCGGCACGGAGGCGCACTACCTGGACGCCGCCGCGTACGACCGCCGTTATCGAGCGCGGCGCGAAGACGTCGCGTTCTACGTCGAGCGCGCGCGTGGACTCGGGCCCGTACTGGAGCTCGGGTGCGGCACCGGAAGGGTGTCATTCGCGCTCGCCCGGGAGGGCATCGAGGTCGTCGGCGTCGACGCGTCACCGACGATGCTCGCGCGCGCCGAAGAGGTGCGGGCGCGGGCGCCGCGGGCGGTGCGCGACCGCGTGCGTTTCGTCGATGGTGACGTGCGCGACTCGCGGATCGGCGCGAAGTTCGAGCTCGTCATCGCGCCGTTCAACGTGTGGATGCACCTGTACACGGACGATGACCTCGACCGCGGCTTCGCGACCGCGCGCGCTCACGTCCGGCGCGGTGGCCGGTTCGTGTTCGACGTACGTGTGCCGGACGCCGCCGAGTTGGCGCGCGATCCTGGCCGCCTCTATCGGGCGCGACCCGTCGTGGTGGCCGGCCAGAAGCTCCCCTACGCCGAGGCGTTTCAGTACGATCCGATCGCTCAGGTGCAGCTCGTCACGATGTGGGTCGGCGACCACGCGGTCCCGCTCGCGCACCGGCAGCTGTTCCCCGCCGAATTGATCGCGCGCGTCCAGGCAGCCGGGCTGCGCGTCGTGGAACGCTTTGGCGACTTCGCTGGCGGACCGCTCGACGCGTCGTCCGAGGTCCAGATCCTGGAATGCGCCCTCTCCGGGAAGTGACCTACGGGATCATGAACCAGGCGCGGCCGAAGCCTCGGAACGGCCAGGGGATCATCGCGACCACGAGCAGCAGCGTGAGCCCGAAGCCCACCAGGGTGATCAAGTGGCGGCGTCGGTCATCGGCGGCGCGGCGCGCGAACACCATGGCCGCCGTGACGACGACGGCCGCGATGACCATGATCGTGCTGTGTTCGACTGCGAAGAATCGCAGGGTTGGATCCTTCATCGCCGCGCCCATGTCGGACATCGCGACGCGAACGAGCGGAGACAGCCCGTACATCAGCAGACCGATCAGGATCTCGGTGTGCACGAGGCCCATCGTGATACCGCTCGTCGCGCGGTCGATCTTCTCGAACGGAGCACCCTGAGCGAGGCGAACGCCGGCGAGTCCGGTACGCCCTGCGAGAGCGAGTACGACGAGCCAGCGGAGCCAGGAGTGCAGCAACAGGACGACGATCATTTCGAGGCCTTTCGTTTCTTTGGGGTCGGTTTCTTGCGGGTCGGCTTCTTCGGGACGCGGCTCTCAACGACGCGATCGAGCAACGGGTGGGGGCGCACGATCGAGTTCTCGCCGTCCGCATATTCGAGCAGCAGCCCCTGAGACAAGAAACGGATGCGGCGCTCGAGGTTTACTTCGAGGCCGTCGCTCCCGTTCGCGAGCGCGAGCGCCTCGGCGTCTCCGTCCTGGAGCGTGCGCCGGAGGCTGTCGGAGCGATCGCGGATCGCGTCGGACAGCGACTGCACGGTGGGGCCGGGCGCGCCCTCGATGGAGGCGTAGCTGGCAGCGTCAGCGAGGATCTCGCAGAACGTACGCACAACTCCGCCGCTCTTCTCGGCCGCGCGGTGCGCGATGTCGCGGTACTCGTCCGTATAGGCGTCATGCAGGCGCGCCCGCAGTACGCCGACGAGGTGCTCGAACCCGCGATGACCGCTCGCGTCGTCTCCCACGGGCAACGCGGGCAGGCCGAACACGCGGTACCGCGTGAGCAGGCTCCGGCTCATCGGGCCGGTCGCGAGCTCAGGGTCGACCACGACCACGATCGGCAACACGTCCTTTACGTCGAGGAAGCCCTCGACGGCCGCGCGCGCGACGGGCGCCGCGACGCGATCGAGCCCGTCGAGCAGCAGCGCGACCTGACCGTGGTGCCCGAGCATCCGCTGAATCTCGGCGTGAACGACGGCGAGGAGATCCGACGGAGACCGCCGCATGCCCTTGCCGCGCGGCAGCCGCGGGTCGGACGAACGGATGTCTTCGATGACGCTCTTGCTCGGGATCAACCCGGGGTCCTGGGCGATTACCCGGTCGAGCATCGCCTCGGCGACCACGAACAACACCACGCCCGGGGTCGCGTCCGCGAGCGACATCAACGCGTCGATCCGCAGCAGCAAGGGAAACACGGCCCCGTCGCCGAGTACGCGCGCAGCGTGGTTCAGCTCCGTCGTCTTGCCCGAACCGCTCGGGCCGGTGACCGCTATCGGCGACAGTCCGTTCTCCACGAGGACCGCGAGGCGCTCCCCGCCACCCCACGGACGGGGGACGTACCGCTTGTCTCCGGGGGAGAGGGGTCGGGTATCGGCCAGGATGGACCAGGGCGTACGGTGCATGTGGGAAGCGGCCTCCGACCGGGTGTGTGGTTATCCTGATCCCGTGGGCCGTTTCCACCTCGACAAGGCTGCCGTCTATGAGTCGCGCACCGAGACGATCCGCACCGGTTCGGGTCGGCACGTGCGCGTCCGCGATCTGCACGCCGCCCTCATGGCGGTAAACCCGTACAATCTTCGTCGGATCGCCACGATCGCCGGCATCGTAAGCGGCATGAACGATCCGATGGAGGCGGGACACGACGAGAGCGTGCGCGACATCGTCGACCTCGTGCGCGCGATGCCCCAGTACTGCGTGCCGGTCATCGAAGCGGGCCTCGCCATCGAGAAGATCCGCGAGCACTTCGAAGACCTGCTCCGCGATCGGAAATTCGGGGTCTCGGCAGCGCCGGACCGCGAAGGCCACCGCAACGCCGGTCCCGGGCACCTCCTGGGGGGTGCCGTCGGGAAACCCGCCGACAAGAAGAAGGGCCCACCGCCGCGCCGCGCGGTCCACGGTTGGCACGACAAGCTCGGGCAGTTCTTCTGGGAGACGCGCACGGCCGAAGGCGAGTTCAGCTACTTCCTGCGGCACGATCACAAGGTGCTCACGCTCAAAGCGAACCAGCGCCTGTCCTCGAACGTCGCGTACGAAGAGTGTTTCCTCGTCATCCGCACCGCGCAGGGGCGGTACTTCCTTCGTTGGCCGACGAGCGCGCCGCAGGAACCCGCCTGGTACCTCGACAGTGAAGGCGGCGCCCAGTGGTTCTATCCGGCGGAGGACGACTTCGAGGAGCTGTTCCCGGGCTTCACCTACGAGGTGTATGGGCTGCAATTCGGCGTCCCGAACATCGGCACGGACTACCGGCGATGGATCGATGACGTCGAGCAGGACGCCCCCTCGCTCGGTCGCGACGAGGAAGAGGTGCATCCCGACGCCGGGTCGCCGGGGCGGATCGCTGTCCTGCTCGAGGTCCTCGAGGCGGACGAGATCGAGATCTCGACCGCGAAGGAGCTGTCGAAGCACTTCCGCACGATCAGCAACCGCTACCACCCGCTCAAGCACCTGCACGCGTCGCCGGAAGAGAAAGAGAGCATCAACGCGCGGTACCTCGAGCTCACCAACGCGTACAACGAGCTGAAGAAGTACTACAGCTGAGCGCGGCGTCGGGCGATTGCGCGCTCGTACACGGCTTCATACGCGGGGATCACGGCGTTCCAAGACGCGTCACGGCGCATTCCGCGCTGCTGGATCTGGCGGAAGTCGTCCGGTCGTTCGCGCCACACCCACAGCGCGTGCCGCAGGGCCTCGGCGAGGGACTGGGCGTCGAACCACGGGAACGTGAACCCGGTGCCGAGATCGCGCAAGATGTCCACCGGAACGACCGAGTCGGCGAGGCCGCCGGTTGCGCGTACGACGGGGATCGTGCCGTAGCGCATCGAGTACATCTGGTTCAGGCCGCACGGCTCGAACAGCGACGGCATGGCGAACAGATCCGCGCCGGCCTCGACGCGGTGGGCGATGCGCTCGGAGAACCCGATCCACGAGCACACGTTCTTTGGCCAGGTCCACTGCAATTCGCGCAGGCGGTTCTCGTAGTGCTGGTGCGCGGCTACGGCGCTGCCGACGATCACGAACTGGGCGTTGTACTCGCGGATCATCGTCGGCACGACGTCGATCAGCAATTCGACGCCCTTCTGGGGGTCCAGGCGGCCGACGGCGCCGACGAGCGGTACGTCGGGGTCGACCGGCAGCCCGAGCTCGGCCTGGAGCGCCGCCTTGCACGCGGCCTTGCCGGCGAGGTCGTCCGCTGAGTACGGGACCGTGATGTGGGCGTCCGACGCGGGATCCCACTCAGTGGTGTCGATGCCGTTGAGGATGCCGGTCAGATCGGCGCGGCGGTACCGGAGCACGGAGTCGAGCCCGAAGCCGTGATCCGGGCCGAGGATGTCCTTCGCGTACGTCGGCGAGACCGTCGTGATCTGGTCGGCTTGCAGCAGGCCGGCCTTGAGCATGCCGAGATCGCCGAACCACTCGAGGCCCTCGGGCGAGAGCCAGCGGGGCGCGAGTTCGAGGTCGGGAAATACGTCCGCCACGACGCGACCCTGGTGCGCCAGGTTGTGGATGGTGAGCACCGTCGACGCCGTCGTCATCAGGCCGAGCGGCCGGTAGTGAGCCTCGAGGTACAGGGGCAACAGCGCGGTGGGCCAGTCGTGGACGTGAAACACGACGTCTTCGCCGATCGGGGCGCCGTCGCCGACCGGCACGCGGCGCGCGGCTTCGATCGCCGCTCGCGACAGGATCGAGAAGCGGAGGTGGTTGTCGCGGAACGTGCCGTTCGCATCACCGTACACACCAGTTCGATGAAACATCGGGTGATCGACCAGCAGATGATCGACGCCGTCGCGGCGCGCCCGGAAGAAGCGCACCCGGTGCATCGCGCCTGCGCCGTAGAGCCCTACCTCGATTCCGGTGTCCTCAGCGGCGAGATCGCGCGGATCGATGGAGCCGTGCTTCGGAGACACTGTCACCACCTGGTGCCCGCGCCGCACGAGCGTGGGGCCGAGGGCGCCGCAAACGTCGCCAAGACCACCGGTCTTGCTGAACGGAGCGAGCTCGCTGCTGACGATGACGATCTTCACGAGCGGATTCTACACGGAGTCAACATGAAACCGCCTCAAGGAGGTCCCGCGACTCAAGCGCGCGGCCGATGCCCGTAACCGCGGCGGCGCGTCCTTCGTCGAGCACCATGACAGGGAGCCCGATCCGGTCGCGAAGCGCGATGTCGAGTCGCCGGAGGCTGCTGGCACCCCCCACGAGCACGACGCCGTGCTCTGCGACATCCGAAGCGAGGCCGGGCGGGGTGCCCTCGAGCACCTCGCGGATGCCGGCCGCGATCGCGTCGATCGCCGGTGCAAGCGCGGTCGTCACGTCTTCGGCCGACACCTCGACGGCCCGCGGAACACCGGTGCGCAGGCAACGTCCCGCGACCCTCGACGTCGCCGGGGGCCGCGTCATCGCCGCGCCGATCTCGAGCTTGAGGCGCTCTGCGGTGCCGTGGCCGACGAGCAGGTCGAACCGATCGCGGAGCATCGTCACGATCGCCTCGTCCATCGCTTCGCCACCGCCGGGAACGGACTTGGAGGCCACCACCCCGCGCAGCGACAGGACGCCGATCTCGGCTGCGCCGCCTCCAATATCGACGACGAGGTGACCGCGCGGCTGCTCGATCGGGAGGTTCGCGCCGATGGCGGCGGCGAGCGACCGCGGGACGAGGTGGACTTCGCGCGCGCCGGCCCGTTTGCAGCTGTCGCGCACCGCGCGCCGTTCCACGTCCGACGTTGAACACGGCACCGCGACGACCATTCGCGGGCTCATCAGGCTGTTTCGACCGTGCACCCGCCGCACGAGGTGAACCAGCAGCGCCTCCGCGACCTCGAAGTCGGCGATGCGCCCGTCTTTGATGGGCTTGACCGTGTGGACGTCGTGGGGCGTGCGACCGAGCATCGGCAGCGCGTCTTTTCCGATCGCGAGCACCTTTCGGCGCCCGCGCGTGTTCCGGTGCACGGCGACCACGGTGGGCTCGTCGATGACGACGCCGTGGTTTCGCATCCAAATCCGGGTGTGCGACGTACCTAGATCGAGGGCCAGGTCCTGTGAGAACAGGCCGAGGACGGCAGAGAGCATTGGAAGGTCCGGGGAGGACGGGGAGGGAAAGGCGGGCGGTGCGACAGTCTACCGTCGCGCGAATCGTCGCACAAGGATAGCGTTTGCGGCTCGGAGGGCGGATGTCGCTGCTCGACAAGATGCGGTCCGGTTCAGACTCCACGTTCATGCAGCTCATGCTCGGAGCTGTTTTTCTCGCGTTCGTCGCGTCGTACGGGCGGCCCCACGGTGACGCCAAGGGCCAGACCGTGGCCTCGGTGAATGGCGTGGTGATCTCGGACATCGCGTACCGGCGCGCGTTCGGCCTCGCCCAGCGGTACCGGGGCGGTTCGTTGACGGAAGAAGAGAAGGCGGCCCTCGGCGACCAGGTCAAGACCCAGCTCGTTCGGGACGAGGTGCTCCTTCAGGAGGCGCACCGCCTCGGACTCCAGGTCTCCAAGTCCGAGATCGAGCGCACGATCGCCTACGATCCCCTGTTTGCCGACAACCAGGGCGCGTTCGACCCGGCGCTCTACGAGAAGCGCTTGAAGTCCCTGGGGTACGAGCGACCCGACTACGAAGACATGGTGCGCGACCGGATGCTGCGCGCGAAGCTCGTCGGCTTCACGGGTGACGCGATCGACGTGTCGGACGCCGAGCTGAAGGTCGCCTGGGCCCGGGAAGCCACGAAGATCGACATCACCTGGGTGCGGCTCCCGGCGCTGCGCTTTGACGATGATGTCGATACCTCGCCGGACGTCGTCGCAAAGTTCATCGCGAGCGACGCCGATCGGGTGAAGGAGGCGTACGACAAGGACTTTGATCGCCTGTACAACGTCCCCGAAAGGGTCCGGGTTTCGGTGATCCGCCTGCCGATCCGCGACGACGGCGTCGCGGCGCCGGACCTCGAGAAGCGGATCGACGACCTCCGCGTTCGTATCGAACGTGGCGAAGACCTGGCCGAGCTCGCACGTCGCTATTCCGAAGATGTGACGGCGCTTCAGGGCGGCGCGCGCCCAGCCGCAGCGCTCGCAGATTTTGATCCAGCCACTTCCGAGGTGCTCAAGGGCCTCGAGGTCGGGAAGCTCGGCAAGATCGTGACCGCCAAGGACGTGTGGCTGTACCGCCTTGAAGAGCGGCTTCCCGCGCGGGTCATCCCGATCGAAGAGGTCCGGGACGACCTCGTGAAGCAGATCCTCCGCGAAGAAGGAGCGCCAGCTCTCGCCGCGGCGTTTGCCGAGAAGGTGCTCGCGCAGTGGAAGCAGACGGGCACCGTGCCGGAGGCATTGCTCGCGGAGCAGGGGATCATGTCGGAATCGAGCGGCCTGTTCGCCCCGTCCGAGGGCCTCGAGCGAATGGGCCCGCCCGCAGACGTGATGAAGAAGCTCGTCGACGCGCCGGTCGGGCCGCCGTCGGACGTCGCTGAGTCGCAAAAGACCTACTGGCTCGCTGCGGTGACTGAGCGCCAGGAGCCCGACGTCGCCGAGTTCGAGCTGAAGAAGGTCGCGTTGCGCGACGAGGTCCGCGCGGGGCGCCGGGCCTCCTTCACGAAGTCGTGGACGGAAGATCTCGTCGCCCGCGCGAAGGTCGAGTAGCGCCAGTCGCAGGCGCCTTCTGCGGCCTTTACAACGGGCCGCGGACGGGGGACAATGTACAGGCACCTCTCTCCTCGGAGTGGCTATGCCCGCCCAAACCCGTCAGACGCCGACCACCACCACCTCTGCGACCGGTACGGACACGGCGGCGCCGACGACCGCCCCGCCCGACCTGACAAACGGTCGCGGCAACGGCGCGGCGGCAGCCGATGTCGCCACCGCGGGGCCTGAGTCGTCCCTGCTCGAGCAGGAGCCCACCAAGAACAAAGAGACGCGTTCCGGCGAAGCGGGCCGTGTGACGTTGTCTTCGGGCAAGTCTTACGTCGTGTCGGACAAAGACATGCAGGACTACGATCCGTGGCGCGCGATCGCGCGGGCGAACGGCTGCACCCCCGAGCGCCTGCAGGCGTTCAACCAGCATGTCCAGGAGGTCAACGTCGGCGGGACTTCGCAGGAGATGCCGCTTCCTCCAACCACGCTGGCGGTGGGCGTCGAGATCTACATCCCGAGCGCGCAGGAGCTGGCGTTCGCCGAGTGCCGGAGAAAGGCGAAGTCGTACGACGAAGCGATCACGCTGTACGGGAAGCTGTCGCAGGGGCCCAACATCAAGATGTTGGACGCAGCGAAGATGCGCGCGTCGGGAAAGACCGGCGAGTCGTACGGCACCGCCGGCGACGGGGGCAACTTCTACACGCCAAACGCGGGCCTCGCGGGCGCGAAGTCGGCCGGCAAGGTCGACGGCGTCGCGCAGTACAAGGTGTTCTGGCTGGCGGACTTCTGGAAGTGCTCGATCTTCATGAACGATGCGGTGTTCCAGGCGGGCTACAAGCCAGCCCTCATGGGGAACAAGCACTACGCCACCGCAGGCACGGCCGACAAGCAGCCCCAGTACAAGGTCGTGAAGGCGTCCGAAGCCATGCCCGGCGACGCCTGGCAGAAGTACGGCGGCACCGGGTCCGATG
>CANNIZ010000020.1 GCA_947505245.1 Pseudomonadota bacterium | reverse complement strand
ACCTCGCGTGCAGCGTCCTCACCGAGCGCCGGGCCGAGGTTCGCGCGCGCATGGTCGGCGTGTTCGGCGAGCGCCCCGGCCTCGACGCCGAGGTACAGCGCGCGTTCGAGGTCCACTTCGCCAACCAGTACGTCGGGTTCACGTTTCCGAAGGTGCGCGCCGAGAACTTCGCGAACGTCCTGCAGCTGTCCGGGGTCGAGCACCTCGACGAGGCCCTCGCGAACCACCGCGGCGCCGTGCTCGCCCACGCGCACATGGCCGTTCCCCAGCTGCCGCTGCACGTCCTCGGCCTGTGCGGCTACGACGTCCACCAGGTCGGGGGCGGGCGCACCTCGGCGCCCCTCTCGCTCGTGGGGCGGCGCGCGGCCGCGCTGCGGGGCCGCCTCGAGGGGTCGATCGAGGCCACGCTGCATGACGGGCGCGCCTACCTGCGGCCTGTGCTGCGCGCCCTCGGCGACAACGGCGTGGTGTTCACCGCGTGTGACGGGACAGGTGGCGGCGTGGAGTACGGTCGCCGCGCGCCCGCGCGGGTCCTGGGGCGCACGCTGAACCTGCCGCCGTTTCCCGCCTGGCTCGCCGCGCAGACGGGGGCGGCCCTGCTGCCGTTGTCCATCCGCTCCAGCCGGGACGGCGTGCCGTACCGCGCGGTGATCGGCGCACCGCTGCCCTGTCCCGACGTACAGACGGGCATGCTCGGCCTCGCCTCGTTCCTCGACGCCGAGGTGCGCGCCTCCCCGGGCGACTGGCACTTCTGGGACGCGTTTCACGAGGGCCGCGGCGGACTCGTCGCGCACGGCGTGTAGCGGCGGGGTGTGGCGCTGGCGGTCCGGGACCGGTATGCTCGCGCGCGAGGTGCTTGTGAACGTACTTGCGTTCTTCTTCATGACCGGCTGCGACTTTGGGGCGACCTTGCCCTCGAGCGACCCCCCGCCGCCCGAAGATGTGCAGCCCGGCGACAAGCTCCCCATCCGGATGCGCCGCGGCATCCTCCCCGGCGGCATCACCGGCCCGCCGCCCCCGGACGCGGGCATCTCCGCGGGTCAGTGCGCAAAGCTCACCGACGGTGGCGGCACCGAAGACGGCTGCATCACCGCCGAGATCAAGTGCGGCGAGGTGATCATCGGGCACACCCGCGGCGGCGTCGAAAAGTACGACAGCCGGTTCTACGAGAAGAACTTCTGCACGCCCCGCACCACGAACCACAATTCGGGCGACGAGCGCGTGTACCGCCTGCGCATCGACGACAGCGACACCCGCGCCCTCGTGTTCCTCGACACGCCGTGCGCGAACCTCGACCTCGCGGCCGTCAAGTACTCGTCCGACACGTGCCCGCCGGGCGACATGTACCAGGCCAACCAGTGCGAGATGAACATCAAACCTGGGAAATCCCGCGAGATGGTGGACCTGTGGAACCAGGAGCCCACGTCGTGGTGGATCGTCGTCGAAGGCCAGGACGACGAAGAAGGCGCGTTCGCGCTCACCGTTCAATGCGAAAAGATCAATTGGTAGCTCGGGAGACACGATGAACACGAAGATCACGGCCCTGTTCGCGCTTTCGCTCACGCTCGTCGCGTGTGGGAGCACCGAGCCCACCAGCACGCCCGCGACCAGCTCGTCCGGCAGCGGCGCGTCGGGAAGTGCTGCCTCCTCCGGAACCGCCGGGACGGCCTCTGACGTCAAGGCCCCTGAGGTCAGCTCCATCGTCGCCGGCGTCCAGCCCGGCAAGATCACCACGCCCGGCGAGCCTCCCGTCGCCCTCCTGAAGGAATCCTGCGGTGGAATCACCGACGGCGGGCCCGTGATCGACGGTTGCATGACGGCCGAGGTCCACTGCGGCGACGTGATCACCGGCCACACGCGCGGCGGCGCTCAGAAGCTCAACACCAAGTTCTACGAGAAGTACTTCTGCACGCCGGGCACCACGAACCACGACGGCGGCGACGAGCGCATCTACAAGCTCGTGGTCGACAAGCCGCAGATGCGCGTGCTCGCCTACCTCGACTCGCCATGCGCGAACCTCGACATCGCTGCGTTCCGCGAAGGCAGCGGCAGCACCTGTCCCGACGTCAACGGGTCCATCCCGCGCTGCGAGATGCAGATCAAGAAAGAAGCGCGCAAGTTCGTCGACATCCGCGACAACGACCCCACGTCGTACTGGATCGTCGTCGAGGGCCAGGGCGACGCCGACGAAGGCGCGTTCTCGCTGTCGATTCAGTGCGAGGCCTGGTAGAGCCCTCCGTCAATCGGTCGCCAATCCACGCGCGCCGCGGTCAAGGTGGCGTGAATCCACGGGAACGGCGTCGGCAAACCCGACCGCCACGAGCGTACGCCGATCTTCGACGACATCGACCCCTCGACGACCGGTCGCGCGTGGATTCGAGCCCTCTTGACCACTCGCCGCGTGGATTCGCGGCACATTGACGGGCAGAGGCCAGCGTTTGCCAGGCGGCGGCGCGCTCGCCCTTCAGCCTGACGACTCCGTCCGCGCCGTCATCGTCGTCGCGCCGACCAGGAACGTGACCAGGAACGCCACCAACGCGAGGCAGAGGAAGGTGAGCGACAGGCCGAGATCGTCGGCCGACGTCCCCTTCTCTTTGAAGCCCAACTGCCACAACACGCCTGACAACGGCAACGTCGTGCGCTCCTTGCCGTACTCGCCCGGTCGCGTGAGCGCGTCACCCGTCTTGATCGCCGCCTCGTAGGCGTACCGCGTGATCATCAGCCAGGAGACCTTCTTGGCGAGGAGCGGCATCTCCTTCACCGTCACCACGAGGCCGCCGAACGTGATCTGCGGGATGAGCAGCAGAGGCAGCGTGCCGACCGCCGCCTCAGACGAGTTGAACAGGCTCGATACGAAGAGGCCGAGCGACATGCCCACGAGGCCCGTGAGCGACGTGACGAGGCCGAGTTGAACCGGAGAATAGCCATACTCGGAGCTGAACAGGCCGAGCATGGCGCCGGTCATCAACGACAACACGAGGCACTGAACGATCGCGATCGCGCCGAGCACGGTGACCTTGCTCGCGATGTACGGCACCACGCCGAGGCCCACGCGATGCTCGCGGCGGAACACGGCGCGATCCGCGATCAGCTCGCGCACGCTGCCCGACGCCCCGAACCACAGCGCCGACAGCACGAGCATGAACATCATCGCGTGGTCGGGCTCGGGGAACACGACGCGCATGGCCAACGCGAGGATCGGCGCCTGGGCGAGGAGCACGAACAGCCCCATGCGGTCGCGCATCTTGGCCTTGGCGTAGCGCCGCGTCAGCGTCGCGTACTGAAGCCACGCCGACCGCTGCACCGGACCCGCACGCGCGACCTTCTGAATCGACACGCCGTCGAGCCCGAGGAGGTGCTCACGCGTGCGGACGTACTTTCGGAACGCCGCCGACGCGCGGTACTTCGCCGACCAGTCGGCCGGCTTGTTGTCGGGCAGGCGCGCGAAGATCTCGTCACAGCTGCGCACACCGAAGTGGATACACGCCTCTTCCGGCGGGCCGAACCACGCGAGCCGACCGCCCGGCGCGAGCACGATCAGGTGATCGATCATGCTCATCACCGACGGCGTCACATCATGCGTGACGATGAAGATGATGCGGCCGTCATCCGCGAGCTGGCGTACGAGCTGGACGATATCCTGCGCCGTCTGCGGGTCCAGGCCGCTCGTCGGCTCGTCGAGGAACAGCACCTTGGTGCTGCGCGTGAGGAGCTCCTGGCCGAGCGACACGCGCTTGCGCTGCCCGCCCGAGACCCCGCGCCGGAGCTGATCACCGATGCGCGAGCCGCGGATGTGGCTGATCGACAATTCCGACAGGACGCGGTCGACCTCGACGCCGATCGCCTCGCGCGACACGTCCTTCGCGAACCGCAAACGACCCGAGTAGTAGAGCGACTCCTCGACGGTGAGCTCAGCCATCACCACGTCGTCCTGCGGGACGATGCCCACGACGCTGCGATCCGCCGCGAGCAGGGCGTGAAAGTCCTGCCCGTCGAGCAACACGTCGCCCGTGTCCGCCAGCGCGATGCCAGCGATCGCGTTGAGCAGTGTGGTCTTGCCGCCGCCGGACGGGCCGACGACGGCGATCACCTCGCCGGAAAACACCGTGAACGACACGCCGTCGAGCAGCACGACATCGCCGATCTTCCGATCGAGGTTGCGCACGGACAGCGCGGAGAACGCCTTCTGACCGAACGCAGTGAGCGCGGCCTCGTCCTTGTCGAGCGCCAGCGTGTACGGGCCGACGCGCAGCGAATCGCCCGCGCGAAACGGCGCCGACGACACGGAGTTGCCGTTGATCAGCGTCGGTCGCCCGCTCGCAAGGTCGACGATGCGCCACCCGCCCTGCGCCGACCGCACGAGCTCCGCGTGCTTCAGGGCGATCTGCGGATCGGGCAGCTGAATCGACGCCGCCGCGCTACGGCCGATCGTGTAGCGGTCCTGCGTCAGGTTGAACCGGAAGTCGCCCTTCGCGTAGCGCGGATCATGTTTCCGAAACAACGCGCCGACGAGCATCTCGTCGATGCCCAGATCCTGCGCCGCGCGCTGCAGCAGCGTGAGGTCTTCGGGCTCGATGCTGCCGTCCACCGCACACACTGCGAACAACGCGTCGAGCAGCAACAGCGCCTCCGCGCTGCCGTGTTTCTCGGCGAAGTGCGGCAGATCGACATCGTCGGACACCACGGCCCGCAAGGCCTCGGCTTCGGCCATGCCGAACCGGGCGCCAAACGCGCGCAGCTCGTCCTCTTCAACCGCCGTGCGGTTCTCGGGCGCGAGCGCCAGGTCGAGCAGGACGGCGATCTCCTGCGGGAGCAGGTCCGTCCGCGCCGTCAGCGCCTTGTCCATCGCCGAGCGCGCCTCGGGCGACACCTCGTCCGGCAACGCGCGCGCGAGCAGACGACAGAACTCCACCCCGAACCGGAGCTGTTCATCGCGCTCCCGGGAGCTCGTGGCTCCCAAGGCTGCGCGGAAACGGTCCTCGAGGCGGGCTACGACCACATGGGTACCCGCGCGTTTACTTGTACGTGACGGCCATGGCGACGCCGGCCTCTTTGGTCGCGTCGGTCAGCTCGCGGGCGTGCACCACGATGTAGAACGTGCCGGTGGTTGTGGGCTTGTACCCGAAGCCGGGCTCGCGATCGACGGTCGCGTCCTGCGCGATCACCTTGCCGTCGAGGTCGTACAGGTACACGTCGAGGTTCTTCACGAGATCATCGCCGCAGGTGCGGATCTGGTACTCGTTGCCTTTGTACAACGTGACGAGGTAGTTCCGCGTCGCGCCCTGCGCGAGCGTGGTGCTCGTCATGGTGCGCACGCCGTACCCTTCCGCGTAGCTGTCCCACACCTTCGTGCGCAGGCACGTCTCGGCGGCAAGTTCATCACCGGCGAACGAGATGCCAGTGGTCGCGAGGAGCGCCAAACTCAGAAAACGCATGCAGATCTCCGTCAGAGCAGCGCGAGGACGTCGTCGGTGACCTTGATCACCGTGTCGATGTCCGCGAGCGTGAGGGGCTCTTTCTTCTCGGCAATACCCTTGAGCGTGTTGAGCGATTCCTCAAGCTTCTGCGTGACCGCCGCGGGCGCCTTGTCCTGGCCCTCGTTCTTCACGTACTTGATGAAGTAGTCGACCACGGCCGGCTGCTTGAGCAGCGCGTCAGCTGCGTCCGGCTTGGCCTGCGCCTTGACGGCCTTGGCGACGAGGTTCGCGCCTTCGAGCCAGGAGCCGGCCTGGATGAGCGGAACGACGCGCTGCTGGCCGTTGAATTCGAGCTCGGGGATGACGGCGCCGGAAAGCTCGTCGAGCTCCTTGAGCAGGTCTTCCTTGCTGACCGCGTCGTTGCGGACGCGCTCCTGGATGTCCGTCACGGTGGTCTGGATGTCCGGGCCGCCGTCGAGCTTGGTGAGGCCGACCTTGATCTTCTCGAGCTGCTCGAGCTGCTTGTCCTTGGGGGACGTCTTCACGGTGAGCAGCATGTCCGCGATCACGACGCCCGAGCGCACCGCGATGTTGTCCTTGTTCTCGTTGTTCACGTCGAACGCGCGATCGGCGATGAGATCGGCGAGCTTCGTGGTGATGCCCGCCGCTTCAAGCGCCGACTGCGTCTCCACGACGCTCGGAACGAGCGCGATGTTCTCCGACGCCGTGGCGCTCGGGTCGAACGGCGGCGGCGCGGGAGGTGTGGCCTCGGGCGTGACGACCGGAGGCGTCTCCTCGGGCGGCGTGACGGGCGTCTCACCGGTGCAGGCGATGAACGCGGCGAGGACGAGCGGTGCGAACATACAGTCTCCGAGACGGGGTTCCTGCGAACCGCCCAAGGCTAATGCGGGAGGGGACGCCGGGCAAACGCTGTCGGCGCAGTGGTAGGCTGCCGGCGCATGTCCAGCGTCCTGCACCTCTCCGACATCCACGTCCGCTACGGTCGCACCCGCGTGCTGAGCGGGCTCGAACTCAACGTCGAACAGGGCGCCGTGTACGGTTTCCTCGGCCGCAACGGAGCGGGCAAGACCACCACCGTGCGCACGATCCTCGGCGTGCAGGCGCCAGACGCCGGCACCGTCACGCTGAACGGCCGCACGGTGCGCCGCACGACCGCCGCGATGCGGCGCGACATCGGCTACGTGTCGCAGGAACAGCACTTCTTCGACTGGATGACCGCCCAGCACCTCGGCTGGTTCGTCGGCGCGTTCTACCCGAGCTGGGACGCCGCCCGCTACAAGATGCTCCTCGAGCGGCTCGTCGTGCCCCCCAAACGTCGAGCGGGCCAGCTTTCGGGCGGCACGCGCCTGAAGCTGGCGATAGCGATCGCCCTCGCGCACCGGCCAAAATTGCTGATCCTCGACGAGCCGACCGCCGGCGTGGACCCGGTGACGCGGCGGGACGTGCTGGATCTGCTGCAAGACGAGGCCCGCAGCGAAGGTCGGACCGTGCTGTTCTCCACCCACTACGTCGCCGAGGTCGAGGCGATCGGCACGGTGGTTGGGGTGCTCCACGAAGGCAAGCTCGCCTACGAAGGGCCACTCGACGGCCTGCGCGACACACCCGGCGGCAAGCGCACGCTCGAAGACGCGTTCGTCGCGATCGCGCGCGGCGGGGTCCCCGCGTGAGGGGTGTCCTCGCGCTCGTCGTGAAAGAGCTCCGGCACCACCTGTTCGCGCTGCTCGGCGCGTGGGCGCTGGTGGCGACGGGCCTGGTAACAGCGTTCTCGATGGTCGCGACGCGCCAGACCGACAGCGTGCTCGGGGCGGGCGCGATGTTCTGCCTGTTCGGCATGCCGATGTTCGCGATGATCGCGGTGCGTCGCGTGGTGGTGATCGAGCGCCAGGACGGCAGCCACACCTTCCTCGCGGCCCTCCCCGTCGAGCCGTGGCAGCTCGCGTTGGCGAAGTGGGCCACGGCGCTGCTCGCTACGTGGTCGACCGCGCTCGCTGTGGTGCTCGCGAGCGCGCTGTATGCGCAGCACAACGAGCTCGCGCCGCCCGGTTGGGTAGCCCTCGTCGCGCTGCAGGTCGCTGTCTACCTGTTCGCGTGGCATGGCGTGTCGTTCGGCGTCGCCCACACCGGCCGCTGGCGGACGGTCGTGTGGCTCGCGATCCTGATGTTCGGAGCGGCGCTCCAGACGCGCTACGAGGCCCAAGCGGCGCTGTGGTTCGGGGTGCTGCGCGACCCGGTCGACCAGACCCGCTACGACCCGCCCTTCGACCAGTTCCCCGCCGCGCTCGCGTGGGGCCTCGCGGGCACCGCGTTTGGGATGTTCGCCGCCACCTGGCGCGGGGGCGCGCTCGCCGAGGCCGCGTGGCGCCCCCAGAACGCGCGCCAGCAGAGCCTCGTGTACGGCCTCTCAGCGCTCCTGGTCACGGTGGTCACCGTCGTCGACGACGCCTATCCGCCCGTCCCGCGCTACGACGCCCTCCCGCAGGTCGGTCCCGGCGTGCGCGCCGCCGGCAGCGCCAAGGAACTCGGCGCGGCGATCTCCCGGGACCTCGCCGCAGCCGCGTTCCTGGGCGATGGCCTCCCGTCGGTGGTGGTGCTCGCGCGCCATCGACAGGACCCGTTCCCGCTCGACGTGTTGTCCGATGATGGCGGCGCCGTCGTGCTCGCCGTCGACCTGCTGCGGCCGCTGCCGGTGCGCCGCTCGGTGCTCGACACGGTGATCCACACCCGCGCCGGTGGGTGGCTGCTGTACGAGCCAGACCGCGCGTTCCTGACCGACGGAACCGGCGCATGGATCATCGACGGCTGCGCGTCGGACCTGCTGCGGCGCCGCGCCGCGTACGCCGCCCGCCTCGGCGTGACCGCGGCCGACCTCGCGGACTGGCGCGGCCTGCACGAGCGACTCGGAGGTGACGTCGCCGAGGGCGTGTCATGGGCCGGGCTGTGCGCGCTCGAGGCGTCCGTGGGCCGCGAGCGCACGCGGTCGTTCGTCGCGCGGGTGGCCGCGCGCCGCTCGCGGACGGTGCTGTCCCTGGTCGATCTCCTGGCCGTCCGCTGGGACCCCGCGTCCAAGGCGTTGAGCGAGGAGACGGGCCTCGACGTGTCCGCGTTCACCGCGCGCTGGCTCGACGCGCTCGCGACCGCACGTTCGCAGGCCCCCGAGGTCGAAGACCTCCCGCTGCTCACCGCGGTGATCACGCGGCGCGACGAGGAAGGGGCGGCTACGACGCTCGACGTCGACTGGGGCGCGGCCGGCGCCGGCGACCCGCTCCCCACCGGCGTGTCCGTGCGGTGGACCGAGATCCCTCGCTTGCGCGACCGCCCGGACGATTGGCCCGATCAGCAGCGTTTGGAGCTGACGACCGAGGTCACCTCGGTCCCGACTGCGGTCCCGGGACACCATCCGATCGCCGCGGCCTTAAGCCGCACGGAGCCGACGCTCGACGGCGAGACGCGGTCTCCGTGGGTGGCGCCATGAAGCGCATCCTCGCGCTGATCGCGAAAGACACGGCGAGCGTCGCCGGCTACTGGGCCGTTGTGCTCGCGCTGTTCGTCCTGGCGCTCGCTGACGTGTTCGCGGGAGCTCCGCTCAAAGAGGCGTACCTGAACGACGCCGAGGGCCTCGGCGCGATGGGGCTCGTGTTCGCCTCGCTCGCGTTCGCCGTCGGTCTCGCGATGCCGGCCCGTGAGTTTCGCGACGGGAGCGTCGAATTCATGGACGCGCTGCCGGCCCGGCGAACGTCCCGGTACGCATCGGCGGTGCTCGCAGGCTACGCGCCGGTGCTCGCGATGGGAGCGACGCCGTTCCTGCTCGACGGCGCCGCGCGGCTGCTCCGTCATGGCGCCGGCGATCTGCCGTTCGGCGGCACCCTCCTCACGCTCGTCGCCTTGTGCTCGGCGCTGAGCACCTTCGGCTACGGCACCGGGCTGCTGCTCGCCTGGCTCGGTGAGCTCGCGTGGGGCGTGTGGTTCGTCGGGCTGTTCGGCGCGCTGCTGGTGTCCGAGTGGTGGCGGCCGATCAGCGCGTTCGTCCCAGGGAACCCGACCTGGGGCGATCTGGACTTCGTCCACAGCGCGCCCGTGCCTCGGTGGGATCTCGCGGTCGTGTGGTTGGCGCTCGGTGCGTTCGGCACGGCCTGCTCGTGGCTCGTGTACCTCGGCCCCGGCGACGCGCTCGTGAAGGCCGGCTCGCGGCTGCGCGCCGGCGTTCGCTACGCGGGCGGCTGCCTGTTGTACGGGCTCGCGCTGCCGTTCCTCGGGCTGCTGTCGTTCGCCGCGGTGGTGCAGTTCTTCACGGCGCCGGACCTCTCGTACCGCGCCGTCGGGGACCTTCGGTTCCTCACGCGCGACGACGCCCCGCACCTCGAGCCCCTGCTCGCGCAGTCGCGCGCGCTCGACGCGGTCGTGCGCGGCTGGACGGGCACCCCGGCGTACACCGTCGACGTCGAGCTCGTCAGCCGGGGGCAGTACCACGTCGGCAAGTTCAACGGCGGGAAGATCCGCCTCGGACCTGACGAGGGGCCGGCAACCCTCGCACACGAGCTCACCCACGCCCACGCGTTCCAGCTCGCCGGCCGCACGCTGCGCACCCACTTCGACCACGTCCGGTTCTTCAACGAAGGCTACGCGATGTTCGTCGAACACGCGGTGGTTCATCAGCCCCTGGATCGCGCCCAGATCGAGGCCACCGCAGGTGCTGTCGCGGCGACGCACCAGGCCGACTTCGACCGCCTCGTCGAGGACGAAGACCGGAGCGAAGAGCTCGACATGATGCAGGTCTACCCCCTCGGGTACGTGTTCGTGCAGGCCCTCGTCGAGGTCGACGGCCCTCGAGCGCCCGCCCGCGCGCTGATCGCGATGGGCGAGATCGACGACGAGCTGCCCGGCATCGCGCTGTGGTACGCGATCGCCGATCGCGCGGGCTTTGACCTCGATCGCGTGCTCGCGACGTACGAGGCCCGCCTGAAGAGGTACGGCGACGCGCTCGGTCCAATGCCGAAGATCACGGCGAGCCCCGGCTCCACGAGCGGCGACCTCACGCTCTCCGTCAAGGACCACGCGGCCACGGGCCTTCAGCTGTGGTGCCGGTTTCGCGACTCCAAGGACGCCGACATCGAGCACTGGAGCGAGTCGATCGTGAAGGACGACGGACGTTGCGACGTGCCCGAAGACCGCCTGTCCGGGACCACGTTCGACTACCAGCTCGGGTTCCTCCTGCCTGCCGGTGGCCTGGTGTTCCTCCCGTGGGCCACCACCCGCCTGCCGTAAGTTCACGGCTCGACCAACGATTGACAGTCGTGGCACCGACGACGTGCGACAGTGTCGAGGAAACGGTTGGGGGTCTTTTGCCGTGGATGACGCCGCCAGAGTTGCCGTGGGCCGCTGAGGCCGTCCTGACGGGCCCCGTCGTCACGGTGCTGCCGGCTTGTCGGGTCGCCGCGACACCCGCCGTCGACTACGACGAAGCGCTGCTCGGCATGTCCGTGCCGCCCGGCCGTCAGGCGCTTCGTGAGTCCCGCACGGCGCAGGTGGCCGAGGTGCCAGCGGCGTTCGGCTGGGCCCTCGCCGGCGAGATCGGCGCGGCCACCGCAGATCGCTGGCAGGGCCGGTTTCAGGCGGGGCGCGCGACGACGGGCGACTGCAAGCGTCTCTCGGCGGCGCTCGCGGCCGGAGCCCACCTCGATCCCGTGCTCGCGGGCTTCGCTTCGGACACGCCCGTCCTCGTCACCTGGGTCGACGGGCTCGAAGCGGTGCCGATCTCCGCCATGGTGTTGCCGGGCGAGGTCGTCCACACCACCGCCGGACCTGTCGTCAGCGACCTGTGGACCGAGCCGTACCAGCTCACGCTGCGGGTCGGGATGGCGCTCGTGTCGCCCGATGGTACCGTCGTGGTACGTCTCTCCGACGAGATCGGCGCCCTGCTCACCGACGAGCACGGACCGGACCGCGCCGGGCGCGCGGTTGCGCGGGATCTGGCTGGCGAGGTAGCCAAGATCTGGCCCTGTGAGGAGCTTGTCGCAACCCGATGACGTCTGACACCGGCTTCCTGCTGTCCATCCTGCCCTACGCCATCGTGGGGATCGTGCTCTCCCTCGTGTGCAGCGCCGTCGCGCTCGGCATCTTTGCCAGCGCCGTGCGATGGTTCTTCGTCGGCCGCCGCCGCCAGCGCGAAGGGCGGACCATCCAATGGGCGCACGCGGCCTACAGCTTGTGGACGGGCAGCGAAGACAGCGGCCAATGGCCGCGCTCGCGTGGGGTGCAGTCGCTCAAGGAGTGGTACGGCGTCGAAGACAGCAAGGCGTTCTGGGCCGAGATCAAGGGCCTCGAGAAGGGCCAGACCGGAAACCCCGCGTGGGACCAGGTTCGCGCGCTCGACCTGCTCCGCATCGGCGTCGCCGCGGGCTACATCACCGATGACGAGTGCTGGGAGGCCGTGCGCCGCATCGCGACCAGCCTGCGCCAGAAATACGACTCCTGGGAGGCCCTCGGAAAGGCCTTCGAAGAGGGCATGCTCGCGTGGCACGACCAGCGCGGCGTCACGGACGAGCAGCAGCGCGGCCGCGTTCAGCGCAACCTCGGCACGCTGCGTGCCTACACGTGGAAGACGATCGACTGGAGCGCGTCGATCTAGCCTTCGTCGGGTGCGGCCTTCGCGCCGGGCTTCACGGCCTCGCCGATCTCGCGACCATCCACCCAGCCCATCAGGCCGGTGTCCGTCTTCAGCAGGTACCAGGGCTTCGGGCCCGTGGTGCACAACACGATCTCGACGACAGCGCCCGGCCCGACGCCCGTGACGGGGCTGGTCGTGTCGGGGTTGTACACGAGCACGATCGGCGTCTCGACCACCGCGGGCTTGCCGATCGCGAAGAACGGCTGGCTGAGCTCGTCGAACTTGTAGCCCGAGAGCTTCCAGATCGTCCGCTCCGTCCAGAAGCTCTGCGGCTTCTCGACGATGACCTGGCCGGAATCAATCAGCTTCAGGGCGCCGTTTGGCGAGGCGGTGTCGACCTTCATGGCCTGGAGCACCTTCTTGCCGTCCCAGATGAAGATCGTGAACCACTTCTTGCCGCTCTCGGACGTGCCGTCGACGAGGATCTGCTGCAGCTTGTCGCTCGTGTCCACGTCCACGATCGAGACCGCGAGCTCCTTGTACATCTGGATGTCCGACAAGGACACGCCGTTGACGACGATCTTTGCAGCCTTCAGCCCGGCTTGACCGTCCGAGGACAGCACCTCGAGCTTGTCCGCCTTGCCGTCGCCGTTGAGGTCGATCTTTTCCTTCATAAGCGACGTGGTAGGCGGACCCTTTGCGAAGGCCAGGCCGAGAAGAGCGATCCAGGTGAGGGACAAAGGACCTCCAGGTGGGCCTTGTAGTCCCCCTACGGCGCGAAGTCTACCGGGTCGCGGTAGCCAAGCAGGTTCAGCAGCCGTGCGATCCCGTCACGGCCAGCCTCTCCGTAGTCGTACGTGCGCTCGTTCGCGTACATCTGCAGGTAGCGATCGACCTCAGCGGGGGTCTTCAGCGCCGAACCCCGCTCGATCAACCAGTCGATCGCGGCCGCGCGGTCGTCGAGGGCGTCGCGGATCCCGGCCGCGAGCAGGCGGCTGACGCGTTCGATCAGCTCGGGGCCGAGGTCGCGACGGATCGCGTTCGCGCCGAGCGGCAACGGCAGCCCGCCTGCGTCCTGGGCCCACCACTCGCCGAGGTCGACGACCTTGTGGAAACCCTGGCGTTCGTACGTAAGCCGACCCTCGTGGATCACGAGCCCCGCGTCAACCTCACCGGCGCGCAGCGCGTCGAAGATCCGCTCGTACGGCGTAATCGGGATGATGACGGGGTCGATCGGCGCGATTCGGCGCAACACCTGATACGCCGTCGTCGTGGTGCCCGGCACCGCGACCTTCCGGCCCGCCAGCGCTTCCACGGTCATCGGCTCGCGCGCGATCACCACGGGGCCGTAACCTTCGCCCATCGAGCCTCCGTGCGGGAGCAGCTGGTAGCGCGCCGCGATCTGCGGGTACCAGGCGGTGGAGATCGCGCATACGTCGGGGCCGTCGCCCGAGGCCAGCGCGTTCAGGCCGTGGGTGTCGTGCGTGTTCACCTGGAACACGAGATCACCCGTGTCGACGCGCCCAAGGAAGAACGCGCGCATCATGAACAGATCGTCAGCGTCGGGACTGCAGGCGACGGTGATGGTGCGGGACGTCATGCGGTCGACTCCTCGGGTAGAGTGTCGCCCGCAGGAGGGGTCGTGTCGAAGCCCGAGGACATGAAGCTCGCGTTCACGTGGCATGTCTCGCAACAAGTGGTGGCCGCGGACGGCATGGTCACCACCGAAGAGCGCTCGTGGTTGCGGGTGCGGTACGCGGCGCGCGCCCGCGCAGCCGGGCTGATGATGCCCGACGGCAAGCCCACGCCCGCCTACGCGACCGTGCTGGCAGACGCGATGAAGGAGCTTCCCGCCCTCCCGCGACCCGAGCGCCTGGAGCTCGTCGATGACGTGCTCGACACCGTCGTGGCCGACGGCCTCGTGCAGGTGCAGGAGCTCGACAAGATCCGCGAGATCGGCGCGCTCCTCGGCCTCACCGGGGCCGACCTCGACGAAGTCTTCAAGAAGCGCAAAGACCTGTGAACGCCGGAGAATCGTGATGGATATCGACGTGATGAAGCTCGCGTTCGCGTGGAACGCCGCAATCGAAGTGATCATGGCCGACGGCGACGTGGCGGCGGAAGAAGCCGCGATGGTGGCCGAGCGGTACGCAGGTCGGGCGCGCGACGCCGGCCTCGTCGATAAAGACGGCCACTACACGCCGCTGTTCAAGCAGGCCCTCGCGGAAGCCCCGGCCCGCCTTTCCAAATTGCCCCGCGCGGATCGGATCTCGCTGCTGCAGGACATCGTCGATGTTGTGCTCGCGGACGGCGTGATCGACCTCGCCGAGGCGGACCGCATCACCTCGATGGTGCACGTCCTCGAGCTCGAATTCGCCGACGTCGAGAAGCTCCTCGCCGGGCGCTGATCCCGCCTACTTCGCTGCGAAGTCGATCAAGGCCGCGCGGATCACCTCGGCGAACACGTCGTGGGTCCGCGGTTCGTCCCACCGCAGCACCTCCTCCGCGTCGAGCGCCTGGTGCGTCTCGATGATCACCGCTGGCACCTGCGGCACGCGGAGCATCTTGATGCGCTTTCGCGGGACGTGGCGATCGAGGAACACGCCGGGATGCTGGGGATCGCCGTCGTACAGGTCGGCGTAGCCGTCCCAAACGTACGCGGGGAAGCCTGCCTCGACCATACGAGCGGCGATCGCCCTCGCCAATCGCAGCCGTGCAGCGACGAGTTCGGGGCTCCCCTCGTCCGAGTACAACACCGAGAACCCGTCCGAGCCGCGGTTCCCGGTGCACCCCATCGCGGGGTCGAGCGCCACCTCCTCCGAGCCACGCGCGTCGGAGTGAAGCCCGATCAGCGCGTCGGCAGGCCAGCTCTCGGTCATCGCAATGCGATTGTTGTAGCTGACGAGCTTCGCGTCGGGGCGCGTACGCCTCACGTCGAGACCACCCGCCGCGACGAGGCGCTCCGCGAGGGAGTCGGCCGCGCGCCTCGTAAAATCCTGTTCCTCCTCACACCGCACCGAGGTGTTGCCGTCGTTTCCGACCGCCCCGTGCCCGGCGTCGATCACCACGCGAAATCCGCTCCACCCGGAGGGCAGCTCCGCCGACACGTCGGTCAACAAGGCCCCAGCGGCCGGCCACACGGGGAGCACCGGCGCTGGACGCGCAATCACCACCAGGCCGTGCGGTCCGCGAGGAGTCGCCGGGGATGAGGGGCGCTGCAAGAACGCGCCGGTCCCTGCGGCGAGGAGCAGGAGGCCAACGAGGACCGCGACGACCACCCGGCTGTTGATTGGACGGCTCATTGCGCTGCACCTTACCGCGATGATCGCGGCGTGTTAGCTTCCGCTCCGCGTGTATTCTGCGCGTTGGGAGCAGGAATGTCGGTGATCGGTCTCCGAGTGGGGCCGTTCGAGGTCGAGAGCGAGGTCGCCGTCCCGGAGCCGGGACGTTGGTATCGCGCGGTTCGAACGGGACTCACACGAAAGCAGCCCGCCGAGGCGCTTGTCCGCGTGCTCGGGCCCGAAGCCACGCCGGCCGAGCGGCAAGAATTGCAGCGCGCGTTCGAGAACCTTCGATCGCTCGAGGACGCTCGCGTTCCCTCCCCGATCGCGTACTACGAAGGAATTGGCGCCCTCGCCGTGGCGTTTGTCGAGGGCTCGCCCCTCACCCTCCTCGTGGACGCGCGCACCACCGATGCGCTCCCGATGTCGCCCGGCACGCTGCTCGACGTCGCGCTCGAGCTCGCCGAGACGCTGCAGCACGCCCACCACAAGGGCCGCTGGCACGGTCACCTGTGGCCGGGCATCGTGTTGCTCGGTGCCGACGGCAAGCTGTGGGTCTGGGGCTTCGGTCCAGGTCACGAGTCCGACCCACCCGAGGCCTGGCTGCCACCCGAGCGGGCCCGCGGCCTCGCCGGAACGCCCGCGCTCGACCAATGGTCGCTCGGCGCCTTTATCGCCGCGCTCATCACCGGGAAGGCCCCGTGGAGCGGCGCCGACCCGCGTGCAGAGTCTCGTCGCGGTGATCCATCCAACATCGTCGGCCCCATCGAGACGCAGTGGCCCGCCCTCGGCCGGCTGCTGCGCAAGATGCTCGACCCCCAGCCCGAGAACCGGTTCCCGTCCCTACAGCCCGTTCGCCAGGAGCTGCTCGCGCTCGCACGCAAGGCCGGTGGAACGAGCGAACGCCACCGCCTCGGAAGTGCCCTCGCACAGCTGGTCCTCACGACCCCGCCGGTCGTCGCCACCGCGCCCGTCGTCGCCGCCGCGCCCGTCGTCGCGACCCCTGTCACTCGCCACCCGACGCCCCACGCGAAGGAGGAGATCGCGCTCACGCCGGTACCGGCGCCCCAGCGCCTGCCTTCCGAGGTGATGGCCGTGGTCCGCCCCACCCTCGAAGAAGACGTGCCGGTCGCCAAGATGACGCCCGCACCCGTACACGCGCGGGTCGCAGCACCACTCCCGGTCGAAGTCACCGAGGAACGTCAGGAGACCGAGATCATCGACGAACGCGCAGAGACCGAGGTCCTGGGCCCCGAACACGATCTCGTCGAGCGCGAGAACACCGAGATGTCCGACGTCTCCGACCTCGCACACGCGCTGGTCGCCCCGGTCGAGGAGGCCATCGAAGACCCGATCTCCGAGTCTCGCGAGGCGGTGGTCCGGCTTCCCGAGGTCGAGGGCCTGTGGGCCCAGCCGTCCAAGCTGACAGAGGAAAAGCCAGCCTCCGAAGAGGAGGAAGACACGGGCGACGCCGCGACTGAGCAGTGGGGTGCCGACCAGATCATGGTCGCGCTTCGCGACCTCGAGCAGCCGCAGAGCGCGCTCGGGCGCACCCCCGCGCCGGTGCATCGCACACCCGCTCCCCAGGCGCCGATTCAACGGACGCAGTTCAAGCTGCCGGTAGCGGCCCTGCAGCCCACCCAGCCGCCGCAGCCGCCGCCGCTCGTCGCCGGCAAGGTCATCCCCGTCGTCGTCGAGATGGAGAGCACCGCCGGAGCAAATCCGACGATGGTGCCGGTGACCGATCCCGGCCCGCCGTCGGAAGATGATCTCCAGTTGCCTCCTCCGACAAGCCCGGGGCCGCGCACCGACACGGGCTTCGGGACGGACGCGGGCTTCTTCAAGGGGCCGTCCGACGTGACCGTAGCCAGGCATGATCCGCCGAGTGGTCCCGGCGGGTTGCCGTCGGAGCCGCCGCCGCCGCCGCTGCCCGAGCTCAAGCCGGCGCCGATCACGAAGGTCGCGCCAATACTCGCGCTGTTGCTGCTGATCTCGCTGGTGCTGCTCACGTTGTGGAAGCTGTTCGGGTGATCGTAGCGATCCCCGTCCGCACGCCCACCCTCGCCCCGGCGACGCACACCAACACCTGGGTGGTGGGTGAAGGCGCGCTGAGCGTGTTCGATCCGGCGAGTCCCTACGAGGACGAACAGGCGCGGCTGCTCGCCGAGCTGCGCGTTCGAATCGAGCGCGGCGAGCGCGTGGAACGCATCGTGCTCACCCACCACCACGACGACCACGTATCGGGCGCGGAGGCCCTTCGGAGAGCGCTCGGCGACATCCCCATCGTCGCGCATCCCGAGACGGCGAGGCGCGTCTCCGGCCGCGTCGCTGTCGATGAGGCTTGGGAGGACGGTCAATCCCGCGTCTGCGGCGGCGTCACGCTCACCGCGCACCACACGCCCGGCCACGCGCCCGGCCACCTTGTGTTCCAGGACAGCGCCAGCGGCGAGGTGATCGCGGGGGACATGGTGGCCGGCATCGGCACCATCCTGGTCGACCCCGACGACGGCGACCTCGCGCAGTACCTCGCGTCGCTCGACGCGATGCGCGCGCTCAACCCGACGGTGCTCCATCCGGCGCACGGGCCGTCGCTGCCCCACGCGGACCAGATCCTCGCGTTCTACATCGCCCACCGGCACCAGCGCACAGCGCAGATCGGTGAGGCCCTCGACAAGCTCGGCGCAGCCACACCCGCCGAGCTCGCTCCGGTCGTGTACCCGGATCTCCCGGCGTTCGCTCAGCGCTTCGCGGCCGCGCAGATCCTTTCGCACCTGCGGTGGATGAAGACCCACGGCCTCGCGCGACCGAATCGCACCGACGGCCGCTGGGAGCCGGTCCGCTGACATGACCTCCGACGCGCTGTTCCACTACGTCGAGACGCTCCACCGCGGGCGCCCGCTCCGGACCGTGCTCGACGCGGGTACGGGCGCGCACTCGCTGCGCTGGCTCACCACGCTCGGCGCCGAAGTCACCGCAGTGACGGCCGACGAACCCACCGCCGCGCGTCTGCGAACCGAGTTCCCCGACGTCGAGGTGATCGTCGGCGACTGGCAGGACGCGGGCCTGCTAAGCGGGCGACGGTTCGACGTGGTGGTGGCCGACTACCTGCTCGGCGCGATCGACGGCTTCGCGCCGTACTACCAGGACGACGTGTTTCGGCGGCTTCGGCCCCATGTCGGCGATCGCCTGTACGCGATCGGCCTCGAGCCCTGGCCCGCGCGCTCCGACGACCCCGACGCCCAGGCGTTCATCGACCTTTGCCGCACGCGCGACGCCGCGTTCCTGCTCGCCGGCACCCGCCCGTACCGGGAGTTTCCTGAGACGTGGGTGGCGCGGACGCTGGAGAGCAGCGGGTTCACGGTGGTCGACCGCATGCGGTTCCCGATCGTACACTCGACGCGCACCGTCGATCGCGAGCACGGCAACGTGGTCCGTTACGCGAAGCGGGCTGAACGCGACGTCGGCGCGGCCCTGGTTCGGCGCGCGGACGGGCTCCGCGAGAGATTGCTCGCCCGGGTCGGCTCGCGGACGCTGTCATTCGGGCAGGACTGGGTCGTCACCGTTGAGCCGTCGTGACACGACTTTTCTCGCGCACACCCGCGGGCGGTGGCTAGCCATCCGTAGCCACGCGGCCGATGGGGACGAGCGAATCCAACCGTTCCCGAAGTACGATCCTTCCTACAAGCGAGCCAGTGTCTCCGAGTTTCGCAACTTGGCGAGCCAGCTTCCCCGAATTTCGTTTTGGACCTGAAGAAGCCGGTTCGGCTTCCAAGCGCAACGACAGAACGCCGGCAATTTCGGTTCCGTACCGCCGCCTTTCACCAGAAGCGAAATTCGAACCGGCTGGCTCGCAGGACCGCGAAACTCGCGGGGGTTCGGTCTGTCGTCGGCGCGCGCAGCGTGCCGCGACCCCCAGAATCCCGCTAAGCTGCAGCGATGATCGGTGTGTACGATTCCGGATTCGGCGGCCTCGGCGTGCTTCGGCACCTGCGAACGGCGCTGCCCAAACGCGACTTCTGCTACCTCGGCGACAGCGGGCGGGCGCCGTACGGGGGCCGCGACCCCCACACCCTGCTCGACTTCGGCGAACAGTGTGTCGAGCAGCTGTTCGACGAGGGCTGCCGCGTCGTGGTGGTCGCATGCAACACGATGTCGTGTATAGCACTCCGGCACCTGCAGCAGCGGTACGCCGGGCCGGGCTCGGACAAGCGCGTGCTCGGCGTCACGATCCCCGGCGCCGAGGCCGCCGTCCGCGCGAGCCGCGGCCACATCGGCGTGATCGCCACCGCCCGCACCGTCGCGAGCGGCACGTATGTCGAAGAGATCCGCAAGCTGGGCCCGCACCGCGTCACCCAGCGCGCCACCGCCCTGCTCGCGCCGATCGTCGAGGAAGGCTGGGAGGACACGGACGTCGCGAGGCTCGCCGTGAAGCGGTACCTCGACGAGCTCCTCGCAGACGGGACGATCGACACGTTGCTCCTCGGCTGCACGCACTACCCGATGCTCGAGCCCGCGATCGCCGCCGCGGCGCCTGGCCTCACCCTCGTCGACCCGGCGCCCTACCTCGCCGAGCAGCTCGTCGCGTGGCTCGTCCGTCACCCGGCCTTCGATCACGAAGGAGCGGGCGTGCTCAGGGTGTTGTGCACGGGAGACCCGCTCGCGTTCGCCCGCCACGGAGCGCGGTTCCTCGGTGAACCGCTGCCCGTCGTCGTCCACGTCGGCGAACACACGCACGCCCCCCTCGGCCAGATCGTCCGCTGATGTGATACACACGGCCTCGGTTTGGGAGGTCAGATGGCGCGCGACTATCAGGCGATCGTGATCGGTGCGGGGCCCGGCGGCTACCCGTGTGGAATCCGGCTCGGGCAGCTCGGCATCAAGACGCTCGTGGTCGAGCGGCAGTACTGGGGCGGCGTGTGCCTGAACGTTGGCTGCATCCCGAGCAAGGCGCTGATCACGGCGGGAAAGCGCCTGGAGGAGATCGCGCACGCGGACGCGATGGGCATCATCGTCACCGGTGAAGCCCACGCAGACATGACCAAGCTCCAGGCCTGGAAGAACGGCATCACGGCGAAGCTTTCGGGTGGCGTCAAGACGCTCCTCAAGGGCAACAAGACCGAGATGATGGACGGCAGCGCCCTGATCGTCGGCCCGAACGAGGTCGAGATCACCGCCCCGGATGGCACCAAGAAGCGCCTCACGGCCGACAACATCGTGATCGCCACCGGCAGCACGCCGATCGAGATCCCCGGCTTCGCCTACAAGGACGAGCCCGTGCTGGACAGCACCAAGGCGCTCGATCTCAAGTTCATCCCCAAGCACCTCGTGTGCATCGGCGGCGGCTACATCGGGCTCGAGCTCGCCATGGCCTACGCCAAGCTCGGCAGCAAGGTCACCGTCGTGGAGATGCTCGACAGCGTGCTGTTCGGCTTCGATCCCGACTGCGTGAAGGCTGTGCAGCGCAACCTCAAGAAGGCCGGCGTCGACGTGATGGTCAAGGCGAAGGCGAAAGGCTGGGCGAAGACGGCGGACGGCATCGTCGTCAACGTCGAACACGACGGCGCCGACAAGGCGATCGCCGCCGACGTCGTGCTCGTCGCCGTCGGTCGCCGGCCGAATTCGAAGGGGCTCGGCCTCGAAGCCCTCGGCGTGCAGATGAACGGCGCGTTCGTGAAGGTGGACAAGCAGCTGCGCACGTCGGTCCCGAGCATCTTCGCGATCGGCGACGTCGCCGGCCAGCCGATGCTCGCGCACAAGGCCACGCACGAGGGCGAGGTCGTCGCCGAGGTGATCGCGGGGCACAAGGTCAGCTACGACGCGAAGACCGTGCCCGCCGTCGTGTTCACCGACCCGGAGATCGCGATCGCCGGCCTCGACGAAGCCCAGGCGCGCGCCCGCGGGCCGATCAAGGTCGGCAAGGTGCCGTACGGCGCGGTCGGCCGCGCGCTGACGACCAACGAGACCGACGGTTTCTTCAAGGTCGTGATCGACGAGAAGACCAAGGTCGTGCTCGGCGTCACCATCTGCGGAAGCCACGCGTCGGACCTGATCAGCGAGTGCGCGCTCGCGATCGAGATGGGCGCTGAGGCGCTCGACATCGGGCTCACCATCCACCCGCACCCGACCCTGGGTGAGGGCGTGATGGAAGCTGCGAAGGCCGCCCTGGGCGAAGCCGTCCACATCCTGAACCGCTGAGGTGCCCGTGTTTACCAGTCTGATCCTGCTCTCGACCCTCGCGCGCGCCGACCTCGTGGTGCCCGGCCAGGAGCGCTGCGACGGCCAGAAGCAGTGTGGGAAGCTCGAGATCGTCTCGTGCCAGTCGGGCTACCACGGCGAGCCGACGCCCGACTGCGACCCCTACAAGGGCGCCGGCTACCGCTTCGCGTGCGACAGCGGCGGGGCGACCGTTTCGACCGCGTACTACTGCAAGCTCGAAGTCGCGCCAGCCCCGAGCATTCCCGAGGTGACGCCCACGCCCGCCGTCACCGAGCCGGCAAAGCCGGCGCCGACGGCCGAGCCGGCGAAGTGCTCCACCTCCCCCGAAGGCGGTTTCGCTGGTTTGGGCGTAGCCTTGCTCGTCCTTGCCTGGAGGCGTCGTTGATCGCGCTACTCTCCTGCTCGCTCGCGTGGGGCCAGGATCCCGCAGTCCCTGCCGCTCCACCCACGGCGCCTCGCGCACAAGCTGGCGAGCCGGCGCCGGAGGGCTACCAGCCCATCCCGGTCGCTTGCAAGACCGAAGCCGCGTGCTCGAACTACGAGACGTACAAGACCTGCGAGGCCGCCACCTGCGACTTCCTGACCGACACGACGCTGGTGGCGCGCCAGGTGTGCAAGAAGGAGAACTTCACGGCGTGGTGCGTGAAGCCCCTCGAGCCACCCCACAGCACGATGGGCGCCTGTATCTGCGACAGCGGCGGCTCCCCGGCCGGCGGCTGGCTCGTCGGGGTGGCGCTCGCGTTCGTCGCGCGGCAGCGCCGGACGGCGTCCGCGGCCTGATGCTCGACCTCGCGTCCAGCACGCCGCGCGCGTGGGTCGACGAGGCGTGGGCCTCGATCGACACCGTGTTGCTCGACCACGCCCACTGCGAGAAGAAGGCCGCGAGCACCGCGCTCGGCTTCCTGTTCCGCTACCCGATGGACGCGGCGCTTCAGGCGCCGTTGTCTGCCCACGCCCGCGAAGAGCTCGAGCACTTTGAGCTGGTGCTCGGCCTGCTCGCGAAGCGCGGCAAGGGGTTCGGCCCGCTGCAGGCGAGCCCATACGCGGCGCGCCTGCACGACCAGCTCAACAAGGTCGAGCCCGCGCGGTTCCTCGACAGCCTGCTCGCGTGCGCGCTGATCGAGGCGCGGTCGTGTGAGCGAATGAAGCTGCTCGCCGATCACCTGCCCGACGCCGAGATCCGCGAGATGTACCGCTCGCTCCTCGTCACCGAGGCGCGCCATTTCCACATGTTCGTGGAGTTCGCGGCGCAGCGGTACGGGCTCGCCGAGACGCGCGCGCGCCTGCACGTGCTCGCCGAGCTCGAGGCCGCCGTGCTCAGGGAGCCGTCCGAGATCCGCCTTCACTCGGGATTTGCACCATGAGGGACCGCCAGGATTAGGTGCGACGCGGGATCCGGTCGTGCGGGAACGCGAACAGCGTGTTGCCGTTGCGGCCCGCCATCGTGGTCGCGGCGACGAGGGCGTTGCCGATCGCCTCTTCGGTCGCGTCGATCGTCGCCTCGAACAGCGGGTCGATGCAGGCGTCATGCACCCGCGGCGTGACGAGCAGGGGGGCGATCTGCCGCTCGATCGGCGTCGGGCGCGCGACGCGCACCGAAGGCGCGTTCGAGAATGCGAGCAGGAGGTCGCCCGAGGCATGGGCGGCGATACCGCCGGTGCGGCCGATGCCGAGCGTGCCGCGGCGCGCGATCCGCGCGAGTTGGCGGTCCGACAGCGGCGCATCCGTCGCGATGACGACCACGATCGACCCGTCGCGCTCGGGCTCGGGGGGCCCGGCGCGGAGGGGCATCTGCTCGGTGAGCGCGCGTCCGACGGGCTCGCCGTCGATCCGGAGGTAACGGCGCCGACCGTAGTTGCCCTGAACGAGCACGCCGACCGTGTAGGTGACCTCACCGATCACGACCTGGCGCGACGACGTGCCGATGCCGCCCTTGAATTGGAACAGCCCCATGCCGGTGCCGCCGCCGACGTTGCCTTCGGCGACCGGGCCCGAGGACGCGCCATCGAGGGCGGTGAACACGTCCTCGCGGGTGACGTGTTGGCCGACGAGGTCGTTCAGGAACCCGTCGCAGGTCTCGGCGACGACGGGGATCACGAAGTCATCGGTGAGCGCCTCGCGTTCGGCCATCCAATCGATACACGCGCGGTGGACCGCGCCGACCGATAGCGTGTTCGTGAGCAGGATCGGCGACTCGAGCGTTCCATACTCGTCGATCTGCGAGCGACCGGTGATCTCGCCGGCGCCGTTCAACACGACGACGGCGGCGGGGACCTGTTCGACGAACGCCGACCCCGCGTGCGGGTGAATCGCGGTGACGCCGGTGCGGACCGCATCGCCACGGATGAGCGTTGCATGACCGACGCGCACGCCAGCTACATCCGTGATCGCGTTGAGCGGCCCGGTGGGCAGCGTTCCGATGGCGATTCCAAGATCGCGAAGGCGGGGCATCGAGGATCTCCTAAGGCCGTAGCAGGGTGACGAGCACGACGACTACGGGGAACAGCACCAGGGCGACCAGGAACGTGTAGCCCATGATGTCCTTCGCCTTCAGGCCAAGGAGCGTGAGCACCGGCAGCATCCAAAACGGCTGACACAGGTTCGCGAGGGCCTCACCGAGGTCGTAGGTGACGACCATCCAGCCCTCGTTCACGTGTAGATCGCGGGCCGCGGAGAGCACGTACGGGGCCTCGATCACCCACTTGCTGCCCCCGGACGGCACGAACAGGCCGAGCACGGCAGAGTACGTGACGATCGACGCCGGGTACCACGTCGGGTTCACCGACCGTACCAACAGCCCGGCGATCGCGTGCGAAAGGCCCGTTCCGGTCATCACGCCGAAGATGCCGCCGTAGAACGGGAACTGCAGCAACACGCCCCACACCGCGGGCGTCGCGTTCTTCACCGCGCGCATCAGCGACGCCGGCGTCCAATGCAGCAGCGCGCCGAGCATCAGGAAGAACAGGTTGATCGAGTCGAAGTCGATCGCGTTCAGCGCGTCCGGCACCGACGTTGCGCGCCCCGCGATGCGCAGACCAAGGTACGCGAAGCCCAACGCGACGACGGGAAGGAGCAGGATCGGGCTGTGTTCGACGCGCTCGCCGGGCGTCTTCGGTGTGGGCAGCGGCGCCTCGTCGTCGGTGAGGTCGATGCCGAGCGCCGCGGCGCCGACGCCGTTGGAAGGCGCGTACAGCCACACGAGCGTGGTGACGACGGCGATCTCGATCACGACACAGGTCATCGACTGCCAGCGGAAGATCGTCTCGGTGAGCGGGATCGGCGTGCCGACCACGTCCTTCAGCGCCTTCGGCATCGACGTCGCGCTCGCCATCTGCAGCGCGGCCGATCCGGACAGCCCCTGCGCCCACACCGTTCCGAGTCCGAGGAACGCGCTCGCCGCGAGCGCCTTGTAGTCCGCGTCGGGGCGCCGGCGCGCGACCTCCTTTGCGAGAATCGCCGAGAAGATCAGCGAGAAGCCCCAGTTCAGCAGCGACGTCAACATCGCCAACAGGGCGACGCCCACGACCGCGCCCTTCGGCGATGGCGCGAGCCCGGCGAGCGCGCGGATCACGCGACGAACCGGCGGCGACGACGCGAGCACGTAGCCGCCGATGATCGTCATCGACATCTGAAGCGTGAACGGGATCAGCGACCAGAAGCCGCCTCCCCACGCGGTGATCAACGTCGTCGGGGCAGCGCGGACTGCAGGATCGACCACGACCGCGCCTGCGATCACCAGCAGCGTCGCGCCGAGCGCGAACACGAACGCGTCGGGCATGTAGCGCTCGGCGAGGCCGGTCGTGCGGGTGGCGAACCGTTCGACGGCGGCGATCACGGCGCGCCCGGGGGAGCCAGCCCGTCTGACTTTCGCGATCGGGCGAGCCAGCCGGTTCGAATTTCGCCCGCAGCCGCTCGCCGCATCGACCTCGAACGAAAAACGGCGTTGATGCGTTTCGCTGAGGGCCCGAACGAGGTCGATCGAGGCAGTTTGCGAAACTCGGAGCCGCTCGCTCGGCGAAACGCGAAATTCGCGGTGGCTGGCTCGGACACCGCCGTCCTCACGAAGCGTCGAAGCGGTCGAACTCCATCACGAACTGACCGCGGCCGCGCGTCTGGCTGCGCAGATCCGTGGTGTAGCCGAGCAGCGATGAAAGGCCGCACTCGGCCTCGATCGACGTGATGCCCGCTTCGGTGGAGTGGCCCAGGATGGTGGCGCCGCGCGACTGCAGATCGCCCAATACGCCGCCGGTGTTCTCGTCCGGGACGACGACCTCGACCTTCATGATCGGCTGCAGCACGACGCCGCCGGCCTTGATCACGGCCTCGCGGACCGCGGAAGCGGCGGCGATGCGGAGCGCCTGCGGGCTGCTGCCCTCGCCGAACGTGCGCACCTCGTCGACGACGAGCGCCACGTCCGCCAGGGACGAGCCTTCGACCGGACCGGCGGAGAGCGCGTCGCGCGCGCCCTGATCGACCGCCTGCAGCTGCTCTTCGCTCGGGTTGAACTCCGGCGGGAACCAGCGCGGCTTGCAGGTGACCAGCACGCCGGCGCCGCGCTCGCGGGGCGACACCGTGGCCTTCACGTCGGCGCGCAGCGTGAACTGACCGGCCGACCCGTCGAGCGTGCGGTCCACGCCGCCCTCGGCGGTGGCGGTCTTCCCGACCGTCTCGCGGTGCACGACGCGCGGTCGCCCGACGCGGAACTTCAGGTTGAACTCGCGCTCGATGCGTTCGAACGTGATCTGCAGGTGAAGCTCACCCATGCCCTTCAGGATGCGCTGGCCCGTCTCCGGATCGTCTTCGAACCGCAGCGTGGGGTCTTCTTCGGTGACCTTGTTCACCACCTCGAGCATCTTCTCTTCGTCGGCCGAGTTCTCGGGCTCGATCGCGAGCCCGACGACGGGCGCGCGCGCGTCGATGCGCTCGAGCAGGATCTCGTGCGCGGGGTCGCACAAGGTGTCCCCCGTCGTCGCCCAGCGCAGCCCGGCGATGAGGATGATCTCCCCGGCGGTGGCGATGTCCTTGCGCTTCTTCTGGTTCGCGTCGGGCAGGAAGATGCGCGCGGCGCGCTCGGTCATCTTCCGGCCGGCGAGGGCCACGTCCTGACCGGGCTCCATGCTGCCCCGGTACAGGCGGGCGAACACGTGCCGGCGGCCTTCGAGCAGCTGCACCTTGAACACCAACGCGACGAGCGAGCCGTCGGGCGTCATCTCCACCGTCACCGGTTCGCCCTTGGCGTCCTTCCCGATCGCGGGCGGGCGGTCGAGCGGCGTCGGGTGGAGCTTGATCACGGCGTCCAACATGGGCTGGACGCCCCAGTTGCGCAGCGCGCTGCCGCCGAACGTGGGGCGCACGATGCCGGCGATGTTGAGCCGCCGGAGCACCGACCACACGAGCTCCTCGGGCGGCTCCTTCTCGTTCAGCACGTACTCGGCGATCGGCTCGTCGTGCTCGGCGAGGGCGAGCAACAACGTCTCGCGGTGCGGAGCCACCTCGGCCGCCTCCGATTCCGTCAGATCGCGCACCGTGACGATCTCGCCCTTGGTGCCGCTGAACGAATACGCCTTGCGCTCGATCGTGTGCAGCACGATCTGCTCGGACGCGACGGGCACCGTGACGGGCACGCAATCATCGCCGAACCGCTTCTTCACCATGTCCAGCGCGCGCTGGAAGTCGGCTCCCGGCCGATCCATCTTGTTCACGAACAGGAAGCGCGGGACCTTGTGCTTGTTCGCCTGACGCCACACCGTCTCGGTCTGGGGCTCGACGCCGCGGACGCCGTCCATCACGATGATCGCGCCGTCGAGCACGCGCATGCTGCGCTCGACCTCGATCGTGAAGTCCACGTGCCCCGGCGTGTCCACGACCTGCAGGTGGTGGTCCTTCCAGGGCGCCTGCGTCACCGCCGCAGTGATCGTGATGCCGTGTTTCTGCTCCTCGTCCTGCCAGTCCATGTGCGTGTTGCCTTCATGGACCTCGCCGATCTTGTGCAGCGCGCCGGTGTAGAACAACACGCGCTCCGTGAGCGTGGTCTTCCCGGCGTCCACGTGCGCGGCGATGCCGATGTTGCGCACGCGGGCGAGGTCTACGGTAGCTTCGGGCTTCCCCTTCGACATGACGTCTCCGATCCCCACGGCTATCGCGCGGGCTGTACAATGCGCCATGGACCTCGCGCGCATGCTCGAGAAGTGCAAACGGGAGCAGTGGTCGGTGAACGACCTCGACCTCTCGCACGCCCCTCGCCCGATGTCGCGCGACGCCGAAGAGGCGATCGTCCAGTATTTTACCGACATGGCCGGCATCGAGCGGCTGGCCGGTGCGTTGTTCGAGGAGCAGCGCAAGCGCGCTGACGATCCGCTGTTACACGACATCTTCGCGTCCTTCGTCGAAGACGAGATCCGCCACAGCCACGCCGCCCAGCGCCTCGCAGACCACTACGATCGCCACCACTACCGCCTTTACCAGCCAAACCGGCACCTCGTCGCGTTCACGCCGCGGTTCGTCGAGATGGTGTCGCTGCTGTCGGCCGAGTACGCGAACGTGTACATCACCACCGGCGAGGTGCTACTCGACGTCGCGCTGCTCAGGTCGCTCGCCGATCACGTCGACGACGACACCGTTCGCGGCGTGATGGACCTCGTAAACAAAGACGAATCGCGGCACATCGCGATCGACTTCCACATGGTGGGCTACTACGCGTCGGACGCGTGGGCCGAGAAGTCCAAGGACCTGCCCAAACAGCCGCTCGTCGTGCAACTGCGCGCGTGGCTGGCCCTCGTGCGCGTCCTGTTCCACGCCCGGCCGTTCTTTCGCGAGGTGTTCTTTCGGCCGCTCGAGCGCTGCGATCCGTCCGGTCGTCGCGTGCGGGAGGCGTTCAAGCGCATCCACCTGCTCGCGTCGCGCCCGGACGTGGCCCGGCGGCCGTTCGTGCGGTTCATGAACGGCGTACGGGACGCCTACAACAGCCCGATCGGCGGCGTCGTCGGGCCGCTGTGCGTGCGAATCACCGGCATCGACCCGGCCCTGTTGCGGCCGCTGCACTCGGACGCCGAAGCGAAGCGCGCGTCCAACATGAGCTTCGAGGCGATGGCCGAGGAGACGTTGGCGCTAAAGTTCACCTGAAACGGAGTTACACTGTCGCTGAGGTGCTCATGCGTCCGCTGCTCCTGCTCGCGCTCCCGGTCGGTGTTCTCGCGCTCACCGCCTGCCCGGTGCTCGGCGCCCGCATCAACGATGGCGCCTCCACCAGCACCCAGGACGAAGCGGACGCCCAGGCCGAAGACACCGGCGAAGACTCCGACACCAGCGAGCATGAGGACGGCGTCGACTGCCTCGACGGCGGCACCGACGAAAGCGGCGACACCGGCGCGACCGACCCGGCGACCTGCCCGGTGGACGCCTGCGGGCCCGCGCTCGGAATGCCGAACACGTTGTGCCCCGACGGCGTGACCGTCGCGGGGCCCACCGGCGTGTGCCTTGCGCTCGAAGACGGGACGTGCGGCTGGGAAGTCCTCAGCTGCCCGTAGGCGCCGCGCCAGGCGCGTCGCCGCCCTTGCGCAGATCGCGCGTGTTGCGACGGAAGCCACGCTCGATCTTGGACTCCGTGTGCCGCGTTCGCCCGCCGAACCGGTAGGCGAGGTCGAAGCTCTGCTCGACCCAGCTGTACGGGAGCGACTTGCCCGCCATGCCGATGCCGAGCCGCGCGTCGACCCGCTTCCAACTCACCTGGTACGAAAGGCTCGCGCGGAACGTCTTGTCGATCGGCAACCACTGCCCCTCGCCGACCATCAGGTCGCCGGTACCCTGCAGTTCGGGCGGGAGATCCTCCTCGGCGATGCCGGTCAGGGTGCCCCGCACGCGCGCGTAAACCGGCGCCACGCCCTGGAGGATCAGGCTGTCGCGGCGGTTGAACCGGAAGTCCGTGGCGAACCGCGCCTCGACGATCTCACCGGTCACGTCGCCGACGATCACGGGCTGGTCACCCGTCGCGTCCATGCCGGGCACGATGATCGCGGGCAGCGCCTGCAGATCGAGCGTTCCGTCGGCGGTGGCGCGCGAGTAGCCGACGCCGCCGTGCAGCGACCAGCCGCCTACGACCTGCAACGACGACGTGAACCCGAGGCCGAGGTACGTCATGTCCGCGACCAGCAGCTCCTGACCGGTGGCGATCGTCTGCGGCGAAATTCCCCAGCGACCGCCGTCCAGGCGCTCCATCAGGTCGGTGACCTTGAACGTGTACGCCTGCGCGTCGATCGCCCCGTCGAGCGGCCCGAACCGCATCAGGTTGACCTTCCCCTGCAGGTTGTACGCGCCGACCGCGTCGAGCAGCGGGATCGTGGCCACCTGCGTTCGCGGGAGCAGCCCATAGCTCACGGAGGCGAGCCCCACGCGCGCCTCCCCCCACTCAAGGGTGTACGCCGTAAAATCGGTCGTCCCGTACGGGTTCTGCGGGAACTTGAACCGCCTCGGCTCGAGGTCATTGAGCTGCTCCGGCGTGAGCCCCGTCCCGAGCTGCATGACCTCCGCACCCGCGCCCGGGAACAGTGGATCCGGCGGCCGCTCCACGGTGTCGACCACCTGCGAGACCTCGAGACCGGCGTCGTGGACGACGGTGATCACGGCCATCACGTCGCCGTAGTCGACCGACGCGTCGGCCATCAGCACCACGTCGGACGCGCCTGCGGCCTTCGCAGCGACGAGCCCGGACGCGAGCGCCGCCCCGTCCACCGGGCGCTCCCCGAGCATTAGCGTCCCGTCCGCGCGGATCGCTACGGTGACGGGCTCGGCCGCGAACGCCGCAACGAACACAAGGTTCCACATGGACCCTCCGCCTGCGAGCCTACCACCGGTTACAGGCGCGCTCCGATCAGGGAGTGCCGCATGAAGTTCCCAGGACGTGTCCTCCACCTCGTCGAAGACGCCGCTGCGGTGCGCGCCCAGCTCGACGGTCAACCCGTAGACGTCGCCGGAAAGGCCTACACCTACGGCGTGAACACCGACCTGATGATCAGCGGCCAGGCGTGTACGTTGGGCTACACACCCGAGGTCCTGGGCCCCTGGTTCCTGCACAACTTCCTCGAGGTCGTGCAGCCCGGTGACGTGAAGAAGGGCGGCTTCGACGTGATCGTCGGCGGCGACGCGTACGGCTCGGGCTCGTCGCGCGAGGTGGCGGTGGTCGCCCACAAGGGCGCTGGGATCAAGCTCGTCGTCGCCGACAGCTTCCAGCGCATCTTCCAGGAGAACATGGTCTATGACGGCATGCCGTTCACGACCGATCGTAGCGTGTTGGACGCGATCACGCGCGGCGAGGACATCGATCTCGGCGCCCATGTGGACGCCCTGCCCGACTTCTTCCGCGCCGTCGCCAAAGCGGGCGGCTTGCTGAAATACGGTTCGAAGCTGCTCGCAGGGGACGTGCATCCCACCTACGCGACCGACAAGACCGCGCGCCCGATGAACAGCGTCGAGAAGCTGATCGCCCGCCGCGCCTGGCGCGGGCAAGGCCTGCCCGACGGCATCCCCGCGGTTGGCCCTGGCGACCAGGTGCTCGCGCGCGCGGCGTTCCGCGGCGTCCACGAATACACGGGCGGCATGGTCGTCGACCTGTACCGCCGCGAGTGGCAGGCGGCGCCGATGTACCGGCCCGAGATGGTCGCCGCGTTCGAAGATCACTTCGTCCTGCTCGGGCACGAGAGCGTCCCCGAGGGCGTGCGCAAGGCGCGCCTCGGCCCCGCGCTCCAGCTGCGCGACGAGATGATCGCCGCCTGTGAGCAGAACGGCATCCGCGTGCACGGCCCCGGCCGCGCGTTCAAGCCGGGCGTGTGCCACCGCATCGTCGTCGAAGACTACGCCCTGCCCGGCGACATCGTCGTGCTCACCGACTCGCACACCCCTACGGCCGGCGTGATGAACGCGTTCGCGTTCGGCGTCGGCAGCACCGCGATGGCGTTCGCGCTGCGCACCGGGCTGATCCCCGTCACGGTGCCGAAGGTCGTCCGCGTCGAGATCGTGGGCTCCGCCAAGGGCGTGTTGTCGCCGAAGGACGTGATCCTGCACCTGATCGGCGACCCGTACTTCCGCGAGGAGCACTGGCGGAAGTCCCCGACCGACACCTGCGTGATCGAGTTCGCGGGGGCGGGCCTCGACCAGTGGAACGTGGACGAATTGTCCGTGCTCACCAACATGACCGTCGAGGGCGGCCTGATGACCGGCGTCGTCGCCCCGTGCAAGCCGATCGTCGACTTCTTGAAGCAGCGGCGCGGCGTCGACGCCACGGACCTGCTCGTCCATCCGGATCCGGGCTGTTCCTACGAGAAGGTGATCGTGCTCGACCTCGACGACGTGCCGCTCACCGTCGCGACGCCCGGCGACTCGCGCAACCGCGCGCCGCTCGACGAGCACACCACCGTCGCGATCCAGAACGTCGTGATCGCGTCGTGTACGGGCGGCTCGCTGTCCGACCTTCGCGCCGCCGCGAACGTGCTCCGCGACCGCACCGTCGCGCCGGGCGTGCGCATCACCGTCACGCCGTCGAGCGCCGACGTCGCCACCGCAGCTGACGAGGAGGGCCTGTTGGAGCTGTTCCGCAGCAAGGGCGCCGTCGTCACCGAGCCCGGCTGCGGCTCGTGTATCGGCAACGGCCCCGGCATCCCGCTCCCCGGCGAGACGACCGCCAGCACCACGAACCGGAATTTCGCCCGGCGGATGGGCGCACCCGGTCCGGTCTACCTCGTGTCGCCGGCGGTGGCGGCCGCCAGCGCGGTCATGGGTAAATTGACGGATCCGCGAACGTTATCGTCGTAGCGGGGTGCAATTTTCGGAGAGCCTGTGGCATCCTCCGTTCATGAGTCACCCGTCCGATCCAATCCTCGCCCTCGTCGCGGCCTCTGGCGCGCGTGACGTTGGCCTCGCGATCGGGTCGGCCGTCGAATCCGGCTGGTGCGCCGCTACCCGGGCGTGGCGCCACGACACGACCCGGGACCTGCTCACCTCGATCGGAGACGCGCCCGATGCCGCCGAAGCCGCCGAGCGGCGCGCGTTCGAGACGCAGACCCCGCAATGGTCGAGCGACCGCCTCAGCGTCGCGACGGCGCTCGTAGGGGCCGACGGCCCCTGCGGCGTCGTGACGTTCCGGTTCGCAGCGCCTGCGCGGTCCATCCCAGAGCCGCTGGAACGGATCGTCACCCTCGCTGGAGCCGCGCTCGAGCGCGCGATCGCGGCCGACCGCAACCAGCGCGACGCCGACGTGCTCGCGACGGCGCTGCCGGTCCTCGAGGAGGGGATGATCCTCGTCACCCTCGACGGCGAGCTCCTCCACTACAGCGACGGCATGCAGGCCCTCGTGGGGTGGACCGCCGAGGACGTGCGCACACGCGGGTGGACCAACCTGGTGTACGCGACTGACGCGGAGCGGTCGGCCGCCCAGACAGCGATCGCCGCGCTCGTGCTCGGTCGGCCCTCAGAAGGCACGCGGCGCTCGTTCGTGCGCAAGGACGGCACCACCATGACGGCCGCGATCTGGAGCCGCGTCGTGCCCGATCCCGGCGGCGGCGCCCCCGCGCTGCTCGGCGTGATGCGCGACGTCACCGCGCAAGACGTCGCCCAGGCCACCGCGCAGCGGGAGGAGAACCTCACCCGCCTCGGGCGGCTCGCGCGCGCCGTCGCACACGACGTGAACAACCTGATCTGCGCGATCGGCGGCCACGCCGAATTGATCGAGATGTGGTCGACCGACGAGCGCGTGCGACGGTCGGCGGGCCTCCAGCAGGACGCGACGCTGCAAGGCGCGCGGCTCACCAAGCAGCTGCTCGCGTTCGGTGGACCGTCGAACACCCACGTCGAGCCGGTACGCGCGATGGGCCTCGCGCACCGGACCGTCGAGCTCTACCGCGCGTCGGCGCCGAGCGGGATCGCCCTCGATTTGCGCGGCGATGAAGACGTCATCGTCGAGGCCGATGCCGGGCAGCTTCACCAGGCCGTGCTGAACCTGTTGACCAACGCGGGCCAGGCGTGCGGCGGCCGCGGCCGCATCCAGGTCACGGTCGACCACGTTCCGATGCCTGCCGCGCCCACCTGGCAGGCCCCTGGCGCCCCACCGCCGGGCTCCGAGGTCGCGCGCATCACGGTCAACGATTCCGGTCCCGGCTTTCCGAACGTGAAGCCCGAACGACTGTTCGAGCCGTTCTTCACGACGCGCGCGGACGGCCACGGCGTCGGGCTCGCCGCCGTCCAAGGAGTCCTCGCGGCGCACTCGGGCGCGGTGCGACTCTCGAGCGAAGGGGGCGCCCGCGTCGAGCTGTTCCTGCCGATGTCCTCGCGCCCCGAATTCGTGTACGACGACCTGGTTCGCGCGCACGGCGGCAAGGGCGGTCGCGTGTGGATCCTGGATGACCACGCCCAGATCCTCGAATTTTCACGCATCTCGCTCGCCGCCCAGGGCTTCGAGGTGCGCGTGTTCACCGATCTCGCAGCGCTGCGTGATGCCGCGCAGACCGCCGCCGTCGACGAGCGCCCCGCGGCCCTCGTGCTGGATCTCCCTACGCTGGACGGGGGCGACGCACTGCCCGACCTGCGCGCCGCCGGGATCGACGCGCAGGTGTTGTGGGTGTCGGGCGGCAACGTGCGGCTCGCGGGTCCGCATGGCGCGTACCTGCCGAAGCCGTACACGGGAACGGCGCTCGGTGAGGCCATCGCGGGCCTGCTACGACGCGCTCCCGCCTCGCCCGGGCGCTAATGCGCCGGGGACGGCGGCTCGGCAGGTGGCGCGCCGCCTGAGAGCTTGATGCCCTGCCGCCACGCTTCGAACGCGCCGATCGCGGTGACCGGCACGAACGACACCGCCCAGAACAAGATCGCGACCGCCTGGGACGCCCCTTTCGGGGCGGAAAACAGCGAGAGCGCCTGCTCGACGGCGACCTGAAACACGCCGACGAACCCGGGCCCCTGCGGCACGGACACCGCGAGGTTGACCGTGACCACGACGAGGATCGCGGCGGAGACGGGAAGATGAAGCCCGATCGAGCGGTGCGTCGCCTCGGCGGCCCCCACGGCGCAAACCCACACCACCACCGTGAGCAGCGTGGCCGCGAGCAGCCGGCTCGGCTTGCCAGCGACGATCACCCCCTCGACGACCTGGTCGAACACCTTGACCGCGCGCTCGGCGAGCCGCTTTGAAGGCAGTCTCGACAGCGTCGACACCGCGATCTCCCGCGCGGGAGCCGTGACAGCGACCACGATCAACAGCACGAGGAACAGCCCGCCACCGACGGCGCCGTGAACCGCCATGCGCAGGTGTCCCAGGGCCACGGAGGTCTCGGCGCGCGCTGGCAGCGTAAAGTCGAGCGCCACCAGCAGCAGCACCACGCCCGCGAGGTCGAACAGGCGGTCGATAACGGTGGAGGACACCGCCGCAGCGAACGGCACGTCCCGCCTTAGCGACAACATCGCGGGGCGAAGGATGTCACCGCCGCGGAGCGGAATCAGCGTATTCGCCGCTGCCCCGGCCAGGGTGGCGGAGATCATTGCACCGGGACCTTCGTCGTCGACCCCGCGCAGGAGCACCCACCACCGAAGTCCGCGCGCCACCCACTCGATCAGGATCAGCACCGAGCCGAACAGGAGCCACCAGACGTTCACCGTTCGGAGCGCGCCGAACAGCGCAGGCCCGTCCACTCCGGAGAGGAACACGGCAAGAAGCGCCACGGCGACGATCAAGCCGAGGAACATTCGACGGTCGAAACGCACGTCTGTGGGTAGCACGGCGTCAGGCGCAGCGCGCGAGGCGCGGATGCGATAGAGTCCGCCGCCCTTTGTGCGGAGCGTCGGATGACGTGGGACCTTGCTGGTATCGGTAATTCGCTTGTTGACGCCCTCGTCGTCGTCGACAACGACGACGTCCTGCACGAATTGGGCCTCGTTCGCGGCACGATGCACCCCGTCGACCACGATCGATGGATGGTCGCCTACGAGCGGTTGCGCCACCACAAGATCGCGTTCGACTCCGGTGGATCCGGCGCGAACACGATCGCCACCGCCGGCCTGATGGGCGCCCGCGCGACGTACTGCGGCCAGGTCGGTGACGACCAGATGGGCCACATGTACGCCGCGAAGATCGAAGAGGCGTGTGGAAACCACGCGCTGCGGTTCAGCACCGAGCGGGCGACCGGAAAGTGCCTGTCGATCATCTCGGCGAAAGACGCCGAACGAACCATGCTCACGGACCTCGGCGCTGCGACTGAACTCGCCGACTTCGGCTCGTTCGAAGGTGCGCTGCGCTCCTCCAAGATCGTGCATTTCACCGGCTACGAGCTGCTCGGCGGCCCGATGACCGGCACGGTCACTCGCGCGATGCAGGTCGTGAAGGACGCGGGCGGGCGTGTATCGTTCGACGCATCCGACCCGTTCGTCATCCGCGCGATCCGCGACACCGTCTGGAACACCCTCACCGACTTCGCGGACATCGCGTTCTTGAACGCCGAGGAAGCCCGCGCCCTCACGGACGATGAGCCCGAGCGCGCAGTCGTGGTCATCGCCGAGAAGGCGAACCTGCGCACGGTCATCGTAAAGCTGGGCGCGCAGGGCTCGCTCGTGCGCCACGAGGGCGTCACGTACGAGATCCCCGTCCGCTGGGTGAAGGCGATGGACACGACGGGCGCCGGCGACGCGTACGCGGGCGGGTTTTTGTACGGCGTCGTGCGTGGCTTTTCGCCGTCGGACTGCGGGCGGCTCGCGTCGGCCATCGCGGCGCTCACGGTCGGCCAGATCGGCGCGGTATTCAAGGATCGCGCAGCGCTCGCAGCGATCGTCGCTGAATTCCCGACCCACCCGGCCCCGAAGACGGCCACGCCTGCGGGCGCGCCGGTCGTGGGGAGCGTGTGAACCTCGTCCGCGTCGCGACGGCCCACGGCCCGCGGCACGCTGACCTCCAGGACGGCCAGCTCTTGTGGCTCACGGGCGACTGGGCGCTCGGCTTCCGGCCGACCGGGGAGCGCGCTGCGCTCGGCGACACAAGGCTGCTCGCGCCCGTGACGCCGAGCAAGGTCGTCGCCGTGGCGCGCAACTACGCGCAGCACGCCGCCGAGATGGGCGCCGAAATGCCCGACGAGCCGCGCATCTTCCTCAAGCCGTCCACGTCCGTGGTGGGTCCGGGCGACGCGGTAGCGATCCCGCCGCGCACGACGCGGGTGGATCCCGAAGGGGAGCTCGGCGTCGTGATCGGCCGCACGCTCACGCGGGGCACCAGGGACACCGTGATGGACGCGGTGTTCGGCTACACGATCGTGAACGACGTCACCGCGCGCGACTTCCAGAAGAAGGACGGCATCTTCGGTCGCGCGAAAGGGTTCGACACGTTCTGCCCGATCGGTCCGAGCGTGGTCACCGGGCTCGACGCGCGCGATCTGGCCCTTCAGCTGCACGTGAACGGCGAGCTTCGCCAGGACGGACGCACGTCGCAGATGCACTTCGACGTCCCGACGCTGCTCGTGTGGATCTCGTCGATCATGACGCTGTTGCCGGGGGACGTGATCGCGACCGGCACGCCGTCGGGCATCGCGCCCATCGTCGCTGGCGACGTGGTGCGCGTGACGATCGAGGGCATCGGTACGCTCGAGAACCCCGTGGTGGATCGGGAAGACCGGTGATCGTCTGGCCGGCGGTGTACGCGACCGCCGCGTTGGGTGTAGCCGCGCTGGCCGGTAACGACGCCCTGCTCGACGTGCCCGGACGGGCGAGCCGCGTGGCACGCGCGCTACCGACGATCGCTCTGATCGCGGTCGCAGCGGCCGCGCGCACGTCGGGTGTGTTTCCGCTGGACTACGGAACGCTCGACCTGTGGGGCGTCGTCCTCGCGCGGAGCGATGTCGCGATCGTCGTCGGCTGGCTGGTCGCAAGCTCGCTGCTGCCTTCGTTGCTGGCCAGCGGCGCGGACAGCGCGTTCGTCCGCGGGCTGCTCGGCGCCGAACGCCGCCCGAACGAGACGCGTACCAACGCCGAGCTCGCGGGAAGGGTGCTGGCCCCGCTCGCCCTGTACCCCGTCGTGTTCGACGTGCCGGTGCTGCGCTGGGCCCTGCCGGCCTCGCTGTGCGCGATGGCCGTGGCGGTTGCCGTGCGCGATCAGCGACAGGTGCGCACGCCCTTCCAGCTCGCGCGCCCGCCGATCGAACGCGCGGTCCTCCTGAGCGTCGCGGTCGGCATGCTGCACATCAGCGGGGCGTTGCTGCTGTCGCAATCGATGCTGAGCGGCTTGCGGCCCGCTTACGGCCTGATCGGCCTCATCGCCGCGGTCGCAGGTGCGCTCGGCGACCCCACCACGCTCGCGCTCGCGCTCGCGCGCGCCCGCGCCCACGCAATGGACGACTCGTTCGTCGGCTACGTCCAGGTGGCCGCGCTCGGCCTGTGGCTCGGCCGGGCGTCGTTCATCGTCGTCAGCGCCCTCGCCGCCCGCCGAATGGCATCGGCGCGTCGTCAGTAGTAGCCGTAGCCGGTGTCCCAGCCGCCTTCGTCGCCGACCTGGATCGGCCCGGCGACGTTGTCGTCCTCGTTGGTCTCCAGCACCTCGTCGTAGCTGTCGATCAGGATCCACGACTTGCACGACAAACACGTGCGGTCGAGCAGGAAGTCCGCGTGCGTTGTCTCGCCCGCGCCGAGGCCCGTCACCGTGACGTACTTGTCGCCGTCCGTCTCGATCATCGGCTTGAAGCTCTGGTTGAGGAACAGGTCGATGTAGAACTGCGGCGCCGGCTCCGAACCCGCGTTCAAGACGTCGATCGCGTAGTAGATCGACGTGTCGTCCGCGAGCCAGTCGAAGTACGTGATGGTGAGGTTCGGGCCAGGCGTGGAGCTGCTCGTCTCGAACTGATCGGACCACACGTTGTTCGACTCGTCGTCTTCGTCGACGGTGCCTGCGGAATCGAGCAGGACGGCCACCTCGTGCGAGCCTTCGGACATGGGCACGGTAAACGAGAGGATCGCGTACTCGCCGCGCGGACCGACGTAGTCCACCTCGGTGAAGTCGTCGCCGTAGTCGCCGACCTCGGGCGAGGAGGCGGGATCGACGAACAGGTCGACCCAGAACCCGCTCGCGCCGTTGCCGCCGCTGTTCACGACGCGGACGGTGACCACCGCGTAGCCGCCGGCGGCCTCGACGCTGACCTCCTCGACCTCGAGATCCGCGCGGTCGTCCGAGGCCTCGATCACCGTGACGGCGACGTCGTTGCTGGCGGACGTCTCCCACTCGGCGTGCACCTCGGCGTGGCCTACGGCGACCCCGGTGAGGATGCCGCCTGGATCGAGCGTGGCGATGTCGCCGTTGCCGGTGACCCAGCGCACCTGGCCCGACGCGTCCCCGCGCGAGCCGTCGGACCACGCCGCCTGGCAGGACAGCTGGAGCGTGTCGCCCGCCGCGACGGTGACCTCCTTCGGCTCGACCGTGATGCCGAGCATCTGCGCGTCGGTGACCTTGACCTTCACCTCGCTCGACGTGATGCCTTCGGCGGTGGCGGTGATCGTGGCCTCGCCGGTGCCCTCGGCGGACAGGACGCCCTCGCGGTCGAGGCCGCCCGACACGAGCGCGACGCCGGAGTCCGTGCTGTCCCACTCGACGACCGCGGTGAGGTCGGTGGTGGTGCGATCCGACAGCAGGCCCGTGGCGGTGAGCTGCGTCTCGCCGCCGACCGGCAGCACGGGCTGCTCGGGCGTGAGCAGGATGCCGACGAGGTCGGAGAGATCGACGTTCGTGTCGTCGGAGTTGGAGTCGCCGCCCTTGCAGGCGGCCAGGGTGAGAGAGAGCAGGGCAATGTTGCGCATTCGCGCAGTGTAGCACCGCTCTTCGGGCCGATCACCTCCGGCCCGCGTAGCGCTGCCAGGCGCGCTCGCGGCGGTGATCGTCGAGGGTCGGCGAGCCGACGGCGCTGCGTCGCGGTGAGGCCGGTGAACCCGACGACGTCGGCGCCCGGCAGGTCGAGGTGGGTGGGTCGACGAACGAACATTGGAGGCGCCTCTACCGGGCGACGCGAACAATGGGAGGCCCTCTACTCCGATGGGCGCCGGGCCAGGCGCCGGGAGGGCGACCGCAGGCCGGTCCCCGCGAAGCGGGACCGAGCGCGCCCCTTCTACGGTCGCGCAAGCGCTCGCTGCGCGCCCGGCACGCGCGAGAGATTCGACGGGCGGCCCTACGCGCGGCGCGCTCCGGAGCCGCTCACGACCACACGACGCGTGCCAGCTGGCGCGCGAGCCCGGCAGCGCGCCGACGGCGCGAAGCGCCGGGGCCCCGCCTTCAGCGGTTGGCGAGCCAGCGGGCGACCTGACCGCCGATGTCGTTGTCGGGCACCTTCTTCCAGTCGTCCAAGAACATCTGGTTGCCCTTGTCGGTGAGCGGGTGGCCGACCATCTGCTTGAGCACCTTGTAGGGCACGGTGCCGACGTGGGCGCCGGCGAGGGCGGCCTGGATGACGTGCATCGGGTGGCGCAGCGAGGCGGCGAGCACCTGGGTGTGGATGTCGGCGTCGAGGGCGTAGATTTCGGCGATCTGGCGGATGAGCTCGTTGCCGTCCCAGGTGACGTCGTCCACCCGGCCGACGAACGGTGAGATGTACGTGGCGCCGGCGGCGGCGGCGAACAGAGCCTGACCGGCCTGGAAGCAAAGGGTGACGTTGACCTTGATTCCATCGGCGGAGAGGCGCTTGCACGCGCCGAGGCCGGCGGTGGTGAGTGGCACCTTCACGACGACGCACGGGCTGACCCTGGCCCACAGGCGGCCTTCCCTCTCCATGCCATCGACGTCCTGGGCGAGGACCTCAGCGGAGACGTGCCCCTTCACGATCTCGCAGATCTGGTGGATGCGCTCAACGAAGTCGCCGCCTTCGCGCGCGACGAGCGACGGGTTGGTGGTGACGCCGGCCAGGATGCCCCAGCCGTGCACTTCGCGGATCTCGTCGAGGTTCGCGGTGTCGATGAAGAACTTCATGGGAGGCCTCCGAAACGGGCGCCTCTAGTAACCCCGGGGTTACTCCTGCGGCACGGAGGATTCGTGGCGATCGGCATGTTCTGGCGCGACGTGTGGCTGCGGCCGAAGCAGATGGGCGCGATCGCACCGTCGGGTGCGGAGCTCGCGCAGGTGATGTGCGAGGCGGTCGGCCTGCAGGACGGGCACGTGATCGTGGAGCTCGGCGCGGGGACGGGCGCCCTGACGAAGACGATCCGCGCGATGGCGCCGACGTCGCCGCTGCTCGCGTTCGAGCCCGGCGCGGAGATGGCGAAGCACCTGCAGGAGCAGTTCCCGGACATCCGCGTCAGCACGCGGTTCGCGCAGGACCTGCCGGACGAATTGGGCCCCTGGGGGCAGACGGCGGTGGATCGCGTGGTGAGCGGCCTGCCGTGGACGATCTGGCCGGTGGCCGAGCAGGACCACATCCTCGGCAACGTCGTGAAATGCATGAAGGACGACGGCAAGCTGGTGACGTTCACGTACGTCCACAGTCAGATCCTGCCCGGCGCACGCACGCTGAAAACACTTCTCGCGCGGCACTTTACGAGCGTACGTCGCACGCGGGTGGCGTGGCGGAACGTGCCGCCGGCGTTCGCGTGGGTCGGTGAAGGGCCGAAACGCGGGTAGGATCGCCGCGGAGGTCAGGTGTCGCAGCCCGAAGAGATCGCGAAGGCGGATCCGCTCGACGCGGACCCGTCCCTGGCCGGCGCGCCGCTGAACGTGCGAAAAGCGAGCGCGTGGCTCGCGAAGAACGCCAGCAGAAAGCTCCGGAACTTCGCCCTCGCACCGCTGGCCACGTTCCTCTCGGGCCTGGCAGGCGCCTCCGTGGCGCACGACGTGCTCGGACTCACCAACGGCACCCCCGAGGTGATCTTCTTCGTGATGGGGCTCGCCACCGTCGGCATGATCTTCGGCGGCGCCTATTACACGCGTCCCTACGGCTACGCGGTCACCCTCGTGGAGCGTTATCGCCAGCTTCAAGCGGCCAGGCCCGCGGACGAGGTTGGGGCCGAACCCGCCGCCACGCCGCTGGACCGCATGGTCGCGCGCATCGAGTCCCTCGCGGGCACGGAGCGGCCCGAGGTCGCGGCGGCGGCGCGAAAGGCCGCTGAACACGCACGGAGGCTACAGGCCGAGCTCGCCCACATCGCGAGGATGGCCACCGGTCAGCCCGAGGCCGACGCGGCGCTCGACGGCGCGCGCAGCTCGCTCGAGGCCGATCTCGCGCGCACGCAGGCCCGCGTGGCCGAGCTGTACGCGAGCCTCGTCGACCTGCAGGCGGGCGGGCCGGTCGACGAGCTGCGGCTCGCGACGGAGCGGATCTCGGCGGAGCTCGAGGTCGACGCGAAGCTCGCGTCCGCGCGGCGCGCGACCACGAGGCAGCGGGCGTGAAAGGCGGGACGGCCGGCACCGACGCGAACGAGCCCGCGGAGATCGCGCGCGTCGACCCCGACAGCGCAGACGCCACGCTGAGAGGTGCGCCCCCGGGCGTGCGCAGGGCGGGCGCCTGGCTCGCAGCCAGGGAGGCCTCCGGCGGCCTGTGGAAGGTCAAGTTCGCGGCCCTGTTCCCCGCCGCAACCCTGGTCGGCGGCATGGCGACCGCCCTCGTGCTGGAGAACGTCCTGCAGGCCCACGGCCCCGCGAACGTCGCGTTCGGACTCGGCCTGTTCGGGGTGTTCCCCATGATCGCGTACGCGGCGTGGAGCACGCGGAGCTGGGCGTACGCGACGGGCCTCGTCGGGCGCTACCGCGAGCTCCAGCGGCTCGGCGGGGCAGCCGCGCCGGTGGCCACTTCGTCCGACGACCCGCTGGATCCCCTGGTCGCCCGCATCGAAGCGCTCGCGGGTGACGACCGCCCCGACGTTCAAAGGGCCGTTCGCAGCGCCCACGAACACGCCCGGTGGCTGCGCCAGGAGCTCGCACAGATCGAGCAGCTGTCCACCGGGAAGCGCCCGGCAGACGCGGGCCTCGAAGGCGCGCGCGAGAAGCTGCAGGTCGATCTCACGCGCACCGAGGCCCGACTCACCGCGCTCTACGCGAACCTGGTCGACCTGAAAGCGGGGGCGACGTCCGACGAGCTGCCACACGCGACCGCCCAGATCGCGGCTGAGATCGAAGTCGACGCGAACCTCGCAGCCGCGCGACGCCAGGCCTCGAAGCAGCGGGCATGATGCATCCGGACCTCGTAACGTCCCTCGCTGAGCTGCGCGCGCGGCGGAACTTCGACGTAAGGCGCGTGCTCGACGCGAAGGTCGCGCTGCTCAACAGCTACTTCGCGGCGTGTGGGCTCACCGCGGCCGTGGTGGGCGTGAGCGGCGGCGTCGACTCGGCCGTGACGACAGGTCTCGTGCGCCGGGCGATGGACGCGCCGGGGTCGCCGATCCGGCGCGTGATCGCGGCGTGTATGCCGATGTTCACGGACGGCGCGACCAACCAGGCCGACGCGACCGCGCGCGGGCGGGAGGTGGCCACCTGGGCACGCGCTGAGCTGCGCACGATCGACCTCACGGCGGCGCACCACGCGATGCGCGCCGCCGTGGGCCCGCTGTCGCCGTGGGCGTCGGGTCAACTGGTGAGCACCCTGCGTACACCTGCGCTGTATGCGCTCACTTCGAACCTGACCGAGGAGGGCGAGAACGGCGTGGTGGTCGGGACCACGAACCGCGACGAGGGCGCTTACCTGGGGTTCTTCGGCAAGGCGTCGGACGGGATGGTCGACGTGCAGCTGATCTCGGACCTTCATAAGTCCGAGGTGTACGCGCTGGGGCGCGCGCTGGGCGTGCCGTCGTCGGTGCTCGCCGCGACGCCGTCGGGCGACGTGTTCGACGGGCGCGTCGACGAGCAGATGATCGGGGCCCCGTATGACGCGGTCGAATTGGTGCTCGGGCTCCATCGACGGCCGGATCCGCGTTGGAGCCCCGACGCGCTCGCGCAGTTTTCGACCTGGGCGCGGGCGATCGAGGCCCTGCACGCACACAACGCGCACAAGTACGCGGTCGGCTCTCCGGCGGTTCACCTCGACGCGCTGGAGCGCGCGGTCCCGGGCGGCTGGTCGACGACGGCCCGGCCGACTGCGCCGACGACCGGCCCGTTCGTTGGCCGATTCTCGTTGCCCGCGATGGACGAAATGACGTGGCGACGACCGGAGGTGCGGCCGATCGCGGACCTTGGCGACTCCGGGTTCGTCGCGGCGGGCGTACTGGACCGGGCACCCGATCTCGCCGGCATCGACTGGGTCCCCGTCGGCTTGGACGGGCGGCCGCGCGCCGACGCAGGTGCGCCGATCGGATCATCCGACACGGGTGCGCCGATCGGATCATGGCGGGCGACTGCGGTGGATCAGGGCCTCGCCGACGCCCTGTGGGAGCGGCTGCGCACGGTGCTGCCGTGCGTGCGCACGTTCGGGACGGACGATCCCACCGACCATGGCGGCCATCCGACATGGCGACCGGTCGGTCTGAACCCCGTCCTGAGGTTCATCCGGTACGCGCCGGGCGGCACCCTGGTGCCCCACTACGACGCCGGCCACGACTTCGGCGACGGTCGACACCACACGTTGACCAGCGTGTTGATCTCCCTCGACGGGCGCGGCGCCACGCGGTTCCTCATCGACGGGCAACGCCACCTGCCCCTCCCCTGGCGCGCGTTCGACGACCCCGCGGCGGCCCGGATCGCGCACGGGACGCTCGAGCGCGTCGCATTGAACGCTGGCGAAGCCCTGGTGTTCGACCACCGCGTGCTGCACGACGCCGAGCCGTGGGCGGGTCCTGGGGACCGCGTGGTGCTGCGGACGGACGTGATCTGGCAGCGCTGCGGTCCGCCATACCGGGCCGCGCTCCCGGCGCCGCGCCCGCACCACGAGGTCCTCGGCGTGCCCCCGAACGCGCCGCGCGCGGTCGTGGACGCCGCGTGGACGCGGATCTTGTCGCCGACGGCGGACCTGCGCCTCGCCTGGAAGGTGCTGCGCGACCCGTTCGTCGGCCCCGCCTACACCGCGATCGGCGATGACGCCGCGGGGCCGTCGGGCTTCTTCGACGACGGCTCGGACGCGCTCGTCGACCCCTGCGAGACGCCCGACTGGTGGGTCACCCCGCCGCCGCCACCCGCCCCTCTCGACCCCGACAAGTGGCCTTGTGTGCTGCTGTGCACCGGGGCGTACTGCCCGCCCCACGCCGGGCACGTCGCGATGTTCCACCTCGCGCGCAAGGCCGTCGAGGACGCCGGCGGGCAGGTGCTCGCCGGGTACATGTCGCCCGGACACGACGGGTACGTGCTGCGAAAGGTGCCCGACGGGCCGAACGCGGCGGAGCGAATCGCGCTGTGCGAGGACCTCGTTCACGACGTGCCTTGGCTGCTCGTCGACCCGTGGGAGGCGCAGCACACGCCGGTCGCGGTCAACTACACCGACGTCGTCGCGCACCTCGAGGTGGTGATGGCGCGCGTCGTGCGGTCGCACCGACCCGTCCGGGTGGTGTACGTGGCCGGCGGCGACAACGCGCGGTTCGCGCTCTCGTTCGTCGAGCGCGGTCGCTGCGTGATCGTCGGCCGTCCCGGGACCGAGGCCGCCGTAGAGGCTGCACGAAAGCACCCTTTCGTGGCTGGAAACGAGCGCTTGCTGTTCGTCGAGGGCGACCGCACCGAGGCGAGCCGCGAGCTGCGCGCTGCGAGGCCAAAGGCCACCGCGACGCGGCGAACGCTGCGCCTCTACGTCCGCGATGAAGGCGCGTGGGCCGTGGAGCCGTGGGCCGCCAATCCGGCTGTCACCGAGGCCTGGGCCGCGTTCCGCGCGGGCGCCCTCACCGACCTTCGACGCGCCTACGACGAAGGCGGCGTCGACCTCGATCTCGTGCATCTGAGCCTCGACGACCAGCGCGACGCGATCGCCGCCCGACCCGCCCCGGCGCCGATCGTGAGCCTGGACGCGTGTCTGCCAGGTCACGCTGATCTCGCGGTATCGCGCGCGTTCGGGCTGTCTTCGACCAGGGGACCAATCGGTCTGACCGCTCGACCCGGCGCGCGCCCGGTCGTCGAGCAGCTCGCTGATCTTCCGCATGGCGACGTTGTCCTCCTCGACGACGACGTCGCGACCGGCGGCACGCTCGACGCCGTCCGCCGCTTGCTCCCCGCGCACACCCGCCCGATCGCCAGCTGGGTCGCGGCCGAGGTCGGGGACGGCGAGCTGCTCGACCTGCGGGACCTCCTGCCCGGCGCCCGGGAGGCGGGGCTGGTCGTCCAGTTGCCGTCGGGAAGTCACGGTCGCGCGCCCTACCTCGCCCCGTACGTGCGTTCCCCCGCGCGCATGCAGCTGCCGTGGACGCGCGAGCTCGCGTTCTCCCGTGCGGTCTGGGGGCACGCCGAGGCGTTCTATGCGGCCACCGGGCTCCGCGTCGGCGACACGTGGCCCGCGTTCCGCGACCTGCTGCAGGAGGTAGGCTTCGAAGACGCGGCGCGAATGCGCGACGTTTGCGCGTGGCACCGCGAACGACTGTCGTGACGGCCATCCGCGAGCGATAGTTCGTTGACGCCCAGGGGCCTCAGGGCTAAGAGGCTCACGCTTCGGGGCGTAGCGCAGTCTGGTTAGCGCGCCTGGTTCGGGACCAGGAAGTCGGAGGTTCGAATCCTCTCGCCCCGACCATCTTTAAAGGCCCGCTGAATCGCAAGGTTCGGCGGGTTTTTTTGTTCGAGTGACACGGGGCCAGACGCTACGCCCAGACCTGCGTTCACCGTCCGATCCGACGGAGCCAGTAGCCCGGGCGGCGCTTCACACGACCGATGCGACCACCTCGGGTCCCGTGTCCGGCACTTGCTCCCTCTGCGCGGCGGGCAGGAGGTTCGGAACGCTCATCGGCGCGCGAGACGGCGGTCAAGCTGACCACGCCGCGGTCCACGTCGGATCTTCCGGTCCTTCGACGCTGTCGATCAACTCCGCGGCCAGCGCCAGCCGATCCTGCTCGGGGAGCGCCAGCGCGTCATCGTGGAGCTTGCGGAGCGTGCGGCCCGTGGTGCGATCGTAGTCGCGTCGCCGGCACGACGCCCGTGACGCGACCAGGCTCACCGGGCCAGCATGGCCGCCAACTCGTCGTTCATGGTCTGGATCGCGGCATCGTCGCCATTGCCGTTGTAGACGAGCACGTAGCTGGTCTGCACGTCGGGAAGCCAGTACAGGTCGCTCCCGGTGGACAGGAGCGAGCCAGTCATCCCGATCGAGCGCCCGGCGGGCGTCTCCCCGCTCAACAGGCCGTAGCCGTACCGGTCCCACCGGCCGCCGTGAAAGTCTCCGCCGAGGTCGACCCAGGTCTGCATCGTGTCGACGGTGTCCTCGGCAACCAGGACATGGTCGCGGAACAGGTCGTCGTCGAGGCGCAGAAGATCCTCTGAGGTCGACACCGCGCCCCCCTCCGCCGGATCCCGCCAGGTCTCCACAGGAAAGTCGAACTCGGCCCACGGCCCTGCCGGGCGCAGGCGGGTGTACCCGCGCACGAGCGACGCCTTGGGGTACGGACGAGCCCGACCGTACCAGCTGTCGACCATGCCGAGGGGCGAGAAGATATCGTCCGCCACGACCTCCGAGTGCTGCCGCCCGGTCGCCGCCTGCACGACCATGGACAGCAGGATGTAGTTCATCCCTGAATAGTTCCAGCCCTCCCCCGCAGCGTTAAGCGCAGCCGCCCCGCGTACGCTGTCCAGCAGGTCCTCGGTCGTCCATTCACAGGTGTAGCAGTTGAGCATCGCTTCATCGAGCGTGTCCGGGATGCCGCTCGTGTGGTTCAGGAGCTGAGCGATCGTGACGCTGTCCGCGTTCGGGAGCCCGGCGATGGTCTCGGGCGGTAGCCGGTCCGCGAGGCGGTCGCCCCAGCCGAGGCCACCGGACTGGACGAGCTGCGCCACGCTCACCGCCGTGATCGTCTTGGTCACGCTGGCGATGGGCACGATGTTGCAGCTCTTCAGGGCATCGCCGGTGCCGAGGTCGGCTGAACCGGCAGCCCCGGTCCACACCCCGTCCGCGTCATGCACGGCGAGCGAAACCCCAGGCAAAGGAGCGCTGGCGATCGCGTCGTCCAGGAAGGCCTGGAACTCCAGGGCCCGCGGGTGTTCGGCCCCCGGGACCTGCATCGCGGGCGTACAGTCGTAGTTGCGGGTCGGCGCGGTGCAGCCCGCGAGGACGCAGCTCAGGGCGATCGACCGCGTCATGGCGTGTTCCCGGTCAGGCGCAGGCCGATGACGCCTACGGCGCGTGGCGCAATCCCGAGGCCGAGCAGGTACGGCAGCTCCAGGCCCGCCTCCCAACGCGCGAACACCGTCACCGGCAGCGGAGTGACCGCGGACAGGTCGTACCCGACACCGAGCCGCACGATAGGCGCGACCAGGTTCGGCGACCCGAGGTTCGGAACCTTGCGCCACGTCCCCGCAGCATCGAACGCGTACACCGGGCCCGGGTAGAAGGTGTGGTGGTACCCCACGCCGAGGCCTGCTTCCGCCTGCACCCCGAAGTGCGCGGTCGCCCGGACGAGGGTCGTCGCGGTCAGGGCAGGTCCGACGTACAACATCGGGAACACGTCCAACGAGAGCGTGACCTCCTCGACGCCCACCACCGAACGAGGGGATCGGGCGAGCGCGTAGCCGACGTCGATGGCCCCGCCGGGGTGCAACCCCTCTCCCCAGGGTGTCAGGCTCAGTCGGGAGTTCTGAAAGCCCGCCGCAGCGGACCACCGGGAAACGTCCAGCGGCGCGGCACCAGCCGCCGGGGGCACTGCCAGACCCAGCATCAGGATCACGGTTTCGTGCGGTCGCACTGCACCTCCAGACCCGTCGGCAACACGTATCCCAGCATCGCGGGGACGGGTGCGGTCGGGTAGCGTTGAGGCGTCAGCATTCGCCCCTGGTCAGCGCGGCCGGGCCTGATGGCCGAGACGCAGGTCGATTGTCGGATGCTCGTCCACCAGGCGGTGGAGGCGGGCCATCGCGTCGGCGTCCTGCACGTGGTCGGCCGTGAACGTCCCAGGCTCAACGAGATGTTCCCAGCCCCAGACGGTGCTCGCGGTATCGCCCGTGAAGAGCACTGGCCCCTCAACCGTGCGAGCCAGATGCGCCGTGCTTCCGGCGGTGTGCCCCGGCACGTAGAGCGCAAAGAGCGAGCCGTCTCCGAACACATCGAGAACTCCCGCAAACCGTCCGTCCGGATCGGGCACAAACGTCCACTCGTTGAGAGGAGGACGCCTGCACAGCAACCCAGTCATAGAGCTCGTTCAGGTCATCTGCAGCTTCGGGGGCAATTACGACCCGTCGCTCCTTCACGAGCGATCCGCGAGCGCTCGAGCGTGCCGGGCACGGATCGCTCCGAACACGTCCTCCATGCTCCGAGCGCGCGTGGGATCCGCCTGCATGGCGTCATAGACCGGGGCGACCTCTTCGCGCAGCCAGCGATCGACGGCCGCGTCGCGCTCCTGCAGCGCGCGCAGCCCGGCGCGAACGACCTCGCTCGCGGAAGCGTAGCTGCCCGACGCGACCTGCTCGTCAATGAAGGTCATGTGCTCGGCGGGCAGGCTGAAGGTGCGCTTCTCGGCGTGGCCCATGGCGTTCTCCTGCGGTATGACTTTATCATACTCGGGCCACGATGCGACCACAACGTACCGAAGCGTCATCCCTGATGCTGCAGGAACTCCCACACCTTCTGCTCGTCCCAGTCCGCCCCAGGGTCGACCCAGAAAGTTCTATAGGCATTTACCCAGCCCGACCATCTTCAAAGGCCCGCTGAATCGCAAGGTTCGGCGGGTTTTTTTGCGTCCGAATGACGCGAGGCCAGACTATATGCCCAGAACCGTGGTTCACGGCCCGATCCGACGGAGCCAGTAGCCCGGGCGCCTCTTCGCATGACCGATCGCGACCACCTCGGGTCCGGTGGCCGGCGCATGGAAGAACACGACGTACGGGAAGCGATCGAGCACGAAGCGACGGAAGCGGGGGTTCGACGTCCACGCCGGGTACTGATCGGGCGCATCTGCGATTGCGTGAAGCGCCAGATCCATAGCCCCGAGGAACTCGACGCCCAGACCGGGGCGGCGCGCCTCGTACCAGTCGATGGCCTCCGAGAGCTCCCGCTGGGCAGCGGGCAGGAGGTTGGGCACGCTCATCGGCGCGAGAGACGCTCGAGCAGCTCCGCGCGCACCTGGTCCCAAGGTCTGCCGCGGTCGCCCGTCCGATCGGCCTCGTTGACCCTGCGGTCAAGCTCCGCTGACCACTCTGCGCTCCAGGTCGTATCTTCCGAACCCTCGACGCTGTCGATCAGCTCGGTGGCCAGCGCAAGCCGATCCTGCTCGGGGAGCGCAAGGGCGTCATCGTGGAGCTTGCGGAGGGTGCGACCCATGGAAGCATCGTAGTCGCGTCGCGGGTGTGACGCCAGAGGCGAGCTTTCCGTGGCCCTGCTCGCGCTCATCGCCGGAGCGTGTGTTCTCGCCTGGAGCAAGATCGGCGCGCTCGTCCTATTCGCTCTGACGCCGGGGGTCGCGTTTGTCGACGAGACGCCGACGCCGGCGCCCGTCTACGCAGATGCAGGCGCGTGGAGCGCGCTTCCGGATCGGGCCTCCGAAGGCGGAGCGGGGTGGGATCGCCGCGAGGTTACCCCGGGGCGGCCAGCACGCCGACCACGAGGCCGAGCAGCAGGGACGGCAGCGCGGGATCATCGAGCTTTTCGGGCGATACCTCGAGGATCCGAAACAACGACCCGCGTATGGCGTGTAGCGTCACCAGCGCGACGAGCTCGGGGTCGCGCCCGCGGAGGAGCTCCGGTTGCGTCAGCAGGATCGCCACCGCCGCCGCGTGGGCGTGCGCGAGGCCCTGGCGGACCTCGGGGGTCTGTTCGAGGAGCGGCAGGATATCCGCGACGCCCTGGTACATCGCGCGATCCCGGCGGAACGTGAGCACGATCTCCTCGATCGCCACCCGCGTGGCGTCGAGCGACGGCAGTCCCTGCGTGCGCGCGCGTACCTGCGCGACGAGTTCCACGTCCTCCCGGAGCCTCCGAGCGACGAACGCCGTGATCAGCGCCTGCTTGTCGGGGAAGTACTGGTACAGCGAGCCGATGCTGACCCCGGCCCGCGCGGCGATGTGGGCGGTGGTCGTGCGCTCGTAGCCGTGCGCGCCGAACACCTGCCCGGTGGCCTCAACGAGGTCTTCGACGGTTTGTTTCGCTCGCGGCTGGCTTGGACGGCGGGTGCGGGGAGGCATGCGACGCAACTAACGTGAATGTGAGTGCGCGCGGTCCCAGGCGTGGGTTCGCGAGGTACAACAGCCACGATTCCTGGCCCGCAACGCGACTCGCCGGGGTGCTCACGCCGTGGGATGAAGGGGGGCCACAGGAGGCACCATGGTGAACCAGGTCCGACGCACCACGATCTACCGTTGCTCGCTCGAGCGGGCGTTCCGCGCGCCGATGCTCGGCGACCTGACCCACGTGCACACCGGCTTCGGCCCGATGCCGCGCGTCACCCACTGCACCGAGGACACCGGGTGGGCGGCGGTCGGGAGCAGCAAGAAGGTGTTCATGGCTCCGACGTTCGGCTTCGGCGGCGGCTACGCGTCGATGGACCGGGTGCTCGAGCGCGTCGAGAACGCGCGCTGGGCGATCGAGGTCTCGGATTTCCAGCGCTGGATGCTCGGGTTCACGCGGTTCGTCGGCGAGTGGGAGGTCCGCGAACTCGCCCCCGGCGAGGTCGAGGTCGTGTACACCTACACGCTCCACTCGGCCTCGCCGTGGCTCGCGCCGGCGCGGTGGGTGTTCACCCGCACCTTATGGCGGATGTACATGGGTCAGGTCCTCGAGAACGTCCGGAAGATCGCCTACAACGATGGACCGTACGCGTATACGTAACCCCGCGTTCGAGCGGTATTCAGACGCTGCGACCTCTGGGGCTCGGGCCCGTCGACGCGCTCGGCAAGACCCACGAACCCGCGCGGTCCGTGGACGTGTCGGCGCGCCCGGCTCACTCCTTGTCGAACGCGAGCTCAAGATCGTTAGGAAATTCGCCGCTTTCTGCTCGTCCCAATCTATTCCCCCGTGACCCAGCAGGTTCGATAGGCACAAACCCAGCCTGGGCTCGACGCGGCCGAGCGAGAACAGGTGATCGGCCTGCTTCAGCGAATTGTCGAGTCCCTTGCATCGGAGTCCTATCCGGCCCTTCAGGTGGACTCCGTTTGCGTTTTGACGGCGGCGCCGGCTTGCCATCCCAGGCACGGCAGCTGGCTCAGCCCCGGCTCCGAGTTTCGTCGCCCTGTGGCTCGGTGTCACCCGGCGAGGCGGTCCGCCGGTCGAGCGTTAGCGCAGCGTCGAAGAGCAGATACCCAGCTCTAAAGCCCGTCGTGGACTTCCGTTGCGGCGGGCGTTTTCGCGTTCAGCGCGACCAGGGTCGCAGCGTCTCCTCTGCCCAGGTCCACAGCGCGGGCCCGTCCGCGGCGCTGGTCTTCAGCTGGCGGGGCGGCTTGACGGCGCTCCGGGCGAAGTAGCTGTCCCGCAGGCCCTCGGCGCGCACGCGGTCGAGCACACCCACCACCTCCTCGGCCGAACGCTCGACGGGAATGCCGATGACCAGAGTGGCCAACTGGACCAGCACGCGCATTGGCTGGGGCTCGTCGGCGAGGATCTTCGTCTTCACCAGCCCGGGCATGAACACGTTGGTGGGCGTCGTGCCGCGGCGGTTGGCCTCGCGAGCGAGCACCTGCACCGCCCACTGCCAGCGCTTGAGCGCGTGCCAAGCCGAATAGCCCGTGGCGAGTTGTGGATTTGCGAGGTCGAGGCGCTCGTGGTCCAGACCGACGACGGTGAGCACCTGAGCGCGAGGGGTGGCCGCAAGTCGCGCCTCCAAGGCCCACTGGAGCAAGGTGCGCCCGAGGAAGCCGACGGCCAGGTTGGCCTCAAAACCTTCGTCGGTGACGCGACGCTCCTGCGTGATCGCGTTGGCGTTCAGGACCAGCGCATCCAGCCTGGCGTGCGCGGCGAGGACCTCGTCCGCAAGCCTCCGCACGTCGGCCATGCGGGCGAGGTCGGCCACCCGGGCCTCGGCGGAGCCACCCTCACGGACGATGCCCGCAACGACGGCCTCGCAGCGGTCGCGGCTGCGCCCCACGACGACCACGTGCCACCCTCGACGCCCGAGCAGCTCGGCGGTGGCCTTGCCGATGCCGTCGGTCGAGCCGGTGACCAGCGCGACCCTCACTCCAGCAAGCCCCTGTAGTGCTCCTGCCGCGCGCCGGCGAGGTCCATCAGGCCGCCCCCTTCGCGGGGGCGCCGGACGGCGCTGCGTGCAGCTGGCGGATGGCTCCGGCCCAGTCTTCGACGTGGTAGGCCCGCACCAGCTTGCCCTCGGCGACGGTGTGAACGTCGAGCGTCATGATGGCGAAGCTCTTTCCCGAGTGGGCCGTGCCCATGAAGTCGCCCGCAGGCGTCCCGCGCGCCTCGCTCCGCACGATGACGCGGTCGCCGTCGACCCACACCTCTTTGATGTCCCAGGCGAGGTCGGGGATGAGCTTCCCGAACCCCATGACCTGCTGGATGAACTCCTCGCGGCCCTTGCTGGCGGTCTCGCTGGCGAACGAGCGCCACTCGGGAGCGGCAGCGCTCTCGATGAGCGCGCGCACGTCTTTGGAGGCGGGTCGGTTCAGCGAATCGTAGAACGGGGCGACGACGGCGCGGGCCTGGTCATTGGTCAACATGGGGTCTCCTGTGGGGCGTGGTAGCGTTCATCATGGTCAGAATCATCCAGCGATGATGGGTTCGTTCGCGGACGGACGGAGCGTAGGGCCTTCCGAGGCCATCGACGAGGGCGATTTGGGTCAGAGCATGGTCAGAATCGGACAACACAAGCCGGACCTCCCCACCGTCCGGTTCGCCACCAGCCGACCGCTCGGTGTGGAGGTGCTGACGCTCGGAAGCCTGCTGCAGCGCGCGGAGTTGCGGGGACCAGGCCGACCGCACCGCACCGACTTTCACCACCTGCTGTTGGTGACGAAGGGCCGCGGCACCCACGACATCGACTTCGAGTGCCATGCGCTCGAGCCCGGCATGGTCGTGTACATCCGGCCCGGGCAGGTGCACCGGTTCGGTCACGAGCCCCAGCTCGACGCTTCGATGGTGGTGTTTCGGCCCGAGACCCTGCGCGAGGCCGTGCACCTCGAGCCGCGTTCGCGGCCCCCGCCCGAGCGGCTCGCGCTCGCTGCCGCGCTGATCGACGGTCTGGCCCGCGAGTCGGCGGTGAGCGAGGGCGGCGCACGTTCGCGCGCGTTGCTCGGGGCGCTCCTGCAGGCGCTGGTGCTGGCCGTCGAGGGCGGAGAGGAGCCTTCAGAGAGCAAGGACCTCATCGTTCGCTTTCACGCGGCGGTCGAGCGCGAGTTCCACCGGACGCGCGAGGTAGCCGCGTACGCCGCGATCTTGCGTTGCTCCACGCGGACGCTGACGCGACATTGCATCGAGGCCGAAGGCAGGTCGGCGAAGCGCGTCATCGAAGATCGCGTCCTGCTCGAGGCCCGGCGCTTGCTGGCTCACGACTCGGTGACCGTCGCCGCTCTCGCAGGTCAGCTCGGCTTCTCCGAGCCCACGCAGTTCGTGAAGTTCTTCCGGCGCGTATCGGGGGAGACCCCGGGGGGATTCCGCGACCGGATCGCTCGCTGATCGGAGCGCGAGTGGCCATGCGCCCGAGGCGTCATACGGTTCGATAGACATACCTACACCCCAACCATCTTGAGCGGGGAAACCGCCCTCCTGGAGCGACCTCCGTGTTTCTGATTCCGCTGATCGCGTGCGAGCCGACCTCCGGGGACAGCGGCGACAGCGCGCAAGAGTCCGCCGCCGACTGCAACGCGACGAGTTGGACCAGCGGTACGTACACGCTGGACCACGGAGGCGTGGCGCGGCAATTCCGCGTCTACGTGCCTGCGACCTACGACCCCGGCGTGCCCGCGCCCCTGGTGCTGGCCTTCCATGGCTGGGGCGGAGACGGCGGGGAGTTCCTCGACGACCCCACGGTGACCGCAGAGGCAGATGCACGCGGGTACGTCGTGGTAGCGCCCGACGGGCTCGGCCCGGACGAGCCGGGGCACCCCGCCACCTCGTGGTCGTTCCGCGGCTCCACGACCGGCCTCGACGGCGACGGGCTCAACGCCGCCGTCGTGGGAGACTCCACGGACATCTGCGACGACGCGCTCACCACGGACTACGCGTACCCGTCGTGCGACGGCGTGGCCCAGAACGGCTGCTCCTGGACCCAGTGCCAGGACGACGACGTGGACTTCGTTTTGGCGCTGGTGACCGAGGCGGCCGAGAACCTCTGCATCGACACCGGGCGGGTCTACGCCGTGGGCGGCTCCAACGGGGGAATGTTCACCTGGGAGCTCGGCCAGAACGAAGCAAGCGCCGGTACGTTCCGAGCGATCGCGCCGATCATCGGACTCCCGCACCGCGGGTACCTGGCGCCGCCGGCCCGTGCCGGAGGTACGCCGGTCCTCCTGATCACGGGGACGCAGGACCGGACGGTTCCGCCGGGCGCGTGGGAGGACCCCGCTTTCACAACCACCTCGGACGGAGACACGTACTACTACACCGGCGCCACCGCGATCACCCGGGTCTGGGCCGAGGCAGCCGGCTGCTCCACCTCGTCTGCGGCCTCATCGGTCGACGTCGACGTGCCTGCACTCGACTGCCGGAGCTACTGCGAGGGAGGCGATCCCCTGCCGCCCGTCCTCGACTGTCGGGCGCCGATGGGCCATACCTACGAATTGAGTTGGTCATGGCCGTTGGTGCTGGAGTTCTTTGATCAGAACCGGTGACGCATCCGCGCTCGTCCAGTCCGACCCCCGGTCGACGAGGATCTCGACGTACCCGGCCGTTCCATGAACGCGGATGCGCTGCCCATCCCGGATCAAACGCGTGGCGTGCTGCACGCCCACGACGGCAGGCAGCCCGTACTCGCGAGCGATCACCGCGCCGTGGGTCATCAGGCCGCCCACCTCGGTGACCAGGCCCTTGATCGCGACGAACAGCGGCGTCCAGCTCGGGTCCGTGAAGGTGGTGACGAGGATGTCGCCGGCTTCGAGATCGGCCCCGGCCATGTCCAGGATCACGCGGGCCCGCCCCTCCACGACGCCCGCCGAGACCGCCAGGCCGACGAGCGCCCCCGCCGGCAGATCGTCGCGCCGGTACGCGCCCGCGATCCCCTCGCCGTCCGACGTGAGCACGCGGGGCGGCGTGAGCGCCTGGTACGACCGGAACGCGTCCTTTCGCTGGCGGACGAGCGCGTCGTCCGCGCAGTTCGTGCGCACCACGTCCCGGAGCTCCTGGAACGTGAAGAAGAACAGGTCTTCCCGCTCCCGCAGGACGTGGGCCTGCACGAGGCGATCAGCCTCCTCGAGCAGGGCCTGCCGGTAGACGAAGTAGCGGCTGACGATCCCGTACTTCGGGTACTCCCGGTACCCGTTGAAGGTCCGCGCGCGGTCGATCCTGCGCCGGGCCTCGTCGGCCTTTCCCGCGCCGTCGTCGGGGAGGGCCTGCAGGCGCGCCAACACGTCCTGCGCCTTGTTCCGGGCCACCGTCAGCCCCTGCGCGAAGCGCCGAGCGCCCTCGCCGGGCGCGTGAGGTCGATCTCGCCGACGCAGCGCATGCCGTACCGGTCGAGCCACGCGTGGATGGCGTCGCGGGCTTCCGGTCCGCCGGCGACCGCGCCGAGCGCGTCCAGGAAGTCGTCGTCCTCCACGCGCTGCAGGAACGCGACCACATCGGGATGCGGACGGATCGCGTCGGCGACGTCGAGCAGCGCGAGCCCCATCTCGGCGGTCACGTTGTTTGGGACCGACTGCGTGAGCGCGTCGGCCGCGTTCGTGTCGCCCAGCCACACCTGGAGCTGATCGTTGAGCCACCAGGTGGCCTCCATCCCCGCCATGATCACGCGCTGGTTCTGCGGATCGGAGAGCAGCCGCTTCAGCTCCTGGAGGTCCGCGAGGAGGAAGTCGAGCAACGCCGATCCGGACTTCGCGTGAAGGTCGCGTTTAAGCGCCGCGAGGGAGGCCTCGGTGCGCCCGATCAGCCCGGTGACGATGGCCGGATCGGTGTCGATCGGCGGCGGCGCGCCCGGAAGCGGCCCGGGCGGTGGCCCGGCGGGGCCTGTGTCCGGTGGTGACGGCACGAAGTCGCCGCGGTCGAGCAGGGTCTGCAGGGCGTCCCGCACGAGTGGATCGCCCTTCCCCAGCATCGCCAGGAGGCCCCCACGGCTCACCGGCGACGCGAGGCCCGCGGTGACGTCGACGAACAGCCGCCCGCCGGCCTCGTACATCGGCCGCATCGCTGTCAGCTGCCAGATCGACAGCCCGAGCGGCCTCATCGGATCGGTCATCATCTGCCCGTGGCCGACCGAGACGTACACGTGGTTCTCGCCGTCAGCGGCCGCCGGGATTGGAAACAGCGTCGTGATCGGCCGGCTCTGCACGAACCAGAACGCGTCGTCGACGAGGCACCACTCGAGGTCCTGCGGCCTACCGAAGTGCGCCTCGATCCGCCGGCCGAGCCCGACCAGCCGCGCGCGCTGCGCGTCGGTCAGCAACACCTCGGGGTTGACCCGGCCGGCGACCATGGCCTCACCGAGGCCCGACGCGGCCTCGATGCACGCGACCTTGCGGTTGCCGGAGACGGGGTCAGCCGTGAACAGGACGCCAGCGGCCTGGGCGGCGACCATCTGCTGCACGATCACGGCCATGTGCACCTTGTCGTGGTCGAGGCCGTGTCGCAGGCGGTAGATCACTGCGCGTTCGGTGAACAGCGAGGCCTGGCAGCGGCGCACGTGTTCGAGGATCGCCGCGGGTCCCATGACGTTCAGGTACGAGTCGTGCTGGCCTGCGAACGATGCCGTTGGCGTGTCCTCGGCGGTCGCGCTGGAGCGCACCGCGCAGGCCGTGTCGTCGCCGAGGCGAGCGAGCCCGCTGAGGATCGCGGTCGCCACGTCGTCGGGGAAAGCGATCCCTTCGATCGTCTCGCGGATCTCGGCGCAGAGCCTGCCGATCGCTTCGCGGTCGTCCGCCGTGAGATGTGCCAGCCGCTCGAGCCGATCCTTGAGCGTCGGCGCTTCGGCAAGGATCCGCACGAAGGCCTCGGTCGTCACGCAGAACCCGGCCGGCACGCGGAGGCCAGAGATCCGTGTGAGCTCCCCGAGGTGCGCGCCCTTTCCGCCGACGACAGCGACCTGGGTCGCGTCGATCGCCTCGAGCGGCAACACCCACGTCATCCGCTCACACATCGATCCTCCCTCGAGGACGGACCCGTCGCTCCAGCCCGTCGAGGATCAGCTCGAGCCCGAAGCTCAAGTCGTGCACGCCGTTGTACGCGCCCGCGGCGACGCGAGCGGTGAGCGCGTGCATCGACGGGTACTGCTCCTGCGACAGGTACGGCAGGTAGCCTGCAGCGACGGCCGCGTAGTTCTCGACCTCGAACGGGAAGTTCAGCTTCTGGATCGTGAAGCCGAAGATGTAGCTGTCCAGCGTGTTCCAGGCGCGGTCCGCCTCCTCGAGCGAGAAGCCTGCCCGATGCAGCACGCCGAGGGTGGCGTCGACGTAGCGCAGCATGGCGGGCCCGGTGTTCGCGCGCGCGAGCTGGCCACACGCCCAGGGATGCCGGAGCAGCACGGCATGCGCCGACAGGGCGCGCTTTCGCATCGCGTCCTTCCACGGGTCGGACAGCGACGGCACGTCGATCTCGCTCACGACGAGGTCCATGATGCCGTCGAGGACGTCGTCCTTGTTGGTGACGTGGTTGTACAGACTCATCGCCTTCACGCCGAGCGCGTCCCCGAGCGCGCGCATCGTGAGCGCGTCCAGGCCGTGTTCGTCGGCCAGCACCATGGCCGCGCGCAGCACCCGCTCGCGCGTGAGGGGGCGATCCCGCTTCATAGGGTGACCACGCTCTTGCCGCGCGCACGGCCCTGCCCGAGCACGCGCATCGCCGCGGGCACTTCGACCAGCGTGAGGCGCTTGTCGATCACGGACTTCAGCGAACCCGCTTCGAACATACCGGCGACGGTAGCCAGATCGGCGGCGTTGGGCACGTTCGCCAACGGGACGAACTTCTGCTCGTTGAAGGTGTTGCTGACCACGCCCATGAGCATCCCGAACATCGGCCCGAACCAGTTGTTTTCGGCCCCGCCCGCACAGGCCACCAGCCGGCCCTTTTCGGTGAGCGCGCCGCGCAGCGCAGCCAACGGGTGGTCGCCGATGAGGTCGAAGATCACGTCGTAGCGACGGCCGCCGACGGCGAAGTCTTCGGTCTTGTAGTCGATGACGTGGTCCGCGCCGAGCGACCGAACGAAGTCCACGTTGGCCGCGCTGCACACCGCCGTCACCTCGGCGCCGAGCGACTTCGCGAGCTGCACAGCGAACGACCCCACGCCGCCCGACGCGCCGTGGATCAGCACCGACTGCCCGCGTTGGAGCTTCCCGGCGTCGCGCAGGCCCTGCAGCGCCGTGGTGCCCGCGACCGGGATCGTCGCCGCGTCCTCGAACGAGACGCCCGCCGGCTTGCGCGCGAGCTCTTTCTCACCGACGCAGACGTACTCGGCGAACCCGCCGCGGTTGATCTCGCCGAACACCTCGTCGCCGGGCTTGAACGCGGTGACCTTGGCGCCCACGGACTCGACGCGACCCGCGACCGCCATGCCGGGGATCGGCCGGGTGGGCTTCTGAACGCCGTACCCCATGAGACGGACGAGGTACGGCGTACCGGTGAGCAGGTGCCAGTCGCCCTTGTTCAGCGACGACGCGACGACGCGGACCAGCACGCCGTCGTCGCGGAGCGCGGGCACCGCGACCTCGGCGACCTGCAACACGTCGGGCAGGCCGTAGGCGGGCTGGACCAGGGCGGTCATCGACGTCGGGGTAGGGTTCGGTAACACGGGGGCCTCAGGGTCGGCGTTCCTGCGGGAATGCTGGAAGCTTACATTGTAAGTATAAGCGGCATGCGGTGACCGGCGAGCTTACACTGTAAGTAACTTTGATTCGTAACCTCCTTCGCCCGAAATTCATGTGTCGGATCTCCAGGAAAGGGCGCACCTCCCGGCCCGGTCGCCGCGCACGCCGGGTTATCGAGCCACGCCCCCCGTCTATGGAACGCCCATGCTCGTGTTGTTCCTTGCCCTCTCCGCCCACGCCGCCGACTTCACCGCCAAGCTCGACAAGAAGCCGTTCATCGTCAAGACCGCGCTCGCGATGCCCGACCCCGAGCGCCCCTGGGTGTGGGCCGCCCTCGTCAGCGACGAGGCCTTCACCTGCGAGCAGATCACGTCGGGCGAGGCAAACCGAAACGTGTCGTCGAAGACGACCAACGTGGACGGCAAGGTCGCGACCACGACGGAGGTCACGGGCCCAACGACAGACACGCGCCTCGTGGTCATGTTCGCCGAGAGCACGCCGGGCACCGCGGCGTCGCTGGTGTTCGGCTCCGGTCGCGGCGGAAAGGACCTTCCATTGGACACGGCCATCGTCAAGATCGCAGCGGGAAACACGCTGGACTTCAACCTGAAGGGGAAACACTTCTCGGCCACGGGGTCGTTGCCGCTCACGTTTTGCGCTCCGCTTGGCGAGCGGCCCACGATCGCGTGGGCGGGGCCCGTCGTCGACGTGACGATCGCGCAGCTGTCGATGTTCGAAGATCACCCCGAGCAGCAGTTGCCCGTGAAGTTCGCCCTTCCCGAGGGCTGGACATACGCCGCGCCGGACAGGTCGAAGTACCAGTTCAGCCAGCGTTGGACGGCCCCGGACCAGATGACCCTGCTCGAACTCTCGCTCGAGGACCCCACCGACGACTTCGCGAAGTACACCGCGGAATGGGCAACCATGCAGGTGGAAGCGCTCAAGGGCTCGGACTTCAAGGTGCTGCGAAACGAGGCGATCGGGACGGGCGCCTATGTGCTCGACTACGGGACGCCCGACCGGCGGGCGCTGGTGGTGATCCGCTCGGAGCCCGGCTGGGCCCACCTCGTGCGCTGCACCGTGAACGCGGATGGGTTCGCGGCCGAAGCCGTGTTCCCCGCGGCCGCACAGGCTTGCGCAGCGATGACGGCGCCGTAGCGCAACTCACCTAACGCGGGGGTGACCACGCGATGCCAACGCCGAGCAGGCGCCCCTCGAGGTCGTTGGCCAGGCGTAAAAACGGGTACACGGGCACGTCGAGATCGACCGACACGGCCCACGACCGAGGTCCGGATTTCTTGCCGACACGGATTCGCAGCGACTCCTGGATTTGAATCGCTGGCGCCAAGCCGACGCGATTGTAGGTGGAGTCGACGCCATGCGACGGGTACGAGGCCCGCCCGTGCAGCACGGCCAGGGTGAAACCGGGGAGCACGTAGCTCGCGAGCAGCACCCGGCGGTCCTTCCGGTACCCGAGGGTCCAGCCAGCCGCAGGGGCGAGGTCGAGGCGGAGGTCCAACGAGGACAGGCCGAGTTGGCGCAACCCCGCCGCAGCACCGAACGAGAACCCGTCCGGGGTGTACGCATCCACGAGCACCGCCGCCCCCGGCCCCATCGGAACCCCGCGCAGGGAAGCAGCGTCGAGCGTCGCCTCGATCGACGCGGCGTCGGCGGTCGCGAGCAGCCACCCAAGGACGATCATGGGTTCTCCGCGTGGAACACGTGCCGGAGACCGGCCTCGTAGGCGCTCGGCACGGACCGGCTGTGGCCTCCGCTGGGGACAAGCTGACTCGCGAAGTCCACGTCGGTGCGGGCCTCCATGCGGTCAACGAACGCGGCGAACGGCGCGTTCATGAAGGTCGAGTCCTCCCAGGCCCCCATCGATGCGAACACGCGCGTGTCGGGCCCGGGCGTCCAGGTGGCCTCGCTCTCAAAGGCGACGCCGTCGTCGTACCACAACGACGGGCTCGAGACGACGAACCCGCCGAACGGTCGATCGTCGAACAGCGCGACCACGCCGCAAAGGCCGCCGAGCGACCAGCCGAGGAGCACACGGTCGGTCGGGTCGACGGAGCCGCCGCGTTCAGCGATCTCCCAGGGCAGCAGCTCCTGCTCGACGAAGTCGAGAAACGCGGGGCCCCCACCGGAGCCCTCGAGGTCGGACACAGCCGTGGGCGTATAGTCCTGCGCGCGGTGATTCCCGTCGGCGTAGCCCACCGCGACCACGAGCAGCGGCGGAACGGCACCCTCGTCAGCGAGGGACTCGGCGAGCCGCGCGACGAGATCAAAGCTCCAGTCGCCGTCCAGGACCACGGCCACCGGCCACCCGCCGTCGGGACGAGGCGTCGACGGGGTAAGCGTCCGCACGAGGTACTGATCGCCGGTGGCGAGCGAGGGCAGCACCTGTTCTTCGACGGTGCCGTCGAGGGGCGGGCGGCAGGCGAGAAGAAGCGACCCCAGGGTGAACAAACCGTCTCCAGAGCGGGCGAGCGGGCCGCCGATTCGCCCGCCGCGCATAGCCGGATGCCCGTAACCGAGCACCACGCACCCTCACCTCACCGTGTCGTCCTCGAACACCGCGGCCAGCCGTGGCGCCATGAAGTCGATGAACGCCCGCGTCCGCGGCGTCACGTAGCGCCCGCCGAGGTGCACGAGGTGGAGCGGCGTGACCGCCTGCGAATACGCGTCGAGCAGCGGAACCAGCTGACCGCGGCGGACCTGCTCCTTTGCGAGCCCCGCGGGCAGCCGCGCGATGCCGAGCCCGCGCACCGCCCCCTCGCGCAGCACCAGCAGATCGTCCGCGGTGAACCGCCCCGCGACGGGCACGTCGCGCACGTGTTTTGGACGGCCAAGTGGCCAGGTGCGGCGGACCGCGCCAGCCGAGGTCGCGAACAGCAGGCAGCTGTGGCCCGCAAGATCGGCCGGCAGCTTCGGCGTGCCGTGCGCCTTCAGGTACGCCGGGCTCGCGAACAGGCGCATCACCGACGTCGCGACGCGATGCGCGACGAGCGCCGAATCGGGAAGCGGCCCGGCGCGCATGGCCACGTCGAACTTGTCGGCGATCAGGTCAACGTGACGATCGGTGAGGTGCAGCGTGACCTCCACCTCCGGGTACGCCCGAAGGAATTGCACCACGAGCGGCGCGAGGAACACCTGCCCCATCTGCGCCGTCGCGGTGACGCGCAGCCGCCCGCGCGGCTCCCGCTGGAGCTCCGACACCGCGAGCTCAGCCGACTCGAGCTGCGCGATGGCCCCCGACGCCTGCTCGACGAAGGCCGCGCCCGCGTCCGTCAGCGACAGCTTTCGCGTGGTGCGGTGCAGGAGCTGAGCCCCGAGGCGCTCCTCGAGCTCGGCGACCTTCCGCGACACGGTCGTCTTTGGAAGGTCGAGCAGGCGGGCCGCGCCGCGAAAGCTCCCAGCCTCGACGACGCGCACCAGCACGAGAGCAGCATTGAAATCGACATGACCCATCAGCGGGACAGTCTATCCCAATTTCCGCGGATTGTCCTGATCCGTGCCCCTGCCTACAGTTGCCTCCAGGAGGACGAAATGGAATTGACGAACGCGCGCCCGGTGGGCGTGGCCGCAAAGGTCGGGGCCGGCATCATCACGTTGTGGTCCGTGCTGCACCTGTGGGTGGGCGTGGAAGGGGTCCGCCAGTTCTTCATGGGCGACGCACGATCCCAATGGGACATGTTCCTCGGCGGCAGCGCCGCGCCGCACGCCGCATTCGTGCACGCGACCGACGCGATCACCGCGAACGTACACGCCCACGAGATCGTGAACTTCTCCGTGGACGTCGGCGGGTACGGCGCGCTCGCGCTCGTCACCGCGTGGATGATCGCGAAGCGCGGCTCGTGGGTCGGCTACCTGCTGTTCCTCGTCGTCGTCGGGATCTGCGACCTCGCCTTCACGTTCTCGCTGGTCACGTCGGGGATCATCGAGCTCAACGCAGGCACGGTCGGCGGACCCGTACTGTGGGTGATCGCCTGCCTGGTTACGCCCTTCGGCCTGCCGCGACCCTTCTCCGGAGCCTGATCATGCGCACCCTCGACTTTCGCACCGAAGGGACCCCGCACGGCTTCATCCGGCGCATGGTCAGCCCCGGCGATCTCGGCGAGCGGCTCAAGCCGTTCGTGTTCCTCGATCAGGTCAACGGGCCGCTCAAGCCCGGCACCGGGTTCGGCTTCCACCCGCACTCCGGCATCGCCACGCTCACCTACCAGCGCGGCGCGGACGTCGCGTACGAGGACACCGCCGGGCAGAAGGGCACGGTCGCGTCCACCGGGCTCGAGTGGATGCGCGCCGGCGGCGGCACCTGGCACCAGGGCAAGCTGTTCCCGCTCGATCAGGGCTTCACGGGGTTCCAGCTCTGGCTCGCGTTGCCACCCGGCGTCGAAGACGGGCCCGCGGAGGGCATCTACGTCCCGCCGGCCCAGGTGCCGCAGGTCGGCAATGTGCGCGTGTTGCTCGGCACGTACGGCGGCGTCACGAACCCGATCCCGGCGCCGTCCCCGGTCACCTACCTGGACGTCGAGCTCGCCGCGGACGAGGCCTGGCGCTACGAGCCCGCTGTGGACGAGACGATCGCGTGGACCTTCGTGTACCGCGGCCGCGCGCGCGTGTGCGGCGAGGTCGTCGAGAACGAGCTTGTCATCCTCGATGCGTCGAACGGCGCGTTCGACATCGTCGCGGACGGGCCGGCGCGCGTGCTCGTCGGCGTTGGGAAGAAGCACGACCACCCGCTCGTGCTCGGCAGCCACTCGGTGCACACGAACCCGACGTCGCTCGCGCGAGGGCAGTCGAACATCCGCGCGATCGGCGAAGGGCTGCGGCGCGACGGTCGGATGTAACGACCCGCGCGCGGCCCACGATCGCGCCTGCCTTCGGGCTGCGCGGATCGACGCCCTGCGCAGCGGGCGCCTCGCTAAGCTGGCGCCGGAACCGCTCCGGCGCGCTTCATCATCATGCGGAACATCGCGCCGAGCCACGCCCGCGGCGTCCACCGCGTCATCATCAGCACCATCAGCTGGTTTCGGAAGCCCGGCACCGCGTTCTGGCCGCGACCGAGCCGCGCGAGGCCCGCAGACGCGACGTCTTCGGGCTGCATCACCGCCATTCCCATCGACGCGAAGTCGATGCCCGTGCCAGCGGACATCGGCGTGTCCGTCCAGCCCGGCGACAACACCGTCACGTCCACGCCCTTGTCCTTCATCTCGTGGTGAAGCGCCTCGCCGAGCGAGAGCACGTACGCCTTGGCGGCGCCGTAGTGCGCCATGTAGGGCTGCCCGGCCCAGCCTGAAAGGCTCGACACGAACAGGATCGCGCCCTTCCGCCGCGTCGCCATCAGGCCGCCGAAGTGGTGGGCGAGCCGCATCGGGCCATAGCAGTCCATGTCGAGCAGCTGCTCGTGGCTCTGCTGCGACGTCTCGACGAAGTAGCCTTTGGACTCGAACGCCGCGCACGGGATCAACACGCCGATCTCGAGATCGGCGACGGCCGCGATCAGCGCCTCGATCCCTTGGCGCGTGGACACATCGAGCGCGAGCGCGCGAACCTCCACGCCCGGCTTCGCGCGCAGCTCCGTGGCGAGCTCGTCGAGCCTCCCCTGCGTCCGCGCCACGGCGACCACGTTCATCCCCTGGGCCGCAAGCTGCCGCGCCAGCGCCCGACCGATCCCCGAGGTGGCGCCAGTCACCAACGCCCACTGCCCGTACCGCTTCATCATTCGCTTCTCCCGACCTCAAACGTGTTTCCAAACGATCGGTTGGTTATTCGTGGTTACGGTCAGAGTCAAGCGGGACGTCGTCCCGGGGACCGGGGAGTTGAGGAGATGGGGCGGCCCAAGACCTACGACCGCGACGACATCCTCGAGCGCGCCATGCAGCTGTTCTGGCGAAAGGGCTACGAGGCTACCTCCACGAGCGACCTCGAGGCGCACATGGGCGTGAACCGGTACAGCCTGTACGCCGAGTTCACCAGCAAACATGGCCTGTACCAGGCCGCCCTTGAGCGCTACGTTACGCGCGAGGTGCCCCACTTCATCGGCGAGCTGCACGCGCCCGACGCCCGCATCGCCGCGATCACCACCGTGATCGGGCGCTTCGCCGCCGCCGCCGGCAAGCCGGGCACCGAGCGCGGCTGTATGATCTGCAACGCGGCCACCGAGACCGCCACGGACGACGTGGACACGCGGCTGTGGGTGCAACGGTACGTCACCACCCTGGAAGGTGGCTTCCGCCACGCGCTCGACAACGCCGTACGCAGCGGCGAGCTGCCCGGTGACTTCGACACCGTCGCCTGGTCGCGCAAGCTCGCCACCACCCTCCTCGGCATGTTCGTGTTGATCCGCTCCCAGCTGGACGGCGCCGTCGCGCGGGCGGCGGGTGAGCTCGCGATCCGCGAGCTACGCGCGCACGTCCGCACGTAGGGCCTGTCCAGCGACTCCAAGCCCTGGCTGGGCGGCGGGAAGCCGCATAGGGGATTGAGATGTTCGACGAGCTCCCCGATCAGTGGCTGCCGGCCGCGTTCAGCTCCAAGCTCGGCGCGAAGGTGCCCATCGCGGTCACGGTCGACGGCGCCCCGCTCGCGTTGTTTCGCGACCGGGAGGGCCGCCCCCAGGCCCTGATCGACGCCTGCCCACACCGCAGCGTGAAGCTGTCCCTCGGCACCGTCGAGAATGGCTGCCTGCGCTGCCCGTTCCACGGCTGGGAGTTCGGCGCGGGGGGCGCCTGCGAGCGCGTCCCGCTCAACCCCGAAGCGCGCCGCGAGCTGCTCGGCGCCGCCGCCCTGCCCACCGTCGAGCGCGGCGGAATCGTGTGGATCTTCACGCGCATCGGCGCCGAGGCCCCGGCTCTCCCCGAGCTGCCCGACAGCCTGGAGGACAAGGCCCTCGCGCGACGCGAGCTCGAAGACCCGTGGGCGGCCCACTGGACGCGCGCGATGGAGAACATGCTCGACGTGCCGCACCTGCCGTTCGTGCACCGCGGCACGATCGGGCGGGAGATGGCCGCCCGGCGCGACCTGTACGACGTACCGCTCACGTTCGACCTGCAGGACGCGCCCTACGGCTTCCGGCTCGGCTGGGCCATGGGTGGCAAACCCGAGGCCGGTCACCTCGAGTGGCGGCGGCCCGTCGGCATGGTGCTGTACATCGCGTCGCCCGTCGGCGAGATGCGCCAGCACATCTTCTGTGTGCCCTCGACCCCGGGTCACACGAACATGATGCTGGTGAGCACGGCGCAGCGCCCGTGGTGGACGGCCCTCATCCCCGGGTTCGTGTTCAACGGCTTCGAAGATCGAATCCTCGGTGAGGACCGCGCCATCGTGCAGAGCTCGGCGCCGGGTTCGGTGATCCACGCGGGCCACGAGAAGAGCATCGCCACCGACAAGCCCACGCTGCGGTTTCGCGCGTGGCTCAAGTCCCAGCGTCGCGGGCCACCCCCAGAATCCGCGTCCTAGCCCTCGAACAGTGCGTCCCCGGCCGCCAGGATGGCATCGCAATCGAAGGTCGGGGACACCTCCTGCAACACGAAGAACGACCGCTCCGGCGCGGGGTCGACGCGCTCCACCGCTCCCGCTTCGAGCCAGCCCGCGGACGCGCCGTAGACCACCTTCTCGCGCGACCAGGTGACGAGCCCTTCGAGGCGCGTCGACGACACGACCGTGCCGGCGAGCGCGGTGATCGCGCGCTGGGCGACGTACACCTCACCGGTGCCGAGGATCGACTGGTCGACGATCACGGTGACGCCTGGGTGACCGTCCGCGTCGTCGTCGGTGACCCGCGCGTCGTCTCCGGACGTCGGAAGCGCGTCTTCCGGCGCGTCCAAGGCCGCGCCGATCACGTCGGTAAACGGCCCAACAGCGACAGACGCCCCGGTCACGTCGCTCGACACGGTTCCTGCGCGCGCGCGCACCGGGTTCGCGAGCACGAACGCCGGCGGGTACGTCGTCTCCGTGCCGAACACGGCCGTGGACGAGAGCCCGCAAAGCGTCTCGGTCCACCCGAGCGAAGCGCCGTCGAGCGCGACGTCCGCGAGGAACCACGACGTCAGCTGCTGCCCCTCCCAGTTGTCCGTGAACGGGCCGGGGTCCTGCACCTCAGCGGCGTACACGAGCTTTAGCGCGTAGCGGCCGGACAGATCGCCGAATGCGCTTCCAACGGCATCCGTGTCGTTCGGGTCGAGGACAGCGGAGTCGGTTTCGGGGCCGCCGCACGCGACGAGAAGCGCCAACCACATGCCGTCCTCCGGGAGCTACCTCACGCGACCACCCGCAGCCGCACGATCTCCGCCCGCAGCATCTTACGCGCGCGATGGCGGCGTGTCTTCATCGCGGCAGCGCCGGTCGGAGCTGGGCCACCGCGCTCACCTCCAACGCACCGCGGCCGCCGCGTAGTGCTCGGCGAGCCCGCCGACGCCGAGTCCGAGCGCGGTCAGGCCGGGCGTCCACACGTCGCGCATCGTGTCGGCAAACAGGATGAAACCCTCGCGCGACGACTCGTAGCCGTGGTCGCGCGCGAGCTCGAGGTCGGCGCCGCGGACCGAAGGCTCGGGCAGGTCCGCCGGGTCGCCGAACACGCCCGTCACGTACGACCGGAACATCGGCCCGACTTCGGCGTCGAGGAACGGCCGCAGCTCGGGGTCCCCCTCCAGCAGCGAGGCGACGAACGCCCAGCCCATCTGGGCGTGGTGCACCTCGTCCGCGAGCACAACGTCGACGACCTGCTTCACGACCGTATCGACCGCGCGGTCGCGGATCGCCGCGAGCGACACCGCCGAGTACGTCTCGGACATCACGCCGAGGTGCAGCGCCTCGCGCGCGACCTGCTGCACGAGCGTCATCGACGGGTCGTCCGGCATCGGCGGGATCCCGGGCGGGGGCGGCTCCTGGTGGCCCAGGTACAACGCGGTGACGCGGCCGAACAGCTCGGCGTGGCGCACCTCGTCGAGGGCGGCCCGACAGGCGTGCGACAACACCGGAGCCGGGGCCCCCGCGCCGAGCAGGTCGAGTGTGTACAGCGAGAACACGCCGATCGAGCGGTGCTCGGCGATCGTGCGGTCGCGCCACATCGCGCCGAGCAGGCCCCGCAACGGCTCCGGGACCGCCGACGCCGTCGACAGCTCCCACGCGATCGGGCGATGACGGTCCAACATCAGCCGCTGATGTTCGCCGTCCAGGCTGGCGGGGATGAACCGCTCGGCGCCGCCTCTAGGTGACGCGGCGGACAAACGGCACGGGATCGGTGGCGCGCCGGGTTCCGCGACGCACGACGGTCGGGTTCGCGGGACGTGCGGAGGCGGCGAACCCAGGCTGCGGAGCGACGCCGACGCGCACGGGTGCAACCGTCGTCCCGGCGGGCGGCGGCGAGGCCACCCTCGTCCCGGCGGGTGGCGGGGCCCGCATCACCCCGACCTTCGGCGGTGGGTCGGCCCGCACCTTGCCGACGACTGGGGGCTCGGCGACGGTGGTGCCGACGACCTCAATATTCACCTCGGGGACCACCGAAGGCGGCGTCACGGGCACGATTGGATCCGGCGCCGCGACCTCGCCGACCACCGGGGGGGCCTCGACAGGGGGAGCGGCCACCTTTCCGACCCGTTCGGGCGCCTCGACGGTGCCAGGTGCATCGGGCGCGCAGGCGATCGGCACCCCCGCGAGCAGGGCTCCGAGGCTGACGCCCAGCGCGGGTGCGACGACGGAACGGAGGATGCGAAGCGGAGGAAGGTTGTTCATCCGTGGACAATACCACGACCGCCGCGCGATCGCCGGGCCTCCCAAACGCGTGACAGGCCCTGACCGTTGCAATGTCCCTGGCGGTGCTACGTAGGCAGGGCCCGGGAGGAAGGATGAGCGCAGACGCGCCGCTGTTGGCGATCGAGGACGTGTCGAAGGTCTATCGGTCCGGCGACACCGACCTGCGCGCGCTCGACCACGTGTCGCTGCGTATTCAAGACGGCGAGTACGTGGCGATCATGGGTGCTTCCGGCTCGGGCAAGTCCACGCTGATGAACATCCTCGGCGCGCTGGATCGGCCGTCCACGGGCACGTACCGACTGGACGGCGAGCTCGTGTCGACCATGAGCGACCACAAGCTCTCCGGGCTGCGCAACCGCAAGATCGGGTTCGTGTTCCAGAGCTTTCACCTGCTGCCTCGCCTCGACGCGGTCGAGAACGTCGAGGTGCCGTTGGTGTACGCGGGGGTGCGGTCGGGTGAGCGCCGAACCAGGGCCGTGGCAGCGCTCAAGCGCGTCGGACTCGGCGAGCGGCTGTCCCACCGGCCGACGCAGCTCTCCGGCGGCCAACAGCAGCGGGTCGCCATCGCGCGGGCGCTCGTCACCCAGCCGCGCCTCCTGCTCGCCGACGAGCCCACCGGCGCCCTCGACAGCGAGACGACCCTGCAGATCCTCGCGCTGATGAGCGAGCTGCACGCGAACGGGCTCACCATCGTCGTGGTCACCCACGAGCCCGACGTCGCCGCACACGCGAAGCGGGTCGTCCGCATGCGCGACGGGCGGATTGTCTCCGACGGGCCTCCGGAACACCCCGCGACCACCGCTGTCGGAGCCCACCCATGACGCCCGAGGCCGTCCACACGCTCACCCTCGCCGACGCGATCACCCTCGCCGCGGAGACGAACCCGAGCGTGGATGCGGTCGAGCTGCGCGAGACGATCGCGTCGATCGCTGCCCGGCGGGCCCGTCTGAACCGCTTCGACGCGCGGGTCGAGACCACAGCCGGCCTCATCGGGGGCGCGTTCGCGCCGTGGAAGAGCGATCCGTACACGACGAGCGGCGCTTCCTGGGGCGCGCACCTCACCGGTTCCGCGCCGCTGTACGCCGGCGGAGCGATCAACGCGTCGATCGAACGGGCCGATCTCGACGTGCAGATCGCGAGCATCGACACCGCGCTCACCGAGCGCGACATCGTCCGCGCGACGTTCATCGCGTACTGGGATCTGCGCGGCATCGACCTGCGCATCGGCGCGACGGAGGAGGGCATCTCCGTCACCGAGGACGCGATCAAGATCATGCAGGTGCGCGCCGATCACCAGCTCGCCGCCACGCTCGACGTCAATCGCTCCACCGTCCAGCTCTACGCCCAGCAGGGTGATCTGCTCGACTTTCAGCAGCAACGCGTCGGCGCTGAGCAGGACCTGCTGCGCCTGCTCCACCTCGACGCTTCCCACCTGGAGCTTACGGAAGATCCCCCGCTCCCGGTGGAGGGCGCCATCGCGCTCCCCGCCGACGCCGGGTCCGAACGGCCGGAGCAGGTACGGCTCGAACACCAGGCCGCCCAGGCCGCCACCGACGTCACCCTCGCGAAGGCGGGCGCGCTGCCGAACATCGCGCTGCAGGCCCGCACCGGGGCAGGAGCGAACGCCGCGGGCGGAGGCACCGGGGCGCCGATCCCAAAGGCCCCGCTCGATCCAGCCGATCTCGGACCGTCCTTCGATCTGACCGCAGGCCTCGTGGCCTCCTGGAACCCGTTCGATCTCGGGCGCACGCGAGACGCCGTCGCGCAGGCCAGGGTCGCGCAAGCTGTGATCGAGCAGCAGCAGCAATCCCAATCCGACGCGATCGACGCCGAGATTCGAACCGCCGCGGGGCGCGTCGAGCACCTCCGCCTGCAGGTGCCGCTCGCGTCGAAGCAGGTCGAGCTTGCGCGCGACAACCTGTCGATCGTGCAGGATCTCTACTCGCAGGGTTCGATCGGCATCCTCGAGCTGTTTGACGCGCAGTCGAGCTTCCGGCAGGCGCGCATCGCCGAAGCGACGCTGCGCGTGAACCTCGCGCTCGCAGAGACGGATCTCAAATGGCAGCTCGGGCAGGATCTCACGGGAGCATCGCGATGAAGGGCCGTTGGGTGTTGTTGGTCGTGGTTCCGTGGATCGTTGCGTGTTCGATGCCGTCCTTCGGCGGCGGGGACGACAAGCTCGACCCGGCGCTGATCCGGACCGTCGAGCGCGGAGCCCTCGTCGATGAGGTGTCGGAGTCGGGCGTGATCGCGCCGTCGTTCGACGTCGACATCAAGTCGAAGGTGTCCGGCGAGATCGCTTCCGTCGACGTGATGGAGGGTCAGGCGGTGACGAAGGGCGACCCGCTGTACGCGATCGTCGACACCGACTACGCCCGCGACGTTCAGCTCGCGCGCGTCCAGCTGGAACAAGCCAAATTACGGTGGGAGAGCGCCAAGGTCGATCGCGATCGGAAGGCCGCCGCCTACGCCGCGCGCGGGGTCTCGGGTGCCGAGGCCGACGTCGCCGCGCGGCAGGCAGACATCGCGGGGAGCGAGGTCAAGGGCGCCTCCGTGCAGCTCGACGCGGCCGAGGATCGGCTCGCGTATTGCCGCATCAAGTCGCCGATCGACGGCGTCGTGATCGTGCGCAACGTCGAGCCCGGCGAGGTCGTCACTGCGGGCTCCACCGCGACCGTAAACGGCGAGCCTGCGCTCACGATCGCGCAGATGACGCGACTGGTGCTGGAGATCGATCTCAACCAGGTCGACGTCGCCAAGGTCAAGGCCGGTCAGCCCGCGCGCTTGCTGCTTGACGCCTACCCGGGCGTCGAAGTTCCAGGCAACGTGATGCAGATCGCCGCCGCCGGTCACCTCGACCCCGAGCGCGGAATCAACGTGTTCACCGTGAAGGTAGACGTCGATCCGGCCGCCTCCTCCGTGCCGATCAAGCCGGGGATGACGGCCGAGGTCCGCGTCCAGGTCGGCGACTGGCCGGACCTCGTGAAGATGCCCGCCGAGACGGTGTTCGAAGACGAGGGAAAACAGTACGTCTACGTGGTGAAGGACGCCGCCGGGACGCCGACGAAGGAGAAGACCGAGGTCGTGCTCGGTCGGCGCACCGATCGCGAGGTGGAGATCACGTCCGGCGTGAGCGCCGGCGACAAGTACTATGCCCAGGCCGATGTGAAGGACCTGGGCGCGAAGATCGATTGATCGCCACCGTCGCCCTCGCGATCCGGACGCTGCGTGCGAACGCTTTTCGCACGCTGCTGACGATGTTGTCGGTGACGATCGGGACGTTCTCGATCGTGGTGATGTTGTCGCTCGCGCAGTCGGGCCATCGCACCCTGTCGCGGGCGATCGAAGACCTGGGCGGAATGCGGCTGATCCTGTGGCTCCCGAACGAAGACGACGTCCCGTCCGCGCGCGACAAGTCCGTCTACGACGACGGGTTCACCAACGCGGACCTCGCGTCGCTGCAGGCGGTGCCCCACCTCGGCGCCGTCGCGATCGAATCTGGCTACGGCACGGAGAAGGTGTTCGCGAGCGCCGATGATCCCCACAGCGCCGACGTCGTCGGGGTGTCCACCGGCATGCTCGACATCCTGTCGTGGAAGGTCGACGTCGGACGCGATCTGTCCGTGGAAGATCAGCTCGCGCGGCGCCGGGTGGCCGTGATCACCGCCCCCCTCGCCGAGGAGCTGTTCAAGGGAAAGCCCATCGACGCGCTCGGCAAGACCGCTTTCATCGGCCGCAAGCCGTACACCGTGGTCGGCGTCCTGCAAAAGCGCAACACGTTCGGAATTCACTTCGGCTTCTCGTGGGACGAGAGCGCGTTCATTCCGGTCGAGACAGCCGAGAAGCGCGACGGAAGGCCCGAGCAGGCGCGGTTCTTCGTCGGCGTTACCGCAGACCCGGACTACAACGAGTCCGTCGAGGCGATGGGAAATTCCGCGCTCCTATCGAACCACCGCGGCATCACCGACTTTCAGTCGCTGAATTTCAAGGGCTTCCTCGAGCAGTTCTACAAGTTCTTCGTGATCCTGGACATGGTCGTGGCGCTCATCGCCGGGATCAGCCTGTTCGCCGGTGGGATCGGCGTGATGAACATCCTGCTCGTGTCCGTCACCGAGCGCACGCGCGAGATCGGCATCCGCAAGGCGCTCGGCGCCACGCACTTCGCCATCCTTTCGCAATTCCTCGTGGAGGCCATCACGCTCTCCACCGTGGGAGGGGCGATCGGCGTCGGGCTCGGCCTCGTGACGACGTTCGCCGCGCACGCGGCCATCAGCCACTTTCAAGAGGCCTGGGTGCCGACGTACTCGATGGGCGGCGTGATCGCGTCGTTCGTCAGCACCACGGTGATCGGCTGCGTGTTCGGCGCGGTGCCCGCTTACCGCGCCGCGCGGCTCGACATCGTCGAGGCCCTGCGACGATGATCACGCACCTCCTCAGCGCCCTCGACCTGTTCCGCGCCCAGAAGCTTCGGTTCCTGCTGACGGTGTCCGGAATCGTCGTCGGCGTCGGGTCGCTCGTGCTGCTCGCGAGCCTTTTGTCGACCGGAGGCAAGGTGCTCGAGGCCCAGAGCTTCGAGGCCGCCGGCGACGACGTGGTCACGGTCCAGAACGACTGGGACGCGCTGCAGAACGATCCCAACGCGCACCGCCTGCGGGCGACGGACAAGGAAGCGCTCGACCGCAGCGCCCTGCTCGAGAACGAGACGATCTCCGCGAACTACGGCATGCGCCGCGGCGTGAAGGCCCTGTACAACGGAAAGGACTTCGAGCCGTTCCTGCTCGGAGCCTCCCCCGCGATCTTCGACGTCAACCGGCTGGTGATCGCGAAGGGTCGCGGATTCTCCACCGACGAATTCGCGTCCGCCCGCCGCGTGCTGATCGTCGGCGGGGACGTGCAGGACGGCAAGGTCGCGCCGGGCGACACGATCCGCATCGGAGGCGCGCCCTACACGGTCGTCGGCGTGCTCGAGCCCAAGGCCGAGATGGGCCCCGGCGGCTCGTGGAGCTGGAACCAGCGGCTCATCGTCCCCGATCGGACCTTCAACCTCGACTTCAACCCCAGCAAGCGGCCGCAGAGCGTGGTGGTGCGCGTGAAGCCAGGGGCCGGCTACGAGGGCGCGGTGAAGGACTACGCGCTCGCCGTACGCGGCGTGATCGACGCGATCCTCCTCCGCGAGCACGATGGATCGCGGTCCTGGGAATTCGAAGGCGTACGCGACGACAGCTCGACGGAGGAGATCGTCGTCCTCGTGATCAAGCTGCTGATCTACATGACGACGGTGTTCTCGATGGTCGTCGGCGGCATCAACATCATGAACATCATGCTCGTCACGGTGGCCGAGCGAACGCGGGAGATCGGCCTGCGACGCGCGTTGGGGGCGACGCGCGCGGACATCATGCGGCAGTTCGTGGCGGAGACCGTCGCTGTCACGTGGATCGGGACCGCCATCGGTGTCGTCGGCGCCGTGGCCCTGATCGCAGCAGCCGCCGCCGCGCTCACCCACTGGCTGGTGGCGTGGCCGTTCGAGGTAGCGCCGTGGGCGGTCGGCCTCGGTGTGGGCTTAGCGACCGTGATCGGCACCCTCTCGGGCCTGTACCCCGCGTGGCGCGCGTCGCGGCTTGATCCGGTGGAGGCCCTGCGCACGGACTGACTGCACCGAGAGGATCTCCAACCACCCAACACCGAATATGCTCCAGGTCCTGGAGGGAGTGGCGCCATGTCGAACACCACCGCACGAGCCGCTGTGGTCGTCCGCGCAGCCCGCTATCCGCTGCTCGCGGTCGGCATGATCGCGTGCTCCGATCCCAATCGCACGCCGCTCACCGAGGGCGAACTCACCTGGGAGCCGTGCCCTCTGCAGGTGGACGGGAAGGGTCCGAACACGCAGTGCACGACGGTACAGATGCCGCTTCGCTGGGAAGACCCCGACGGCCCCACGCTCGAGCTGTTCGCGCAACGTAGCCTCGCCGACGGCGGCGGCGAACGCGTGTTGTGGCTGCTGCCAGGCGGCCCCGGGCAGACCGGCGCGGTCTACGAGTCGTACGTGAAGTCGCTTCAGCGCGAGCTGCCTCACACCGACCTTTACCTGTTCGAGCATCGCGGCGTGGGGCGCTCCACCCGCCTCGGCTGTGTCGACGAGGAAGATCCCGATAGCGAGGGCGGGATCGACATCACGACCGCCGAGTGGCCGGGCTGCCTCGCGGCGGTGGAGGAAGAGTGGGGCGACGATCTCGCCGCGTTCTCGAGCGCGGCCGCGGCAGACGACCTGGCCGAGTGGCTTCGCCTCACCGCCCAGGATCGCCCTGCGTACGTGTACGGCGGCTCGTACGGCACCACCCTGGGGCACCGCTTCCTCCAGCGCCACCCCGACCTCGCGGACGGCGTCGTCCTCGACTCGCTCGCGATCGACGTCGATCACCGCGTGTACGACGCCGAATTCGACGCGGTCGGACGCGAGCTGCTCGGGCTTTGCGCCGACGATGAGCGCTGCGTAGAGTCGCTCGGAGAGGACCCGGTAGCCACCGCCGAGCAGGCGCGGGACTTCGTCGCAGACGGCGGCTGCGTGTCCTTTGACGCCGAGACTCTACGCCAGGGAGCCGGTGCGTTCCTGGCCGACTCGTCGCTGCGGGGCTTCGCTCCGGCGCTTTACGCGCGGGCGGGACGCTGCAATGCGAACGATCAGGCCGACCTCGAGCACCTCGTGTCGCTGTTCCTCGACCGCGAGCCACATTACACGGAGACGCTGTACAGCCCGGTGTTGTTCCGCAACATCGAGCTCTCCGAACAGTGGCCCGAGCCGTGGCCAACGCTCGAAGCCCTCCAGGCGACGGACGAGCAGGCGCTGTTCTCGTTCGGCCTCGGGCCGAGCTCACGCCCGCTGCTCGACCTCTGGCCACGTTACCCGTGGGATCCCGCCATCGACGGTGCGCTCGCGGTCACCGAAACACCCGTGCTGCTGCTGCAGGGCGGGCTCGACCCACAGACCCCCGCGCACCGCACCGAGGCCGTCCGCGCCCACTTCTCCGGCCCCGGCCAACACTTCGTCGCGTTCCCCTTCGGCACCCACATCCTGCTCGGCTCCACCCCTGGTGCGGGCGGTGACTGCGCGACGAAGCTCCTCGCGGACTTCCTCGACGACCCGCTCGCCGAGCCCGACGCAGCCTGTGTGGAGACGGTCCACCCGATCGATTTCGACGGGCAACCGCTCACGAGCACGCTGTTGATGGGTGGCTGCAGCCGCTACGGCAAAGGGTGCGGCGGCCAATCGATGATGCCAGGCGCGCTCATCATCCCCGCGCTGTTTGCGCTGCGACGGCGACGACGGGACGCCGCCTACCGCACGTAGAGCCAGCCGTTCGACCCGCCTGCGACGCCGTGCGAGTTCGACGGGAACGTGCCCGCCTGGTGCAGCGCGTGCTGGTACAGGAACAGCCCGCTGGCGTAGACGGTGGACGCCGAGCAGCCGTCCTGGCCCGAGGTGACGCACCGCCAGCCCGTGCTGCCGCCGTGGTTGTACACGCCCGCCATCGTCGAATGCGCGTCATAGGTGGCGCTGAACGGGCCCCCCGGAACACACGAGCACTGCTGCGTGAGGCCCGGCTGCGTGTCCGACGCGTTGAAGTCGCCCGTGACGATCTTCAGGAAACGCCCGGTCGCTGGAAGCTGGTAGCTCGCGTTGTCCTGGTAGCCCCAGAACGTCCCTTCCGACGTCGCGTTGAGGCGAATGGAATTGATCTTGGCGTCCGAAAGCTTCGCGCACCCGGACTGGCTCGGCGACGTCAGCGTGCCCGTCGCCGTGCGCATGTCCGTCATGCACCCGTTCGTCATGCGCGCTACCAGCGTCCACCCGCCGCCCTGATCGGTCTGGTTGCAGTAGGCCGAGAACGCGCCCGCGCCGTCCGGGTTGATCGCGTACATGCCGTTGGTGCGCGCGCCCGCCGCGTAGGCATCCCGACAGGTCGCATACGAGCACGTCGTGTTCTTGGTCGCGTCGTTGTCGTTGCAGTCGGTGCCGCCGCACCACGCGGCCGCGAACCCGTCGCCGTCCTCGTCAAAGTCGATATGACCGTCGCAGTCGTGATCGACCCCGTCGCACACCTGCGCGGCAGCCGGGTACGTCTTGTTGCTCGCGTCGTTGCAGTCGCCGCCGAGCTGCGTGTACCCGGCAGGCGCTGAGCACGCGAGCGTCGAGGTCGTGTACACGCCGAACTTGTCGACGTCCACGTCGCGATACCAAAGAGTCGCGTCGGCCGCGTTCTCGTCTGCGGTCCCGTTGCAGTTGTCGTCCTTGGTGTTGCAGACCTCCACGTTGCCCGGGCGGATCTGCGCGTTGGCATCGTCGCATTCGGCGCACGCGCGGTAGCCGTCGTTGTCCACGTCGTTCTCGGTCGCGGGGACCGCGCCGTTGCAGTCGTCGTCGAGGCCGTTGCACAGCTCGTTGGCGCCCGGCTTGCGCGTCGCGTCGCCGTCGTTGCAGTCGCCGCCGCGGGCGATGAACCCGGCGGGCGCTGAGCACGCCTTGATGGTGATCACGCCGCCGTACGTGTCGCCGTCCGCGTCCGCGTAGAAGGTCGTCGAGCCGGTCGCGCCGGCTTCATCGACCTCGCCGTCGCAGTCGTTGTCGAGGCTGTCACAGGCCTCCGCCTTGCCGGGGTAGGCCTGGTTCGAGCCGTCGTTGCAGTCGCGATCGTTGCCGGCGTAGCCGGACGGCGCCGAACAGGCCGACTTCGTCGTGGAGGTGGCGCCGAAGCCATCGTTGTCCACGTCGACGAACCAGGTCTGCGCGTCGGCCGCGCCGACCTCGTCCACGTTCGCATCGCAGTCGTCATCAGCGCCGTTGCACAGCTCCACCCCGAGCGGGCTGCGCGAAGCGAGGGTGTCGTCGCAGTCGCCGCCACACGCGGAGAACCCGTCGCCATCGGCGTCGGCTTCGTTCGACGGCACCGAAACACCGCAGCCGTTCGCGACGCCATCACACACCTCGGAGGCGCCGGGGTACGAGGCGCCGTCGAAGTCGTCGCAGTCGTCCAACGACGCCACGAAGCCCGCCGGGGCGACGCACGCGACCTGCGTGAGGCGCATCCCGCCATGACCGTCGCCGTCGAGATCCGCGTACCAGGTGGGCGCCGACTCGTCGATCAAGCCGTCGCAGTTGTTGTCGACGCCATCACAGAGTTCGGGAGCGCCCGGCTCGACGTCCGCGCGGGTATCGTCGCAGTCGTCGCACGCGATCGTTCCGTCGGCGTCGTTGTCGTCCTTGCCGACCGCACCGTCGCAATTCTTGTCCACCGTGTCGGTACACGTCTCGTTCGCCGCCGGGTTGACGAACTTGTCCGAGTCGCTGCAATCGCCAAAGTTCGTGACGTAGCCAGCCGGACGCACACAAGCGGAGAGCTCGCTCGAAGCGTCTCCGTAGCCGTCTTCGTCGGCGTCTTCCCAGAACACGCTCTTGCCCTTCACGCCGTCGTCGATCGTGCCGTCGCAGTCATTGTCGAGGCCATCGCATTCCTCGGGTGCGCCGGGAAACACGACCGCGTCGAGATCGTTGCAGTCGTCCGCGTCGGCGATCGGCACCCACGATTCAGGCTGATCACACGCGACAACCGTGAACCGATCGCTACCGTGGCCGTCTCCGTCCGTGTCCATCGCGTAGGACTCGCCGTCCGTCGGATCGTTGTCGATCAGGCCGTCGCAGTTCTCGTCCACGCCGTCGCACGACTCGTCAGCGCCCGGAAACACGCCCTCGTCGTCGTCGTTGCAGTCGTCACACGCGACCACGCCATCGCCGTCCCCGTCCTCGCTCGCGACGGAACCATCGCAGTTGCGATCCACCGTGTCCGAACAGTCTTCGTCTGCCGAGGGGTTGATCTGAGCGTTGTTATCGTCGCAATCGTCGCCGTTGGCGACCATGCCCAGCGCCGGCGAACAACTGGCTGCACCGGTCGCTGCATCCCCGAAGCCGTCGTGATCGGCATCCTGGTACGCCATCGGCGCCGTGGCCGTATCCGACAGCGACGCGTCTCCCGGCGCGCAGTCTTCGGCGTCGAGCACGCCGTCGCCATCGAGATCCGATGACTTGCGACATGCCACCGTGAGCAGCAGGGACAAGGTGAGGGCCAGGCGCATTGAAACCTCCGTTCCGAGACCGCGAGGGCTCGCAGGTTATCCGGCAGTCTAGTGGATCTGGACGCAAGACACACGCGGTGTACGGAACCACGGTACGCTCACCCCCCATGCGTCACCTCCTCATCACTGGCGCCGGCCGCGGACTCGGACGCGCCCTCGCGCTCGCCGCGTTGAAACGCGGCGCTCATGTGTTCGCCGGCGTGCGCGACCCGTCGGCGTGGCCCGACCCGCCCCCGAACCTTGACGTCATCATGCTCGACGTGACCGTCCCGGCCTCGATCGCCGACGCGCGCCGTACGATAGGCGCACGCACGAGCTCGCTCGACCTCCTGATCAACAACGCCGGGATCCACCAAGGCAGCCCCGAGGTGCGGTCCGCACCCGAGGTGTCGTTCGGATCGCTCGATGGCGAGGGCCTGTTGCGCATGGTAGACACGAACGCGGCCGGGCCGATGCGCGTCACCCAGGCCTTCGCCGACCTGCTCGCGCGCGGCGACCGGCCTATCGCGATGCACCTCTCGTCCCGCAAGGGCGCGCTCACCGAAAAGCACGACGGCGGCAACTACGGGTACTGCGCGAGCAAGGCCGCGCTGAACATGGTCGGACGCGCGCTCGCCCACGACCTCGCGCCGCTCGGCATCACCTCCGTCGTCGTGCACCCCGGCCTCGTGCGCACCCAGATGGGCGGGCCCGACGCGCCACTCGCACCCGAGGACGCCGCTGACGCCCTCCTCGACCTCGCAGCCCGGCTGGAACCGTCCGACCGCGGGCGTTTCCTGCGCTGGGACGGGAGTGAGCACCCGTGGTGAAGCCCTCACTCGTCGACCTGCTGTACACCGCGGCCGAGCGCTGGCCGGACCGCCCGATCCGCATCATCGGACGGCGCGACGTCACCCTGCCCGCGCTGATCGACGACGCCCGACGCGCCGCACGCGTGGCAAGCGCGCAGATCCACGCCGGCGACCGCGTGCTCCTGCTGCTTGATGACATCGACGACTTCCTGGTCGCGTTCTGGGCCGTGCAGTTCCTCGGCGCCACGGCGATCCCGCTCGCTCCGCCGCGTCCGACCCCGGGCGACCTCGACCGCGTCCGCCGCGTGCTCGCCCAGACCCGCGGGCCCGTCGTCACCGATCGGGGCGTGAAGGCGCCGCTCCCAACCATCGACGTGGCGACCTGGCGCGTCGACGCGCCGCCGATCGAACCGATCCGCAGCGATGCCCCGGCGCTCGTACAGTATTCGTCGGGGAGCACCGGCTCGCCGCGCGGGGTGGTGCTCGGCCACGCCCAGCTGCTCGCGAACGTCGCGCAGCTGTCGGTGTTGCCGTGGCAGGAAGACGACGTCCTGTTCGTGTGGATGCCGCACTTCCACGACATGGGGCTGATCGGCGGGCATCTGCTCCCGTTGCGGATCGGAATGCACCAGGTGCGGATGGACGCGGCCACGGCGATGCGGAACCCGCTCGACTGGCTGAAGGCCGCCCACGACCTCGGCGCGACGATCCTTTCGTCGACGAACTTCGGGCTCACGCGCGTGAACGCGCGCCTCGCGGCGGGTGCGGTGCCGCCTGACCTGTCGCGGATCCGCATGGTCGTCAACGGCGCCGAGCCGATCTCCGCGGACGTGTGCCGCGCATTTTCGCGCCTGACGGGCATCCCCGAGTCGGCACACTTCCCGATGTACGGCCTCGCCGAAGCCAGCGTCGGGGTGGCGGCGCCGCGCGTTCCCGGGCTCGTCACCACCGTGATCGAGGGCCGCGAGGTGGTGCTGCACGGTCCCCTGCTGCCCGACATCGAGGCTCGGTTCGTGGACGGCGAGCTGCGCGTCCGCGGCCCCAACGTGACCGCCGGCTACCTCGACGCCCCCGAAGACACCGCCGCTTTGTTCGACGAGGACGGCTTCCTGCGCACGGGCGATCTCGCCGCGCTGGTCGACGGACAGCTCGCGGTGATCGGCCGACGAAAAGACGTGATCGCGGTGAACGGGCGCAAGCTCCACGCGCACGACGTCGAGGCCCTCGTGGAGGGCGTGCCGGGCGTGCGCGCCGGCGGCGCCGTGGCCCTGTCCGACACCCGCGGGGACACCGAGGGGCTCGCGATCGCCGTGCAGCTCGCACCCGAGGCGATCGCCGCGCCTACGTTGTGGGCCGTGCGACGGACGGTCGCCGACGCGCTCGGGGTCGAGCCCACCGCGATCGTCCCGATCCCCGCCGTGCCGCGCACGACGAGCGGCAAGAAGCGCCGCGCCGAGCTCCGCGCCGAGCTTCGTTCGGGCGCCCTCGACGACGCCGTCGGAAACACGGTGGACGCCGCGGTGCAGGCATTCTCGTCGGCGCTCGGGCGGCCGATCGCGCCCGACGCGCCGCTCGCGGACGCCGGCGTGTCGTCGCTCAAGGCCGTCGACGCCCTCGGGCGGCTCGGCGACCGCCTCGGCGTCGTGCTCGATCACCGCCTGTTGCTGCGCGCCACGACGCTGACCGGGCTCGCGCGCCTCATCGAGCAGGAGGCGCCCACGGCCGCGCCAGCCGCGGTGCCGATGCGCGAGCCGGTGGCGATCGTCGCGCTCGCGTGCCGATTGCCGGGCTCCGATGACGCGCTCGCGTTCTGGGACGACGTCCTCAGCGGCACGTCACGAATCGGCCCCGGTCCCGTCGATCGGCCGATCGCCGGTCTCCCCGGCGGCTGGCTCGCCGACGTGGACCGCTTCGAGCCCGAGCGGTGGCGGATCTCCGCGGCCGACGCCGCTGCGATGGACCCGCAACAGCGGCTGCTGCTCGGCCTCGCCACCGACGCGCTGGAGCCGTTCGAGCGCGTGCCCCGCACCGGCGTGTTCGTCGGCGCCGGACAGCTCGCGTACGCCGAGGTCGTGCGCGACCACCTCGACGAGGTGCTTCCGGCCGGGACGCTCGCCGGCAACCTGCTGTCGATGCTCGCCGCGCGCATCGCCCACCACCTCGACCTGAGAGGCCCCGCGCTCACCGTCGACACGGCGTGTTCGGCGGGACTCGTCGCGGTCCACCTCGCGTGCCGCTCGCTGCAGGACGGCGAGTGCGAGCGCGCCGTCGCCGCCGCGGTGAACCTGAACCTCACACCGACCCTGCATCACCTGTTCGGCGTGGCGGGAGCGCTGTCGCCGACCGGACGTTGCCTGCCGTTCGCGCCCGAAGCCGACGGCACGGTGCCGGGTGAAGGGGCTGTCGTGTTCGTTCTCGAGCCGCTGTCTGCGGCGAAGGCACGCGGCGCACGCGTCCTCGCCGTGCTGCGCGGGACCGCGATCAACAACGACGGCACCTCCCTGTCGGTGATGGCGCCGAACCCGGCGGGCCAGGAGGACGTGATCCGGCGCGCGATCGTGGTCGCCGGCGTCGATCCCGCGGCGGT